>JADJOG010000045.1 GCA_016713865.1 Flavobacteriales bacterium | reverse complement strand
GTTGTATTCCTGTTGAACGGCATAACGCACGCACTCCAAGAATAGCTTCTCGCCCAATCGTTTGCCACGCGCGGCTTCGGTCACAACGATGTCTTCCAGATAGAGCCTTCGGCCCTTCCAAGTGGAGTAACGCTCGTAGCACACCGCCATTCCTTGAATCACGCCGTCTACCTCCGCTACCCAACCCACCCAAACCGGCTGCGGGCCGAACCCCGCGTCCAGCATGTGCTCCAAGGTCACGGTCACTTCGTCGGGCGCGCGCTCGAACACGGCCAGTTCCTTCACCAGGTCCAGCATGCGGGGCACGTCGCGCGCTTCCGCCCTTCGAATGACAACGTTCATAGGCAACAAAGAAAGCAGCACCGCATCTTTGCGCTTGCATCCGGACGGCATCAAGCTTCTGATCGTCTGATTACCTGATCGACATGGCCGACATCAAGACCCTATCCGAGTTCATCGTAGAACGCCAGTCCGATTTCCCGGGCTCCACCGGCGACCTCAGCAGCCTGCTCACCGCCTTCCGCCTGGCCGCCAAGATCGTGAGCCGCGAAGCGAACAAGGCCGGATTGATGGCCGACATCCTCGGCGCCGCCGGCAACGAGAACGTGCAGGGCGAGCAGCAGATGAAGCTGGATGTCTACGCCAATAATCTGTTCATCAGGATGATGCGCACGCAAGGAGCGGTTTGCGCCGTGGCGAGCGAGGAGGACGACGACATCGTTCATTTCGATAACGGGGGCAAGTACGTGGTGACGATGGATCCGCTCGATGGCAGCAGCAACATCGATGTGAACGTGAGCATCGGAACGATCTTCAGCATATACAAGCGCGTGAGCACCGGCCCGAAGGCGACACTGGATGACTTCTTGCAGCCCGGTAGCGCCCAGGTAGCGGCGGGCTACATCGTTTACGGCAGCAGCACGATGCTCGTGTACAGCACCGGCCACGGCGTGAACGGTTTCACGCTGGATCCCAGCATCGGCACCTTCTGCCTGAGCCATCCCGACATGAAGACACCTGTCGAAGGCAAGATCTACTCGATCAACGAGGGCAACTGGTACGAGTTCAGCGACGGAGTGCGCAACTACATCGATGCCTGCAAGCAGAAGAAGATGAGCTCACGCTACATCGGAAGCCTGGTGGCCGACTTCCACCGCAACCTGCTGAAAGGCGGCGTGTACCTCTATCCGGGCACGCAGAAAGCACCGAAAGGCAAGCTGCGCCTGCTATATGAGGCCAACCCGCTCGCGTTCCTCGCCGAGCAATCCGGCGGCGCCGCTACCGATGGCAATACGCGCATCCTTGACCTGAAGCCCACTGAATTGCACCAGCGCTGCCCGCTGTTCATCGGGAGCAAGAACATGGTGGAGGCGGCGATGAAGTGCTGAACGCGAAGGCGCCTTGCCCTTAGCCGCGAATGTTCTCCAATGGCAAGGTGTCACAGAGCGCAGGTCTTGGTGGCGTGCAATAGGCCGCACACCTCCGCTAGCGCTCCACCACGAATAATCGGCGTAGCATCCTGTCTCCCACAACAACCTCAACGAAATAAGGTCCGCTCGCCATTCCAGCGAGTTCGATGCACGCGGCGCTCAACGTGATCCGCGCATTGGATGGAACAACACGACCTGAGGCATCGCGTACCACGACCCGTTCAATGCGCGCTTCGCCGGGCCATTCAACGCGCAGCATTTCATTGGCCGGATTCGGGAACACGCGCAACGCGAAGGCATTGATCTCTTCTGCGATTGAAGACGTGTTCAAGTCGCCGTTGAAGCGCAACACCGCGGTACCGCCAGAGGATTCCACGAATGATCCAAGCGCGATGATGTCTCCACCCGGAGCCATCGCCAAGCCTCTGGCATTGTCCTGATCACTGCTATTGGGGCCCAGATCCGTAATGACCGTGCCTATGGCATGCGGTGATCCATCCGCATTGAACCAGCTCACGGCATGATCCAGTTCGCTCGCCACTGAATTGAAGCGGCCCCAGGAGATGATGATGCGGCCATCGGGATAGATCACAGCATTCGACATCCATGTGGAGATGTTCATGCCCTGTGGCGTGAACAAGGCCAAGCCATCGGTCCCGAAAGAAGGATCTGGTGAACCATCGGGCATCAACTGCGCGAGCTGAATGCTAAAGGGTGATGTGGGCTTCCAGGTGGTCACGAGGATGCGGCCATCAGAGCGGATGCCGATGCCCGATGTGCGCCATGCATTCGTTCCAGCGGGCGATGTCGCCAACCCCGAGGTGCCGAATCCCGAATCGAACTGTCCATTGGCGAGGACAGCCGCCACCTTCCCACCGCTTACCGAACCTGCACCGAGCGCCGCACCATCCGAGCGCACCGCAATGCCGCCGATGGAGTTGCCCGAATTGCCGCCGTACAGATTGCAGCGCACACCGTTGCCGTTGAACGATGCGTCGGTCTGTCCTTCGGACGTCAAGCGTGCCATGCAAGCTGGCGCGTTCGAAGGCGGTCCGCTATGGATGTGGCCATAGATGGCTCCATCAGCAGCAACCCCAACACCTATGACATAATCAGTGCTCGTACTCAACGCGAGAACACGTTCACCTCCAACGCCGAAGCCAGCATCGATTGTCCCGTCCGTGTTCAACCGCCCGAACCAAGCATCTTGCGTGGTGGTGACCGCCGCGGTGCCTTTCGCGCCACCGAGCAGGATCTGCCATCAGTCTGCATAGCGACTGCATTGATCTGCAGCGTACCGGTGGGCGGAATCCACGAGACGATACCGCCGCTACCGAAACTCGCGTCCAACGCGCCGTTGGGCATCAGTCGCGCTACATAGCCCCAGCTCAGTTGGCTCATCGGGAACACATAGCCCACGACCACGATGCGGCCATCGGGCTGTACCACGACCGCTCTCGGATTATCGCCCTCGTCGGTACTGCCTGCTGCGATGAGCACTTTGCCGTCAACACCGAAGCTGGTGTTGAGCGCGCCAGGCTGCGCATGCAACGAGACGCTGAAAAGCACGGCTGAAACGGGAGTGAGTAGAAATGCTGGACGCATCGGGAAGGATTTGCTCGCAAAGGAGCCGAGCCAAGCAATCAGTGTCAATAGAACTTTCGTTAGTCCATGGCAGTCGCCGTGACCCGAAGCAATTCTTCGCACGCCGAAGGTTAAGTGCTGCATGACTGAAGCATCGCGAATAATAGTCTTCGACACCCGGTCAATTCAACATCGGCGTAAGCGGAACGGCAGCACGCATGACCGAGGCTGTGCTCGGTCTATGGCTCGAAGCAGATGAAATGACGAACGGTTGCCGTTCCCCCACCCCGGATGGCCTTTCGCGAATCGCCGTATTGGCCAAGCCGAACGCGCAGCAACTTGCCCGCATGTACGGCGTATTGGATCAACGGATGCTGGGCCGACCACGGGCGCTACCACCTGGCCCTTTGCTCATTTTCTCCAGGCTGAATGAGTTGGATAAGCAGATGCAATTCCGCGGGCATGCAATCAAGTATGTGCTACGCGGCGAAGAGCGCTATTGGGTGAATGGACGCCCATTCACCGTTGCTGCTGGGCAGTGTCTTATTGCGAATCCCTCGGGCACAGGCCGTGCGCTGATTGATAGCAAGCGCCCCGTGATCGGCTTGTGCGCCGACCTTCCGCCTTCCATGATCGATGGCATGGTGACCGCCATGGCCCGGCCAGACGAATTGGAGCGGCACACAATGCTCGATTACTTCAACAGCACAGAGTTCCTGGAGAACACGCACACGGCAAGCACCACGCGCACCGGGCGAATCATATGCGCGCTGGCCGAATCACTTCGCGAAGATTCGTTCGCGGATGGCTCCGTTCCGCAGGAGGTGTATCTGCAACTCGCGGAGGCCTATGTGGCAGACCAAAGCGCTGTGCTGCCACTGCTGCGGAAGGTCAAAGCCGCACGCGCTTCAACTCGTAAGGAATTGCTGCGCGGCGTGGAGCGCGCCAGGCAGTTCATCCACGACTCCTTCGCCGAGCGCATCGATGTGACCATGATGGCCAGCGCTGCCGCCATGAGCGAGTTCCACTTCTTCCGTGCATTCCGCCAAGTGCATGGCCGCACACCGCATAAGTACTTGAGCGATGTGCGCCTGCATCACGCCGCTCGGCTGCTTGAATCGCGCAACACAGGAGTGCTGGACGTTGCGCTATGCAGCGGCTTCGCCGATGCGCCTTCGCTCACCAAGGCGTTCCGCAAAGCGTATGGATTGCCTCCCGCGGCCTGGCGAGAGCAATCGAGCAGGTTCTGACAAGCGATGCCTGCGAATGGCAGACTTGGTTTGCAGAACAACCCCCGAGACATGCGCACGCACTACGCCCTTCTGCTCCTCATCGCCATTCCGTTCCGTGGCATTCCGAGCCGCGCACAATCACCAGTGTCTCCCGCCTTCGCAGCCGCACTGCAAGCGAAGCTCGATTCATGCGTGAACAATTACAACGTGCCTGGGATCTCGGCTACTCTGCTACTGCCCGGCAATCGCTTCTGGAATGGCGCTTCGGGCGTGGCCAACATCTATTCGCAAGCGCAGATGGATACGGCTTACCTCTTCCAGTTGGCGAGCATCACGAAGCACTTCACAGCGGCAGTTGCCATGCAATTGGTGGAGGAAGGCGTGATCGGCTTGGATGAAACCGTAGGTGACTACTTGCCGCCTTTGACCTATGTGCCGAGCAACATCCGCATCCGCCATCTGCTGCGGCACACCAGTGGTTTGGCCGATATCGTTGCCAATCCGAACGCAGCCAACTCTTGGCTATTGAACCCGAACTACAACTGGGACCCTGTGCTCGCGCTTGAGACCTTCGGCTCCAATCCGCAGACTGGTCAAGGCGCAGGCTTCGCCTATTCCAACACCAACTTCATCGTGCTGGGGATGATCATCGAAGAAGCCACCGGGCAGCCCTTCCACGAAGTGCTCAATACACGCATCCTTGCACCGCTGGGCTTGAGCAGAACCGCCTTTCGTCCGGATGATGCGCTTCCGGGCCCCCTTGTTCCGGGTTGGAGTTCGTTGAGCGCACCCAACAGCTACACCGACGATATGACCTACTTCCTAGGCACCTCCTTCTCGAGCATGGTGTACACCGCTGGCGCCATGGTAGGCACGCCGTGGGACGTGGCCCGATTCAACCGCGCGCTCTTCACCGGTGAGCTTGTCGCCGAGAATTGGCTCGACACCATGCGCACATGCATCAACGTGAACATGGGCGGTGGCGCAACAGGATACGGCTATGGCACCATGCGGTACTCCTTCGGCGGCCGCACATACTACGGCCACGGCGGCGACATCAATGGCTTCACGCAGCTGACCATCCACACCGATGCGGACAGCGTAACGCTCTCCATCGCTATCAACCGCAACAACGCTCCGCGTGGGCCGATCGCAGCGGCCTTGCTAGGCGTGGCCTTCCAGCAACTAACCGTAAGTGTTGCTGAAGTGGATCGAAGCCCTAGCGCTCGCATCTACCCGAACCCAGCCGATGAAGTGCTCTTCATCGACTTGCCTGATCCCGGCGCGTTCGATCAACTCGAGATCATCGATGCGCTTGGCAAGGTGCACTGGCAAGAGACTATTCAGCGGTCGCGGATGGAAAGCGTATCGCTGGCTCACTTGGTGCCAGGCAGCTACATCGTACGGCTCACTGGAGCTCACGGGAAGCAGCTGGAGCGAATCATCGTTCACTGAACCGGCTGGTCAGAGGGCGCGCCGGACCGAGACGTTCATCTTTCCAGGACCGGGTCACTGATCATCTATTCGGTTGCTCCGGCTAATGAGGCGATGGCTATCCTTGTCCGATGCCCCGCGTCTTCGTCTCCGGCTGCTTCGACCTGCTGCACAGCGGGCACGTGGCCTTCCTGAAGAGCGCGGCGGAATATGGCGAGCTGCACGTGTGCATCGGCAGCGATGCCACGATCCATGCGCTGAAGAAGCGCTGGACGGTGAACGACCAGAACGAACGCAAGTACATGCTGGAGGCGCTCTCCTGCGTGCATGCCGTGCATATTGGTTCAGGCAGCGGGCAAATGGACTTCGTGCCGGAGTTCGAGCGTGTGAAGCCCGATTTCCTCGTGGTGAACACCGACGGTCATGCCGAAGCGAAGGCGGAACTGTGCAAGCAGCACGGCGCCCGGTACATCGTGCTCGAGCGTACGCCGCATGCAGGCTTGAAGGCCCGCAGCACCACGGCCCTCCGCGAAGAGAGCAGCATCCCCTTCCGGCTGGACCTGGCAGGCGGCTGGCTCGATCAGCCCTACGTCTCGAAGCATCATCCCGGCAGCGTGCTCACCATCAGCATCGAGCCCACGCATGCCTTCAATGATCGTAGCGGCATGAGCAGCAGCACGCGGCGCAGGGCCATCGAACTCTGGCGCACGCACCTGCCTGATGGCGACCGCGAGCAGCAGGCTCGCATCCTCTTCAGCTACGAGAATCCGCCCGGCACCGTGGAAGTGAGCGGCTCGCAGGACAGCATCGGCATCGTGTTTCCCGGCTTGAACAGACTGCACTACGAGGGCGGGTATTGGCCCACAAGGATCGAGAGCGTGCTGGATGACGACGTGCTCAACTTCATCGAGAAGCACTTGCATCTCGTCCCGCTCGGTCCAAGTCAGGAAGGCTTCAATGTGCTGTCCGCTACGAGCATCGATGCAGCTGGTGCGAAAGCCCTCGCCTCTGCCGCCGCCGATTGCTGGCATGCGATCATGGCGAAGGATATCGTCGCGTTCGGCAATGCCTTCCGCCGGTCCTTCGACGCGCAGGTGGCGATGTTCCCGAGCATGGTGGATGATGGCATCCGCGCGACGATAACCAAGCACGCACCGAATGCACTCGGTTGGAAGTTGAGCGGCGCTGGAGGCGGGGGATATCTCGTGCTAGTTCGAGAAGAGCCGTTGGATGAAGCGATGCAACTCACGATACGCCGGGGAGACCTCTGACCATGCAACAGGGATCTCGCATCGCCATTGTCCTCGTCACGGGCCTCTTCTTCCTCTGGGCCCTGGCGCACAACCTCAACCCCATCCTCATCCCTCACCTGCGCAAGGCGCTTCATCTGAACGACATGCGCAGCGCGCTCGTGGACAGCGCCTTCTTCATCGCCTACTTCGTGATGGCATTGCCCGCCGGTGCGCTGATGAAACGCTTCGGCTACCGCATGGGCATCGTGGGCGGCTTGCTGCTCTTCGCCACGGGCGCCTTCCTCTTCTGGCCTGCCGCCACACAGCAATCGTATCCCTTCTTCCTGGGCGCGCTCTTCGTGATCGCCAGCGGGCTCACCTTCCTGGAGACGGCGGCCAACCCGTACATCAGCGTGCTGGGCGATCCGACCACCGCGCCGCGTCGCTTGAATTTCGCGCAGGCCTTCAATGGACTGGGCGCCGCCTTGGCAGCATGGTTCGGCGGGCGTTTCATCCTCAGTGGCGCATCGCTCACCGATGAGCAGATGGCCACAATGGATCCGCAGGCCATTGAAGCCTGGTTCACCACTGAGGCGCTTGCTGTGCGCATGCCCTATTTGGTCATCGGCGGTATCGTGCTGCTTGCCGCGTTGCTCTTCCTGCTGGTGCGCTTGCCGGAGATCAAGGAGGAGAACGATGGCGCAACGGATCGTGATCCACTTGCTTGGCGCAGATTGCGGCTCGGCGTGGTGGCGCAGTTCTGCTACGTGGGCGCACAGGTGGGCGTGGCCAGCTTCTTCATCCGGTTCTCGGGACAAGTCGCCGGAGTTGGCGAGAAGGACGCGGCTTACATGCTCAGCATCGGCTTGCTGCTCTTCATGGCCGGCAGGTTCATCGGAACGGCGTTGATGAAATGGATAACTGCCGCGCGGCTCCTTGCATGGTGCGCCGTGGCGAACCTTGTTCTCATCGCAATAGCGGTCGCCGCAGGTGGCTATATCGCCGTGGGCGCATTGCTCGGCGTGGAGCTCTTCATGAGCATCATGTTCCCCACGATCTTCTCGCTGAGCATCGCGGGACTGGGACGCGACACCAAGCTGGGCAGCTCATTGCTGGTGATGAGTATCGTAGGCGGGGCAGTTGTTCCACCGATCATGGGAGCCATAAGCGACAGCAGCGGCATCCAGCTCGCCTACCTCGCGCCGCAGGCCTGCTTCGTAGTCGTGCTGATCTTCGCTCGAAAAGTCGAATCCGCATGACCACCTGCTACGCCCTCGACCTGAAGGACGACCCCGCGTTGATCGCTGAGTACGAGCGCTGGCACCGCAACGTGTGGCCCGAGGTGCTGGACCATCTGCGCGCGAGCGGGATCACGCAATGCAGCATCCATCGCGCAGGCAACAGGCTATTCATGATCGTGGAGAGCAGCACCGGAGCCGCAACGGATGGTGGCGGGGCATCGCTGCCTCCGCGCGTGCAGGAATGGGAGGAACTCATGTCCACCTTCCAACAACCGCTGCCCTTCGCCAAGCCCGGCGAGAAGTGGGTGCGGACGGAGTGGGTCTTCGAGTGGCAGGCGGAATGAACCCAAGCCTTTCCGAGTTGTACCGAATCGGCCCAACTTCGCGATCCATCACGATGAAGCACGCGCTAACCCTCCTTCTCCTCTTGTCCGGATCCGTTGCCAACGCCCAGCAATGGCACTTGGTCACACCCATTCGGGATGATGACCGTCTGGGAGACATGAAAATGATCGACCCGGTGACAGGCTTCATGATCGATGACCTGCACGGCGGCATCTTTTCCACGCGTGACGGCGGCATGCATTGGGAGCGCAAGGCGAATAACCTGGGCACTGGTGGCATGCCTCGGGCTTTGTGGATGTGGGACGCACAACGCGGGGTGATCGCTGCGAACAATGGCAAAATCTATCGCACCATCGATGGCTTTGATAGCTTCCTGCCCCTTGTGACGATCATCGGTGTGTCGATCGGCAATTGCACCGCGATCCATTTCGTGAACGACACGCTTGGATTCGCTGGAACTTCCACCGGAAAGATCTTTCGCACCGAGGATGCGGGCTTTACATGGTCCTTGCAGAACAGCGGCATCACCTCTCAGCTCGAACGCTTCTTCTTCGTGGATGATCAACTCGGCTTCGCAGTGGCCGCACAGTACATCCTGCGCAGCACTGATGGCGGAAGCACATGGGAGCAATTGCCCACTCCGCAACTGGTGAACATCAAGGACCTCCATTTCTGGGATGCCATGAATGGGATCGGAGTGGGCGCGGTGGGCGTGATCCTGCGCACCGTGAATGGTGGCGACACCTGGTCCTTGATCAATTCTCCGACCACATCCACCATGAACGACCTTGAAGTACAAGGCAACACGTTGATCGCCTGTGGTGCATTGAGCCGCATCATTCGCAGCACCGATGGTGGAGCCACTTGGACGGTGCAAACCTCCGACAATCGCGAACGGCATTCGCTCAGTTTCACACCGGCGGGCGTCGGGCTCATGGGTGCTTCCGGGATCGTTTACCGTTCGCAGGATATGGGTGCAACGTGGAGCATCGTACACGTGGGCACTCCGAACGGCTTGACTAAAATGAGCTTCGCGAATGATCAGATCGGGGTTGTTGCCGGCAGCACGGAAGGCGTGCGAACGATCGATGGCGGAAGGCACTGGGCCGCATCGGATGTGATTGGTCTCGGTGTGCATCTCAGGTCCGATGGCGCTGGTTCATCGGGTGGTGGCCAAGGAGTGAATGCGCATACCGGCGATTTCTTTGCAACTGTTCAGAATGGACCTGCTGGATCACGGCCGCAAGTGGTGATCCGCTGCACGCATTCCTTCTCGCCCACCACCTATATCGTGGCAGGCGGCAATTTGAACGGCGGGTTCTATCGGACCACCAACGGTGGCAGCAGCTGGACCTACACACCGGCTGGCAACCCGTACGACATGTACTTCCCGACGGAAACCACCGGATACGCCGTGGGCGAAGGAACCAGCTTGTACAAAACAACGGATGCGGGGATCACCTGGGCCGACCTTGGGCCATTGGTGAGTGCAGGACAGGTCACGGTCTTCTTCCTGGATGAAGAGCGCGGATGGACAGGACTTCATAGAACCACGGATGGCGGGCAAACATGGACGATCATGAGTGGAACGCCACAATCGACACGGGCCATCTTCTTCACCGATGCCGATACAGGCTATGCGGTCGCATCATCCGGGCAGACCGTGCGCAGCGTGGATGGTGGAATAAGCTGGGAGAACAACTTCATCTCCGAAGTTCTGAATTCGTCCTTCAGCGATGCGGCCTTCGTGGATGGCACATTGATCGGTGCTGCGAACGACGGCGACATTTTCCGGGCGCAGATCGGCTGCCCACAAATGGCGTTCGTGCCAGCGATCCAGCAGGTCGGCTCCTACCTCTGCACCCACACCTTCGGCACTGTGCAATGGTTCCTTAACGGCGAACCCATTCCTGATGGAAACAACCTGTGCTTGGAGGCCATCGCACCGGGCAACTACCATGTGGTCGTTACCGAAGGGCCTGGTTGCGTATCGGCGCCATCGGCACCGATCCAAGTCATCGTCACGGGACTAACTGCCGCGCCAACATCGGGCACACGCATCTTCCCGAATCCGGCCACGGATAACGTGCGCATCGAACGCACGGACCCTGCACCCGCCAGGCTCACCATCTTCGATGCACAGGGTCGTATCGTCCGTGGCGCGCAGGTGGCGGGTGTGGCGCACATCGATATCAGCAACCTTCCTCCTGGCATCTACATCGTTCAGATCGCTTCCACGACAGCAATGGAAAGCGCACGGCTGATCAAGGAATAGCTACACGTAGCTTCGCACCCGTTCCCGAACCCGATGCCCGGAATGCGCGGCGTTGGGCTCAATGTGCAGCAAGAAACGAGGCACCTCGACGCGGGAAACGTGAGCAGGGAATTACCCCACTTCCTCTTCAGGATTCTTCCACACCTCCAGCATCGGGTAGCCGGCGGGTTCATACAGATGTGTTCGGAGCAACTCGTAGACAATATCGACTCCACGGGGAAGACACTGCCAACCGTCCATCATGTAATCGCCGAAAGTGATGTGGGCGGTCGCCTTATTCGCTTGATACAAGACACGTTTCAGGATATCCTGGTCAGCCTCATTCAAGCTATTGAGGTCAACCATTCTGCCACCCAAGTCGGTAGCGCGTAAATCATCATCCTTAAACCTGGTCGTGACCAATTGATTGGAGTTCGGAGCGTAGGACACTCCGAGAAGATTAAGGAAAGCTCTAGCCATCAGAGCAGTGGCCTCGACGTGTGCAGGAGCAAAGCGTCGATGTTGTGCGCAGGGAATTAATTGTCGGCGCTCTTCCTCCCACCTCCTCAATGCGAGCAATTGAGACAGGCGATAGGGTAAGTGCTGAACGAAGAACTCATGCAGTAGAAATCCTTCCAAACGATCGCCCTGCATACAAGAACGTCGCGTCATTGCCCATGAGTGAGAAAAGGCGTACCCCATGTCGGAAAGCTATACGACAAAAGCTACATACTGAGCGAACCCATGACGGTACATTTGACCACCCGAACCCGATGCCCGCGATGTGCGGCACCGGGTTTCGGGCGTTTGTGTGACCATATCACCGAAACATGCTATTCGAAGAAATTCTCGAAAGGCTTCGACCGGAGGTGGAAGAGGCCGTCGCCGAACTGTTTCAGACCATCTATCGGAACTTAGATCACCCTCAGGATCTCTTGTTGACAGAAATCGGGCAATTCACTGAAATCGACAACGGATTCGGCCCTGGACTGGGTGGTTGGGATCATGAAGCAGAGCACACCCAATACGAGTTCTACGACATGTATCGAAAGGCCTTCTTAGCAAACGAGTCGCGAAAGGAGACATTCGATAAAGCGGAGAAGGACCCCGACGTCGCAAAGGCAATTCGGCAGACAATTCAGTTCGAGATGATGGTTTATCTGAGGTTCTGGGAAGCAGATCGCATTCTGAAGAAGCTCTACCACTATACCCAGCTTGCTTTAGGCCAGCCATTCAATTGGCAGTACACAATTGGCCCCGACGATTCTAGACAAGAACTAATCAGACTTCAGATACGTGACCCGCTTCAGTCAACATGTCCCAAGTACTACAACCTCTTGAAGAGCATATATCGGTCTCAAGTGCGTAATGCCGTCGCTCACAGTCAGTTCTACATAACAGACAACAGCATCGGCTTCACGAACTATGACCCGAAGAGACACGCACCCCACACTCAAGAACGATATCCCTGGTGGGAAGAGATCTTCCATCGAGTCGTTCTCTTCTACAATGAGTTGCTTCGGCACCAGCGTCGCTTGAACGATAGAGCAAAAAGACAGGACGCACTTGCCTTGGGCCGAGGGTTGGAAATACGTTGCACAAACCCCAGCCAGAACTTTACAAAAGCTGTGCACTGGACATTCAATCATAAGAGAGGGATATGGGACTGGGTCGCCCCTCCAGCCAATTAAACACTTGCCCTTGCTGTCAACGCATAACCACACCGGCACAGTGACATCCCTCCCCGACCTCCTCTCCCTCTACCGCTCCGATGCCCGCATAGCCCGCGTGGCTGAAGGCTTACGCGAAAAAGCTGCCCGCGTGCAGATCGCCGGCACCATCGGTTCGGCGCAGGCGCTCATTGCCGCATCCGTGATGGAGCGGATGGGCGGCGTGCATGTGTTCGTGCTCACTGACCGCGAGGAGGCCGCCTACTTCCTTAACGACCTCGAAGCGCTTCGCGGGAAGGACAAGGAGAGTCGCAAGGCGAAGGATGAGGACACCTTCTTCTTCCCCGCTCCTTCCCGTTCGCCTTACGACCCAGAAGGCCATCACGACGGCGAGCGTATGAGCCGCACGGAAGTCCTGGAAGCGCTGATGAAGAAGCCGGAGCGGCTCATACTCGTCACCTACCCGGAAGCGCTGGTGCCGCTCGTGATGGGCCAGGAGGAGATGAAGAGCAACACGCTCACGGTGAAGCGCCACGAGGAGCTGCCCATCGACACGCTGCAAGAGTGGTTGGAGGAAACGGGCTTCAGCCGCGTGGAGTTCGTGTACGAGCCGGGGCAGTACAGCATCCGCGGCGGTATCGTGGACGTGTTCAGTTACGGCAGCGACAAGCCCTACCGCATCGAGTTGTTCGGCGACAACGTGGAGAGCGTGCGCCGCTTCGATCCGCAGGACCAATTGACCGTGGAGTTCCTTGCGGAAGCTGTAATCGTGCCTGACCTGCAGGATGAGGATGCCGCGCGCCAACAGAACTTCTTCGCGCAACTGCCGGAGGATGCGGTGATCTGGCTGCGCGATCTGCAAGCCATCGGCGATGCAGCAACGAAGCAGTTGAAGTTGTTGAACGAGGTGTATGAGAAGCTCTCGGAGAAGGACAAACATCCAACGCCAAGCGAATTGCTTGCGACCGACACGGAATCGATCAAGAGCACACTCGGCTTCCGCAAGGTCTTCCTCCGCAGCGCGAATCAGGAATCAGCGAATCAGCAATCCTCTGTAATCGTTGACTTCCAGCAGAGGCCGCAACCAACGTTCGCCAAAGAGTTCAAGGTCCTCAGCGGCGACCTGCACAACAAGCAGAACGCGGGCTACACCAACCTGATCGCCTGCAACAGCGCGAAGCAGAGCGAACGGCTCTACACGATCTTCAATGATATGGAGCATGAGGTGGCCTTCACGCCTCTTGTTCTTGATCTGCACGAAGGCTTCATCGACCCCGAGCTGAAGCTGGCACTGTACACCGACCACCAGATATTCGAGCGCTACCACCGCTATCGGTTGAAAGAGGGTTTCCGCAAGAACTCGCAGGCGCTCACGCTGAAGGAGCTCACGCAACTGAAGCCCGGCGACCTGGTGGTACACATCGACCATGGCATCGGTGTCTTCAGCGGATTGGAGACCATCGACGCGGGCGGCTCCATGCAAGAAGCCATCCGCCTGAAGTACCGCGACAACGACATCCTATACGTGGGCATCCACAGTCTGCACCGCGTGAGCAAGTACAGCGGCGAGGAAAGCGGCAAGGCACCGAACATCAGCAAGCTCGGCACGCCCGCGTGGAAGAACCTGAAGGAGAAGACCAAGGCCAAGGTGAAGGCGCTCGCCTTCGACCTGATTAAGCTGTACGCGCAACGCAAAAGCAAACCGGGCTTCGCGTTCCAGCCGGACAACTACCTGCAGCACGAACTCGAGGCGAGCTTCATCTACGAAGACACACCCGACCAGCTGAAGGCCACGCAGGACGTGAAGCGCGACATGGAGAAGAGCACGCCGATGGATCGACTGGTCTGCGGCGATGTCGGTTTCGGAAAGACGGAAGTGGCGATACGTGCCGCGTTCAAAGCGGTGTGCGATGGCAAGCAGGCAGCAGTGCTCGTGCCAACCACGATCCTCGCGTTGCAGCACTGGAAGAGCTTCTCGGCCCGCATGAAAGGGCTACCCGTGCGCGTGGACTACATCAACCGTTTTCGCAGCAGCGCGCAGCAGACGCAGATCCTCAAGGACCTGAAGGAAGGAAAGATCGATATCCTCATCGGCACACACCGCTTGGTGAGCAAGGATGTTGTGTACAAGGACCTCGGCCTGCTGATCATCGACGAAGAGCAGAAGTTCGGCGTGAACGTGAAGGACAAATTGAAGACGTTGCGCGCGACGGTGGACACGCTGACACTGACCGCCACACCGATTCCGCGCACCTTGCAATTCAGCCTCATGGGCGCGCGTGACCTGAGCATTATCAGCACGCCGCCGCCGAACCGGTATCCGGTGAGCACGATGTTGCAGCCGTACGATGAAGTGACGATACGCGGTGCGATCGAGTATGAACTCTCACGCGGCGGCCAGGTGTACTTCCTGCACGACAAGGTGAAGAACATCGAGTTCATCGCCGACATGATCCGGAAGCTCGTACCCGGTTCTCGCGTGGGCGTTGGTCATGGTCAACTGGAAGGCCACAAGTTGGAGGAAGTGATGATGGACTTCATCGAAGGCAACACCGACATTCTCGTCTGCACCACCATCGTGGAGAACGGCCTCGACATCCCGAACGCCAACACGATCATCGTGAACGAGGCACAGAACTTCGGTCTGAGCGATCTGCACCAATTGCGCGGTCGCGTGGGGCGCAGCAACAAAAAGGCCTACTGCTACCTGCTCGCGCCGAGCCCGCACCTGCTCCCCGACCTCAGCCGCAAACGCCTGCAAGCCATCGAGCAGTTCAGCGACCTGGGCAGCGGCATCCACATCGCGATGAAAGACCTCGACATCCGCGGTGCGGGCGATCTGCTCGGCGCGGAGCAGAGCGGCTTCATCAACGACATCGGCTTCGAGACCTACCACAAGATCCTGGAGGAGGCCGTGCGCGAATTGAAGGACCAGCACTTTAAGGACCTCTTCGACGATGCCCAGGAAGGCAGCCACGCACTCGCCCGCGGATCACGCCGCGACCAGAGCGACGACTGCATCATCGAGACCGATCTCACCATGCTGATTCCCAACAGCTACGTGAGCGAGACCGCCGAACGCCTTGCGCTCTACCGCAGGCTGGACGACATCAAGGACGAAGCGGAACTGCAGAAGTTCACCACGGAGGTCACCGACCGATTCGGCCCGATCCCACCGCTGGTGAACGAACTGCTCGAAGGCATCCGCCTGCGCTGGCTGGGGCAACGCATGGGCCTGGAGAAGATGGTGCTGAAGAAGGGCACGCTCATCGGCACCTTCATCGCGGATCAAAAGCACCCGTTCTTCGAGGGCGATGGCTTCAACGCAGTACTTCGCGCCGTGCAAGCGCAACCACGACGCTTCAAGGTGTACGAGAAGGCGGGGACTTTGCGGATCAGCGTGCAGGATGTGAAGAACGTTCAGGGTGCGAAGGCGGCGATGGAATCCGTTGTGGGGGTGAACGTTGCAGCATAAGAACTTGGTCCGTAGATCGTTCAACCAACACCTGAACCAATTGGCATGAAGCCCTCCCTGACCTTGTTGACCTGTGTGCCGCTCGTGCTGAGTCAACTTGGTTATCCTCGCCTGCCCTCATCCCCTTCTGATCTGTGCGAGGTCATTGGAAGCGCTCCTGTGATAACGGAACGCCAGTTCGACCTGAACTACGTTGAAAAGACGATTGATCCGAATTGGATCAGCTTGGATGCGGAAGGTTTCCAAGCCCTTCACGACAGGAGAATGACGGAAAGTGATTCTGCGTGGGTCATAGGCAAGATCTTGATAAGGGAATCTCGCTTGGGGCTCCTTGTCCTGAACAGTTCTCCCGAGTGCGACCATGCGGTGCGGTATCTAACGCTCACCCTCTTCGATGGATGCTCGAAGCTGCCCCATTGGTTCTCCCTTGCCGAGAACGACCACCACGGCGGCGTGTATGAACGCAGCGCCTTTCTGGTGGAGACCAACGACACGCTCGTTGTTTCGATGAATACCGGTGAGTTGGGCGAATTGGGAGTTGACACCGTCTTTACCCGGACGGATCGGATCGCCTTGCGCCAATGGTTGACACAGTATCGACGGAGACGGGATTCGAGATCCGACGGTGAAGCCTGCCGGTTCATTCACACTTGCAATACTGATGGAGCGCACCCGAGGCGGTTCACGGTGCAAGCGAAGCAGGGGACGTTGATGATCAGCGTGCTGCTGGATGCGAAGAACCCTGCCATCGCTTCGCAAAACCTCGCTAGCGCGGAGCTGGCTGTGGATGCGGCGAAGGCGGCGATGGTGAGTGTTGTTGGGGTGGCCGCCTAGACCAGTAACGCCCTAACCGTTTCTTTAATCGCTTCAGGCAGCGAAGAACCCCAAAGCCCGCTTCACGAAATCCTCATGGTGCTGGAACACGGCGCCATGCGCGGCCTCTTCATAGATGTGGAGCTTAGCGTTCGGGAAGCGCTTCGCCATGTCGTACGAGTTCGGTGTGGGCACCATGCGGTCGTTGTCGCCGTTGATGACGAGCACCGGCAGCTTGAACACGGAGAGATCGGCGGGCTGTTCGTGTCCCCACGTGCGGATCGCGTTGAGTTGTGCGCGCAGCGATCGGACACCAACAGGAATGTCGAGGTCCTTGGTGCGCTCTTTCAAGCGAGCGAGGAAGTTGCGCGCCGCTTTCTTTCCGTTCGTCGTGGTGGTGAAGAACAAATAGAACTTGGGATCGCGAAAGGTGAAAAGGCCCTTGACGATGTCCCAATAGGTAAGGCCCACGACATCGCTGATTCCTTTACCGCCGCGTGGGCCGGTGCCGGCGAGCACGATCCTTCGCACCAATGTCGGTTCCATTTCCATCAGTTCCTGCGCGATGAAGCCGCCCATGGAGAAGCTGATGATGTCCACTTGTGTGTAGCCCAACGCCTTGATGAAAGCGAGGCTGTCCTTGGCCATGTCCTGAATGGACGTTGCATCGGTGCCCGAGGTGGATCCCACGCCGCGATAGTCGAAGGAGATGATCTCATGCTTGGCGGCCAAGCCATCCATGACGCGCGGATCGCAGTTGTCCAGGTTGGCGGTGAGGTGATTGAAGTAAATGATGGGTACGGCTTGTCGCTCGCCTTGCCTGCGGTAAGCGAATTTGACCCCGTTGGCAGCAGTGATGAACTGCGTTGGGACGGTGGCGTAGGTGGTGTGTGATCGCGTGTCCATTGTGCATCGTGTTGTGCTGCTTGCTGTTGTCTACTGCACCTTCACCACCACCTTCCCTTTCGCACGACCCGTCTCGATGTAGGCCAGTGCTTCCTTGGTCTCCGCAAACGGGAACACCTTGTCCATGACCGGCCGGATGGTGCCGGCATCGATGAGCGCAGTTATCCGCTCCAGCTGGGCACCACTCGCCTTCATGAAGAGGAATCGGTAGCCGACCTTCAAACGCTTCGCCTTCTTCCGCACGCCTGCGCTCAGCGCGCTCATGAGCAACTCCACATACCAAGGCGCACCAAGCTCCTTCGCGAACGCGGCATCGGGTGGGCCTGTGATGGAGATAAGCTTCCCGCCCGGCTTGAGGATGCGCAGCGACTTCTCCAGTGTCTTTCCGTCCTGGCTGTTCAGCACCACGTCGTAGTCGCGCAGGGTGGTCTCGAAGTCTTGCGTCTTGTAGTCGATCACCACATCGGCGCCGAGGCTCTTGACCAACGCGGCATTCGCTGCACTGGCGGTAGTGGCCACGGTTGCACCCAGGTGTTTGGCCAGTTGGATCGCGAAGGTGCCCACGCCACCCGAGCCCGCTTGGATGAAGACCTTCTGTCCCTTCTTCACGTTGGCCATTTCCACCAGTGCTTGCCAGGCCGTTAAGCCGACCAACGGAATGGACGCCGCTTCTTCCATGGTGAGCGACTTCGGTTTCAAAGCGACATCGGCCTCGTCCATGGCGATGAACTCGGCGAACGTGCCGATCCTGTCCTTGTCCGGCCGCGCGTACACTTCATCACCGACCTTGAACCGCTTCGCCATGGCCCCCACCTTCACCACCACGCCGGCCACATCGTTGCCCATGATCAGCGGGAACCGGTAAGGCAGCATGAGCTTGAACTCGCCGGTCCTGATCTTCGAGTCCAGCACGTTCAGGCCAGCTGCGTGGACCTTCACCAGTACATCTCCGGGCCGCAGTTCGGGTTCCGGCATATCGGCGATGCGCCCGCCGTCGGCGCTCTTGTATTTGTCGATGATGTAAGCCTTCATGGTTCCTTGTTCGATGGTTCGTCGGAATGTCACTTGTCTTTTGCAAGCGCAAACGTACTGCTTTACTTGCTCTTTGCAAGTACTATCTTCGCCATCGATACTTCGAGCCGATGAAGACCCTGCGTTCCGACTGCCCTGTGAGCCGCTCCCTGGACATCTGGGGGGACAAGTGGTCCCTATTGATCATCCGTGACCTGTTCCTCGCGAAGCAGCTCACCTACGGCGAACTCCTGAAAGCGCCCGAGGGTATCGCCACCAACATCCTCGCCGCACGGTTGCAGCTATTGGAGCAGAGCGGGCTGATAGAGAAACTGGACCACCCGGACAGCAAGGCCAAGGTGCTGTACAAGCTGACCCCGATGGGTGTGGACCTGCTTCCCATCATGATCGAGATCAACCTCTGGGCGGAGAAGTACTTCCCGATCCCCGCCGACCGCAAGGCCATGCTGAAGGAGGTGAAGATGGACAAAGAAGGCTTCATCAAGGCGGCGATGAAGGAGCTGAAGCGGGCCTAACCCACAGGATCCGTCTTTCCTGCTCCCTCCAACTCCTCGATCGTCCTTCTTGCCGCTTCCAACCTTACCCGGTTGTTCTTACTCACGAGCATGTTGGTGATCAGCTTCTCCATGCGGTGGTGCAGCGGGATCAGCAAACCTGCGATGGTAGCCATACACAACAGCATCAGGATCGGCGAGTGGTTGGTGATGCGATCAAGGAACGGATGCACCAGCAGGTTGATGAACTCGAAGAACAACAACAGCGCGATGAGCGAGAGGTTCTTGATGGCCTTGGCTCCCACCACCGCTGTGCGACTGAACACCAACAGGAAGATGCCCAGCGTGAGCACAATGAGGGCGATGATGCCGAACTGGAGGTTGCGGGAGCGTTCTGTGGCGGCTACTTCCAGGAGCCTAGCCTCCTCCCGCTCTTTAAGGTCCTGCTCGAAGGTCATATTCTGAAGCTTGATCATGTTCCCGGTGGTCTTCAGGCTGTCGTTGAACAGCGCTTTCATCTCCGAGTAATGAAAGGCACTATCCAGGCGACCCTGCGCCTTGTAGGCCGCACGCAAGAGATCAGCAGACCTGGCCGTCAAGCTTAAATGACCGAAGGCAAGGCTAACCGCCAGGGCCCGCCGCCCGTCGGTGATGGCTCCGGGGAGATCCTGGATCTCCAGGCGCATACGCCCTCGCCCCCCGAGGGCTTGGATCAGCGGTATCACCACTTCAAAGGAATCCGCCACTTCGATCGCACGCGTGAAATGCACCTCGGCAAGAACGCGGTCGCCCTTGGCCGCATAGGCCGCACCCAAGGTGTAGTAGGATCGCGCATAGCCATAGGGATCCTCCTCAGGCTCCCGGATGGTGTTCGATCGATGGGCGTAGTACAGGGCCGAGTCGGCCTGACCCATGAAACGATAGGTGTCGCTCAATTGACAGTAGGTGCGGTTCACCTCCAGCATCGAGCGCACGTTCACAATCGCCTTCTTCAGCAGCTCAAGACTACGTGGATAGTCCTCCATCAGCCTGTATACAACGCCGATCTCCTTGTCCGCCACACCTGAATACTCCCGGCTGCCTGCCTTCTCGGCAAGGGCGCGTGCCCGGTAAAAGTGCTTCATCGCGACCTCGGGGTCGGCGGATCCACCGGTCGAATTGCCAAGGACCAGATACGCTTCAGCTCCCAGGGTATCCACGCCAAGGGAATCGGCCAATCCAAGTGCATCCATGCCAGCCCGTGTTGAGGCCGTCCGTTCACCTCTGTAGTAACACGCCCAAGCATGGTTCACCGTGATCCAGAATCGCTCGAGCATCGGGCGTGACATGTCGTGCCGGGTGTCGAGAGAATCGTATCGTGACTCGATGCCGAGTTTCTGAGCACCGACTTCTCCTCGTATCAACAAAGTGAGCACGAGCATCAGAGCCCGGATCATCTGAAAGAGCTTCATCCTTCTGACTTTGCGTTGGTTGATTCCAACTCCTCTATCGTCCTTCTCGCCGCCTCCAACCTTACCCGGTTGTTCTTGCTCACCAGCATGTTGGTTATCAGCTTCTCCATGCGGTGGTGCAGCGGGATCAGCAAACCTGCGATGGCAGCCATACACAACAGCGTCAGGATCGGTGAGTGGTCGGTGATGCGATCAAGGAACGGATGCACCAGTAGATTGATGAACTCGAAGAACAAGAGCAGCGCGATGAGCGAGAGGTTCTTGATGGCTCGAGCGCCTACCAAAGCCGTGCGGCTGAGCACAAGCAGGAAGATCCCCAGCGTGATGACGATGAGCGTGATGATGCCGAACTGGATGTTGCGGGAACGGGCGGCAACTTTCTCCGCTCGCAACTTCGCATCCTCCATGTCCTTGAGCTGCTGCGCGAAGAGCTGGGTCTTCAGCTGACTGCGGTTCTGTGTGGCGATCACACTGTCGCGGTAGGCGATGCACAACTTCGCGTAGTAGAATGCGCTATCGGCCAAGCCGTCCGCCTTGAACGCATCCGCCAAGGCTTCAGCGGCTTTCTCCAGGATGTTCGGATTGCGAACCCCATTCGCAGAGCGGAAACCCAACTGCGCAATGGCTTGCGCCTCCGCTGTGCGGCCCTGCTCCAAGAGCAAGGAAGAATACCCCGCGGCGAACTGAACAAGGGGAAGCGGCAGTTGGAAGGAATCCGCGGCGGCGATCGCGCGCTTGAAATGCAGTTCGGCTAGATCGGCCTCATGCCGGGCGGCATAAACCGCTGCAAGCGCACCGTTGGAAAAGGCGTAGGTCCAAGGGTCCTCGCCGGGCGTATTGACCATTTCCACTTGCTTGGTGTAGTAGAGCGCGGAATCGAGTTCGCCTCGGTCCATGAAGACCCGGGCTATTGTTGACAGCCCTCGCGAACGTATCCCAGGGGGCATGCCAAAAGCCAGCGCTTTGCGCATGTAGCGCATGGCACCATCGTTGTCGCCCACACGTTGATAGAGCACGGCGAGCTCCTTGCAGGTCGCACCCATCCAGATGCTATCACGCGCGCTCGTAAAGTGATCGAGCGCAAGGTTGAAGTGCTTCAATGCGCCGTTCACCTCATTGGCGATCACGAAGGAGAACCCGATGGATAGCTGCGCCCTTCCGATAAGTGTATCGTTACCGGTCGGTCCCGCTATCTCGAACATCCGGAGCGCGGTGGACATGCATTCATCCTGACGATTGACGTAGAGGAGTTTCACGGCCAGCCGTGCGAGCAACGCGACCTTCATGCGGGGATCTTCCGTGGCCTTCTCGCGGATGATCAAGGTGTCCACTGGAAGGTCACTGATCCGGGCGACGAGCGTATCGAACGGCTGGGCATGCAAGCGCCCGATGGCGGTCATGTTGACAACCGCGCAGAACAGCATGAACAGTCTCCTGACCGATCGTTCTTGAAGGGTACTCCTCATCATTCCCATCAGCTCGGATTGGTGTTATTTGGCCTCGCCTCCAGTTCTTCTATCGTCTTCCGCGCCGCTTCCAACCGCACCCGGTTGTTCTTGCTCACGAGCATGTTGGTGATCCAGTGCTCCATGCGGTGATGGAGCGGAATAAGCAAGCCTGCGATGGCGGCCATGCAGAGCAGCAGAAGCAGCGGTGAGTGGTGCGTCAGTTCACCGAGGAACGGATGCACCAGCAGGTTGATGAACTCGAAGAAGAGCAGCAGCGCGATGAGCGAGAGGTTTTTGATCGCCTTGGCTCCAACCACCGCTGTGCGGCTGAAGACCAACAGGAAGATCCCGAGCGTGATGACGATGAGCGCAATGATGCCGAACTGGATGTTGCGGGAGCGTTCTTCTTTGGCTTCCTCGCGGGCCTTCGCATCCTCACGGTCCTTCAGTTCCTGCGTGAACAACTGGTTCTGAAGCTGGCTCCTGTTCTGCAAGGCCGTGAGCGAATCGCGCCAGGCATGAGCGATCCGAGAATACACCAGCGCGCTATCAGTCATGCCATTCGCGGCAAAGGCTTCCGACAAGGCCGTGGTGGACTTGATCATGAGAACTGGCAGCCGCACTTCGTCGGTGGCCGAGAATCCCTTGCGCGCCCAGTCAAGCGCCTCAGCAGCGCGCCCCTGGCCAATGAGCAGCTTCGCATACCCGGCCGAACCACCTATCAGCGCATCCAGCGTTCTAGCTGAATCCGCCACCGCCAATGCTCTCTTGTAGTAGGGTTCGGCCACATCGCCCTCACCACGCGCAGCATGCACATTAGCCATGATGAGCTTGTAGCCGGCGTAGCCGTACGGATCCGTGCCGGGCGCCTTCATGACATCAGCCAGGCGGGCATAGTAGAGCGCGGAGTCCAGATCGCCGCGATCCATGTGGCACCTTGCCAGGATCGTCATCGAACGCCCGTGGATCCCTTGACCCAAGCCATAGGCCTGTGCCTTCCGCATGTAGCGCAAGGTGCCATCGATATCCCCGACCTGCTGGTACACGATCGCGGTCTCCTTGCAGGTCAGGCTCATGCGCATGCTGTCCCCGATCTGCTGGTAGCCATCGAAGGCGATGTTGAAGTGCCTCAGCGCCCCGTTCACATCGCTGAGCCTGGTGAACGCCACTCCGATACCGAAGTGGGCCAGGGCGAGCAGCGTGTCGTTCTTGGTCGTTTCTGCCAACTCAAGTCCGCGCATCGCTGCCTTCATGCAGTCCTCCGTGCGACCGAGAAAAGCGTACTGACCGGTAAGCCTGTTGATGGCAACCATCTTCATCCGGGGGTCGGTCGCTGCCCGCTCGCGTGCTTCCAGTGAATCGACCGGCAGGCCGCGCAGCCTGACAAAGAGCGTGTCGAGCGGTTGGGCGCGCAGTTGTCCTATACAACCGATGCCGATTAGCAGAACGAGTGGTCTGAACACCATGGATACGGTTCGTTGCTGAAGTTTCCTTGCATTCATGGCGATCAGCTTGCGTTCGTTTCTCCGCGACTTCCCTCCAACTCCTCGATCGTCTTCCGCGCCGCTTCCAAGCGCACGCGGTTGTTCTTCGATACAAGCATGTTGGTGATCAGCTTCTCCATGCGGTGGTGCAGCGGGATCAGCAGCCCGGCGATCGCGGCCATGCACAGCAACATGAGGATCGGCGAGTGATGTGTAAGTTCTCCAAGGAACGGATGCACCAACAGGTTGATGAACTCGAAGAAGAGCAGCAGCGCGATGAGCGAGAGGTTCTTGATGGCCTTGGCGCCAACAACCGCCGTGCGACTGAAGATGAGCAGGAAGATGCCGAGCGTAATGACGATGAGCGCGATGATCCCGAACTGGATGTTGCGGGAGCGTTCCTGCTCGGCCTCTATGCGCGCTTGTTCCTCTTCCTTGGCTTTCAACTGCTGGCCGAAGCGCATGTTCTCCACCTTGCTCAGCTTCTCGGCGCTCACCAGGCTGTCCTGCAAGGTGGCATGCAGTTTCAGGATGAGGTAAGCGCTGTCTGGCTTGCCTGCGGCGTGATAGGCTCGTTCCAACAGGTGAGTGGCCTCGATGGAGGAGGGCAGGTTCTCCGAGCGCTCGGCAACAGCCAGGGCACGCTGGCCAAGACCGACCGCAGTGTTAGGGTCGCCGGCGGAAAGCCGCACATGGGCCGCACCCACTAGCGCAACAGGCATCACCCGCACCACGCCGAACGAATCGCAAACGGCGATCGCCTTCCGGAAGAAGAGCTCGGCCATGTCCAACTCATTCTTGGCAGTGTAGGCTTTGCCCAGCACCAGCTGCGAACGGGCGTAGCCGTATGGATCCATCGCCGCGGAGGTAATGATGTTGGACGCCTGCGCATGGAACATGGCAGAGTCCAACAGGCCGATGGCTGCATACGCCTCGCTCAAATGGCAATGCGTGCGGTTCACTTCCACCCAGCCCTTCACATGCCCCTCTGCACGCTTCATCCAGTTGATCGCTTCGCGGAACTGCCCCATCTGTTTGTACAAGACGCCGATCTCCTTCTCCACCCAGCCGATCAGGCCGGGCATCGCGCTCCGCTCCGCATGCTCCAGCCCCTTGTGCATGTATTCCAGGCCCTTGCCGGGGTCACTCTCTTTGCACGAGTAGCTCACCATCAGGTAGGTCTGGCCCAGCGTCGAGTCCTCCTTCGCTTCGGGCACCAGATCCAGCATGAACAGTGCTGTGCTCCGCAGTTCTTCGGCGCGCCCGGCGTACAAACAAGCGATGGCGTGGTCCTTTGCTGCTTCGAGGCGGACGTCTATGGACTGCGACTTGTCATGCCGCACATCGAGCGTGTCCAATTGGGCGATAACGAATTGAGCGTGGCCCACCGACGGCAACATGCCGAGCATGACGGCGACCAGCCCGATCCGCAGTGACTTCATTCGGTCCCTTGTGGCTTGCATGCGCTAGTTCGTTGGGCGCTCTTCCGTTCGCGATTCCAATTCCTCGATCGTCCTCCTTGCCGCCTCCAACCGCACGCGGTTGTTCTTACTCACGAGCATGTTGGTGATCCAGTGCTCCATGCGATGGTGCAGCGGAATGAGCAAACCGGCGATTGCCGCCATGCACAACAGCAGGAGCAGCGGTGAGTGGTGCGTCAGTTCGCCGAGGAACGGATGCACCAGCAGGTTGATGAACTCGAAGAAGAGCAGCAGCGCGATGAGCGAGAGGTTCTTGATGGTCCTCGCACCTACAATAGCGGTGCGGCTGAGCACGAGCAGGAAAATGCCGAGGGTGATCACAATGAGGGCGATGATCCCGAACTGGATGTTGCGGGAGCGGGTCGCCTGTTCATCCTCTTTCGCCTTAGCCACCTCGCGCTCTTTCAGCTCCTGCGCGAAAGCCATGTTCTGCAGCTTGTTCAGGTTGGTGGCGTTGATCAGGCTGTCGGCGTACATCACGCGCAGCTCGAAGTAGTGGTACGCGCTGTCGGTTTCCCCAAGCGCCTTGAAGGATCGGCGCAAGAGGTCTGATGCACCCACCAAGCCTTCGAGGTTGCCCCCGTTGCTGCTCACGAGCAAGGCACGCCTACCGTCAGCAATGGCAGCGGGGATGTCGCCCGCCTCCAATTGCATCTGGCCCCGGCCCAACAAGGAACCAAAGAGCGGGATCATCACCTGGAAGGAATCCGCCACCTCGATCGCGCGTGCGAAATGGACATCGGCCAGCTGGCGTTCGCGCTTCGCCGCGTATGCTGATCCCAACATGTAATAGGAACGGGCATAGGCGTACGGTGGCGATCTGCTTCTGCGCGGTGCCGATATAGTTCGGAATGCCGGAGCGTTGCGCATACTCCAGGCCTTGATAGAAATACTTCAACTGCAAAGCCGCATCCGCCGACCCGTTGAAGGCATCGCCCACATGGTGCGAGGCGGTCGCGAGCAGACTATCGATGCCGAGCTGCTCAGCCAGCTCAAGCTCTTCCTTGGAGGTGATCCTCGCCTCAGCGATCAGTCCCCGATTGAAACAGGCCCAGTGATGATTGCTTGTGATGAAGTAACGCTCGATCAAGGGCCGCTTCAAGTCGTGGCGCGTGTCGAGCGAATCGTAAACCGCCTTGACGGTGTATGGCTGAGCGTGCATCGAAGGGACCGAGCCGCACAGCAACACGAAAAGGACGAATGCTCGGGCACTCAGCAAAGTCCGGGACGCGATCATGGATGATGTGAAAGGCTAAAGATGCGTGTTCGCGGATGAATGCACGAATGCCCCCGAGTCGTGTGGACCGTTGACCCGGGCAGTCGATGTTTGGTCGATAAAGAGGCGCCCTGCACCACGAACGGATGTGATCAATGCAAAGGCTGGAGGCGCACCGCCTATACCTTGCCCCACCAGCCCATGGGGCCTAGACAGATGCTTGCACGCGCGCGTGATGCCTACGAATGGAGCCGGTACGCCACGCCGCGCCGCCTGCGCAACGCCGCCGCCTTATGGACCAGCTTCCAACGTGCCAAGCGGAGCAAGGAGCCGCGCATCGGCGGCATGCCCTTCAGCATCAGCTTCGAGCCCACCACGGCCTGCAACCTGCGCTGCCCCGAATGCCCGAGCGGTCTGCGCAGCTTCACACGCCCCACCGGCAACCTGAAACAGGAGCTCTTCACGCGCGTGATCGATGAGCTGGCGCCCGACCTCTGGGCCCTCACCTTCTATTTCCAGGGTGAGCCCTACATCAACCCGCGCTTCCTCGACATGGTGCGGCATGCCCACGACCGCGGCCTCTACACCGCCACCAGCACCAATGCGCACTTCATCGACGACGCCAGCGCCGAAGCCACCGTGCGCAGCGGCCTATCGCGACTCATCATCTCGCTCGATGGCACAACACAGGAGACCTACGAGCAGTACCGCCGCGAAGGCGAGCTCGCCAAAGTGATCGAGGGCACGCGCAGGATCGTGGCGTGGAAGCGCAGGCTGAAGAGCCGCACGCCGCATGTGGTGTTCCAGTTCCTGGTGGTGAAACCCAACGAGCACCAGATTCCGAGGCGCGCAAACTGGCGCGAACTGGGCGTGGATGAGCTATGGCTGAAGACCGCGCAGATCTACGACCCCAAGGACGATCATCCGCTCATACCCGTGCAGGACAAGTACGCGCGCTACCGCCGCAATGCGCAGGGCGTGTGGGAAGTGAAGAGCAGATTGGAGGACAATTGCTGGAAGATGTGGCACAGTTGCGTGATCACTTGGGATGGCCGCGTGGTCCCTTGCTGCTTCGACAAGGACGCGCACCATGTGCTTGGCGATCTGCGCACGCATGGTTTCAACGAGCTGTGGCGCAGCGATGCCTACAACACGTTCCGCCGCTCGCTGCTTCATTCACGAAGCAGCATCGAGATGTGCAGGAATTGCTCCGAGGGATCGCCAGTTTGGGCGTAGCATCTTTTCGAGGCGGATCTTTCGCTACCTCCTGAAAACGACGAACGGGCCTCGGCTTACGCCTCAACCCGTCCGTCCCCCTTTGGTCCCCTAACCCCGGACCATAACGGTGAAGGCTATTTGCTCAGCACCTTGAACTCGGTGCGACGGTTGTTCTGGTGCTGATCCTCGCTGCACTTCTCGCAAACGCAGGTCTCGCTCGGCTTGCTCTCGCCGTAGCCCTTGCTCACCAAGCGGCCCTTCGCGATGCCTTGGCTGATCAAGTATTCCACGGCGCTCTTCGCGCGTTTCTCGGAGAGGTTCAGGTTGTATGCGTCCTTGCCGCGGCAATCGGTGTGGCTGCTCAGCTCAATGCGAACCGTCGGGTTGTCGTTGAGCGTCTGAACCAGCTTATCCAGTTCCACCGCTGCATCGGGCCTGATGTTCGACTTATTGTAGTCGTAGAAGATGTTCTCCAGGCGCACCACTTGATCCACCTTCAGCGGGAAGAGGCGGAAATCCGTCACGATGATCGCGCTGGGCTTGCCCTTGGTCGTTATGCGAGCGCTCTGCTTGAAGTAGCCATCCTTCTCCGCCTGCAATTTGTAGTCGCTGTCCTTCAGCAAGGGGAAGTGGTAAGTGCCGGTGGCATCGGTGGTCACGCGGCCGACTTCTTCGCCCTTGGCATCGGTGAGCACCACGGTGGCCCCGGCCAACGGAGCATTCGTCTCGCCGTCGAACACGGTGCCCTCGGCGGCATAGTCGTACTTCACCATTTCCACCACGATATCCTCCAGCGGATCCTCGTTGGTGCTGATCGCCAGCTCGGTCTGGTAGTAGCCGCTGGCCGTGGCCACCAGCAGGTACTTCTCGTGGTACTCGGCCTCCATGCGGAACTTGCCGCCAGCGAGGGTCTCGAGCTGCGCGCGCTTCACATGCTGGCCCTTCTCATCCTTGAGCAGGATGGTGGCGCCCTCGATGGGCTCGCGTGTGTTCTTGTCGATCACGATGCCCGCGAGGTGGATCATGGGCGGCCTGATGGTGCAGCCATAGATGTCGTCGCTGCCTTGGCCGCCGGCTCGATCGCTGCTGAAGAAGCCCGTGCTGTCGTTGATGAGCAGTAGGCCGTGATCATTGAAGCGCGTGCTCATGGGATAGCCCATGTTGAACACGTTGCCCGGGCCGTTCACGCCGATGCGCGTGTAGAAGAGGTCGAGACCGCCGAGGCCCGGATGGCCCGTGCTGGCGAAGTAGAGCGTGTTGTTCGCGGCGATGTACGGATGCAGCTCATCGCCCGGCGTATTCACCTTGGGGCCGAGATTCTGCGGCACGCCCCATTGGTTGCCGAGGTTGTCGCAGAACCAGATGTCGGTGCCGCCGATCCCGCCGGGACGGTCGCTCACGAAATAGAGTCGGCGGCCATCGGGGCTCACGCGCGGATGACCGGTGCTGAAGTTCTCATCGTTATGCTCGAAGGGCACGAGGTTGCTCCATTCGAGCTGGCCGAACTCGCCGTTCACAACGTCGGTGAAGTAGATGCCCAGATTGAGCTCGCCGCGCTCGCTCCGCTTCACCTCTCCGTAGTAATACTGGTTGCGGGTGAAGTACATGCGCTTGGCCAGTGAATCGAAGCTGGCGATGCCATCGTGGTAGCGGCTGTTCACATCATTGCGCATCACGATCGGGTCTTCAGCGGTCTCCCCTTTCAGCAGCGCCGTGTGCAGGTTCAGGAAGGGCTGATCGTCCCAAGCGTACATGCGGCGGCCGCCGGCGCCATCGCCGCGCGCGCTGCTGAAGACAAGCAGCTCCTCCATCACGGTAGCGCCCAGATCGGCATCCGCGCTATTGATGGGGAGTTGGCGGATGGTAGCGCTGGTGCTGTCGCGCTTCAACCTATAAAAGAGGTTCTCACTGCGCAGGTAGCCTTGTGCCCGCATATCGTCCGGACGCTCCTTCGCATAGATGGCATATTGCTCCAGTGCTTCACCGTACTTGCCATTGGCGCGCAGCTGATCAGCGAAGTTGAGGATGTCATCGGCATTGCGGCCGGGCGTGATCATCAATCGGCGATAGGCGCCTTCAGCAGCGGGGGCGTTGCCGAGCTTGCGGTAAGCCAAAGCCAAACGGCGCAGGCTGGCCGCGTCGCTCTTGCCTTTGCCATCAAGGTCCTCATATATGGCGGCCACCCTGCTGTAGTCGAAAACGTCGGCGTAACGGTCGGCCATGCGCTGCTGCAGCTTCTGCGCGCGCAGCGCTGGTGCGGCCACCAGTGCCAGTACAAGTAGGGCGAGCCGGATGTGGATGCGTTGCTTCATGATCAGAAGTAGCGTGGTGAACGGATTCCTTTGGCGCGCTTGCCGAACTCATACCCGAGCATGATCTCGTGGCTGCCGCCGCTATAGTTGCGCAGCGGCGAGAGCGTGATGTCGTAGGCATAGCCCGCGGTGAAATCGTCGGTGATGTGGTATTGCGCCATCAGGCCCACGCTGTCCTTGTGACGATACATGGCGCCGAGCCAGAACTTCTCATAGAAGAGCACGTTCGCGCTCAGGTCGAAGCTCATGGGCGCGCCCTGCACGGCTTTCAGGAGGAAGGTGGGCTTGAACTTGTGGTAGAGACCGAGATCGAACACGTAGCCGCCGGTGAGGAAATAGTGCGGGCGCTGCCCTGGCGAGCTCACGAAGGCGAGGGAGTCTTCCTTGAAGAATTCCGTCCGCAGGAGCTTCGGAGTGCTCAGGCCCAAATAGTGGCGGTCGCTGTACCACATCATGCCGAAGCCGAATTGCGGATCGAGCTTCGAGTTCACGTTCTGCTGGAACACTTGATCGCCCGCGGTCTGCGGATTCAGCTCGGCGAACTTCCCTTGGAAGAGGTTGAGGCCGCCTTTGAGGCCGAAGGCGAGCTTCTGATCACCCATGAAGATGCGATAGGCCGCATCGACCATGAAGGTGTATTGCGTGATGGGTCCGTGCGCATCGCGCATGATGGTGCCGCCCAGCGCGAAGCTCTCGTTGAATACCGGGCTGTGTATGGTGAGCGTCTGCGTGGTGGGCGCGCCCTCGAAGCCCACCCATTGGTGGCGGCTCAGCGCCTTCAAGCTGATGCGGTCGCTGCTTCCAGCGTAGGCCGGGTTCAGCGCCAGCATGTTGAACATGTACTGGGTGAACTGCGGGTCCTGCTGGGCCAGGAGCACGGTGCCCAGGAGCATCCCCAGCGCGCTGCCGATCCATCGTTTGGCGGTTCTCATCTTCATCGGTGTATCTGTTGGAGCACGTTACCGCGCACCCGTGCATGATTTAGCGTCGCAGGTAGATGAATCCGGTGTAGGCATCGCTGCCGTTGCCGAGGTCCAGGATGTAGTAGTAGGTGCTCTCCGGCAGTCCTTCCTTGAATGCCGATCCGAACTGGCTGGTGCCGTCCCACTTGTTGGTGTAAGGCGATGCCTCGTACACCTTGTTGCCCCAGCGGTTGAATACCTGGAAGGTGTTGTTCGGATAGCTCTCGATGTTGGTGATCACGAACTCGTCGTTGGTGCCATCGCCGTTGGGTGAGAAGGCATCGGGGATCTTGATCGTGAGGCAGTCCTTGATATACACCGTCATCGTATCGGTGGTGGTGCCGCAGTCGCCGTTGTTCAGCGTCCACAGGAACACGTTGTAGCCAAGCGCAAGGCCGTTGACCGCGCTGTTCGGGTTGCCGGGCTGCTCAATGTTGCCGCTGCCGCTCAACAGGCTCCAGCTTCCGCTCGCGGTGCTGGTGGCGGGCACTGCGCCGAGGGTCGTGGTGCTCACATCCTGGCAGAACTGCTGGCTCGGACCGGCATTCGCCGCAGGCACGGTGTGGTCGTACACCATGATCGTGATCTGATCGCTGGTGGTGCCGCATGCGCCATTGTCAACGGTCCATTGGAACACGTTGGCCCCAAGGCCCAGGTTGGTGATCACAGTGAAGGGATCGGTGTCCTGCGCGATGGTTGCAGAGCCGCTTACGATTGACCATGTACCCACGCCGGGTGCAGCAACCGCGCTGGCGAGCATGCTCACTTGCTGCGTGATGGGCGTGCAATACGATTGATCCGGACCAGCCGCCGCCGGAGCCGCTGTTCCGTCGAAGACCTCAATGGTCACGTTGTCGGTGCTGGTGCCGCACGGTCCGTTATCGACCACCCATTGCAGCACATAGGTTCCAACGGTGAGACCGCTGAGTGTTGCATTGGGACTGCCTGGAGCTGCTGAGGGTAGCACTGCCCTGCACGAACACCCAGTTGCCGGTTGCCGGGAAGGTCACCGCGCTGCCTTGCAAGTTGGTGCTGCTCGTTGGCGTGCACAGCTGCTGATCCGCACCGGCATTCGCCGATGGTTGCGCATCGTTGTACACCGTGATCGTCACATCGTCCTGCGTATCGCCGCACGGACCATTCGTGATGCTCCAGCGGAAGGTGTTGGTGCCGATGCTAAGGCCGCTGACGCCCGTATTGGGGTTGCTCGCATCGGCGAATGCGCCCGTGCCCGCGATCACGCTCCATTGACCCGTTCCGGGGAAGGTGACGCTGTTGCCGGCCAGGGTCGAGCTCGTCGTGGGCGTGCACAACTGTTGATCGGGACCTGCATTGGCTGCAGCCTGATCACCGTCGTAGATGAACACGCTGATCTGGTCGCTGCTGCTGCCGCAAGGGCCGTTGTCGATAGTCCACAGGAAATCGTGCTGGCCCACTCCGAGGTTGAATACAGCCGTATTCGGGTCGTTCGGGTCGGCAATGGTGCCGGTTCCGGAGAGCGAGGTCCAGGTGCCAACCGCAGGGAATACCGGATCATTGGCCACGAGTACGGCGCTGTTGGTGGGCGTGCACCAGCTGATGTCGTTGCCGGCTTGCGCTGCAGGAGCGTCGCCGTCGTAGATATCAACCTGCACGGTGTCGCGGCTAGGCGGTCCGAAGCCGCAAAGGCCGTTGTAGATCTCCCACACGAACTGATAGCTGCCAACACCTAGGCCGGTGATCGCCGTTGCGGCATCGTTAGGCGATACGATGGTTGCAGGGGCGCCGAGCACCTGAGTCCAAGTTCCAACACCGGGAACCTCGGGCACATTGCCCACCATCGTGGTGCTGGTTGCATCGCAGAGCGCTTGGTCCGGACCGGCATCGGCCAATGGCGCGTTCGGGTTGTACACGCGCACCTCCATCGTATCGGTGAGTATGCCGTTGTTGGGGCAGGGGTCCCATTCAAGGGTCCACACGAACACGTTGGTTCCCTGCGAAAGTCCGGTGACCTGCGTGTTGGGATCGTTGGGATTCACAATGAAGCCCGTGCCCGCGATCAAGGTCCAAGTCCCTTCGGCCGGAGCAGGTGGCTGCTCGCCCTGCAGGAAGGTGTCGGTGATGGGAAGGCACAGCTCGATATCCGGACCAGCATTGGCCGCAGCAGTGGTGTCATCGTAGAGCGTGATGCTCACTTCATCGAGACTGCTTCCGCAGGGACCGTTATAGACGCTCCACTGGTAAGTATTCACACCGATGGCGATCTGCTCGATCAGCGTGAGCGGATCGTTCGGATTCACCGGCGTGCCCGCACCAGCGATCACGCTCCATGTGCCCACCGCGGGGAAGATCAACGAGCTGCCTGCCATGAACACGCTGTCCTGCGGCACGCACAGCTCTTGATCGAGGCCCGCGAAAGCCGGCGGATTGTTCGGGTCGTACACACGGATGCTCACCTCGTCGTCGGTGGTCACGCACACGCCGCTGGTGATGGTCCAGCGCACGATGGTCTCGCCAACGAGCAGGTTGGTCACAGTGGTCACTGGCGAGGCCGCATCGGTGATGTTGCCTGGCCCGCTCACGATCGTCCATGTGCCAACGGCGGCTCCAACCGGTGCATTACCCGTGATGGTTGCTGCATCATCGGGAAGCAGAGCTCTTGATCGGGCCCGGCATCAGCCGCAGGTGCTTGGGCATCGAACAAGGTGATGGTCACCAGGTCGCTCGTGAGGCTGTTGGGGCAGCTGCCGTTGTACACTTCCCACTGGAACTCGTTCACCCCGAGGCCGAGGTTGGTGATGTCCGTGTTCGGATCGTTGGGGTCGGCGATGTCGCCTTGCCCGCTGATCAGCGTCCATGTTCCAACAGCAGGGAAGATGATGGGGCTGCCAGCCATGGTCGCGCTGGTGAGCGGCGTGCATACTTGCTGATCAGGGCCCGCATCGGAATCGAGGTTGTTCTCATCATAAACACGGATGGTCACGATGTCGGTGGTGCTGCTTGGGTCGCAGGGGCCATTGAACACGCTCCATTGGAAGATGTGCTCGCCGACACCAAGGCCGACCACAGCGCTGCTCGGGTCATTCGGGTTCAGGACAATGCCAGTGCTGCTCACAACGGTCCATGTGCCGGATGCCGGAACAATGATCGCGCTGCCTTGCAGGTTGGTGGCGATCGTTGTTCCGGTGGGCGTGCATAGCTCTTGATCCGGACCCGCATCGGCCACCGGATTGTTCTCGTCGAACAGGTTGATGATGAGCTGGTCGCTGGTGAGACCGTTGGGGCAGGCGCCGTTGTCAACGGACCACTCGAGCACGATCACGCCAACGCCCATGTTGGTGAGCGTGGTGTTGGGGTCGTTAGGATCCGTGAAGGTGCCTTGGCCCTGCACAAGGGTCCATGTGCCGATCGCGGGCGAGGTGACCGCGCTGGCGCTCAACTGAGCCGTTGTTCCATCGCTGGTGCACAGGTTCTGATCAGCGCCTGCATTCGCGCTCGGATTGTTCTCATCGAAGATCTCGATGAGCACTTGATCGGTGGTGATGCCGCTTGCGCAAGGCCCGTTGTCAACCGACCACTCGAATACGCTGGAACCGATCTCCAGATCGAATACCTGCGTGTTGGGGTTGTTCGGCTGAGCGATGGTGCCCGTGCCGCTCACCAATGTCCATGTGCCCACCGCAGGGAAAGTGACGGCGCTGCCCTGCAGGAAGGTGCTGGTGATGTTCGGCGTGCAGAGCTCTTGATCTGGTCCTGCGTTCGCGAGAGGATTCTCATCGAGATAAACGAAGATGCTCACCAGATCGCTGCTGCCGCTGGTCTCACAAGGCCCGTTGTCGAAGATCCATTGGAAGATGTTCTCACCCACGGCCAGGTTCGTCACCAGCGTGTTCGGATCGTTCGGATCAGTGATATCGCCCTGCCCGCTGATCAGCGACCAGGTGCCGATAGCAGGCACCGTGGGCGTATTGCCCGCGAGGTTGGTGCTGGTCTGCGGCGTGCAGAGCTCTTGATCCGGACCTGCGTTCGCGGGCGGATTGTTCAGGTCGAACAGGAAGATGGTCACATCATCCTGCGTGAGGCCGTTGGGGCACGGTCCGTTACTGATCGTCCAGCGGAACACATTGATGCCTACACCGAGATCGGTAACCGTGGTGACCGGCGAAGCGGGATCAGTGATGGTGCCCTGCCCACTCACCAAGGTCCATGTGCCCGTGGCGGGGAAGGTGAGCGCATTGCCGAACAGCGTGGTGACGTTCGTTGGCGTGCATAGGCTCTGATCCGCGCCAGCATCTGCATCAAGCTGCTGGTCGTCGAATACGAAGATGCTCACCACATCAACAGTGGGCTCGTTGCATGGGCCATTGAATACCGTCCACTGGAACACGTTCTCGCCAACGGCCAGGTTGGTGATATCCGTAGTGGGCGAACCGGGGCTGCCGATGGATCCTTGTCCGCTCACGAGCGTCCATAGGCCCGTGGCAGGGAAGATCAAGCTGCTGCCTGCCATGGTGGTGCTGGTCTGCGGCAAGCAGAGCTCCTGATCCGGCCCCTGCATCCGCGACAGGATTGTTCACATCGTACACACGCACGGCGACATCATCATTCGTCACGCCGCAAGGACCATTGCTGATCTCCCACCGGAAAATGTGCTCGCCAACAGGCAGACCGGTAACTGTGGTGTTGGGATCGCTCGGATCGGTGATGGTGCCGAAGCCGCTCACTTGGAACCAGAAGCCCTCTGCCGGGAAGATCACATCGTTGCCGCTGAGCGTCACTTCGCTCTCAGGCGTGCAGATCTCAATGTCGGCGCCAGCATCTGCAGGCGGCTGCTGATCATCGAAGAGGAATACGCTCACCAGATCCGTTGTGAGCGAGTTGGCGCAAGGGCCATTGCTCACGTTCCACTGGAACACGTTCTCGCCAACGGCCAAGCCGATCACGAAGCTGTTCGGGTTAGCCGGGTTGGTGGGCGTGCCGCTTCCGCTCACCAGCGTCCACGTCCCGGTTGCCGGGCTTATCACGTTGCTGCCTTGCAGCGTCGTGGTGGTGGCAGGCAAGCAGAGCTGCTGATCGTTGCCCGCGTTGGCGTTCGGGTTCAGCGCGCTGAACACACGAATAACCATTTCATCGCTGGTAGTGGCGCAGTTGCCGTTCACGATGGTCCAAGCGTAGGTATGCGTGCCCACGGGCAGGTTGGTGATCGTGGTGTTCGGGTTGTTCGGATTGGTTACCGTGCCGCCCGCGCCGCCGGTGAGCGTCCAAGTCCCAACCGCTACGCCAACCGGACTGTTGGCAGCCATGCTCACGCTGTTAGTGGGTGTGCACACATCGATATCGGGTCCGGCATTCGCCGCGGCCGCATCGTTATCGTAAACGAACACCGTTACCTGATCGGTGGTGATGGGGCTGGGGCAAGCGCCATTGTTCACCTGCCATTGGAACACGTTCGCGCCGATGCTCAAGCCGCTCACGCCCGTGCTGGGGCTGGTGGGGTTGGCAATAGTGCCGCTGCCGCTCACCAAGGTCCATTGGCCCACTGCGGGGAAAATCAAATTGCTGCCCGTGAGCGTGGTGCTCGTGGTGGGCGTGCACAGCTGCTGGTCCGCACCTGCATTCGCGACTGGGTTGTTCGGATCGTACACATAGATGTCGACCAGATCCGATGTGATGCCGCACGCGCCATTGTCGATGCTCCAACGGAATGTGTTCAAGCCAATGCTCATCCCCGTTACCGTGGCGGTGGGGCTGTTGATGTTGCTGAAGAAACCGGTTCCTGCAACCACGCTCCAACTAGCGGTAGCTACACCCGTGGGCGCATTGGCCGCCATCAACACGCTGCTGCTCGTGCCGCAAACGCTCTGGTCGGGTCCGGCAGCGGCGGCCTGCGCATCACCATCGGCCAGCGTAATGGTCATGCTGCTGCTGGTGACACCGTTGGGGCACACGCCATTGTTCACTGTCCAGGTGAATTGGCTCACGCCTACTTGCAATCCCGTGATCGCCGTGGTGGGGCTGTTGGGGCTGGCGATCGTGGCTGCTGGTCCGCCGCTTTGCGACCATGTGCCTTGCGCGGGGAATGTGACCGCGCTGCCGGCCATAGTGGTGCTGGTGATCGGTGTGCAGAAAGCCTGGTTCGGTCCAGCGCTCGCGTTCGGGTTGTTCGGATCGTAGATGAAGATGCTCATCTGATCCGTGGTCACACCACTGCAGGGTCCGTTGCTAACGGTCCATTGGAAAATGCTTTGGCCCACTTGCAGGCCGATAACTGTCGTGGTGGGGCTGCCAGGGCTCGTGATCACACCAGTGCCGCTCACCAAGGTCCATTGGCCGGTAGCCGGGCTGATCAGGTTGCTGCCCGCCATGGTCACTGTACCATCAGTGGTGCACAGCGAGATGTCCGGGCCTGCATCCGCTGCGGGATTGCCGAAGTCGAACACGCGCACCGTCATGTTGTCTGTCGTGATACCGCTCGGGCATGGACCGTTGTCAACCGTCCAGCTGAACACATAGGTTCCAACCGTGAGGTTCCCGATCTGCGTTGTCGGGCTATTCACATTCGCGATGGCCGCGCCGGGCGGACCGCTTACAACGCTCCATGTGCCTACCGCAGGGAAGGTGACCGGGCTACCCGCCATGAACACCACGTTCGGCGCAACAGGAACACAGATCTCCTGATCCGGGCCAGCGTTGGCGACAGGATTGTTCGGGTCGAAATTCAGGATCACCACATCGTCGTTCGTGCTTCCGCAAGGCCCGTTGCTGATCGTCCAGCGCAAGGTGACGCTGCCCGTACCCAGCCCCGTGATGGCGGTGGTGGCGCTATTCGGATTGCTGATGGTGGCGGTGCCGCTCACCACGCTCCATGTGCCAACGGCAGGCGCCGCAACGGCGTTGGCCGCCATAACAGTGCTTGTGGCGCCGCAGAGCGATTGATCCGGACCGGCATTGGCCGCCGCAACAGAGGGATCGAAGAGCGTGATGGTAACCGTGCTTGACGTGATAGCTCCGGGGCATGGGCCATTCACGATGGTCCACCGGTAAACGTTCGTGCCGATCGCCATGCCCGTTACCGTGGTGGTTGGGCTGTTGGCATTGGCGAATACTCCTTGACCGCTCACCAGCGTCCATGTGCCGATCGCAGGTGCCGTTGCTGCGTTGGCGGCGAGCGTCACGCTTGCAACAGGCGCGCACAGGTTCTGGTTGGGGCCAGCGTTCGCAACGGGTGCGTTACGGTCGTACACGCGGATCACCACATCGTCCGTGGAGGTCGGCGGAATGCAAGGGCCATTGTTCACCGTCCAGCGGAAGGTGTGGGTGCCTACCGCGAGGTTGGTGATTGTGGTCGCAGCGCTCGAAGGCGTGGTGATCAATGCTCCCGCAGGACCGCTGATGATGCTCCACGAGCCGGTTGCCGGTGCAGATGCTGCGCTCGCCGCCATGGTAGCCGATGCGAATCCGGTGGCGCCTATCGTGCAGAGCTCCTGGTCGGGTCCTGCATCGGCAGCGGGCGTATTGGGATCGAAGCGCGTGATGGTCACCTGCGAATTGGTGATGCCGTTGGCGCAAGGACCATTGCTCAAGGTCCATTGGAAAACGTTGTTGCCGAAGGAGAGCCCGCTCACCGAAGTGGTTGGGCTATTCGCATTGGCGAATGTGCCGGTGCCGCTGATCACGCTCCAGGTCCCCGTGGCCGGCGCCAATGGCGCATTGCCCGCAAGCGTTGTGCTGCTGCTGCACACCTGCTGGTTGGGTCCGGCATTCGCGTTGGGGCTGGCCGGGTTGAAGACCACCACGTTCACTTCATCCTGCGTGGTAGGTGGCAGGCAAGGGCCGTTGCTGATGGTCCATCGGAATGTATTCACCCCGATGCTGAGCCCGCTCACTTGGGTGGATGGGCTGTTCGCATTCACGAAGGTGCCCGTGCCATTCGCAACCGTCCAAGTTCCGGTTGCAGGGAATATGACGCCGTTACCAGCTAGCGTGGCACTGGTCGTAGGCGCGCACAATTGCTGGTCTGGGCCTGCATTCGCCGCAGGCTGCACGTTGCTGAAAACGAAAACCGTGACATTGCTGCTCGTGGGTGCGCCACAGGGCCCGTTATTGATGGTCCAGCGGAAGACATTGGCACCTACACTGAGACCGTTCACTTGAGTCGTTGGGCTGTTCGCATTCACGAAACTGCCCGTGCCACTCACCAAGGTCCATTGGCCCGTAGCGGGTGCGGCTGCGGTATTCGCCGCCAATGCGGTGCTGGTGCTGGGCAGGCAAAGGCTCTGGTTGGGGCCAGCGTTCGCCACGGGCTGCGCAGGGTTGAAGCTCATGATCACCACATCGTCGCTCGTGGTGCCGCAGGTGCCATAGTTCACGGTCCATCGTAAGGTGTTCGTGCCCGGGCTCAACCCGCTCACCGTGGTGGTCGGGCTATTCGCATTGGCGAAGGTGCCGGTACCGTTAATGACGGACCAAGTACCTTGCACGGGCCATGGCAACAGCCCTGCAAGCGTCGCTGTTGCGCCGCATACATTCTGATCCGGGCCAGCATTAGCAGGCGTGAAAGGCGGCGTAACCTGAACCGCGAAGCCGAAATTGTTCTGGCCAACCAGCGGGCAGGCATTGTCCTGCACATTCACGCTGAACAGATTCTGGCCGATGTCGCCGACACCAGGTGTCCAGCAGAACGTGCCAACGGGACGCGGAGCGTTAGTTGTCGTGAAGGTGGCGCCCGGAATACCATTGTTCCAAGCCATGGTCACAACCTGCGCGGCATCGGCATCACTGCTGTTCACGGTGAAGCAGAAAGTCTCCCCTGCGCACACATTATAGGTATAGGTGCCAGTGCCATTCACGCCGGTGGCTTGTGGCAGGCTGTTGCTGCAAGCGATGATCGCGAACTGAACGTCGCGGAGCAGTTCGCCGATCTGCACGCCGTTGCGGAACTCGCGCACGCGCACGGTCACCACAGCGAACTGCTGGATGCTGGGAACGAAGGTGATGGTCCCCGTCACCGGGTTGATCTGCACAGCATTGGCGCCGCCGCTGGTAACCACCGGCTGCGTGGCCGAGTACCCTGCATTGTAGGGGATCGCGCTGCCATTCGAGCCTAAAGCGCCAACCAGGGAGAAGGAGAGTGAATCGCCATCCACATCGTTGAAGCCGTGGTTATAGCTCACTTGCTGGCCCACGCAGGCGAACGGGGTGGGCGTGTTCAGGAAGCTAGGTGAGTTATTGCAGGGTGTTACGGTCTGGCGCAGATTAGCGTACAGGTACAAGTTGCGCGAACCGGGATTGTTGAGCGAGGTGATCGCGTTGTTGCGACAGCATAGGTCCCAATCGATCACCCAGTCGCTGCCGCATGCCGCGTAGGCGCTCAGGTTCACTACCGCGCTGTAGCGGTACCGCTGGATTCCGTACTGCGCGCTGGAATTGGTGCAGCGGTCGGCTGCTCCGAAACATAGCGGAGTAACCACGTCGACGCCATCCAGACCGAAGCATGGATTAAGCGTGATGTTCCCGCATGCCGTGCTGCGCAACCGGAATTGCCGGCCGTTGCTGCAATTCGTTGGCGCCTCCACACCATTGCAGTCGCGATAGAAATTCAGGCGCACGCGATAGATGCCAGCATAGGTGAGCTCGCCGCCCATGGCGTGGGTGGCGCGCGCTTCGCCTTGCCAAAGCAGCAATGCGGCCAGCGACGCGATCAGAGGCTTAATGAACCGGGAAAGGATTGAGCGCGATGCGCTGCTCACCAGGGCAAGGGGTCGATGTTCCATCATGTGCCGAACGGCTTGTGAGCACCGCCCTCGGCTCGAAACCAATGGAGGACTTCTCCAATGGACGCTTCAGTCCCCGATGACCGGTGTGGAGAGCCACCGATGCACCATGGCGCAGAAGCGCACGCGCGTTCAGGTAGGGTGCCGGGCAAACGTATCGGGGCATTCTTGGGATGCTGTTCGCAGCGGTGCGCACTTGTCAACACGCGCGTGTGTAGCGCACGACCGTCCATCCCCTTCGTGCTTCCCCCGCAAGACATGCCATTTGAATCCAACTCTGCCGATTGAATGACGGGCATCACCTTAGCGCATGAAAGCCGACCAAACCTTAGCAGCATGCACAAGCCAATGGAGATCAAACGCATCTTCCACCCCACCAATCTGGAAGAAGAGGCCATGCCTGCATTCTATCATGCGCTAGGCCTAACGGTGGCGGCATCCGCCACTCTTACATTGATGCATGTAGGCTCAAGCGCCGAAACATCCGTGCAAGAGTTGCCACAAGTGCGGAGCACGTTGAAGCGCTGGGGCGTGATCACCGAAGCGCACGGATCCAAGGAACTGCGCGACATGGGCATCGGCGTGCGCAAGATCCTGGAAGGCGGCGATCCGCTCCAAGCCTGCCTAGCCTACCTCAAGGATCACCGCGCCGACCTCGTGGTGCTTCACACCCACCAGCGCGATGAAGCCATGGATTGGCTCGGGCGCCGCGTGGCTGAGCCGCTCATGCGGGAGGCACACTTGCCAACGCTTATCGTCCCCAGCAATGCACAGGGCTTCTTCGATCCATCGTCGGGCGTCATGAGAATGCAACGCATCCTCCTGCCCATCGCCAGCACTCCATCACCAAGCGAAGCCATCGCACTGGCGTCATGGATCGCTGAGGTGCTGAAGGTGGATGATGCGCGATTCATGCTCCTCAGCATCGGAGGGGATGACTTTGGACATGTGATTGACCATGCCCCGCAACGACCCGGTTGGGAATGGAGCCTAGTGCAACGCGAAGGCGAGGTGGTGGACGGCATCCTCCACGCGGCTCTTGAATGGAAACCCGACTTGATCGTGATGCCCACGCAGGGGCACGACGGCTTCCTGGACGCCCTTCGTGGCAGCACCACGGAGCGTGTGCTTCGCCGAATTCGATGCCCAATGCTCACCAAAGCGGTGTCGCCGGTATGATCATTGCTCAAGCGAAACCTGACACCAAATGCCATGAAGACCCTCCTTCTCCTCGCCAGCATGAGCGCTGGCCTCGCCGCTGTGGCCACGCCGCAACAAGCAGATAGCACCGGACTCGCCGGTGATCAGTTCAGCCTTCGCGGCGCATTGGAGCTTTTCCGGCAGAGCAAGGACCTCGATGCCTTCGAAAAGTCCATTAACGCCACCGGCAATGGGGTGAACAATCTGGACCTTGACGGAAATGGTGAAGTCGATTTCATCCATGTGCGCGCTAGCGCCGATGCTGAATCGCGCGTAGTGGTGCTTCAAGCCGCATTCGGCAAGGACGACCAGCAGGACATAGCCACTATTCAGATGGAGCGTGGCGCAGAAGCAACGGTTACGCTTCAGATCCTTGGCGATGCCATGCTCTACCCGGAGAACACCATCGTAGAGCCTTCGGAATCGATAAAAGAGCAAGAAGGGAAACGAGGAGGACCGCTCGGTCCTGCTGCACAGGTCACGGTTTGGATGAACGTATGGGCGTGGCCTTGTGTGCAGTGGTGCTACGGACCAGGTTGGTGGGAATGGTCATCGCCCTGGTACTGGGGCTACTACCCCGGATGGTGGAACCCATGGCGCCCATGGGGCTGGAGCATGTGGTGGGGCTACCCTCGACCCTATTGGGGGTGGTACCAGCCGGTTCACTTCTGCCGCGTGAATCACGCCAACAGCGTTTACATGCACCGTCGCAGCATGTCGGGCACGGTGCAGCGCAGGAACGATGTGCGCCCCGCGCAGCGTGCGCCGAGCACCCGCCCGATGGAAAGGGATGATCGCGCACCCGGCATTGATCGCGGTAAACAGCCGACGCCGCCCGTGAGGACCCCAGGCAAGCCCGAGCGGAAACCGGCCGAGCGCACCGCACCTAACCGATCTCCGCATCGCACTGCGCCCGCCCCCAAGCCCTCGCGCAGCAGCCCGACCGCACCACCCTCGCAGCCTCCACAACGCGCTCCGACAAAGAGGTAGCAGCACGCATCTCCTTCAACGGATGAGCCGGGCATTAAGCCCGGCTCATCCGTTCATGCACGTGCATTCCACCGCATCCCTACCTTGGAACCGCATGTCGAAGAACATCTCATCACTTTCCGGCCGGGATGGCAAGGAACTCGAGGATCCACTTTGGGAACGCCTGCAGAAAGCCGCCTCAATCGATGGCTCTCCAGAAGATCGTGCGCTCACGCAAATTGCCGATGACTTCCTCATCGGCGAGGCCATCACCTACGGCACGAGCTCCTTCTATGATTTCCTGAAGAAGGAGAACCAAGGCAAGAAGGCATACGTGTGCAACGGAAGCGCCTGCCTGGTAGCGGGAACACAAGACAAAGTGCATCACGCGCTGGCGAAGCACTTCAAGCCGGAAGAGATCGGCCACATGTGCTGCTTGGGGCGCTGCCACGAGAACAGCGCGTTCAATGTGGGCGGATTGAATTTCAGTGGTGATGCGATTGAACGATTAGCGGAAGTTGTTGGTCGTGGGTTGAGGGTTGAGGGGTTGGGGGTTGGTGCAGCCTCTTCCTTCCCCAACATGGACACCTACCATGTCGCGAGTTCCATGGCCTCCCCATCCTCACCGCACCGATGCCGCGATTGGAGGAATTCTACGCCGTTTGGGAGCAGGTGCTGAAAAGCAACAGCGCGGATGTGCTGAACGAAATAAAAGTGGCGACCATCCGTGGACGCGGAGGTGCGGGCTTCCCAATGGGTTTCAAGCTGGAGGCTTGTCGCAACGCGGAAGACACAACCGGCAATGGCACGCCTCGCAAATACATCGTGTGCAACGCCGACGAGGGCGACCCCGCCGCGTACAGTGATCGATACCTCTTAGAACAGCGCCCGCACCGCGTGCTGCTCGGAATGATGATCGCGGGCTATTGCGTGGGTGCCGACACGGGTGTGCTATACATCCGCGCGGAGTATCCCGAAGCGGTGGAGATCGTGAAGCAAGCCGTGCGCGATCTGGAAGCACAAGGTTGGATCGGCAACAACATCAAGGGCAGTGGCTTCAACTACCGCTTCAAAGTGATCAAGGCCGCAGGCGCTTATGTGTGCGGCGAAGAGACCGCGCTGCTGAACAGCATCGAAGGCAAACGTGGCGAGGTGCGCACGAGGCCGCCCTACCCCGCGCAGCAGGGCCTGTTCAATCGTCCAACCGTGGTGAACAACGTTGAGACATTGGCGTGCGTGCCTTGGGTGATCACCAACGGCGGGGCGGCCTTCGCCAAACTTGGCAGCGAGAAGAGCAACGGCAGCAAGCTCGTGTGCCTCGACAGCGGCTTCAAACGTCCCGGCATCTATGAGGTGGAGTGCGGCACCCCGCTCGCGAAGGTGATCGATGAGCTCGGCGGCGGATTCGCGAGACCTACGAAAGCACTGCACATTGGCGGCCCGCTCGGCGGCATTGTGCCGCTACAGAAGATCAACGCGCTCAGCATCGACTTCGAGAGCTTCCAGCGTGAGGGTTTCCTGCTTGGCCACGCGAGCGTGCTCAGCATCCCGCAGGACTTCCCCATGGTGAAGTACCTCGAGCACCTCTTCGAGTTCACCGCGCTGGAGAGCTGCGGCAAGTGCTTCCCGTGCCGCATCGGCAGCACGCGCGGCAAGGAGCTCATCCTTAGCGCTCAGGACGGCAAGAAGATCGATCGCGCGCTCTTCAACGACCTGATCGAGACCATGGAGATCGGATCGCTCTGCGCGTTGGGCGGCGGCCTTCCGCTGGGTGTGAAGAATGCCATGCAGTATTTCCGCACGGAGCTCGACGAGTACTTCGCGTGAAGTTGCCAATTCGGTTCAGCCCGAAGCATGCGCTTGTGGCGTTGCTGCTACTCGGCGGCGAGCTGTACATCGCCTTTCATGTTCGACAGCCTTTCATCCGCTTCCATCTCGGCGACCTGCTCGTTGTGTGCCTGATGCACTTCAGCGTGCGTGCGCTTTTCAGCTGGCCAGCGAAGCGCGTGGCCACCGGTGCGCTGCTATTCGCCTTTGCGGTTGAAAGCGCGCAAGCAGCCGGGTTGATCAATCACCTCGGTCTATCGCACACCACTTGGGCGAAGCTGCTGCTGGGCGACACCTTCCAATCGATGGATCTGGTGATGTACGTTTTGGGAGTTGCTGCTGCCTTGTTCGTTGATCCATTTCTCAATCGGCATTCCACAGCCGCGTGAATGCACCATCCGAATCATAAGTGTTCGCTTGCCGTTCGGGATCGAAGCGGCGGCCTTGGCGCGGATCGTTGCCAACGCCTGCCACGTATTGCCAGTTGCCCCAGTTGCTGCACGGATCGTAGTCGATGAGCTTGCGCTCGAACCACCACGCACCCATGCGCCAATCGAGCCCGAGGTCGTGCGCGAGGAAGCTTGCCACGCACTGTCGGCCGCGATTGCTCATCCAACCGGTTCCTGCAAGCTCGCGCATGTTCGCATCGATGAAGGGCTGGCCGGTCCGCCCATTGATCCATCGCTCAAACAGCTCAACCTCCTTCTTGCCCCTTAGCGCCGAGCCCCGTATTCCGCCCGCGGCGAACAGCGCGCTCTTGTGCTTGGCCGCGATGAATTGGAAGTAATCGCGCCAGAGCAGCTCGAAAATCATCCAATACGTGCTCTCGTTGCCGCCGTGGATCGACTCGAATCGCTTCACCTCGTGGAAGACCTCGCGTGGAGATAGCGCTCCCGATGCCAGCCAAGGGCTCAGCTTGCTGCTGTAATCGGCTCCGATGAGCCCGTTGCGCGTCTCCTTGTAAAACGCGATGGCACGGGTATCCCATAAATAGTGGCGCAAGCGCGCCAGTGCCGCAGCTCTCCCGCCTTGGAAATCGAGCACGACGCGGCGATCGATTCGAGGCTTGCCAATCGGGAGCTCCTCCACCGTGAGCGGTCGGGTACGCCATTCGCGCGGTGTGGGAATGCTCACTGGTTCAGGAAGCGTGTCGCGCACCGGGCTGCCTTTCTCCACGGCTTTGCGGAAGTCGGTGAAGACTTCGGGCAGCTCACGCAGGCCGAAGGGCAGATCGCCTGGCAGCAGCATGGTGGACGCTCCATGCAGCAGAAGCGGCAGTTCGCGCGACACCTCCAATTCCTGAAGCACTTCCTCGCGTGCGTTCAGCCCTTGAGTGTAAACGAATGAGGCATCCCACATCCGCGCGACTCGCCGAAGCACATCCGCCGGTTGTCCCGCGAAAGCATGGAGCGCGCTGCCTTTGGCGAGCAACTGCTCATCAAGGTCTGCAAGACCTTCATGCAAGAATTTCCGACGATGCGGGCCGCTGCGCTCGAAACCGAATGGCGATGGGCCATGCTGCCTCGGGTCGAGCACATAGACCGGCAACACTTCATCATGCGCAGCCAGCGCCGCGATCAGTGCGGGATTATCCGCCAAACGCAAATCGTTCCGGAACCAGATGATCGCTCTGCTCATAGCTCTTCGATTCGTTTCAGCAATTCTTCTCCCTTCGTGAGCAGCTCCTCGCGCGCATGCGATGCCATGCCGTCCCAGATGCGGAAGGGCATCGCCATGCGCGCCATCAGCCCTGGACGTGCATCCGGGGCTTCGAGCCTTGCACGGTTGCGCGCGAGGAAGTGCCAGTACAACGAATTGAACGGACAGGCACGCTCACCTGTTCGCTCACTCACCTTGTAATAGCAGCTACCGCAGTGGTGGCCCATCTTATTCAGGTAAGCGCCGCTGCTCACATAAGGCTTCGTGCCCACGATGCCGCCATCGGCGAACTGACTCATGCCACGCGTATTGGTGATCTCCACCCATTCCAGCGCATCGATGTAGATGCCGAGGTACCACTGATCGACTTCGTCGGGATGCACGCCGGCGAGCAGTGCGAAGTTGCCGGTGACCATGAGGCGCTGGATGTGGTGCGCGTAAGCGTTGGTGAGGCTACCCTTGATCGCATCGCGCAAGCAGGCCATGCGCGTTTCGCCGGTCCAGTACCACGAAGGCAACGGACGTTCGTGCCCGAAGAAGTTGAGCGAAGCGAAGCGCGGCATCTGTGCCCAATACACCCCGCGCATGTACTCGCGCCAACCGATGATCGCCGAATGAAGCCCTCGGCCTGCGCGATGCTTATGCCCTTGGGATCAGCACGCCACGCGGCTTCCACGGCGCGGCACACCTCCAGTGGGCCGATCATCTTCACGTTCATCGCGAAGCTGATGCGCGAATGGTACAAGGCCCATTGGCCGGGCATGAGCGCATCCTGATAGGTGCCGAAGAGGGGCAGCAGGTGCTCGCAGAAATACGTGAGCAGCTCCAGGCCTTCAGCGCGCGAAATTGGCCAGGAGAAGCGCGCGGCTTCCACCGTACCGATGGACGTCACGCCATGCGCCATCACCATGGCTTCAATACCGCTCAGGTCGTGCTGGAAGAGCAGCGGCGGCGGCGCCAGATGACCCTTCGGTGGCCGGCCTCGGTTCTCCGCATCGTAGTTCCAGCGCCCGCCTGACGGTTGCGTGCCATCCATGAGCAGACCGGTGCGTTCGCGCATCACGCGATAGAAACGCTCCATCAGGTATTGCTTCTTGCCTTTGAAAAGCGCGGTGAGCTCATGACGGTCGATGATGAAGTGCTCGGTATCGGACAACTCCACAACGCAGCCGCATGCTGATGCGAAAGCCTTCAACTGCTCATCCAGCCGATGCTCGTCGGGCAATTGATAACCGAACCGTTCCGCGCCACATGCCGCTATCACCCACGTCAGATTCCCTGAGATGGATTGCGTATTGCGCTCGTCGTCGAGCGAGAGGTATAGCACACGATGGCCCTGAGCGCGCAGCTCATCCGCGTAACGGCGCATCGCACCGAAGAAGCCCAGCACCTTCTGGATGTGATGCCATGCATAGTCAGTTTCCTGCCGCACCTCCATGATGACATGCAGCACATCCCCGCTCGCATGCTGGAACCAGCTATGCTCGGAATTGAGTTGATCGCCCAGGATCAGGCGGACAGTATGCGCTGCGCGCGGCTCTTGTGCTGTCGGCATCGGTCGCTGCAGTACTTCACTTCATCCCAGACCCGCTCCCATTTCTTGCGCCATTGGAATGGAAGGCCGCAGGACATGCAGGTCTTCGATGCTCGCAGAGCGGGAGTGCGGTGACGCGGCATATCATGCGAGGATCAATCCTTCATCGGCGCGCCCTAGCTCCTTTGCTTCACCTTGCATGTGCCGCTGGCCGATCACCCAACAGAGCCAGGCATCCGCTTCGTGGCGGTCCTTCGGATCCGGCGGCGGAAGCAGGCACATTCCAGCCATAAGGCGCAGCGCCTGCTTCGGAATCGCTTTGCCAGCGGATAGCTCAAGGAATTCCCAAGAGCGTCGGATGAAGGCTGAGGGATAAGCCTCATGCACGGCGATCCCGGATTTCCGCCAGCGCTCCGCCAAACGGATAGCACGCGCGGTAAGCCCACCGAGGAACATGGGGCTCATGCCTCCCGCGAGCCGATCGGCCTCGCGGTAGAAGTGATCGCTGCCACGCCCATAATAGGCGCCTGGCAAACTCAACGGTGCATCGATGTATACCGCTCTTGGTGCCAGCTCAAGCACACGCTGCTCCAGCCACTCATCGCCATCGTCACCCCTGTTGATCCGCTCGAACACGAAGAGGCCGCGCTCACGGCGACACAGGGCGGTGTTAGCACTATAACGTGCTCCGAAGTCGATGCCAATGTGTTCCGTCATGATCAAATAGCGCTCATGCCGCCATCCACTCCTATCACTTGTCCGGTTATCCAGCGTGCGTTGTCACTCAAAAGGAAAGCCGCCATTGCCGCTACCTCCTGCGCTTCGCCCACACGCTTAAGCGGGTGACGTTCCACACTGGCCGCTTCGCGTTCGGGCGTGCTCAGGAGCTTCTCAGCGAGCGAAGTGCGCGTCAGGCTCGGTGCGATGCAGTTCACACGCACGTTCGGTGCTAGCTCCGCGGCCAAGGCGCGCGTTAATCCTTCCACGGCGCCTTTGGCGGAAGCAACTGAAGCATGAAAGGCCATTCCCCGCTGAACGGCAACGGTACTGAAGAGCACCACACCAGAGCCAGGATTCTTCCTCAGCCGTTCTGCGCAAGCCTGTATGGCGCTGAAGGCCGCGATCACATTGAGCTCGAATGATGCTCTTAGATCATCGGCCATCAGCGAGCGCAGGGGCTTAAGGTCGATGCTGCCGGGGCAGTAAACGAGACCGCTCAGCGCTTCTGGCAGTTCTTCGGAAGACAAACCTTCAGCAAGGATATCGCGCTGCATATGCCGTAGCACACCAGCTGGAGCGCCATTGGAGCGGGCAACCGTAATAACCGAATTGCCTTTCGCGATGAGCTGTTCGGCTAAACTGCGGCCAATGCCTCGCGTGCCGCCGATGACAAGAAATGGATCTGACACAATGGTGAAACACCCACCATAGGCATACGGTTCACTTCAGCGAAGACGCACCCCGCAACGAAATCTCAGGCACTGCGAACAACCATTGCAACTGACTTGAGCACGAATACGATCGAGCTCTACCAGCCGTTACGCAGGATCGTCAAATGACCTGTGTAAGGCTCTTCCCTTCGGGAAACGGTCACCTCGTAGAAATAGGTGCCATCCGGAAGATCGTCACCATCCCATTGGTTCTTGTAGTTCTTCGAGAAGAACACTTCCTGGCCCCAACGGTTGTAGATCTTCACGGTGTTGCTCACGTACAGGATGCCTTCAATCTCGAAGCGATCGTTGCTGCCGTCGCCGTTGGGCGTGATCACGTTCGGGATAACCACATCGCAGATGGTGATCACTTGCGCGATGTCCTGGGCGGTGCGACCACATTCGTCGGTGACCGTCACCGTATAGGTGCCCGGAATCTGTATCGTCACGTAGGTGGCAGGACCGGCCGTACCATTCGACCACGAATAGCTGAGGTTGCCAACTCCGCCGATTCCCTGAGCAACCAGCAGCATGCTATCGGGCTGGCACTCCACAACGAAGTCGCCCGTTTCCACGCCCAGGAAAGGCGCATCGATGATGGTGAATGTGACACTTGCAGAAGTCGTGCGGCCGCAATCGTCGGTGAACGTGGCAGTAATGGTGGTCGTCTCGCCATCGTCTGCGATGCCATCCTCTCCCGGTTCGAAGGGCAAGGTGATGTTCAGCACGCCATCAGGTATCAAGGCGCTGGCGGGCCACTGGAAATCCTGGCCGGGCGTGGCATTGCCGGTGAATGAGAATGTGATGGTCACATCGCCCGGCACGCCTTGCGGCCGGATGATGTTCACTGCGGATCGATCGCAGGCCTCCATGACCGTACTAGGCCCGATGATGCTCATGTTGATCGGTGGCAAGGGGTCGAGCTCAACGAAGAACTGCGCGACAGCAGTTGTTCCGCAATCATCGGTCACGGTTGCGGTATACACCGTGTTGTCCAATGGTGAAACCGTGATGCTCGGCCCTGTCAACCCGCCTGGCCAGCTGATGGTGTATGGCGGATAGCCACCGGATACCGTTGGCGTGAGAGTGGCTGATCCTCCGCAAGGGATCACTTGGGTATTGCCTACGATCACCAGTTGCGGCGATTGGATGATGTTGAAGATGAACGTGTTCGTTATTGTGACTCCCGCGCAAGGCGATTCAGAGATCAGCGTGAGTTCGATGGTCTCGGTGCCATCTGCATCGATAGGCACCGTGAAGACGAACGTGATCATGGTATCGCCTGGGTAGAAAACCAGCGAATCGGGGAATGCAGGCACGTAATCGACACCGGGCGTTGCCGTGCCTCCGACCACGATATAGACTACGCTTGTGTCGCTCGCAGCACCGGTCTGCGAGAAATTGATCGTTACCGGGTAGCAGCTCTCTTGGATCGTATTGTTGCCAATGATGCCCGGACCCGGAGTGAGCGATGGAACGAACGGTGTGCTGGTGAAGCTACCGGCCTCGAGGAACACACCACTATCGAACGAGCTGTCCGAGCCATCGCCAATGGCCATCTTGATGTGATAGGTCTGGCCGCATTGCACCGGATGCCGCGCCGTGAGCACCACGGTGAAGCCATCGTAGCACACGCTAGCCCCTGCACCGTTGTTCACATAGTACTGGCTATTGCTCTGCCAGTTGGGATCGGCCGCGGCGCACACGGATGCCTGACCGCCAGAGGAGCCCGGAGTGCCGGGGTTCACCGTATTGATCGCGATCGGGATGTTCGAATTCGGTACGCGGGCTATATTGATTGCGCCATTCTGGAACGGGCCCGCTATGCCGGGGCCACTGAGAAAGAACCCGAACGCATCATTGAAAGTGGTGCATACATACTCCGGGTATTCCTCAGAACCGAACACGTAGCGGAACTTCACCGTGTCGCCAACGGGCACGAAGTCGAATTCGAGCACCGCACGGTCGTTGATGGTCTGATTGGCCAGTATCGCGAGGTCAGGGTCACTACCTGTGCTGTTGAAGCCGCTCGCGAAATAAGAGGCTGCCCCTGCCACCTGCTGCACCTCGCCGCTTGTGAGCAGCACGCCTGCCGAGAGCCCGAGATTGCTTCCCGTGGCCGTGAAGGATCCGCTGCCAGGCTGCGCAGTCGCAGGGTTCAGAACCCCATTGAAGCTCACATTGCTCACAGTGACGCCGGATCCCAGCAGCACATTCTGCACGAGCTGCGTGGGAGTGAGGCTTTGATCGATCGCCAATTGAGCCTGTGCCGCGCCCAGCAATATGCCCGCCGCCCCCGTCACGATGATTCGAGTCTTCATTGCTCTTGTTGTTTTCTAATCCTGGCTGCCCCTGATCAATGTAACATGCCCAACGCCGTCAACGGGTGGGAAGTAATGGCCTTCTGCGAAGTAGCGGTAAACGTACACACCTGTCATCGCTTCGCCGCTTCCGTTCACGGAGCCATCTCATTGGATATTCACATCTTCAGTGGTGAACACCACCTGGCCCCAGCGGTCGAATATCGTCATGCCGAACTTATCGATGTAATGCCCTGCTGGGCCGAACAGATCGTTGCGGCCATCGCCATCGGGGGTGAAGGCGTTCGGGAAGTAGATGTGCGCAGGAGGGCGGATCAGCACGGAATCCTCAGCCAAGCATCCGTTTGGGGTCACGATCTTCAGGCGCACCAGGTGCTCATCGAGGTCGAGGTAGCTGTGCCGTACCTCATCATACCGGTAGCGTGTGCCATCGCCCATGTCCCAGATCCAAGTGCGCGCGTACGGCAACGTCTGGGCCTGCAGGTACCAATCATCTTGGCCCAGATTGTTCACGAGGATGTCGATGTGGATGTGCTCCACCTCGATGGTGATCGCGTCGGTCAATTCCTCGCCGCATTGGTCGCGCACCATCACGGAATAGGTGGTCTCATCATCCGGCTTCACCCAGTACAGCGGGTCTGTGAGACTATCGGGGCCCGCCCAAAGGATGTGGTAGAAACCACTGCCTCCTGTCACAAGCGCATGGATAGTGGTGCTGTCGCCGGCGCAAAGGAGCTTGTCGTCGCCAAGGTCGAGCGTGAAGGGCGCGTAGATCGGCAACAATGCGCTCACGACCGTGCTGCCCGTGTTGCCGCATTGGTCAATGGCATCGATGGTGTATGGTTGATTTCCAAGCACCGGCACATCGATCGTCCAGCCATTGCCCACGAGAAGTCCATCCGGATCATACCAGCGCCATGAATAAACGCCATTGCCACCCGTGATGCCTGTAATCGTGAGCGTGACCGTATCTCCAGTGCAGATCGGCGTCTGATCACCGTCTGTTGAGATTACGATCGGATCCAATGGCACCGTGCCAACCACCACACTGTCCTGGATGCTGCTGCCGCAACCTTCGGTGACCGTGACCACATAAGTGAGGGGCGGCGAGGCTGCCGGCACATTGATCGTTGCTGTATTGCCAACCACTGCTCCGTTCAAGGTCCATTGGTACAGGTACACATTGTTGCCGCCAGTTACCCCGAACGCTGAGATCGGCCCAGTACCTAAGCAGTTAATCAGCGTATCGTTTGTGACATTCAGCGTAAGCGGCAAATACACCGGAAGGGTCACGGTGAAATCGACCGTGATTGGCGCGATACCGCACACATCGGTTACAGTGACGGAGTAGGTGGTGGTTACAGCAGGGTTGACGCTTATCGATGACGTGGTTTGTCCTGTGCTCCAAGCATATGTGTACTGGCCCATGCCCCCGCTCACACTGGGTGCAAGCAGGTGCGTTTGGCCACACACGCCGTTGATGTTGTTCGATTGAACTACTAATGGAGGCGGGCTGTCGATGTTGAAGGTGAACTCGGTCTGAATCACCTGTCCGGCGCATTCAACGAGCTGTTGGATGGTGAATACGATGGTCTCAGGGCCGTCGGCGTCGATGGGCACATCGAAGGTGAAGACGATTGTCTCAATGCCAACGGGGATAAATGAGCTGACTCGGGGAATATGATGCTGTAGTCGACTCCCGGGGTTGAGGTGCCGGAAACCGTGATGTCCACGGTATCGACCGTGGTGGTATCGCCCAAGCGCGTGAAGCTCAGCTCAACCGGATTGCAGCCTTCGAGCATCGTGTTCCCTATAATCACCGGTATCCTGTGCAAGGGCAGGGAATCACTTGGCCGGTGCTGGCGAAGGAGCCTGCCTTCAAGAAAACGCCGCTATCGAGAACCGGATCAGTGCCATCCCCGATAGCGATTTTGATGTGGTACTGTGTCCCACATTGCACCAGTGCGAAAGCGGTGAGCACCACCGTCATGCCATCGTAGGTCACGGTGCCGCCGCTTTGACCGGCATTATCAACGAAGTAAATGCTGTTCGCTTGCCAATTCGGATCGGCTTGAAGCAATTCGTATCGTCAAATCCGGCTTGCCACCCCTGAATTAACCGTGTTGATGCAGATGGGGATGTTTCGTGCCGGGGACCAATGCGAGGTTCATTGCATTGTTCTGGAATGGCCCACTGATGCCCGGCCACTCAAGAAGAAACCGAAAACATCATTTACCGAACCGCAGGTGTAATTCGGATACTCTTCACTGCCGAAAACGTATCTGAATCGCAGCGTATCGCCTGTTGGAATGAAATCGAACTCAAGCACGGCCTTATCATAAACATCGAAACCGGAAATGGCGGCAAATCAGCATCGCCAATGGTGTTCGGCAAGAAATCGAAGCCATTGCTCACCAGGTTCCGGATGCTGAATCCTCCCCGCATCGAGCCCAAGCCCACTAAAGAATCACGCCTGCGTCCAATCCCAGGTTCGAGTTGGTCGCGGTGAATGGCCATTCGGGCACCAGGGTCAGGTGTTTAGGTGATATTCGTCGCTGAAACCCCGTTCCCGAAAGGACATTCTGCACCATCTACCAGGGGTGACTGGCTGGTGGTCACCGCCAGTTGACCGAAACACCGCGACCGCGGAGGCATGGAGGCCAAGCAAACAAGCCGCCGTAGTGGCATCATGGAGTGCCGAAACGCGTTGAAAAATAGGTCTTCGGCGCCAATCGAAGACCGCATCCCCCCATCCAAGGTTGCCCAGCGCACTGCACCTATATTCGGCGGCTATAAAAACCACCTGCTCGTGAACGCCACCGACGCCTACATCGACGCCCATAAGGACCGCTTCCTCAACGAGTTGCTCGACCTGCTGCGCATCCCTAGCGTGAGCGCCGACCCCAAATACAAAAGCGATGTGGCACGCTGCGCCGATGCCGTGAAGCAGCGCATGGTTGAGGCTGGCTTGGAGAAGGTTGAAGTGTGCCCCACCAAAGGCCACCCGATCGTGTACGGCGAGAAGATTGTGGACCCCGCCAAGCCCACCGTGCTGGTCTATGGCCATTACGATGTGCAGCCGCCCGACCCGCTCGAGCTCTGGCATAGCGGCCCCTTCGACCCGGTGATCAAGGATGACCTCATTTACGCTCGCGGCAGCGCCGACGACAAAGGCCAGTTCTACATGCACGTGAAGGCCATCGAGGCCATGATGAAGAGTGGCGGTCTGCCCTGCAATGTGAAGGTGATGATCGAGGGCGAAGAGGAAGTGGGAAGCGACAATCTCGGCCTCTTCGTGGCAGCCAACAAGGATCGTTTAAAAGCCGATGTGGTGCTGATCAGCGACACGGCCATGATCGCCAACGATTGCCCGAGCATCAACACCGGCCTGCGCGGGCTCAGTTACGTGGAGGTGGAAGTGACCGGTCCCAACCGCGACCTGCACAGCGGCGTTTATGGCGGCGCCGTGGCCAACCCGATCAACGCGCTCTGCGAAATGATCGCCAGCCTGCACGACGCCGACCGCCGCATCACCATCCCAGGCTTCTATGATGCGGTTCAAGAGTTGAGTGCTGCTGAACGCAAGGCTTTGGCCGAGGCGCCATTCAACGAAGAGGAGTACAAGAAAGACCTCAACATCGAAGCTGTGCGCGGCGAGAAGGGCTACACCAGCGAGGAGCGCAGCAGCATCCGCCCGACCCTCGATGTGAACGGCATCTGGGCCGGATACATCGGCGAGGGCGCCAAGACCGTGCTTCCCTCGAAGGCCTTCGCGAAGCTCAGCATGCGCCTGGTGCCCAACCAGAAGAGCGACGCCATCACCAAGCTCTTCAAGAATCACTTCGAGAAAATCGCGCCTCCGGGCGTGAAAGTGGAAGTGCGCCCGCACCATGGTGGCGAAGCGGCCGTTACACCGATTGACAGCCCTGCTTACCTCGCGGCGAGCAAAGCCATGGAGGAGACCTTCTGCAAGAAGCCCATCCCCACTCGCGGCGGCGGCAGCATCCCCATAGTTGCGCTCTTCGAAGCTGAACTGGGGCTCAAGACCGTTCTGTTCGGCTTCGGCTTGGACAGCGACAACATCCACAGCCCCAACGAGAAGTACGGCGTATTCAACTACTTCCAAGGCATCCGCACCATCCCTCGCTTCTTCCAGCATTTCGCTGCGACCGGGAGGCGATAATCAGTTGGCAGTAAGCGGATTACAAGCTTACTGCATCGTGCCAACTACGAACTTGGATCAGGGAGTTGGCACTGAAATGGCAAAGCCATGCGCATGAAGAAGCAAGCATCGATCGCATTGCTCGCGCTCACGTTCGCAGCATGCTCGCCGTTCAAGGAAGTGGAGCTCACCGACATCACCAACGTTGAGCTGATCAGCCTGACCCAAAAGGCAGTAGCCATTCGGGTGGATGCACGGATCGATAATCCGAACGGCTTCCGGATCGAAGTGGCAGAACCTGACGTGGACCTCTTCCTCAACGACAAGTTCATCGGCAAGGGCGTGCTCGATTCAGCCTTGGTGCTCGAGCGAAAGCAGGCGCAGGTCTATCCCGTTTACCTGCACGCCGACCTGCAAGGTGGACCGGTTATGATCATGCTGATCACCAGCGCGCTGAGCGGGAAAGTGAAAGTGGGCGCCAAGGGCACGATTGCCGGCCGCAACGGCGCCCTCAAGAAGCGATTCCCCTTCGAGCTGGAGCAAGTGATCGACTTCAACGACCAATAGTTGCGCTCGCCATTAATCGGTCGCGCGCACCTTCTTCACAACAACTTCGAAACCGAGCAGGCCCGTGGCGGTACTCACGTTCAAGCGGCGACCGTGCGCATCGGGCCAGTCACGGTAATTGCTGCGCGCCATCCAATGCTCCGCGAGATAATCATCGCTGAAATTGTACGTGAGGTAGGTGCCATGATCATCAATCGTCACAACCGCATGCGTGCCGCTGACGACCGGTCCGTGGAAGATGAAGTTCGCCCATAAGAGCGAGCAGGTGACCAACGGTCCGATCGCAAGCAGATTGAACAGGAACCACTCGAGCCGTTCCATGCCCATGCGCAGGCCGGAGCGCGCGTAAGGCAGCAGATTGCCCACGAAGCATAGGCCGATGAAGAAGCGCAGCAGCAGGCCGTGCTCAATGAGCGTCCACGGCACTACGGTGAGCGCGCTCAACAGCCCAACGAAAACGCCGATGGCCATGAGGGTGCCCGGCCAGCGGCGGTCGCGCACCTGCGGCTGGACGTGCGATCCCACGTTGCGCGGTTGATCCCGATGCGCTTTGGCACGCACGGTCAACCCGAGAGCGGTTTTCTTTGAAGCATCCATGGCGCACGGACAAAGTAATCGGCCCAACAGGCTCGCGAAGGAAAGCAGCCCATACCTGCTCCAACATGCGCACAATCCGGTGGATTGGTTCCCGTGGGGCGATGAGGCTTTCACGAAGGCGCGCGACGAGCAGAAGCTCCTGCTCATCAGCATCGGCTACAGCAGTTGCCATTGGTGCCATGTGATGGAACGCGAGAGCTTCGTGGATGACGCTATCGCAGCGCTGATGAACGAGCGCTATGTATGCGTGAAGGTGGATCGCGAGGAGCGGCCCGATGTGGACCACGTCTATATGACGGCCGTGCAACTGATGACCGGTCGCGGCGGCTGGCCCTTGAACTGCTTCGCCCTGCCCGATGGCCGGCCCGTCTATGGCGGCACCTACTTCCCGCCGGCGCAGTGGAGCCGCGTGCTCGTTGACCTGCACCGCACCTGGGCTGAGGATCCCGAGCGCGTGATGCGGCAGGCCACGCAATTGCAGCGCGGCGTGGCCAGCACCATGATCGCGCCGGAAGAGCAGGCGCCACTGGCCGAAGCGAAACGCGCCGTGGAGCGCATTGTGGAGCAATGGGTGCCGCGATTCGATCAGCAGCATGGCGGCCCGGACAAAGTGCCCAAGTTCCCGATGCCGAACAACTACCAGATGCTGTTGCGGCACGCGGCGCTCACGAGCGACCAGGCCGTGATGCAGCATGTGGAACTCACCCTCGACCGCATGGCGCTGGGCGGCATCTTCGATCAAGTAGGCGGCGGCTTCGCGCGTTACAGCACCGATGCGCTCTGGAAAGTGCCGCACTTCGAGAAGATGCTGTACGACAATGCGCAGCTCGTATCGCTTTACAGCACCGCATTCCAAGCCTTGAAGAAGCCGCTCTACTGCGAGGTGGTGGAGCACACGCTCGATTTCATCGCCCGCGAGATGACCACGCCCGAAGGCGCCTTCTGCAGCGCGCTCGACGCCGACACCGAGGGTGAAGAGGGCCGCTTCTACGTGTGGACCGAAGCGGAGCTGCAGGATGCCCTTGGCGCAGACTACGACCTCGCGAAAGCTTACTACGATATCGGCGGGCAGGCACTTTGGGAGCATGGGCGCAACATCCTGCGGCGCGGCATGCACGATGCCGACTTCGCCGGCGCCTTCGGCATCAGCGAGACGGAGCTTGGCGAGCGGATCGCATCCATCCGTTCACGACTGCTGCAAGCGCGCAACGAACGCGAGCGTCCCGGCCTCGACGACAAATGCCTCACGAGCTGGAACGCACTCATGATCACCGGTCTCTGCGATGCGTATGAGATCTTCGGCGAAGAACGCTGGCTTGCTTCCGCCGAGCGTTGCATGGAGCATCTGCTCGCCAGTTGCCGGCAAGCCAACGGCGGCTTGTGGCACAGTTGGAAGGATGGCCGCGCGAGCATCAACGGCTACTTGGAGGATCACGCCTTCATGATCGAGGCGCTGACCGCGCTCTACGGTGTCACTTTCAACGAACGATGGCTCAACGAGGCGCTCGCACTCGCCGAGCACGCCATCCGGCACTTCCGCGACGAGCGTACCGGCTTCTTCCACTTCACCAGCGATCTGGATGCGCCACTGATCGCACGGCCCATGGAGCTGGAGGACAATGTGATTCCCGCATCGAACTCCGCCATGGCGCGCGGGCTCTTCGCCTTAGGCACCCTGCACGACGATGCGCGCTTGCTGGACATGGCGCAACGCATGCTCGAGGGCATGCTGCCCCGCTTGGCCACGGCGCCCATGGCCTTCAGCAATTGGGGCCAGCTCGCGCAGGCGATGGCTTGGCCGCTGCATGAGATCGCCATCACCGGCCCCGAGGCCCTGCGACTGCGGCAAGAATTCGCACCGCACCACATCGCAAATCGGCTGTTCGTGGGCACATTGAATCGTTCGCAACTGCCGCTGCTGCGGGAGAAATCGCTGCCAGGGAGCATGATCTTTGTCTGCGTTGAGAAGAGCTGCCATCTCCCGGTGCCCACCGTGCAGGAAGCGCTCTCCCAATTGCGATGAGACTCTCCCGTTCCGTCTTCCTCTTCCTTCCATTCGCCTTCGCTTCCAGCGCGAGGAGCCAGGCCTTGCTGCTTCTGCCCAGCACGGATGATCCCGATGTGCCGGTGTTCAATGAGCGCTTCATCGCGCGCAACGGCATCGCCGGCTTCGTGGGCGAGCGCATGGTCAAGCGTGACGGCGAGCCCATGCGCAACGAGCGCGACCGCTTGCTCTTCCGCTTCGATGCCGATGGCCGCATGGTGTACAGCAATACCTCGTATGGCCAGCCCGGTACCGGCCGCGACACGGCGAGCGTGACCTACGAGCGCGATGCGCAGGGCCGCACCATGCGCCGCTTGCGCAACGACCTCGGCGGGCATTTCGCCTTCGCCATGGAGCACGATGAGCACGGACGTGTGACGAGGGAGGTGTACCAGCGCATCGAGAACCGCGGAACCAACCGGTATGAGCTGGTTCCCGGCGCCACCATCGAGATCAGCGCAGAGCGCTACCGCTACACGCAGCTGAACGACACCACCTTGCGCAAGTCGTTCCTGAACAACCTCGAACTGCCGTACCGGAATCAGGTATTCATCAGCAACAGGCAGGGCTACTTGCTCCGCATCGAGGATGAATACCTCGTGAGCCGTCGCCGTGGCCGCATCGACTTCAGCTACGATGAAAATGGGCGCCTCGCGGAACGCACGGAGCAGCCTGATCTGGCGCAATCGCGGATCACCCACCATCGCTGGCAGTATGATTCGGCTGGCAATGTGATCGCTGGCGAGTATTGGCTCGGTGATAAACAGGTGAGCCGCGACGAATACGTGTATGAAGAAGCTACCATGCTGCCCAAGGCGCGCTTGCGGAAGGACCTCGCGACGGGCAACATCCACGTGCTGAAGCTCACAGCCACGCGGCGGTGAGGACATTCAAGGTCGTTGCGCCTTCTTCGGTTGCGTCACCTTGGCTTCCTTGCCATAGCGCGGCACCAAGTAGGCCAGGTCATCGATCAGGCCTTCGAGCAATCGCTGCTCTGCCAAAGCAACCATGGCGCGCGCATGCGGACGGATATCGCGCAGATGCGTGATGCCAACGTGCTTCATCCATAGCGCTTCAGCCTTGTCGGCGCCATCGCCGAAGACCGAACATGCGCCGACCTGTTGCGCCCATGCCTCATCGAGCACAAGCGGGTGCTCTTCTCCTGCCATGCCTTCCGCGTAGCGCTGCGTGAACACCTCCATGCGCCGCGCATCGATCATAGGGAAGAGCACACCATCACGGATGCCACTCGCGCTCACCAGCGTTTCCAAGGTGCCAATGCCGATGATGGGGATGCGTAGGGCGAAGCAAAGGCCCTTCGCAGCGCTGAGCCCGATGCGCAGCCCCGTGTAGCTGCCCGGGCCGATGCCCACGGCGACCGCATTCAGTTCATTCATGGCGATACCCGCTTCGCGCAGCACCTCGTCGATGAAGACATTCACCTTCTCCGCATGGATGTGCTTCTCGCTTTCGAGGTCGCGTTCCGCGAGCAGCACGCCGTTGCGACCAAGCGCAACGGAGCAGAGCTTGGTGGCGGTCTCGATGCAGAGGATCAGCGGCACGCTTACAAAGAAACGGGTATCCCTTGCAGGATCTCGAGGTACTTCTGCGCCATCAGGTACTGGTACTTGGCGGCGATCTGGTCTGCCTGTGAGCGGTTCACGGTGGCCTTCACGGTGGCCAGCTCCATGCTGGTGATCACGCCCTGCGTGAAGCGCTCGGTGGCGTAGGCCTCGTTGAGTGTTGCGGCATCCACGGCCTTTTGCGCGGCCAGGAACTGCTTGTAGGCCGAGCGCTGCGCCACAATGGCGTCGAGCACATTGCGCTGCAAGTCATTGCGAACAGCGGTGAGGCTATTGCGCGCGCGCTCGTGCTGCACCCGCGCACGGTCGATGGCCAAGCGGTTCTGCTTCTGATTGAAGAGCGGCACGTTGAGTTGGAAGAGAATGCTCTGGTTCAGGTTCTGATCCAGTTGGGTGCCGAACGGTGTGAGCTCGGTGTTCACATCGAAGGTCGGCGCGTACACCAGATCTCCACCGAGCGTACTGCCGATGACCACCGGATTGCCGAGGATGGGCTCTCCCACTTGCTGGAAGTTGCGACCGCTATATCCAGTTCCGAGAGAGCCGTTCACGCCGAGCGTGGGCAAACTGCCCGCCCGTGCGATCCCAATACCTTTCTCGGCGCTTTCCACCTGCGTCTCTGCCTGCGCGAAACTGGGATTGGTGCGCAGCACGTTCCCGAGCACTTCACTTGGATCGACCGTCGGTTCCGTGATGCGCAGCCCGCTGATGGCAGGTGCTTGGATGTTGAAGCTGAGCATCTCTTGCGGCTCCAATTGAAGTGCGCGGCCCAAAGCGAGCATGCGCTGATCGGCTTGGTTGCCGAGATCCACGATGGTGAATTCCTCTTGTGCCAATTGCGATTCAATCGCGAGCAGATCGGCGCGCGCCACACGGCCCGCCTCAACCAAAGCATCGGTGCGCGCGATCTGTTCGCGCGTGCTTGCCGCTTGTGCTTCAGCGGCGGCCTTGCGTTCGCGCAGCGCCACCACATCGAGGAAGGCTTGCACCGTTTCGAGCCGCGCTTGATTGCGGGCAGCTTCAATGCCCAAACGCGCGGCCTTCGCATCAACCTCGTTCCGCTTGATCACCCCTTGCTTGCGGAAGCCCTCGAACAAGCTCAGCGTGCTGCTCAGGTAGAAGTTGTTCGTCTGCACCCGGTCGTTCGCGAAGGTGTTGGTGAAGCGATCGATCACACGGCCGTAGTTGTAACCGTGCGTGGCGCCGCCGTTCAGGTCGGGGGCCAAAGCCCAATAGCCTTGGTCCTTGGTCTTGTCGGCCAGGTCGGCATCGAGCTGGGCATTGAGCACCGCCAAGCTGCGCTCCTCGGCGCGCTTCACGCATTGCTCAAGGGTCCAGGCTTGCTGGGCGAAGGCGGTGGCTCCGCAAAGCAAGGCCGCGAGGAAAAGAAGGCTCTCATGTTCCGGTTCTCCCGCTGGGAATGCGGGAACGGACCAAAAGTACCGGGGAGCCTCAGCCTGGGAGGAGGGCTGTGATGAGCGGCGGGAAGGGCGAACGGATGGTGAGGGATGGGAAGGAAACTTCGGAGAAGAATTAAAAATGCAAAAGGCTCAACTGCGCCAGCGCTAATTACCCAGCACCTTGATCTCTACGCGGCGGTTGGCCTCGCTCTCTTCCTTGTTTTTCGGGCTGGGATAGAGCATCTGGGAGTTACCGAGGCCCACGTAGGATAGGCGGTTCGGCTCCACGTCGTTCACCACGAGGAAGTCATAAACGGTCTTTGATCGCGATGTGCTCAGGTCGATGAACTCCTTCTTGTTCTTGAAGGTGGGGCCGTTCACGTGGCCCTCGATCTCGATGCGCACCTTGGGATTGAGTTGCAGGAAGCGCAATAGGAGCAGCAAGCTGGCCTCGCTCTGGCGCATCACCTTGTCCTCATTGCCCACGAAGCGGATATCATCGAGCACCACGCGCTCGCCCGCGCCTACTGGGTTCAACCTCACCTCAACCTTCACTTCTGGCTCGGTGCTGCCCTTCACGCGCACGGTCTGGAACATATAGCCTTGGCGCACGCAGCCGATCTTCAGGTTGCGGTACATGTCCATCTCGAACTGGTAGCTGCTCTTGCCCTTGGCCTCCACCACTTCGTTGAAGCGCATGCCATCGATGGTGAGGTTGGCATCCACGGGTTTGCCGGTCTTGCCATCCACCACGGTGATCAGCAGTTGTTGTTTCTTCTTCTTGTCCTCCTCGGGCTCCGGCTCGGGCGGCGGTGGCGGAGGGTCGTAGTGGAACTTGATCGTGTAACCAGCGATTGGACGGTCTTGGTAATCGATCGCGATATAGAAGAGGTCGCCTTGCTTCACCTCTATGGCGCGGCTGAAGCTGCTGCCCACACCGCTGCGCACATAGTTGTCGGGGGCATCCTTGCGCAAGCCGCAGATGGAGCGGTTGCTCTTGTCGTTGCGCGAGATGTTGCTGCGGATGGGCTGCACCTGCTTGCCCATAATCTTGTCGCAGATGCCGGGTATGGCGCCCTCGAAAACTAGGAAGTCGATGTCGTCCTCGATGTTGTCGGGGATGATGCTGAAGCTGAGCGTGGTGGTGGCGGGGCTGCGGAACTTGTACCAGGTGCTGTGATGCTCGCGCTCGAACCACTGGGTGTGGTCGCTGGGGTTCTCCTTGATCTCGAGCTTGTTGCCGAAACCGCGCACGGCCTGCGGCTGGTGTAAGACCGAATCGGCGATGAAGATGGCGCCCATGCAATCGCCGTTCTCCTGCGTGAGCGGAGCGGCGGTGCGCTGCGCCAGCGCGGGCAACGCACTAGCAGCAACGACCAGCAAGAAGAGAATGCGGGCCAATTTCACGGCCCGTTCATACGGGAAAGGGCTATTGGGGTTCAGTAGGCCAGGTTACTCCCTAACCAGCGCTCCATCCACTCCATGCTCTCGCCCTTGCGTCGCGCCAGGTCTTCCCGCCTGGTCCTGGCCCACGGCCCACGCCGAAGTACTTGCTCTTTGGGTGCGCGAAGTACCAGCCGCTCACCGCAGCGGCGGGACTCATGGCGAGGCCCTCAGTGAGTGTGATGCCGGTGTGCTTGGTGGCATCGAGCAAGCGGAAGAGTTCCGGTTTCTCCGTGTGGTCGGGGCAGGCGGGGTAGCCCGGCGCCGGACGGATGCCCTGGTACTCCTCCTTGATGAGCTGCTCGTTGGTGAAGGGCGATGTCTCGTAGCCCCATAACTCTTCACGTACCACTTCGTGCAGCTTCTCGGCGAAGGCTTCAGCAAGTCGATCGGCGAGGGCCTTCAGCAGGATCGCACTATAGTCGTCGTGCGCCGCCTCGAAGCGCTTCACGCGTTCGTCGACGCCGTGGCCCGCGCTCACTGCGAAGCCGCCCAGGAAGTCGGGCGTGCCGGCCGGGGCGATGAAATCGGCCAGGGCGATGTACGGAACGCCGGGCGCCTTCTTGCTCTGTTGGCGGAGTGAGTGCACGCGACCGACCACCTTGGTGCGGGCGGGATCACCGTACAGCGCGATGTCGTCGTGGTCGATGGTGTTCGCCGGCCAGATGCCTGCGACGCCATGCGCCTGGATCCACTGCTCCTTCACGATGCGGTCCAACATTTTCTGCGCATCGGCATAGAGCTGCGTGGCCTGCTTGCCCACCACTTCGTCCTCTAGGATGCGCGGGAACTTGCCAGCCAGCTCCCAGGCCATGAAGAAGGGCGTCCAGTCGATGTAGGGCACCAACTCAGCGAGCGGATAGTTGCGGTAGGTGAAGACCCCGGTGCTCTTGGGTGCCACGGGCGGCTCGGCGGCGAAGTCGATCAAGAACTTCTTCGCGCGCGCTTCTTCCAGCGGCACGTACTCCTTCTCGCGCTGACTGCCCTCATCACGGCGGTATGTACGCGGCTGGTGGTGGCGCCGCCGATCAGCAGCGGGGTCTCGAAGCCTTCGCGCTCCATCTCCTTCGCCACGTGTACCATCTCATCAAGCGAGGGCGTGATCAGTCCGCTGAGGCCGATGATGTCCACCTGCATCTCGCGGGCGGTCTTCAGGATGGTGGCGCTCTGCACCATCACGCCCAGGTCGATCACCTGCCAGCCGTTGCAGGCGAGGATCACGCCCACGATGTTCTTGCCGATGTCGTGTACGTCGCCCTTCACGGTGGCGAGCAGCACCTTCTTCGCGCCCTCCTTCTGCGTACCGATCACCTGCGCGGCCTTCTTCTCCTCGCAGGAAGGTTCGGAGGTAGGCCACGGCGCGCTTCATCACGCGGGCGCTCTTCACCACCTGCGGCAGGAACATCTTGCCCGAGCCGAAGAGGTCGCCCACCACGTTCATGCCGGCCATCAGCGGACCTTCGATCACCAGCACGGGGTCCACGTACTTCACGCGGGCCTCTTCGGTGTCGGCTTCGATGAACTCGGTGACGCCGTGCACCAGGGCGTGCTTCAAGCGCTCTTCCACGGAACCTTCGCGCCAGGCGGCCTGCGCGGCCACGGCCTCTGCGGAAGGTGCGCCCTTGAACTGCTCGGCGAAAGCGACCATGCGCTCCGTAGCATCGGGGCGACGTGCCAGCAGCACGTCCTCCACATGCTCCAGCAAGTCTTTCGGGATATCGTCGTACACGCCGATCTGCCCGGCGTTGACGATACCCATGTCGAGCCCGGCCTTGATCGCGTGGTAGAGGAAAGCGGTGTGGATGGCCTCGCGCACGGGCTCATTGCCGCGGAAGCTGAAACTCACGTTGCTCACACCGCCGCTGGTGAGCGCTCCGGGCAGGTTCTGCTTGATCCAACGCACGGCCTCGATGAAGTCGATGGCGTACCGATCGTGCTCGGCCATGCCGGTGGCCACGGTGAGGATGTTCGCGTCGATGATGATATCATGCTGCTGCGAAGCCGGCACTTCGTATGAGCAGGTCGTAGCTGCGCTTGGCGATGGCGATACGTCGCTCGAAGTTATCGGCCTGGCCCTGCTCATCGAAGCACATTACCACGGTGGCAGCACCCAGGCGGCGGATGATTTTGGCTTGCCGCAGGAACTCGGCCTCGCCTTCCTTCAAACTGATGCTGTTGGCAATGCCCTTGCCTTGCAGGCACTTCAGGCCCGCCTCGATCACGCTGAACTTGCTGCTGTCCACCATCACCGGCACACGCGCGATGTCGGGCTCGGCGGCGATGAGGTTGATGAACTTGCGCATGGCCTCCACGCCATCGATCATGCCCTCATCGAGGTTCACGTCGATGACTTGCGCGCCGTTCTCCACCTGCTGGCGGGCCACGCTCACGGCCTCATCGTAGTTGCCGTTCTTGATCAGCTTGCGGAAGGCCGCGCTGCCGGTGACGTTGGTGCGCTCGCCGATGTTGACGAAGTTGGAACCCGGGAAGATGCGGAGGGGCTCGAGGCCGGAGTAAGTGGGGATGGACATGTCAGACTAACTGTGCTTTGAACTTCTCATACTCACGTTCGATCTTCTTCAAGTCACCTGAGGACATCTCCACAGTTGGAGTTTGTCTCATGTTGTCCTCGTAAAGTCGGATCAATATCTGGCGATGATCCGGATGTGCGGTCCAATAACTCGGTTCGTCGTTGATCGAGAACAGAGCTTGAAGAAGGTCACCAGGGTAGTAGTCTGTTTCGACGAACAGGTTCTTCCTCAGTTGATCCAATGCCATGGGCACGAGGTGCTCCAACGCGGCGTTCTGACCGATCAGAAACCTCAGATCACCGAGATCCAGATCCTTGATCGGCGTTCGGTGGAGTCGGTAGAAGCGGAGCACGGTACCGGACGAGTCATCAGCGGAGGGAATTGGGTCCGTCCAAGTCCAGCCTTCGAGTTCACTGATGCTCTTCTCGTGTGTGCCCTTCTTCATGTGACGATCACTTCAGGTCAGAGCCGAAATTGCGTGAGCGATTGGAGCGGCACCCCGCAGCGAGGAACGAGCGAGGAGTACAGCGGAAAGCGCGACCCCAAGGCTTTGCGAGGGGGCACGCCCAAACAACCCAAGAAAGAAGCGTTCATGCCAGCACCGGTGTTGTCCGCGGCGCATGTTTCCCCGCCTCCTTCGCCAGTGCCGCGATATGCTCCGGCGTCGTCCCGCAGCATCCGCCCACCACGTTCACCCAGCCGTTGGCCATGAACTCGCCCACGAGACGCGCGGTGACCTCGGGCGTTTCGCGGTACTCGCCCATCTGGTCGGGCAGGCCGGCGTTGGGGTAAACGCTCACGCGGCAGGGGCTCTGCTCGGCGATCACCTCCAGGTAGGGCCGCATCTGGGCCGCGCCCAGCGCGCAGTTGAGGCCCATGCTGAAGAGCGGCACATGCTGCATGCTGATGAGGAAGGCCTCGATGGTCTGGCCGCTGAGGGTGCGCCCGCTGGCATCGGTGATGGTGACGCTGCACATGAGCGGCACGCGCGTGCCCTGCCCTCGGAATACCTCGTCGATGGCGAAGAAGGCGGCCTTGGCGTTGAGCGTGTCGAAGATGGTCTCCACCAGCAGGATGTCCACGTCGGCATCGAGCATGGCCTCCACCTGCTCTTTGTATGCAGCAACAAGTTGATCGAAGGTGACGGCGCGGTAGCCGGGGTCGTTCACATCGGGACTGAGCGAGGCGGTCTTGTTCATGGGCCCGATGGCGCCGGCCACGAAGCGCGGTTTGCTCGGATCCATGGCGGTGTACTTCGCGCAAGCTTCTTTGGCGAGGCGCACGGAGGCGAGGTTCAGCTCACGCGCGAGGTGGCTGCATTCGTGCTCGGCCTGCGCGATGGTGGTGGCGGAGAAGGTGTTCGTCTCCACGATGTCGGCGCCGGCCGCGAGGTATTGCTCGTGGATGGTGCGGATGGCATCGGGCCGCGAAAGCGAGAGCAGCTCGTTGTTGCCCTTCAGCAGGATCTTGTGGTCCTCCATGCCGGGCGGATGGAAGTCCTCCTCGGTGAGGCCGAGCTTCTGGATCATGGTGCCCATGGCGCCGTCGAGGACGAGGATGCGCTCTTGGGCGAGTTGTTCGATCGTTTTCATGCTTCGCCGTTCTCCCCTCGCTCCCAGAAATGAAAAAGCCCCACCCGAGGGACCGGATGAGGCATCAATGTTCCCTTGCGGGACTTGCTTCCTGATCGCGGCTCATCTCTCCCCGACGAAGTCGGGGCTGGATTTAGCACCTACCCGATGAATCACCACCGGACGGTTGCCAAGGCTTCACAGGGCCAGTCCCTCTGCCTTTCTGGATAAGCGATGGAATGAACGCGGGGCGAATATAGAAGTGTGATCGTCAGCGCCCTTTGCCGATGTGCTTCTCCAGCCAGCCGAATACCTCGCGGTGCCATTGCATGGAGTTCTGCGGCTTCAGCACCCAATGGTTCTCGTCGGGGAAGCGCAGGTACTTGCTCTCGATGCCCTTAGCCTGACAAGCGGTGAAGCTGCCGATGCCCTGAGTGAGCGGCACGCGGAAGTCCTTGTCGCCATGGATCACGAGCATCGGAGCGCGCCATTTGTCGGCGTGCAGCAGCGGGTTGAAGGTCTCGTAGTTGGCGGGTTTGGCGAACACGCTACCGCCGTTCTCCCAGTCGGTGAACCAGAGCTCCTCGGTGCTGTAGCCCATGGCACGCGCATCGAAGATGCCACAGTGCGACACGAGCGCCTTGAAGGGCGTGTTCCATACACCGGCGATCCAGTTGACCATGAAACCGCCGTAGCTCGCGCCGAGCGCCGCCACGTTCTCGCCATCGAGGAAGGGGTACTTGCCTAGCGCGAAGGCCAGACCCTTCTGCAAATCCTCCAGCGGACGGTCGCCCCAGTGCTCGTTGATGGCATCGGTGAAGGCCTGGCCGTAGCCGGTGCTGCCATGGAAGTCGATCATCACCACCGCATAGCCTTGCCCAGCGTAGGTCTGCGGGTTCCAGCGGTAGCTCCAACCATCACCGAAGCTGCCCTGCGGACCACCATGGATGAGGAAAGCCACGGGGTACTTCTTCCCTTCGGTGTAGTTGGCGGGCTTCAGCACATAGCCGTAAACGGTCTCGTTGTTCCAGCCGGGGAAGCTGAATTGCTCATACGCGCCGAAGGCTTTCTCCTTGAGCGATGCATTCACCTGCGTGAGAGCTGTTCCGCCTAGATCGATGGCCTTCGCTTTGGGCGCGCTCGCATACAACTGCGCTGGGCCGTGCAAGCCGCTCTTCTGGAACACGAAGGCCTTGGGGGTTTCCGCGAAGGCATCGAGGTGGCCGTCGGTGCTCAGAGGCGTGACCGCGCTGGTCTTGACGTCGATGCGGAAGAGGCGGTGCTTGCCAATGTCATCGGCGGTAACGAGCAGGCTCTTGCCATCGCGGCTCCAGGCGAGGCTGCTCGAACTGCGGTCCCAGGTGGACGCCACGTCGGTGACGGCCCCGGTGGCGATGTCCATCACCTTCAGCTGGAAGCGATCGGCCTCGTATCCGGGGCGCATCATGGCCTTGTAGGCGAGCTTGGTTCCATCCGGCGAGATCACCGGCTGCGCATCCCACGCAGGATTACTGGCTGTGAGATTCTTCGGGGCGCCGCCGCTCACGGGCACGCTGTAGAGATCGAAGTTGGTGCTCCAAGGCTCGGTCTTGCCTGCCACGCGTGCACTGAAATAGACCGTGCGACCATCCTTCGACATCGTGAAATCCTCGCTGCCGCCGAAGGGCATTGTGGGGCAGTCGCCGTCAAAGCCGGCCATCAGCGGCACGGGCTGGGCGTTGGCCTCCTTCAGCGACACGTAGTAGAGGTGGTTGCGCGTGCCGTCCTTCCACGTGTCCCAGTGGCGCATGAAGATGCGGTCATACACCTGGCCGGTGGCCTTCCCCTTGGGTTCTCCTTCCAGTCGCTCCGCGGTGCAGGGGAGCGTGGGGCAGTCGGGGAAAACGGACAGCGCCACCACCACACCGGAGCCATCGGGTGCAATGTTGTAAGCCTGCACATCCAGCGGCAGTCGAGTCACCTGCGTGGCGGTCATGCCCTTCGCATCGGCCCTCCAAACCTGGCTGGTGCCGCCTTCGCCGCGACCGCTGAGGAAGTAGAACGCACTGCCATCCGCCAGCCACTGAACATCCCCTGCGCCGCCCTCACCCGCAGGCACCTTCACCTCGGGCTTCTTCGGATCAACCAGATCCTTCATCCACAATGTGCTCACGCCGCGGTTCTTCTCCATGTCGGTGGCGCGCACGGTGAAGAGCGCAATGGTGCCCGCTGGGTTCACGGCCAGGCCGCTAATGCGGTCGAGCATGAGCATGTCCTGGTAGGTGAACGGAGCTCGTGATTGGGCCGTAGCCGATTCAATACGACCGGCAGTCAGGAGCAGCAACACGGCTGCGAAACGAAGTGAAATCTGTTTCATCGCGACAAAGTAATCGAGATGATCGCCTCGCAAGGTGCTGGACTATCTTGTGGGCAAACCGTCCGCAACATGCGTTACGCCCTCACCTTGATCCTAGCCTCGCTTTCCTTCCTGGCATTGGCCCAGGAATACGCCACTGCGCGCATCATGGAATCGCGCATGAAGAGAGCCTCCTTCATCCACCTCGTTTACGATAACGGTGAGCATGAGAGCATCGACCTTCAGGATTGGGCCACATTCGCTGGTGCAGGCACGATCGCCTCAACCATGCTTCAGAATCAGCAGACCTTCACTCGGCTGATCGGCACCATGCACGCCAAGGGATACGCGATGATCCAGAGCTCGAGAGCTCAACGGAATCCTATCTCGATCACCTTGCTGGTGTTCCGGAGGGAGACGCGATGAAGAGGAATCACCCCTGCGCTCCAGCGAACTCCTTGAAGAAGCCCACAATGCGCTTCCGGAAGAGCAGGAAGAGCAGCAGGTAGGGAACCGCCATCAAGAAGAGGATGCCGCGGTTGAGCCCGCGACCAATGGCCTGCTCACCACCGAAAACACCTTCGCCTTGCGCTACGGCCTTGCACATGGCACAGCCCTGCGCCCATGCTTCAACTGGCAGAAGCGTGACGCCGAGCGCCAGAAGGAAAAGGAGTGCATACCTGCCCATGCGGGGTAAAGGTAGCCGCAGCCTCGAAAGCACCAAGCGCTTAGTAGTATGGCGAGATCATGAAGTACACCACCACCCCACTGATGCTCACATAAAGCCAAATGGGCCAAGTCAAACGAGCCATCCTCTGGTGCTCCGGATAGTGACCGCTGAGCGCACGATACGCGGTGAGGAGGATGTACGGCAACGAACCGGCCGCCAGCAGGATGTGCGTAGCCAGGATGATGTAGTACAGCACCTTGATCGCTCCGGTGCCGCCGAATGCGGTGTCGCCTGCGAACAAATGATGAAGGATATAGGAGACCAGGAACAGCACGGAGAGGATCATCGCAGAGATCATCACACCGCGATGCAAGGCCCATCGACCTGCGCGCGCCGTGAAGAGACCCATGATCAGCAAGAGGCTCACTAAGGAGTTGATCACCGCATTGATCCGCGCGAACACATGAACATCGAATCCATCGGGCGCTGGCGCTTGCACGCGGTTCAGCACCACAACGGCGAGGAATACGACGGCCGAGAAGATCCAGATGCTGCGCTTCGCCTTCGCATCGGCGATGGTGAGCACGGGTTTGGGGAAAGGCTGGCGCATGGCTCGTGACGCTTGTTCTATTGCCGCTTGCGCTCCGCGCGCACGGCATCGGCGCGCTTCACCTTCTCTTCCTTCAGCAGCATCTTGATGTCGGCGGCGCAATCGTTCATGCCCTTCATGGTGGTGCCATCGTACATGCCGCGGATGTGGCGGTCCTTGTCAACCAGCACGAAGGTCTCGGAGTGGAGGAACCCGCCGGGCTCCATCACTTCCTCCCGAGCTGCCAAGCGGTAGCCTTCGCTTCCGTGCAGGTAAAGCGCTTCTTTGGTGCCTGTGAGGAAAACCCAGCGCGCGCTATCGGCCTGATGCCTGCGCGCGTATTCGTGCAGCACCTCGGGCGTATCATGCTCAGGATCGACAGTGTGGCTCAAGAACACCACATCCTTGAATGCCTCATCATTGAGCTTCAACTGCAGCTGCTGCATCTGTACGGTCATCTTCGGACAAATAGTGCCGCAGCGCGTGAAGAAGTAGTCGGCAACGATGATCTTGCCTTCGACCTGTTGGTCAGTGAACACACGGCCATATTGATCGGTGAAGCTGAATGGAGGAATGCGGTGGTAGATGGTATCGATCACCACTTCGCCATCGCGCTCAATGGCAACCACTTCCTTGGGGCCGTAATAGGGCAGGAAATTGAAACGGTGCCTGGCCACGCCCAGCCATGGGCTGAAGAACACGAACAGGCCCAGCACGAATGCCGCGATGCCGCCGAGCACGAGGATCTTGTTCCGCCTCCGCTTGGCTAGTTCCTCCTCAGAGGTAGTTCTGCCAGAGGAAGTGGACATACTGCGATTCCCAGATCGCGATGAAGATGAGGTACAGGATGAACAGCGCGTACGGGAGCAGGATGATCGCACGGATGTTCCGGCGCTCATCGCCCAAGTGCATGAATGTCATTACGATATACGCGGCTTTAACCAAGGTGAGCACCACGAAGGTCCACTTAACCATTTGCCAGCTCCCCGGCATCCATTCCTTCCAATAGGCGCCCAGGGCCACCTCTACGGTGGTTACCACGGCGAGCAGCAAGGTCACCAGCCAGATCTTCCGGCGGATCTTCTTGCCTTGCTCTTCGCTGTGATGTGCGTCGAGGCTGTATTCGATGATGTCGTCGCGCTCCATGTAGCCGAGGATTTGGATCAGAGCAGGTAGAAGAAGGTGAACACGAACACCCACACCAGATCAACGAAGTGCCAGTAAAGACCAGCCTTCTCGACCATCTCGTAGTGGCCCCTGCGATGGAAGATCCCGCGCACCGCCATTAGCAGAACGATCAGGTTGATGATCACGCCGCTGAATACGTGGAAGCCGTGGAATCCGGTGATGAAGTAGAAGAAGTTGGCGTATTGCTGCGGCCCGTACTCATTGTATTCGATGCCGTGGCCGCTCCAAGGGAATGGGGCTCCAGCCATGTAAACCACCTTGTTCTTCCAGATGGATTGAGCGGCATCGCCCGAGATGGGCTCCACCTTGGCGCCTCCGGGTAAGGTATCGGGCAACAGATAGTGGCCCGGGAGCGCCTTCACGAGCTGGAAGCCGTCGGCATGCGCGGGATCATGGGTATCATGATCGGTGGTTTCCACCCAATACTTGGTACCATCGGCCATGGCGATGTAGCCGCCGCTGCCGTGATTGAAGTGGCTCCACTCCCATGCCTGGCTGCCCACGAAGAAGGCGCCGCCGATCACCGTGGCGAAGAGCCACTTGATCACGCCGCTCTTATCCATGCGATGGCCGGCCTCAACAGCCAGCACCATGGTCACGGAACTGAAGATGAGGATGGCCGTCATCAGGGCCACGTAGATCAGCGGGTAACTGCCATGCAGGAACGGCAAGGCGCGGAACACCTCCTCACCTATGGGCCATGCCTCGGTGGTGCTGTGGCGCACGAAGCCATACGCCACCAGCAAGCCGCTGAAGGTGAGGGCATCCGACACCAAGAAGAACCACATCATCATTTTCCCGTAGCTGATGCTGAACGGGGAGCGTCCGCCGCCCCAGAGGACGTCGTTGCTCAAAGCTTTCGTAGCGTCTCCTGCCATGACCTGTTTATGCGGCGGCAATGTTAGTGAACGTACTTCAGGAACAGAAAGAGGATTACCCACAACCCTCCGAGGAAATGCCAATACACGGCGCCCGCCCACAAACCCACATGATTATCAGCGGAATAGCGCTTGACTAAGGCCATGAAGGCCATGATCACCAAGCTCAGAAGGCCGAAGGCCACATGGGCGACGTGGGCGATGGTGAGGGTGTACAAATAGGGTCCTGTCCGGTCGCGCTGCTCCGCGATTTCCGCATCGAGCGGGTGTTCACGTGCGAGGTCGTCGGACTTGTACCAATGACCATCGGCAGGCACCAGAGGAGCACCATCCTTGGTTAGGACGAAATCGGCACCGTATTCACCACCGATGGCCAACACCTGATTCGGGCTCCAGGTGATCCCAATCTGCACGAGCTGCTTCCAGCCTTTGAATTGCGACGCCGTGAAGGCGATGCCCAAACCCAGCGTGGCCAGGATCAACGGCAACGTCAATTTCGTTCGGCCCTGGGCTACGCTGCTCACCGCCAACTGAATGGTGAGACTGCCGGCTAGCACCAGCACCGTGCTCCAGAGGAATGGCGCTGGCATGGTGATCCGCGTCCAATACCCGCCGCTCATGCTCACCAGATAGGCGCTGATCAAGCCAGCGAAGAACATGGTGATCGCGAAAACGATGAACCATGTGATCATGCGCCGGGCACGATTGGCCCGCTCGCGCTCCTCTGCCGGGGTGAAAGGCTGGTCGCTCATAACCGATCGATCACATAAGCAACTTGCACAACCGGCAAGTACAAGAAACTGGCGAACATGAGCTGCCGTGCATGCCGTCTATCATGTGAGAGGAAGAGCTTCCAAGCGGGCACGAGCATCACCATGCCGCAGGCGATGCTGATCGCCAGGGCATATGGGCCTACGAGACCGAACACCCATGGCAGCATGCCCACTGGAATCACGAACAAGGTGTATAGGAAGATGAGGAAAGCGCTACGACCATCAGCACCACCCTTGGATGGGAGCAACTGGAAGCCCGCGCGGGCATAATCATCTTTCAGCACCCAGGCGATGGCCCAGAAGTGCGGGAACTGCCACATGAACTGCATGGCGAAGAGCAGCCCGGGCCCAAGTCCGAACTCATCCGTAGCGGCCACATAGCCGAGCATAGGCGGGAACGCGCCGGGGAACGCGCCCACGAACACCGCCCAAGGCGAATGCTTCTTCAAGGGCGTGTAAAGCGCTACGTACATGAACAGGGAGATGATGCCAAGGATGGCAGTAAGCGGCCCGAAGGCCAGCCAAAGACCGAGCGTAGCAGCAAAGCCCGCTACAAAAGCCGCCCAGAGTGCCTCTGCGCTCGAGAGCGATGCTCGGACCAAAGGCCTATCGCTGGTTCGCTGCATGAGCGAATCCTCCTTCACCTCGATGGTTTGGTTGAGCGCGTTAGAGGCGCCGGTGAGCATGGCACCGCATATCAGGAGAACCATCAGATCAACCACGCTGAAAGCTCCTTGTGGCACACCCATCAGGTAGCCGAGGCCAGCGCTGAGCACCACCAAAGAGGCGAGCCTCAGCTTGAAGAGCACCAATACTTCGCGCAGCTTGTGCGCCAGCGTGCTATGCTCGGTATAGGCTCTGGACTGGCTCAATGATCATCCGCGGCGATCCGCCAGCGGCGCGGCAAATGTATCCGTAAGGATGCTCCGAGGATCAGCGCAGCACATAGCGCGGCTCCTGCTCCGGGTGCCGCTCGCGGAAGTGGCAAACGATGCCCACGCGCACCACGAGATCCGTCCAGACCTCGCTGCCCGCTAGGCTACGCGATCGGTAGAGCGCCAAGACCTCAGCCCGTGTGCCGGTGTTGGGATCGATGAGCCAACCTGAGCGCGCTTCCAGATGAAAAACGGTGTACTCCTGCCATCCACCGATGCGATAACCGAAATCGCGCACACCAACCAGTCCGGGCCTGCGCTCCCTCTCCGGACGGAAAATGTTGTTCCCGCTGCTGTACACGCTATCGCGCCCGAGCCAGGCCATGCTCGTGCGCACGCCATGAATCCATCGGCCGCTGCTCTTGTCGACATGCAACAAGAGTTCCTTGAAATTCGATCCATACGGATGCGCCAAGGGCTGGCCGAAGTGCGCGTAGTTCTGGCGCGAGTCACTATGCGTGTAAATGAAGGGCCGCACCACGTTCCCTTCAGCTCGCATGCTCCAACCTTGCAAGCCGAAGGGCTCGCGGGCCACCACGCCCAATTGCAGCGCCTGCTTGTTGGCGTACCAACCATTGCCCGCCCTTACCTCCTTCAACAAGAATTCATCAAGCACCAGTTGGCCGTATGCCATGATCCCCTGTCCCGCCTTCACGCTGAAACCGGCACCAAGAAGCGCGTTGTCCGGCGAACCCTGATTGAATTCAACCGGCCGATAGAAGATCACCGGGTTGAGGTAGTTGATATCGAACCCGCGCGGATAAAGACTGTCGCCTTGGCTCCAGACCACCGCCTCGAAGAGGGAGAAGGTGAGGCGCTTGGAGGCGTTCCACGAGAGGTAATGCATGCTCGACCACTTCCGCTTGAACGCGGAGGGATCGCCATCAGCGCCGCGGATGTCGTTCATCGCAGCGAAGAGGTTCACATACTTCAGCTTCCAAATACTGGTGGTCACCTTCAGGTGCGGATAGCTGGTGGCCTCATCGCTGAGCATGAGCGAACGATGGCCATCGCCGAAGAAATTGCGGCCCCGGCCCAGGGTGAGATTGACACGCTTACCCGGATCCCAGCTCACCCATGCGTTCCAATCATAGTGGCTGTATGTGCGTGCATCACCTGCCAACGGCGCATACGCGATGCCTTCGCCGGGCACGAGCTGAGTTGCAATGGCGAACGAATCCAGATAAGCCGGGAGGCGCTCATTCCATGCCATGCCGCTGGCGTGCACGCTCCATCGCTCACCCAGGTCCTGATCGTACCATAAGCCTGCGCCAATGCGATGAATCGCGGCTTGTGCAGTGTCGATGCCGGCACCGGCGTGCAGATCGAGCAAAGGACCCCAGCGCGCCTTGCGTCCGTTGCGCGCACCAGCCCACCGATCCAGCGCGGCGATCGCCGATTCAGGCAATAACGTATCAGAAGCTACTAAAGCGCGCAACTCCTTCTGCCTGTAAGGCCTGATCGCGGTGTGCACTGTTGAACCCGCTGCTTCGACCAAGAGTGCGTAGGGGCGTTCCACCTCGCGGCTCAAGGGCATCCACGACCCTTGCGGGAAAAGGTGACCAGCCAAAACGAACAGCGTTGCCGCGAAAACCAGCCTCATGCCTTATCTGGCTTGGGCCATGCGAAGGGCAGCATGGCTAGCGTGAAAGCGGTTGAGCCCAGAACCATGAGTCCGATGTTCGGGTGCCATTTGCGCGTGACCAAGCTGAGCGCGATGATGGCGATTACGTAGATGTACACGGCTAGCACGGTCCCCCTATGCCCGAGCCCAAGGCTCAAGAGCCTGTGATGGATGTGGTTCTTATCTGCCGCAAAGGGAGACGACCCCTTGGCCATGCGCACCACGAATACGCGGAGCGTATCAACGAGCGGATATGCTAGCACGCTCATGGCGAAGATGGGCGTGGGCAGTTGGCGCAACTTGATGGGCAAACGGCTTGGGTCGTGCTCCACCACTTTCATGGCCAGAACAGCCAGCACAGCACCTATGATGAGCGAGCCACTATCGCCCATGAAGATCCGCGCCGGGTGGAAGTTGAAGACCAAGAAGCCAAGAAGCGCGCCCGCTAGCACGAAGGCGAGCAGCGAGAGCGCGACATCGCCCGCGAGGAAGAGCCATGTGCCGAAAGCGCAGGCGGCGATCAGCCCGACACCGCCTGCGAGGCCATCAACCCCATCAATCAGGTTCATGGCATTCACCAGCACCACATACACGAAGAGCGAGAAGGCGATGCTCACCGCGGGTGGTATCTCATAGATGCCGAACAGCCCATGCATGTCGGTGATCCGGATGCCTGCCATCACCACCAGGATGTAGCCCACGATCATGTGGCCCACCAGCTTCTTAACCGGCGAAAAACCAACGATGTCGTCCTTCACGCCGATGAAGAACAGCAGGACCATGGCCGCCATCAGGTATTTGAAATCATGATACGCCAGCCGCATGGCGTCGTAAAGGCCGCGCAAAGCGGAGTCGGGCACCGTGATCAGGTCGCCGCGCGGGAACCACAACGAATACGAGAAGATGATGGCGGCGAAAATGATGATGCCGCCGATGGTGGGCACGCTGCGCGCATGCAGCTTGCGCTCCTCGGAGGGCTCATCGACCAAGTGCTTCATGCGCGCCACCTTGATCAGGGAGGGCATGGTGAAGATCACCACGACAAAAGCCGTGAGGAAACCGAAGATGAGGAGGTGACCATGGGCGCCCATTGCTCTTCAAAGATCGTAGTAGCGGTTGAACAGCGCGGTCCTCAATGCCACATAGAGGTACGATGACTGCCTTCCATCGCTTTCTCCTGGAACATCGCGGCGCCAGAATCCAGCTACCAGCCGCAAGTTGGTGTTCGGGTTGAAGAGGTACGAGGCATTCAGATCGAGGAAGGTGAGTTGCCGCGTTATGGGGCCCTCTTCAGATCGTTCCTCCACATCGGACTGGTTCAGGCTGGTGCCATGATTGAAGCCTTCGGCTTGCTCGCGCTCGTATTGGGCCAAGTTCACCTTGGCCTGCAGCCAGAAGCGCCCGAATCCAGCATCGGCGATGGCCACAACTTCCCTGAATGAGGTACCCAACGGGTGCGCGAGCGGTAGACTCTGATTCAGGTAGGCCTGCTCGGGTGGGTCGTTCATGTACATGAAAGGCATGGCCGTATTGAATTCAGCCTGCAGATGAAGATCCTTGCGACCCACATCGAAGGCCCGCAATCCTGCTTGCCACGCGTAGCGCCCAGGCTTATCGGTGGCCAATTGGCCATAGGCCATCAGCTTGTCGGTGATCTTCACGCGGGCATCGGCACCGGTCAGGCATTTATCCGGATTGCCGAATCCTAACGCGACCGTGTTCAGGCCGATGATCGGATTCAGCTCCAGCAGGTTGAAAGGCCGGACCCCGCTATCGTCAATGTTGCGGAAAACAGTGGCCTCGAACAATCCGATCTGCGCGCGTCCGAGATTCAGCGATACGTGATGGAAGCGCGCGCGCATCCAACGGAACAGCGCCTCGCTGCTTTCGCCGGTGGGCAGGCGATCTCCAGTGCTAGCCCCGCGCAGGAGCCGCGTATGCCATGTGGAATATTGAAGCCTCCGGTCCCGTGTGAGCGCGCTCAGCTTCACGTAGGGCGCGGGCGGAGCGTAATCGCTGAGCAGCACGCTCCTGTAGCCATGCCCCACGAAGTGCCTGCCATGGCCCAGTTGCGCGTTCAGCCACGGTCGCACCGCCACCGAGATGTTCGCTTGCGACCAACCATAGTCGACCTTGCGCCCATCGAAGTATTTCACGCGGCCCTGCCCGGAGAGGGACATCAACTGCGCGCACCCGCTGGAACATGAACGAAGGCAATGCTCCTCGGCTCTCGTGGAACATGGTCCGGAAGGACACCCGCGAGCCGATATCTCCGCAAACACGAAGCCGCGTGAGTTGAAGTACAGCACAGTGGTGTCCGAGTAAGAGGTCTGATCGCCGAAATCCTGGCCGTATTCCTGCTGAAAGAGCGGATCGAGCGTCAGGCGCACATCGCCCTCGACCACTTCGAACAAGTGATCGCGGAAGAGCTTCACGGTATGCCAGTAGAAATACTTCGCTGAATCGACCCGATGGCCCATGACGTTCGTGAGATCGGCACGGCTCTCCAGCAAGGGTTTCAGCCCAACATGCACGATGGTGTCCAATCGCGCAGCATTCCGCTCCACATCGATGTAGACGTCACGATTCAGCAGGATATCGTTCTGCTGGGCATGCAACCCCGACATGATCAGCAGCGACGAGATGAGAGTGACTAGCGCGCGCATGGCAGGGCGGCCGAAAGTACGGGGATGCTTTCGCCGCGAATCTCTTCTCATGCGGGCCTGATATGGGCTTTCGCCTAGTTCCCACCCGAGCCCCTCATCGATGAATCGCCCGAGTTGGTCCAAAACCCCGCTCCATGCACACACCGATGAGGATAGAAGACCGTTGAGCAAGGCAACTCGGCCTGATTCGTCGCGTCTATTTGCGTGGAACCACCTGCTAGGGCCTTACCGCCCTGTTAATTACCTGCACACCATGGATAAACTGCTGGATATGCTCTGGGGGGTACACGAGTACTTCTACCGGACCTTGGGCATGGGCAATGCCTTCTATTACGCCGTCGGCTTCATCGTTGTGATCGCGCTGCTCGCTCAGTGGCGCCTCTATGAGAAATGCCGTCTGCCCGGCTTGGCGGCTTTTGTGCCTGTTTGGAACATCGTCGTCTTCATGCGCATCGTTGGCCGACCCGCTAGCGATGGCTGGAAGATGTTGATCCCGATCTGGGGCCAACTCTACTTCATCCCGAAGGTTTGGATCGAGGTGATTTCGTGCTTTGGCAAGACGTCGCTGCTCGACAAGATCCTTGTGATCGGCCTCAACGGCTTGTACATCCTGAACCTGGCATTAAGCGACGACCAATACCTCGGCCCGCTGCGCGGCCAGCAACCCTTGCCCAAAGCGCACAAAGTGGGGCGCGCCCACCCTCAGATGGCGTGAGGTAAGCGCATTCTGCTCCTCACGCCGCAACAACCCCTTCCGACGCACCGGAAGGGGCTTTGTTGTGCAAGAGGGGGCTGGTCAAACGCTCCGGCTTTCCGGCGCAGGTGGCGGTAGGGACCACGCATTCGGCGTTACCATGAAGGTCTTCAACACGGTCCATAAACGCCTGCTCGATGACGGTCGCCTGAAGCGGTACCTTTTGTGCCGTGGGCGAGTCGTCCTGGTCGTGTCGTTATTTTCATCGCATTGCAGCTGAACGCTTGGAGAAAAGGGCAAGGGGGGTCGCGGAAAACCCCCCCCGCAAACACGAAGAAAACCCCGGACCCGCCCCGGGGGTTGCGCCCCCCCGGCGGTTGCACGACCCCCGCCGGGCGGATTCGGCGATGGCCTTCTTTACCGGCAACATGGGCTTGGAGGACCTCGAGCGCAGGCTATACGGTAGTCGCAATCTGGGGTGGCGAAGACCTTCGTGGCCAGCCGCCTTTTTAAAGTGCTGCTCTCCACCGGTGGAATGAACTATTGGCGACCCCGGCTGCGAACCGACCTGATGCGCTATCACCAACAACTGCTCCACCACCCAGGCACCGCCAACCCCCCTCCATCGATGAGCTGTTCAGTCTCAACGCGGCCAGCAACGCCACGAGCTTTTCAAGGGACCAAGGGCTGGCCCAACACAGGCCGGTCAGGACCTTTAGGCATTGAGCAACGCCGTGCCCTCAGCGAGTCGCGCTGACGGCTGAGAAACAGCGGATCGCGACGGAACAGACGAATCGGACGCTTGGACAAGTGATCGGCAGCGGATCAACTCAGAATTTCCGCCGCCTTCTTCAGCGCCTCGCTCATGCCACTCGGCTCCTTGCCGCCGGCCGTTGCGAAATCGGGTTGGCCACCTCCGCCGCCCTTGATCGCCTAGTGCATCGATGATGATGTCCACGGCTTTCAAACCCTTCCCGTCCTTCTTGCCGAGCTTTACGGCGAGCAAGGGTTTGCCATCGATCGGAACCCGCAACGAAGGCCGGATCGCTGTTGCTCGCCCCGCCCTCCAGCCGTTCTGATCGAGGTCGAGTTGCTCCACGAGCACCTTCACCCCTTTCGCATTCGCCTTCGCCTTCGCGGGAATGGAAGAGGCCAAGCGCTTCACTTTCTCTTTCACTGCCTTTTCCAGTTCCTTCGTAAGCGCAGTGTTCTGCTCGGACAATTTCTGCACGGCGGCCACCACATCGGCAGGGTTCTTCAGCAGTACTTCGATGGCCTCCAGCTTCGCGAGCTTCTCGTTGATCATGCGCTCGGCCTCCACGCTGGTGATGGCTTCGATGCGGCGGATGCCTGCAGCCAGTGCGCTCTCGCTCACGATGCGGAAAGGTCCGATCACACCGGTGCGCGGCACATGCGTACCACCACAGAGTTCCACGCTGGGGCCGAACTTCACCACGCGCACGTTATCGCCATACTTCTCGCCGAAGAGCGCCATGGCGCCCATGGCCTTCGCCTCCGCGATGGGCACGTTGCGCTTGTCGTCGAACACGATGTCGTCGGTGACCATGGCGTTCACCTCGCGCTCGATGGTGGCCAATTCCTCAGGCGTCACCTTGGCGAAGTGGCTGATGTCGAAGCGCAAGCGGTCGGGTGCCACGAGCGAGCCCTTCTGCTCCACGTGCGTGCCCAGGTGCTTGCGCAGGGCGTGGTGCAGCAGGTGCGTGGCCGTGTGGTTGCGCGCGGTGAGGCCGCGGCGTTGCGAATGCACTTGCGCCGTCATCGGCTTCGTCACATCCTTCGGCAACTCCTTGGTGAAGTGCACGATCAGTTGGTTCTCGCGCTTGGTGTCGATTACTTCAACCTGATCAGCGCCTTGAATCAGCCAGCCTTGATCGCCCACCTGTCCGCCGCCTTCGGCATAGAACGGCGTGCGATCGAGCACGAGCTGGAACTGGTCGCCGCCTTTGCCAGAGACTTTACGGTAGCGCAGGATGCGGGCCTCGGTGATCAATTCATCGTAGCCGATGAAGGCGGTCTCGCCTTTGCCCAATCCGCCCAATCGCCGGTGGTGACGGCCGTTGCAGCGCGTGAGCGTTCCTTCTGCTTCTGCAATTCAACCTCGAAGCCCTTCATGTCCACGTTCATCTTCTGTTCGCGAGCGATCAGCTGCGTGAGGTCGATGGGGAAGCCGTAGGTGTCGAATAGCTCGAATGCGCGATCACCAGCAAGCGTTCCTTTCGATTCTGAGAGCGCTTGTTCGAGACGCTTGGTGCCTTGCTCCAATGTGCGCAGGAAGGCCTTCTCCTCCTCCTGGATCACGCTCTCGATGAGCTGCTGCTGCTTGCGCAACTCAGGGAATTGATCGCCCATTTCCTTCGCGAGCGTGGGCACCAGCGTGAACATGAATGGCTCGTTGAAGCCCAGGAAACTGTAACCGTAACGCACCGCACGACGCAGGATGCGCGGATCACATAGCCAGCGCCGGTATTGCTCGGCAATTGTCCATCGGCAATAGCGAAGCTGATGGCGCGCAGGTGATCGGCGATCACGCGCATGGCGATGTCTTCCTTCTCGGCCTGGCCGTAAGTCTTCCCGCACTGCTTCGCGATAGCCTGGATCAGCGGCTGGAAGACATCCGTATCGTAGTTGCTGCGCTTGCCTTGCAGCACCATGCACAGGCGCTCGAAGCCCATGCCGGTATCCACGTGCTGCGCGGGCAGCGTCACGAGCGAGCCATCGGCCTTGCGCTCGAACTGCATGAACACGTTGTTCCAGATCTCGATCACCTGCGGGTGGTCGTTGTTCACCAACTCGCGGCCGGGCCTCTGCGCTTTCTCTTTGGCAGTGCGCACATCCACGTGGATCTCGGTGCAGGGCCCGCACGGACCGGTGTCGCCCATCTCCCAGAAGTTGTCCTTGCGCGAGAACGGAAGGATACGCTCTTCGGGCATGTACTGCAACCACAGCAGGCGCGTCTCCTCATCGGCGGGCAGGCCATCCTTCTCGTCGCCGCCGAAGTAGGTCACGTAGATGTCCTCCTTGCTGATCTTGTACTCGTCAACGAGCAACTCCCACGCCCACTGGATCGCTTCCTTCTTGAAGTAATCGCCGAAGCTCCAGTTGCCGAGCATCTCGAACATGGTGTGGTGGTAGGTGTCGATACCTACCTCCTCCAGGTCGTTGTGCTTGCCTGAGACGCGCAGGCATTTCTGCGTGTCGGCGATGCGCTTGTGCTGCGCAGGGCGATTGCCGAGGAACAGATCCTTGAATTGGTTCATGCCCGCGTTGGTGAACATGAGCGTGGGATCGTCCTTGATCACCATGGGTGCGCTGGGCACGATCTGGTGACCACGTTTGGCGAAATGGTCGAGGAACTTCTGGCGTATCTGCTGGCTGGTAAGCATGTGTTCTGCGAAAACGCCCGCCTTCGGCGAACGGCGCGCGAAAGTACCGAGCGGGCCTTTGCGGAGAAGTGGTTCCGATCAACACGGTTTAACAGCGGTTCGGCTTCGCGCCCATTCAGGTGTCCTGTCGGCTTTTACCTTGCCCCTTCCCTACCGCGCCATGCCCGAGCACAAGTACCGCTTCAATACCAAGACGCTGAGCTTCGAGCGGATACGGCTCACAGCGCGGCAGCGGCTCAAGCGCATCATTCTGCTGCTGCTACCCGGCTTGGCGGTCGGACTGCTTGGGATCTTCCTGATCTATCAGTTCATCGATAGCCCGAAGGAGGCTTTGCTCCGCCGCGAGAACCGCCAATTGCTCGTGCAGTATGAATTGATCAATCAGCACCTGACCGAGCTGGAGCTCGCATTGGGCGATGCGCCGACGAGACGACAATATCTACCGCGTGATCTTCGAGGCCGACCCTGTACCGGAGCACATGCGCCAGGCAGGCACCGGGGGCATCAATCGCTATCGCGACCTAGCCGGCTATGTAAGCGCAGAGCTGATCACGCAGACCCGGCAACGGCTCGACCGCATCAGTCGCCAGCTCGTGGTGCAATCGAAATCGCTCGATGATGTGGCCGTTCTCGTGCTGAACAAGCAGGAGATGCTCGCGGCGATTCCCTCCATACAGCCCATTCCGAACAAGGACCTCACGCAGGCCGCTGGGGGCTTCGGCTGGCGGATACATCCGATCCACAAGATCCAGAAGTTCCACGCTGGCATGGACTTCACTGCGAAGCCGGGAACACCGATCCACTCCACAGGCGATGGCACGGTATCCTTGGCCGAGTACGCCACAAACGGATACGGCTTGCACGTGGTGATCGATCACGGCTTCGGCTACTCTACGCTCTATGCCCACCTGAGCAAGTTGGAAGTGCGGCGCGGGCAGAAACTGAAACGCGGCGACGTGATCGGCCTGGTCGGCAACACCGGTCTCAGCGTTGGGCCGCATCTGCATTACGAAGTGCACAAGAGCGGCAACCCGGTTGATCCCGCCAATTACTATTTCAACGACCTCACGCCTGAGGAATACGCGCGGCTCCTTGAGATCTCGCGCACGGGTGGCCAGACCTTGGATTGACAGGTAAATTCGCCCGCCATGCCGCTAAAGCCCAAGACCATCGAGAAACTCTACTGGACCATCGGTGAGATGGCCGAGGAATTAGGCGTGAACAATTCCACCATCCGATTCTGGGAGAAGGAGTTCGGCATGAGCGCGGCGCGGCGCACGGGAAAAGGAGACCGGCTATACACGCGCAAGGAGATTGAGCAGTTCAAGCGGATCCAGCAGCTGGTGAAGGAAGAGGGCTACACACTGAATGGCGCACGGGCGCAACTGCGCAAAGGCGATGAGACCGAAGGGCAGCCGATAATGGTGGAGCAACTGCGCGAGCGGCTGCTGCAAATGCGCAGAACCCTGGTCGCGCTGCGCACCGATCTGGAAAGAGGTTAATTCCGATTGGCAGTTGGTGCCGTACTCGCGCCGCTCACCGGGAGCCGGGTGCCTTGGTACCATTCCTTGAACCTCATCAAACCGTGCTTCAATTCAGTTCGTGGCTCGTAGCCCAGATCCTGTCCGGACTTCGAGGTGTCGGCGAAAGTCTGCGGAACATCACCAGGCTGCTCCGGCGACCGTTTGATGATGGCCTCTTTCCCAAGCACTTCTTCAAGGGCTGAAATCAGTTCACGAAGTGCGACGGTTCGCGAATTCCCCCAGATTGTAAACCTCGTAGTTACCGCCAGCATTGCGCATGATCGCCGCGATGATTCCATCGACGATGTCATCGATGAACGTGTAATCGCGCCGCGTGCTTCCATCGCCGAACTGCTCAATAGCTGTTCCTTCCAGTATGGCGCGAGTGAAACGGTGAATGGCCAGATCGGGTCTTTGACGCGGACCATAAACAGTGAAGAAGCGCAGGGCCGTGACGCGCATCCCATGCAGCTTGGAATACAAGCCAGCCAAACGTTCGGCTATAACCTTCGAGGCCGCATACGGGCTGATTGGCCGCGCGGTATCAACCGACTCCTTCCACGGAACTGACGGCTCCTCTCCATAAACGCTGCTGCTGCTGGCCAATATGAAATGCCCGATGCCTCGTTCCCGAGCGAAATCGAGCATGGCGAGCGTGCCCCTGACATTCACCTTGTCATAGCCAATCGGGTCGGATATGCTTGGCCTCACACCGGCTTTTGCGGCAAGGTGCAACACGGCGTCGAACGGTTCCATGACATTCCAAGCGCTGCTCAAGACCAGCGGATCGAGCACATCGCCTTCCATGAAGCGATAATTCGGAGCGGCGGCATGCCCCGCGATATTGGACTCCTTCACCGACCTGTGATAGAAGGGGTCCATGTTGTCGATAACAGTCACCCGCCATCCGATCCGCAGCATGCGATCAACAACATGGCTCCCAATGAAACCAGCTCCTCCAGTGACTAGGGCATGCATTAGCGATGAATCAGAACAGGATCAGGTTGGCGCGGCACGTTACCACAATCCTGGCGCGATGCATGCGTGATTGGCTCAAGTCCAGATAAACTTGTGGCGGGCTGGCGTCGAAAGTAACGCTTCGCATGAGCCAACCGAGCGCGCATGCCGACCATGAGCTTCATCAAACCAGACCACCCGTTGCGCGTTCTTCTGATTGCCATCTTCGGTCGATCGTTAATGCTCATCTGGCAGCTGAGCATGCATGGCTTGGGTGAGCATGGTGAATTGTACGCGCTCTCAGCCGATTCACTCGATTATATCGCGCCTATTGAATCACTGCTTGGGGGCCGCGGCTACACGCCGGATTTCCGCATGCCGGGATACGGCATCGTGTATCTGGTGCTCAGGCTGATGCTCGATTCGACAGCCGCCCTGAATGGGCTGGTGGTCGCACAGGTCCTTGCTGGCGCTTCGTCCGCGCTCTTGGCCGCATACATCCTGCTGCGGAGCACTGGATCCGTAAAGGCGTTCCGCTGGGGTTTCTGGATGATGCTCATAAGCTCGTTCGTCGCATGTTATGATCGCTTCATCCTCACAGAGACATTCGCTGCTTTCGCCCTGCTCTTCTCTGTGCATGCATGGTTGATGGCAAGCGCGCAGATACATCGCACGAAATATCTGCTCCAGTGCGGGTTGGGCTTGGCATGGCTGGTTTTCCTCAAACCGGTGTTCGTGGTGCTCTTCGGAGTGTTCGCAGTGGCGGTGGTGTTCAATGCAGGTCTCGGAACTATGCGTCAACGGGTACTCGCGTTTGTCTGGCTCCTTCTGCCTTTCCTGCTTGCGGATGCAGCCTGGGTTTGCCGCAACCAGATTGCCAATGGCCGCTTTCAACCGCTCGTGCCCGCGATAGCCCCCAACCTGAAGGCCGATGTGCACTATCCACTGATTGAACTGATGCGAGCCTCTGGCGCGAGCTATGTATGGTGGAACGAAGGCTCGGAAATCAGATGGTTCCTCGGGCGCGGAGCCGATAGTGAAGGTCCCTGCCCCTTGCCGCGCTTCGCGATCACGAAGTCCTGCCCGATCGATTCCTTGCAGCGGATCGCTGACCTCGTGCGCCAACGCGAGCGCAGTGGCGCGGCCTTCCCCGACCCTGAATTGCTCACGTCCATTTCCAACGCTTGCGATCATTGCATCGCGGCGATCAAGCTTGAACGACCTTGGCACTACCATGTGGTGGCTCGGCTTGAGAATCGCCCGCTTGCACCGCGCACTCAGGAACGCAATCACCATGGGGCGCGCCTGGCATGCATTGGGCCCGCTAGAGAAGGTACTGAAGCTCGGCTATTCCGCACTGTACATCGTTTTCGTCCCCGGCGCGATGATCCTCTGCCTATTGGGAGCGAAGCATTGGCGCAGGCGTTGGTCTGACCCGCTTGTTCCACTTCTTTTCCTCAGTGCGATCCTGGTTTTCCCATTGGTAGTTCGCGCAACCGAGTGGCGTTACTTGACCACGGCTTATGGCTTAGGCGTAATCGTTATTGTAGCCGAGGTTGTGTCACGCACCATGAAGCGCCAAAAGGCACCATAATGCGTGGACCCTTTCCGGATTGGCCAAGTGGTCTTTCCCCGGTACTGCAATGGAGCACCTTGAACGAAGAGCCTCATCAAGGTCGATTGGTACCCGTGCCATGAGCAAATGCCAATCTGCAGTTTCCACGAATCGAAAAGCATCCGTTCACATTCGCGCATAACGGCGACGTTCGAGTTTCGCTTCCGAGCCATCCTTTCGCGCATCGTTACGTCTGTTGACTTGAGACATGTACTCATGCGATCCTGATTCAGGCGCTCCCATGCGTGATCATTAAGAACCAGCAACTCAGACAAGGTCCTTTGCAATCACTGGCGCATCCCTTTATTTGTTCATTCTCCCCCTTACTCGCAGCATGAACCGCCTGCTCAAGTCACTTCCAGATCCGCTGAGCGCGCATGTCTGGCTGCTGGTTACGCTGGTGGTGAAGGTGGCGACGTTGGTCCTGCTCTTTCGCATCGGCGCGATCGGGCATGGAAATGCCGGGGTTCTGGGAGTCTGGTGGGCGGATGCGCCAACGTATTTCGAACCTATGGAATCGCTGTTGCGCGGCGGTGGCTATGACCCTGACCTGCGCATGCCCGGCTATGGGGTGGTTTACCTCTTGTTGCGCCTTTTCACGGAGCCCCCAGTTACCTATGATGTCCTCGTGATCCTCCAGTCGCTGCTCGCCTCGGTGAGCATGTATATCCTTGCCCGACTCGTCTGGCAGCAAACCGGCTCCAAGGCCCTCTTCGTGCTCTCCATGGCCGTTTATGCCTTGAGCATTTCTGTGCACTGGTACGATGCGGTGATGCTCACCGAGAGTTTCTGTGTCTCTGCCCTCATCTTCTTTTTGGATCGCTGGGTGCATTGGTCCCGCACAGGCAATCGCGCCTCCTTGGTCTTCGCCGGTCTTTGGCTCACATGGGCCATATTCCTCAAACCTGTGCTTGCACCGATACCAGCATTCGTGCTCTTGGGCCTTTGGCTGGCTCGCTCGGATTGGCGGCAACTGCTTCGGAATGCCATGCTATTCCTACTGCCACTGATGGCCTTCGATGGGGCTTGGATGGCACGCAATGCCTTGCGCCATGGCAAACCGATCGTCCTCACGCGCGTCCTTTTCGTAGGGGAAGACGACCCCAAGCCTAAGCTGACAGCTTTGAAATTCGTATGGGCCATCGGCGGTGATATCACCTGGTGGACCGACCCGCAAGCAGAAATGCGCTTCTTCAACACAGGGCTCGATCAATTGCCGGGCAGCACCAACGCATCAAGCATCATTCTGCCGAATCGCATACTTACCAGTGCATACACCATGGACAGCCTTCGCGCTGCAGCTGATGAGATACTAGCGCTCAAGAGCGACACTGTTTCAGCGGATTACTTGCATCACCGCAACCTTGCTCTCAATGCGAAGTTCGACCGCTGGACAGCCGCATTCATCGCAGAGCATCCTGCTCAATACTACCTGCTCTCCCGGCTGCTCGCGCTGCGCCGCTATGTCTTCCAGACCGGTAATCCAATCGCGTACAGCCTCCCCTTCCGCCAGATGCCATTGCACCACAAGGCGCTCAAGCTGTTCCATTTCGGGCTGCATTGGGCCACCCTGCTCGGTGGCATGCTCGGTGCTTGGTGGTGGTTGAGGAACGGCAACAACAGGAGCCTAGCAGTAGTTCCCTCGCTGATCGTCCCCTTCGGCATCTTCGTCATCCCTTTCGCTCTTCGTTTCTCGGAGCACCGGTACATGGTCCCCTTCATTCCTTTCATGCTCTTGTGCCTCATCATAGGCTCCCACCTGCGCTTCAAGCACAATGCCTGAGAACACCCCTTGCATGCCCCAGATATCACTCATCCTTCCGGTGTACAACGAGGCCAAAGCCTTGCCCTTCCTCTTTGATAAGGTGCGTGATGCCTTGAAGGAGATGGATTACGAGGTAATCATGGTGAACGACGGCTCGCGTGATGATTCCTTCGACGTAATGAGCGGCATATGTGCCACCGACAAGCGATTCCGAGCAATTGATTTCCGTCGCAACTTCGGGCAAACGGCCGCGATCAATGCGGGCATACAGCATGCGAGCGGCGATGTCCTGGTTCTCTTGGACAGCGACCTGGAGAACGACCCGGATGATATCCCGATGCTCCTGGCCAAGCTCGACGAAGGCTTCGATGTGGTCAGCGGCTGGCGCAGGGACCGTTGGAAGGGGAGCTTCCTGACGCGAAAGCTCCCATCGCTCCTCGCCAACCGGCTGATCAGCAAGGTGAGCGGGGTGAGGCTGCATGACTATGGCTGCACGCTCAAGGCCTATCGCAAGGATGTGATCAAGGGCGTGGCGCTTTACGGACAGATGCACCGCTTCATACCAGTGTATTGCGCCTGGCAAGGCGGTCGGGTGGGCGAGATGCCCGTGCGCTACCACCCGCGCAGGTTCGGAAAGAGCAATTACGGCCTCTTCCGCACCTACAAGGTGATCCTCGACCTCTTGTTGATCAAGTTCCTTGACAAGCACATGACCAAGCCCATTCATTTCTTCGGCGGCGCGGGCTTCCTATCCTTCGGAGCAGCGTTCTTGGCCCTCATGCTGGCTATTTACTTCAAGCTCACCGGGCAGAAGGATTTCGTGCAAACACCGCTACCGGTGATCACGGCCATGTTCTTCATCATCGGCCTGCTCATGGTACTATTGGGCGTGCTCGCCGAGATGATGATGCGTGTTTATTTCGAATCTCAGGACAAGCCGACATACTCCATACGGACCACACACAACATCAATCACGATGCGTAAGCTGAACCTAGGCAGTGGCGAATACCGCAAAGAGGGTTTCGTGAATGTCGATTACTATTCCGTGAGCAAGCCGGATGTATCCCATGACCTGAGCTCATTCCCGTATCCGTTCACTGACAGTGAGTTCGACCATGTGGAGAGCGACCATTGCTTCGAGCACCTTCCAAACCCCTTTGCGGTGATGCGCGAGGTGCACCGCATCGCGAAATCAGGGGCCACTGTGGTCATTCGCGTTCCTCATTTCAGTCGAGGGTTCACGCATGCTGAGCACAAGGCTGGATTCGATGTGACATTCCCCTATTATTTCCGCCGTGATTTCAAGGGAGGATATCAGGGTGTTGAGTTCGCGTGCGAGAAGATCAGGCTGCATTGGTTCGCGCAGTACTATCTGAAGCGCAGTGTCCTGAGCCCACCTACATTCTGGGGGGCTCGGCTGCTGGGAGCAATCTTCTCCTTCTTCGCGAATCTCTCACCTTCCTTTGCTCTCGGCTATGGTGCTTCTGGGTGGGTGGTTTTGAGGAGGTGGAATTCCGAATGCGCGTGATCAAGTAGATGTCCAGCACGGAATTCAACCTTGATCAGTTCTCACAAGCCTACCCGGCTGGGATTGAGCGCTCGTGGTGGCATGTCGCGCGCAATGCGTTCATACTGCGGAGCTTCAAGCGCTGGTTGCCGTCAAGCTCCCGAGTGCTGGAGATCGGCTGCGGCACCGGCATCGTCACCAATCACCTTCGACGTGCCGGCTGGGACATACGGGGGGTTGACTTGGGAAAGCCAACAGCCGCGATATTGGCCGAGGAACACATCCTGCTGGGCGTTGATGCGCGTGATATTGCCCCCGAGTCCCGTGCCGCCATCGACACTCTGGCCATGTTCGATGTGATCGAGCACATTGAGGACCCTGTTGGATTCCTCAAGGAAATGCTGGACTATTTCCCGAATGCCACTCGAGTAATCGTTAGCGTTCCGGCAAGAATGGAGCTTTGGTCCAACTTCGATGACCACTTCGGTCATTTTCGACGTTACGATCCTGGAATGCTACGCGACCAATTCAGCGATGCTGGGCTTCGAACAGTTGATTCGACATATTTCCATCACCTTCTCTACCTCATCATAAGACTGAACAATGCCATGCGCCGGGGTCAACGCGAAATCGTCCTCCGCGCGCCCGCTCCGGGCATTTCAACTGCCTTGAATCGTGCGCTGGGCCGCTTGCTCCATCTCGAAGTCAAGCTGCTGCCTGCCACTTGGCGCGGCTCATCGCTGCTCGCTGTCGCGGAGCGTAAAGTGAAAGCCTAGGCCATGTGCGGAATAGCCGGATTCCAAGGGCACGGCAATATGGAGGATGCGCGACGCATGATCGCTTCCATCGCCTATCGCGGGCCCGACCTGCAGGATGCCGTCATGGTGGGCGATACGGGCCTGGCCCATGCCCGACTCAGCATCATCGACCTGAGCCATGGCGCCGATCAGCCCATGTTCGACCCACAACGCGAGCTCAGCATCGTGTTCAACGGCGAGATCTACAACTACAAAGCGCTGCGTGAAGGGCTGCGCAGCAGGGGCCACCACAACTTCGTAACGGATGGGGACACAGAAGTGCTCCTTCACCTGTACCGGGAGCATGGCGCCGCGATGCTGCCCATGCTCAATGGCATGTTCGCGCTGGCGATCCATGATGCGCGCAGCGGCGAGCTTTTCCTCGCGCGCGACCGCATGGGCAAGAAACCCTTGCATTACGCCGAGGCTCCCGGTGCCTTCGTGTTCGGCAGCGAACTGAAAGCCGTGCGCCAGCATCCGGCCATCACCTCGGTGCTCGATTCGTACGCTCTGAATCAGTACCTCACCTTCGAGTACGTGCCAACGCCGCGGAGCATGGTGAAGGGCGTGCGCAAGCTTGAACCAGGGCATTGCCTCCTGGTTCGCAACGGCCGCGTGCAAAGCAACGAGCCGTATTGGAGCATCGATCTCCGGAAACAGCCCATCGCTGAAGCGGACGCCGTGCAACGCCTGGATGATCTGCTGCGCGCGGCAACCGATCGACGACTGATGAGCGATGTGCCGCTGGGCGTGTTCCTAAGTGGCGGCATCGACAGCAGCGCGGTGGCGCATTACGCCCAGCAATGCAGCTCGCAGCGCATCAAGACCTTCAGTATCGGGTTCGAAGAGGCCAGCTACGATGAGAGCGCGCATGCCCGCGCCGTGGCTGAGCGCATCGGCAGTGACCATCATGTGCAAACGCTGCGACAGCGTGATAGCCTGGACCTGATCCCGGACATCTATGCTAAGCTGGATGAGCCCTTCGCGGACGCCTCGCTCATCCCCACGCACCTGCTCAGCCGGTTCGCGCGGCAACACGTCACCGTGGCCCTCGGTGGCGATGGCAGCGACGAACTGCTGGCTGGTTATCCGACTTTCGGCGCGAATCGTTTCCGGAAGCTTTTCTCAGCGCTGCCTCTTCCCGTCATCCAAGGGCTGAAGGGCCTTGCGTCCCTCCTGCCCGCAAGCGACAAGAACATCTCGTTCGATTTCAAGGTGAAGCAGTTCCTGCGCGGATTCGGTGGCAACCCCCACCATGTGAACACGCGCTGGTTGGGCGCTTTCACGCCGGAGGAGAAACACGCGCTCCTCAGTGCCGAACTGCAGCAGCAGCTCCACGGCTCCACCGGACTCGAACCCGTGGATGACCTGCTGCGCGACTCATCCTTCGCCAAGGGTGATCTCGACGAGTTGATTCACATCTTCCTGCGCACTTACCTACTCGACGACATCCTCTTCAAGGTGGATCGCGCCAGCATGTACACCTCGCTTGAGGTGCGCGCTCCGTTCATGGATGTGGAAGTGGTGGAGTTCATCAACTCGATGCCCAACGACCTGAAGCGTCGCGGGTTCAATGGAAAGGTCATGCTGAAGCAGGCGATGCGAGGGAAGCTGCCAGACGAGATCATCGACCGACCTAAGAAAGGATTCGGGATTCCACTTAGCCACTGGCTTCGCAAGGAACTGAGGCCCTTGTGCGAAGAGCTCTTGGATCCGGCCCTGCTGCGCACCCAGGGGATCTTCTCACCCGAATACGTTGCTCAGCTGAAACAGGAGCACATGTCGGCCAAGGCGAACCACCGCAAGCTTCTATGGACCTTGATGGTGTTCCAGCTCTGGAACAAGCACCACGGCGCTCCACTGCATCAGTAGGCGTCAGCAGTAAGCCGCCTGCATCAGATAGTCCTTCACGTATTCGCTCACGCCGTCTTCCAATGATGCGAAGGGGCGCTCGTAACCGATCGCGCGCAGCTTGCGCATATCGGCCTCGGTGAAGTACTGGTACTTGTCTCGGATGTCGGCTGGCGTATCGATGAAGGAGATGTTCTCCGGCTTGCCCATGGCGGCGAAGGTGGCGCGCACCAGATCGAGGAAGCTGCGCGCGGTGCCGCTACCGAGGTTGTAGAGCCCGCTGTCCTTGCGGCGCTGCATCAGGTAGATGCACACATCGCAGAGGTCCTTCACATAGATGAAGTCGCGCTGCTGCTCGCCGTCCTTGTATTCGGGTCGGTGGCTGCGGAAGAGCTTCATGCCGCCCGTGTCGCGGATCTGGTTGAAGGCATGGAAGACCACGCTCGCCATGCGGCCCTTGTGGTACTCGTTCGGCCCATAGACGTTGAAGAACTTCAAGCCGGCCCAGAAGAAGGGCTTCGCTTGTTGCTGAAGCGCCCACTTGTCGAACTCGTTCTTGCTCTCGCCATACGGATTCAGCGGCTTCAGCTTGTAGGGGAGCGCATCGTCCTGATCGCTGTAGCCCAGTTCGCCGCCACCGTAGGTAGCTGCACTGCTGGCGTACACCAGCGGGATGCCGTACCTCACGCAAGCTTCCCACATGCGCCGGCTATAGCGCACGTTCAGCTCATCGAAAATGGCCGCGTTGAACTCGGTGGTGTCGGTGCGCGCGCCGAGGTGGAAGATGAATTGCACCAGCTTCTCGTTGGCATCGAGCCAAGTGAAGAAGTCCTTGCGATCCACCTTCGCCGTGAGCTCCTTCTTCAGCAGATTGGGCGCCTTGTCAACGCGGGAGAAATCGTCAACCGCGACAATGTCCTGCCAGCCCTGGCGCTGCAATTCCCCGATGAGGCAGCTGCCGATGAAGCCCGCTGCGCCGGTTACGATGATCATGGGGCGAAACTAGAGCGACCTTCGAGTTCGCAGCAGCCAGTTGGCAGTAGGCAGTGGGCAAATTGCCGTTCGGGCATTCGCATGCAACGCAACCGAACCGCCGCCTGCCTACTGCCAACTGGCTACTTTCGGCCGCACAATCAAAAGCTCCGGGCGTTACTGAGCCATGCCACAAGTCCACATTACACGCCGCGAACGCTTCGCTGCCTCGCACCGCTTGGCCCGACCCGATTGGAGCGACGCGAAGAACCTCGAGGTCTTCGGCAAGTGCAGCAACCCGAATGGCCACGGCCACAACTACGAATTGTGGGTCACCGTGAAGGGCGAGCAGGATCCCGAAACCAGCTTCGTGACCGACCTGAGCCAATTGAGCCATCATCAAAGAGCGCGTCATCGATCACCTTGATCACAAGAACCTCGACATGGATGTGCCCTTCATGCGCGGTCGATACAGCAGCACCGAGAACCTATGCGTTGCCATCTGGGAGCAATTGGAATCATCGGTGCATGCACTGGGCTGCGCATTGCACTGCGTGAAAGTGCAGGAGACCGAGAACAATTTTGCCGAATACCATGGCGCGTAAAACAGCCAAGAGAAGCACCGCACCCGTCCGGTGAGGGCGCACGAGACCACCGGCGAGGGCTACGAGCGCATCGACTTGTACGACGCGAAATCCGTGGCGCGCATCAGCGGGCACTACGACGACATCCTGAAGCAGATCGGCGAGGACCCGAAACGAGAGGGTTTGAAGAAGACGCCCGAGCGCGTGGCCAAGGCGCTGCAATACCTCACGCATGGCTACGACCTCGACCCATCGGCCATCCTGAAGAGCGCCCTATTCAAAGAGAGCTACAGCCAGATGGTGCTGGTGAAGGACATCGAGGTGTACAGCCTGTGCGAGCACCACATGCTGCCTTTCTTCGGAAAAGCGCACGTGGCCTACATCCCCAACGGGCGCATCACCGGGCTGAGCAAGATCCCCCGCGTGGTGGATGCCTACGCGCCGCTTGCAGGTGCAGGAGCGCCTCACCGACCGGATCCGCGATTGCCTGCACGACACCCCTGAAGCCCATGGGTGTGGCCGTGGTGCTCGAATGCGCCCACCTCTGCATGCAGATGCGCGGCATCCAGAAGCAGAACTCGGTGACCACCACCAGCGCCTTCACCGGAATCTTCCTCAGCGATCCCCGCACGCGCGAGGAATTCATCAAGCTCATCGGCGCGCGCCTACATTAGCGCGGCAGGGACGAACCTGCTCTCAAGCAAGCCAACCGTACCGTCGACCCTCGGGGTCGGCCTAACGAAAACGACTACCATGGAACAGCACCAAATGCCCGCTACCGGACAAGTGATCTACGGCCCCGCGACAAGCGTCCGCACCTTCCTCAGCCATGTGTTCGCGTACATGGCCACGGCGCTGGTCATCAGCGGTGCATTGGCTTGGCTCTTCGGAACCAACACAGAGCTCTTCAGCATGCTGCGAAGCCCCGAAACCGGCAGCCCAACCATCATGGGCTGGGTGGTCATGTTCGCGCCGCTCGGGCTCGTTTTCCTCATGGGCGGCATGGTCGAGAAGATGAGCGGCACCGTGCTGCTCGCCGTATTCATCCTCTACAGCGCGCTCACCGGCATGAGTCTCTCGTACATCTTCTATGTGTACAATCTTGCTTCGGTAGGCAAGGTCTTCTTCATGAGCGCCGGAGTTTTCGGCCTCATGGCTGTTGCTGGCTACACCACCAAGACCGACCTCACCAAGCTCGGCAGCATACTCTTCATCGGCCTCATCGGCATCGTGGTCGCCTCGCTGATCAATATGTTCATGGGCAGCAGCACGATGGATTACGTGATCAGCATCCTCGGCGTGGTGATCTTCACCGGCCTCACAGCCTACGACATGCAGCGCCTCAAGCGCCTGGGCGATGTGGTGGCCACCGGCACCGAAGCCGCGCAGAAGATGGCCCTCATGGGCGCCCTCAGCCTCTACCTCGACTTCATCAACCTCTTCCTCATGTTGCTGCGCCTTTTCGGGCGTCGCGATTGAGCGTGAATGCGGGAGGTTGAGAGGTTGAGTAGTTGCAAGTTGTTTGTTTCTCAACCCCTCAACCGCTCAACTCCTCAACTGCACAACTTCCTTCCAATGACCGCCTACGTTTTCCCCGGCCAAGGCTCGCAGTTCCCCGGCATTGGCAAGGACCTGTACGATGCCGATAGCAATGCGCGCATCTGGTTCGAGCACGCCAACGACCTGCTCGGGTTCAAGCTCACCGATGTGATGTTCACCGGCACCGATGCCGACCTGAAGCAGACCAAGGTGACGCAGCCCGCGATCTTCCTGCACAGCGTGGTAAAGGCCAAGGTGATGGGCGATGCTTATCAGCCGGCCATGACCGCAGGGCATTCATTGGGGGAGTTCAGCGCATTGGTAGCAGCAGGTGCCATGGAGTTCGCCGATGGCATGAAGCTCGTGGCTGCGCGCGCCAACGCCATGCAGAAGGCCTGCGAGCTGCAGCCCAGCACCATGGCCGCGATCCTGGGCATGGAAGACGCCAAAGTGGAAGAGATCTGCGCCGACATCACGGCCAGCGGCGGCAAGGGCGTGGTGGTGGCCGCCAACTACAACTGCCCCGGCCAGCTGGTAATCAGCGGCACCATCGATGCCGTGAATGCAGCTTGCGAAGCGTTGAAAGCCGCCGGTGCGAAACGCGCGCTCGTGCTGCCCGTTGGCGGCGCATTCCACAGCCCGCTCATGGAACCCGCGCGCCTCGAGTTGGAAGCGGCCATCGCCTACACGCCCATCGTGAACCCACGCTGCCCCGTGTACCAGAACGTTGACGCTCGCGCCCATACCGATCCCGCGCGCATCAAGGCCAACCTCATCGCGCAGCTCACCGCGCCAGTGCGTTGGACGCAGACCATGCAGAACATGCTCGCCGATGGAGCCACCAAAGTGGTGGAGGTCGGCCCCGGCAATGTGCTGCAAGGCTTGTTCAAGAAGGTGAGCAAGGAGGTGGAGACGGCGGCGGCTTAGGCAGCGCGGATTCCAGCAGAGGCGTCCTCTTGGTTAAACAAGGAGAGCCATGCACGTCAACCGCTCAATCTGCGCATTCATCATTGCGCTCGCTGCGCTTGACCTGCGAGCACAGCAGCCGATGCTGCAGTGGGAAGACAGTCCCCAATGGAGCGTGGCGTGGTGGATACTTGGGATGCCCATCGGCACCAATGCCTTCACATGTACTGGACAACAGGCCCTATGCGGCGAAGTGTATAACGTGGTCGAAGGGCTTCAATGGTCCGGTCCGGGCTATTACAGGAACGAGGGTCAGAAGACATACGTCCGCTCTTCAACAGATTGCGGAATTCCAGAGCGGCTCATGTATGACTATGGCCTTTCGGTTGGCGATTCCGCTTATGTGGGGTCTTATTGGGGAGACACCGCGCTGGCCGTGCTCGTCAGCATCGATACGATCCAGACCACGGGCGGATCACGGCGTCGCTTCAACCTGCTCATTGACTATTGCGCTGTGCCCGAATCGGAGCCTTTTCTTTTTCCGATGACATGGATCGAGGGAATCGGAAGCACGGCGCATCCGTTTTATTCGACCCTCATCTGCATTTGCGATTTCTGTGAAACCAGCACAGCTCTTCTTTGCGCGGACAGTCTTGGCGTCCCTGCCTATCGCACTGTGCTTGGCGTGAATTGCGCGCAGACGATCGACGTGCAAGAACACGATGATGCGCGCAGCGAATTGCTCGTTCGGCGAACCGAGGCTGGAATCGAGGTTGTCATTCCGGAAAATGCGAAAGGCGGCGCGCTATCGGTGCTCGATGCAACAGGCCGCGTGCTTCACGAACGGAGGATCAGCGTGGGCCAGCGCTCCGTTGTTCTTCCCAACCGTGTCGATGGCATGCTCATCGTGCAACTTCAGTCCGACGACGGCAGGCAGTGGATGGCCAAGCTGGCTTTGTCTATTCGCTAGCTGCTGAGCACCGCGCTCAGAACGCCAACCCGATCGAAGCCTTCACCGCGAGATTGTCGATCGTTTCTGGCAACGTATGCGGGCCGAAGCGCCAATAGGCGCCGATGCCGAGGCCGGTGAAGCCGGACCGAAGCAGGTTGTCGATCTGCAAGCCCGCTTCATAGAAGCCATCGGCCAGTGGCGTGAAGTCGTAGCCGCGATGTAGTTCCGGACGAGCCAGTGCGCCCCATGCCGCATTGGCTACCAAGACCGGCACCGGCTTGAACTTCTTGCCCTCGTAGAGCAGATGCCCGAAGCTGTGGCGCACGTGCAGCGTAGCGTAACGATCCGCGAGGAACTCATTGGGCCGCATGGTCTCGAACGCATTCGGCGTCGCCATGGGAACGCTGCGATCGAAGGTGCCGCGCAGGTTGTAGAGGAATGCGTAGGGCGCATCGTCGGAAGCCATGCCGCCCAGAGCGCGCAAGCTGAGGTCGCCAAGCATGCGCAAGCGGAAGCGCTGCTCCACCATCACATCGATGCGGCTGATCGCGCGTTGCCCGCCCGGCAGATCGCCCAAGGCCCAGAGGCCCTCGAACGCTTGCATGGCACGCACATGCAGCACCGGCCATTTCGATGGAATGATGAATTGCCTGCCCGGCACGCGCACGAGCTGCTCACGGAATGCGAAGCGCGCGCCCAGCGAGACCGAGCCCGTGATGAACCGATTGCTCAGCAGCGTGACGCCTTCGGCCACCGGTTCAGCATATCGGTAGCCGCGCAGGTTCTCGCGATCGTTATGCTCGGCGCCCAGCCAAACCTTCAGCGCGCTGCTCATGCGCCAGGCCAGTTCGGCGCCCATGCGCTCTTGCCGATCCATGCGATCCACAAAAAGCCAGCGGTAACCATCGGGATTGGCCAGTCCGATGCGCGCGCCGGGGAAGGCAACGCCGCCGCTCTCGGCCACATCCAGATCGTAATAGAGCTTCAACTCCGGACCGATCCCGGGCCTCGGCTTCAGCGTGAGATCGCCGCCGTACTTCGATGCCTTGTCCGCGAAGCCGTACGCGTAATAACCGCCAAGCGAGGCATACCGCGTGAGCTTATCGTTGGTGGCCAGACCCACGCCCAAGCGCAACCCTTCATAGCCGTTGTAGCGCAGCAGTTGATCGAGCCGCAGGTCAATCGGGCCCATGGGCAAGCGACCGGTGGCCAATCGCTCCACCCATTTGAGCTTGCGCTCCAAGCCCTCGGCCTTGCTCATGCTGTCGATGGTGTGATAGGTGCGCAGCTCCTTGCCTGAGAGCGTATCGCTGCGCAGTCCGTTCCAGAACGTCACGTCGCGTTTGATGGCCAAACGATCCATCACCAGCTCGGGCCCTCGCAGCTCCTTGCGCGCGATGGGCGCATCCACTTCGATGTTCTTCAAGTAGGTGCGGCCCACGCCCATGGCTTTGAAACGGTTCACATGCACGAAGTCGAGGTAGATGAAGGTGTTCAGCTGCACGGGGAACCAGGTGCCCTTGATCCGCTCGAAGCGCTGCTGCAGTTTCACGCCGGTGCCGCCGTCGCGTTCCGTTGGCTCCGCGATCACGTTCTCCAGCGCATACCCGTCGGTGTTCACCCAGAGCACGCCCTTGAGACCATCGAAGCGCGTGCCTTTGCGCGGCTGATAGGCGATCACGAAAACGGTATCGCGCCCTTGCAGGAGCGTATCCTCCAGCATGAAGAGGTAACGGTCGGTGCTGTTGGGGCCAATGGGACTGAGGTAGGCGCGCTCGTTGATCTGGATCTGCGGCGCATACACGGAGAAGGTCTTGGTGCTGGCCATCAAGGCGAGCATCGAGGGATCCTCCAATCCGCTCACGCGCAGCGCAAGCACTTCCTCCTTCTCGCTCGCGGGAGGCACGAAGCTCTTGCGCGTGGCGCTCTCAATCAAGAGCAGGTGCTGCTTCTCGAGGAAATCGATCGCCCTCTGATCGCTGGTATCCAGCGCGGCACGGCTATCGGCATCGGCAAGCAGTGCGCTATCGACGTTGGCGGTGAACACGAGCTTGCTGTAGCTGGTGTAGCGATGCGCCCGATTGCGCATGGCATCGTTGGCTTTGCGGTTGGCATGCACCCGGCGGATGATCCGGTGCGCGGGATTCTCGCCTGCCACCACCACGGCCTCTTGCAGCGCGATCGCCGTGCGCTCCAAGCGGACGAGCCCCAGATTGGCCTCGCTGGCTTCGAGCATCAGCGGCGCATAGCCCACGTAGCTGAAGCGCAATGCAACGGGCAGCGCGCTTACCCGGATAACGAATCGCCCATCGATGTCGCTGGTGACGGCGCTGCCGCCCGCTGGCAGCACATGCACGAACGCGAGCGGTTCCGAGGTGCGCGCATCCACCGCGCGGCCATGCACTTCAACCTGCGCGGCTAAAGGCATTGCCCGCATCGCGATCAGCAGGATGAAAAGGGCGCGCATGCGAATCAAGCTCTCCTGTTGCCGAGCGAATACCGATTGCGCTGATCTCACCCGCGCAAATTTGGTTGAATCACTTCAGGATACCTCTGCTGCATCTGCGACGGACCACCATCGGCCTTGTTACAGGTCGGCGCAATTCAAGACATCGGCATGGTCACCGTGCACAGGGCAGCGTCTAGCTTAGCCGCGTTCATATCCGCCATCGCCTGCCAACATGATCGAGCACCGCAACACCCTCATCTCCGAGGACCTCTTCGAGAAGCGCTTCGTCTGCGACCTGAACGCGTGCAAGGGCGCCTGCTGCGTGGAAGGCGAGAGCGGTGCGCCGCTCGAGAAGGAAGAAGCGGAGCAGATGAAGAAGCTCTGGCCGAAGTACCGCAGCTACATCCCCGAGAAAGGAAGACAGGCGGTTGCCGAGCAAGGCTTCAGCGTGATCGACGAGGACGGCGACCTGGTGACACCGCTCGTTGACGGCAAGAAGGAATGCGCCTTCACCATCTTCGAGAACGGCATCGCCTTGTGCGGCATCGAGAAAGCGTGGAAGGATGGCAAGATCCCGTTCCGCAAGCCGATCAGCTGCCACTTGTATCCCATCCGCATCGAGAAGATCGGCGATCGCGACGGCCTCAACTACCACAAGTGGAACCTGTGCAAGCCCGCCTGCACCTGCGGCGCCAAGCTCGATGTTCCCGTGTTCCGATTCCTGAAGGACGCGCTCATCCGCAAGTACGGCGAGCAGTGGTTCGCGGAGCTGGAGGTGATCTATAAGGAGTGGGAGAAGGAACAGCAGCCGAAGAAGAAGAGCGCCTGATTCTCCCTGCGATCGGGCCTATGCGCGCCACCGACCGCGTGGAACACCCGCCACCGCTGCGATCCGCTCCTGCGCACTCGCGCCTTCGCCCTAGAGCCGTGCGCTTCAGCCGCTGTTAACCGATCGTGAAGATTTTCCGCTTGCGAGTATCCCCGCTGCGTGCCCCTCAGCATTGGCGCGGCTTCGCGACCCGTGTTGAAAAGTCCGAGAAAGTGGCCCCTCCGAACCGCCGTTCCGAAACCCCATCGGATCCATTTTTGTGACCCGCCGACGCCCCCCTTCCGAGTGCTTCCGGAAGCCACGCCGACGGACCAACCGACAAGACCGCGAACCACTTAACGGGAGCCGCCTCCCGATCAGATAACCGACCTCTTCACTTTCCCGCCATGAGCAACGATACCCAGATGAGCATGGAGCTCGCCAATACCGCCGACGCCAACGAGCCCCTCTTGAAGGAGAACAAGGACCGCTTCGTCATCTTCCCCATCCAGCACAACGACATCTGGCAGTTCTACAAGAAGCACGAGGCCGCCTTCTGGACCGCCGAGGAGATCGACCTGCACGCCGACCTCGTTGACTGGGCCGAGAAGCTCAATGACGACGAGCGCTACTTCATCAAGCACGTGCTCGCCTTCTTCGCCGCCAGCGACGGCATCGTGAACGAGAACCTCGCGGAGAACTTCCTCCACGAAGTGCAGTACCCCGAGGCGCGCTTCTTCTACGGCTTCCAGATCATGATGGAGAACATCCACAGCGAGACCTATTCGCTGCTGATCGACACGCTGATCAAGGACCCGCTGGAGAAGGACCGCCTGCTGCACGCCATCGACACCGTGCCCTGCGTGAGCAAGAAAGCGGAGTGGGCCTTGAAGTGGATCAGCAAAGGCAGCTTCGCCGAGCGCCTCATCGCCTTCGCGGCGGTTGAAGGCATCTTCTTCAGCGGCAGCTTCTGCTCCATCTTCTGGCTGAAGAAGCGCGGCCTGATGCCCGGCCTCAGCTTCAGCAACGAACTCATCAGCCGCGACGAGGGGCCTGCACTGCGACTTCGCCTGCCTGCTCTACACCAAGCACCTGCTGAACAAGCTGCCCAAGAAGACCGTGGAGACCATCATCCGCGATGCCGTGGAGATCGAGAAGGAGTTCGTGACCGACGCCCTGCCCGTGAACCTGATCGGCATGAACGCCAAGCTCATGCAGCAGTACATCGAGTTCGTGGCCGACCGCCTGCTGGTGGAACTGGGCAACGAGAAGATCTACAACGCCATGAACCCCTTCGACTTCATGGAGATGATCTCCCTCCAGGGCAAGACCAACTTCTTCGAGAAGCGCGTTGGAGAGTACCAGAAGGCAGGCGTGCTCAACAAGGACAAGGAGCAGAGCAAGTTCACGTTGGATGCGGAGTTTTAAGTTGCTGGTTGGCAGTCAGCAGTTGGCCCATGCCGCGGCAAGGTAACCCTACCAGCCTTTAACTGCCTACGCCAGCCTTCCGCCTACTGGCATTCCCAGCAACTCACATTGATCGGTTGAATAAGACCCCCGCGAGCCACGAGCAAACGGACCACAGAAAAGGACTTTAGGAGCGCGGGAACGAAGGAGCGTAGAATCAGCAATCAGCGAATCAGCAATCCCTCCAACCGCTAGCGAACCTTCCCAATCACACCCCCTTCTCCAATCGCGGGAGCTTGCGGAGACGGGACAATACCCACCAAACCCACATGTATGTAGTCAAGCGCGACGGCCGCCGGGAGGCAGTGAAATTCGACAAGATCACTGCGCGCGTTAAGAAGCTCTGCTATGAACTCGACCCCATGGTCGATGCCACCCAAGTGACCCTCAAGGTCATCGACGGCATCTACGATGGCGTAACCACCACGGAACTGGACAACCTCACCGCCGAGGTGGCCGCCACCATGACCGTGAAGCATCCGGACTATGCGCAGCTCGCCAGCCGCATCGCCGTGAGCAACCTGCACAAGAACACCAAGAAGTCCTTCTCCGAAACGATGAAGGACCTCTACAACTACCTCGATCCGAAGACCGGCGCCAAGGCCAGCCTCCTCGCCGACGATGTCCACGAGATCATCGTGAAGAACGCCGAGGTGCTCGACAGCGCCATCATCTACGACCGCGACTTCAGCTACGACTACTTCGGCTTCAAGACCCTCGAGCGCAGCTACCTCCTGCGCCTGCACGGCAAAGTGGTGGAGCGTCCGCAGCACATGCTCATGCGCGTGTCCATCGGCATCCACAAGGGCGACCTCGACAGCGCCATCCGCACCTACAACGATCTGAGCGAAGGCTGGTACACCCACGCCACGCCCACGCTCTTCAACGCCGGTTCGCCCAAGCCGCAGATGAGCAGCTGCTTCCTCCTGCAGCTGAAGGACGACAGCATCAGCGGCATCTACGACACCCTGAAGCAGTGCGCCCAGATCAGCCAGAGCGCCGGCGGCATCGGCCTCAGCGTGCATAACCTGCGCGCCAAGGGCAGCTACATCAAGGGCACCAACGGCACCAGCAACGGCATCGTGCCCATGCTGCGCGTCTTCAACGACACCGCGCGCTACGTGGACCAAGGCGGCGGCAAGCGCAAAGGCAGCTTCGCCATCTACCTCGAGCCCCAGCACGCCGACATCTTCGACTTCCTCGAACTGAAGAAGAACCACGGCAAGGAAGAGATGCGCGCGCGACCTCTTCTACGCCATGTGGGATCCCCGACCTCTTCATGAAGCGCGTGGAGCAGGGCGGCGATTGGACCTGATGTGCCCCAACGAATGCCCCGGCCTCTGCGACACGCACAGCGAGGAGTTCGAGGCGCTCTACGAGAAGTACGAGCAGGAAGGCAAGGGCCGCAAGACCATCAAGGCGCAGGACCTCTGGTTCAAGATCCTCGAGAGCCAGATCGAGACCGGCACGCCCTACATGCTCTTCAAGGATGCCGCCAACAAGAAGAGCAACCAGCAGAACCTGGGCACCATCAAGAGCAGCAACCTCTGCACGGAGATCATGGAGTACACCAGCCCCGATGAGGTGGCCGTGTGCAACCTCGGCTCCATCGCGCTGCCCAAATTCGTGGAGAAGGGCAAGTTCGATCACGACAAGCTCTTCGAGGTCACCTACCAGCTCACCAAGAACCTCAACCGCGTCATCGACGAGAACTTCTACCCGATCCCTGAGGCGCGCCGCAGCAACATGCGCCACCGCCCCATCGGCATCGGCGTGCAAGGCTTGGCGGATGCCTTCATCCTCATGCGCTATCCCTTCGACAGCGTGGAGGCGAAAGTGCTGAACCGCGAAGTCTTCGAGACCATCTACTACGCCGCCCTCACCGCCAGCAAGGATCTGGCGAAGGAGTTCGGCCCCTACGAGACCTACGAAGGCAGCCCCATGAGCAAGGGCGTCCTGTAGCCCGACATGTGGAAGGTGAAGCCCAGCGACCGTTGGGAGTGGGAGGCATTGCGTGCCGAAGTGAAGGAGCACGGCGTGCGCAACAGCTTGCTGCTCGCACCGATGCCGACCGCCAGCACCGCGCAGATCCTCGGCAACAACGAGTGCTTCGAGCCTTACACCAGCAACATCTACACGCGTCGCGTATTGAGCGGCGAGTTCGTGGTGGTGAACAAGTACCTGCTGCGCGACCTGGTGAAGCTGGGCCTGTGGGACGAGACGCTCAAGAACAAGATCATCGCCGCCAACGGCAGCGTGGCCAACATCCCCGAGATCCCGCAGAACCTCAAGGACCTGTACAAGACCGCGTGGGAGATCTCGCAGAAGGTCATCATCGACATGGCAGCCGACCGCGGCGCCTACATCTGCCAGAGCCAGAGCCTCAACATCTTCATGGAGAACGCCAACTTCGGCAAGCTCACCAGCCTCCACTTCCACGCCTGGAAGAGCGGCCTGAAGACCGGCATGTACTACCTGCGCACCAAGGCCGCCACCGACGCCATCAAGTTCACGGTGA
>JADJOG010000044.1 GCA_016713865.1 Flavobacteriales bacterium | reverse complement strand
CGCTACAGCAGCGACGCGCTCACCAAGGCATCGCAGCGCTCAAAGAGTTCGGTGATGAGTTCGCCAGCGTGGAGCACATGCTCATCGGCATCCTCGACGGCGGCGACACCGTGAGCCCAATTCTGAAGGACAACGGCGTCACCAAGAAGGACCTGATGCGCGGCCATCAAGGACCTGCGCAAGGGCAGCAAAGGTCACCAGCCAGGAAATCAGGAGGAGACCTACAACGCGCTGAACAAGTACGCGAAGAACCTCAACCAGCTCGCCAAGGACAACCAGCTCGACCCGGGGTCATCGGCCGCGACGGGGAGGTCCCGCCGCGTGCTTCAGGTCACTCAACCGCCGCACCAAGAACAGCCCGATTCGCGGTCGGTGGGCCCGGCGTGAAGGTAGGCCGCCCATCGCGAAGTCATTTCACCGCGCGTCGTGAACGGCGACATCCCCGAAAAGGACCTCAAGGGCAAGCGGTCTTCAGCCTCGACATCGCCGCGTTGATCGCCGGCGCCAAGCTACAAGAGGCGAGTTCGAGGTGAGCGCTGAAAGCCGTGGTGAAGGAGGTGATGGCCTCGGAAGGAACAACATCATCCTCTTCATCGACGAGATCACCCTAGTGAGCGCGGGCGGTGGCAAGAGCGCGATGGACTCCGCCAACATCCTGGAAGCCCGCACTCGCGCGGCGGTTGCTGCGCAACTCGGCGCGCACCGCTCGAGCCAGTACCAGTACTTCGAGAAGGACAAGGCTACAGACGCCGCTTCCAAAAGGTCGATGGTCGATGAGCCCCGCTCCTTGGACGCACATCTCCATCCTGCGCGGCCTGAAGGAGAGTACGAGCCACCACAAGGTGCGGCTCGAGGACGCCGCGATCGTCGCCGCTGTGGAACGCTGAAAGCGCGCATCGCCGACCGCTTCCTGCCGGACAAGGCCATCGACCTGGTCGGCGGGGCCGCGAGCAAGCTGCGCATGGAGATCGACTCCAAGCCCGAGGAGCTCGACGAAAACGACCGCCGCATCATGCGGCTGGAGATCGAGCGCGAGTCCATCAAGCGTGAGAACGACGGAGCCAAGCTCGCCGAGCTAAGGCGAGGCGCTCGCAGAGTTGAGCGGTCGGCGACGGCTTCAAGGCCCGCTGGGAGAGTGAGCGCCGGCTGGTGGAGCGCATCAGCGGCGCCAAGGACAAGATCGAAGGGCTGTGTGCCAGGCCCAGCAGTACGAGGCGCGAGGGCGACTTCGGCAAAGTGAAAGCCGAGATCCTTTACGGCCGCATCCGGAGACCGAACGGAACTGCTCGCGGCCAAAGGACGAACTGCTCTTGCGGCAGCCGGGAGCAAAATGATCGAGGAGGAAGTGGACGTGGAGGGAGATCGCCGCCGTGGTGAGCCGCTGGATGGGCATCCCCGTTACGCGCATGCTCGAAGCGGAGCGCGCAAGTGCTCCACCTCGAGGACGAACTGCACAAGCGCGTGATCGGGTCAGGTCCTGAGGGCCGTGCATGCTGTAGCCAACGTGCCGTGCGCCGCAGCGGTGCGGGCATGGGCGATGAAGCGTCCCATCGGCGGCATCATCTTCCTCGCGGCACTACGGCCGGTCGGTAAGACCGGCTCGCCGAGGCGCTCAGCGAGATACGCTCTTCAGCGACGAGCGCGCCATAACGCGCATCGACGTGGGCGAGTACCGGGAGCGCCACAGCGTTTCACGACTCGTCGGCGCCTCCGAGGCTACGTGGGCTACGACGAGGGCGGCCAGCTCACCGAGGCCGTGCGCGCCAAGCCTACAGCGTGGTGCTCGACGAGATCGAGAAGGCCTACCCCGACGTATGGAACATCCACTGCAGGTGCTCGACGATGGCCGCCTCACCGACAACAAGGGCCGGGTGGTCAACTTCAAGAACACGATCGTCATCATGACGAGCAACATCGGCTCGCACATCATCGGGAGAACTTCGAGCCTTGGAGCGCAAGGATAATGGATGCCGTTGGTAAGAAGAGGCCCCAGCGCGAGGTGATGGACCTGCTGCGCAAGACCGTACGCCCGAGTTCCTCAACCGCGTGGACGAGCTTTCGTTCGCTCGCTAGTGGGGTGATCGCAAGAGAGATCGGTGAAGCTGCGGCTACCAAAGTTGCTCGCCAAGCTCGAAGAGAAAAGGCTACCAGCTGATCGAGCAGCGGAGTTGATCAGGACCATCGGCTCAGCGGGATTTGTTCTCTCCGGTTTGGCGCACGTCCGGGTGAAGCGCCTGATCCAAAGAGCTGCTGAACGAGATGAGGTCGTCAGGTCGTCGCCGGTACCTTGGAACCGGGCGGGCAAATTGTGTTCGATGTTTCGATGGGAAGATGCGTGGTGCGGAGGCCGGTTGGGGGAGAAGGAGAAGAACGTCTTGGGAATGGGAAGGCGAGGAAGTCGAAAGCTGAAGTGTGAATGTGGGACGCCTGCCTGCCTGGGTAAAGGTGTCCCCGCCCTCGAACGTATCGATAGCGGGCTGCGCCCGGTTTCGCTCTCTCGGAAGAGGGCGGGGCCGGGTTCTTCCTTTAGCGTCCTTGGCTCAGCAGGTGTTGCTACGGCTGCGGTGGCTTCCTCGGTCGCCTCGCTCTCGGGCAACACCAGCGCGCTTCGCTGCGGTCGGCCGCCGCTGCGCCCCCTCACGCGGACTACTCGTCGACATTACCCGGTGTGCGAAACACCATCTACAGAAACGAACCTCACAACAAACATCCCTTTCTGTAGGTGTGTCATTCCCATCAAGTTGGGCGTATTGCCCGTCTGTCACCGTACCCATGCGCTGCGTGTGAACCAAGCCCTCTCGCATCGTGCACCTCCGCAACCATAGCCTCCCTTGTTGAACCAAACAACACGTTCACAATACCCTGGACGGATGGGAAAAACCAGGGGTTGATCCATCAGGTTGCTCATCAACATTGACGGTGGCCAAGGTGCTGGCATCCCTCGTGGGCATCGATCTTTCTAACCCCAAGTATTGCTTCCATTGACGCCAATAGATCCTTGTGTGACTGTCAGTCCATGCCGTTGTTCTTCGTAGCGCCTTAGCCTGCGCTTGGGTAAGCCAAGGAGCAACCTCAAGCCATATTCTAGGGATGCCTGCGCTGGCCACTGGTGCTGCCATCAAAAGTTCCTGACATACCCGCGTACCACCATGAATTTGTACCATCGGTAACGCCACTCACCACGTAAGGGACTGGAGAGGTGTGGTTGTTGTCAAACGATTCACTGAGGACGTGAGCCCGTTCCTGGCGCGGTAATATCCGGCTTTGTGCGTCCATCTGCCGTTGGTCCTTTACTTGAGAATGAGGCTATCGCACCCTGCGTACCCGGGAAGTCTATCTGTCCAGACCCACCGCTGAAAGCAGAATAGGCATTCTTGGAGGTATATGCACCAACAGAAATGATCGCATTGCCCGTCCCTCCGATCTCACCCATTGTGGATGAAGTTGAACCTGATAGAACAGGCGCGTTGTAGCCAGCGTTCGTGAAAACGGCACCTCCGCCCCAAGCCCACATCTTCGTCTGGACATTGAAGCCTACGATCTCGATCATTGCCCAGCCATAGGAGTCATCCTGCGCCGAATGATCGATCGTGACTTGCACATTCCTCTTGTTATTCAGTGGATACAAGGATGTCGCAATGCTGACTTGACATGATCCGGGAAGACGGATGAGTCCGTCATAGAGATTATAGTTGTAGTTATTGTTGGAGTTCGCCGCGATAGGGCGTCCAATCCTCGAACTGTCCGGTATTGGAGTTAAAGACATTAACACCGACCCAGTAGTTCTGTCCCGCATTCCCCCAAATATCGATGGTCGTGCTCCCACTTGTCACCGGGCCCCCACCTGTGAATTGAACACAGGTATACATGATCGTATCGACCATTGTATGACTTACCTAGGTAAATTGCACGAGCTCCGTCGTTTGCCGCTGCACCTACGAGCAACCTCCCCGCTCCGACCATCCCATCGCAATACTGGTCGAATGCGGACATTCCATCATGCGGGCCGATGTGGCCACCTATGCTCATATTGATGACACACGGTTTCCCAACAGAGTTTGCATAGCTCATGATATACTGTATTCCATCCGCTATTGCTGCTGTTGTCATCGGAGTCGAAACGAAGACTAGGTCGCTCTGCGGCGCAACTCCACGGAAAGTGGTATTCACCGTTCCACCACCACCCGCAGCAATTCCAGCCACGAGCCCCGTGTGAAACCATCAATCACGTCTCTTTGGGCATTAAGGATGGCCGTTGGCTAAAGCTCACGGCCGTACGTAAACGGGGATGGAGGAGTGCCTGATAGAGCCATTTGCTCCCAGAGACACGCTTTACGCGGTATACGGTTCCAGCCTCGTTGTAGAAGTTTGGATGTGATAGTCAGATCCTTGGTCTATGATACCGACAACAACGTTTTGCCCCCATTAGGACTGGGGAAAGCCTGAAATCCTTGATGTACCCAATCCACCCAATTTGTTGCCGCGCGTTGTCCTGGTCGGCGATCCCTTCTCACCTGCTTGAATGAATAGAACACCGGGTACTGATGCTAGTTGGCCCAGTACATCAATAGCCACAACTCCGGTAGCAACCCCATTGACCACATCCTTCGAGAATGCTCCAAACCCCTGTAGGTCCTCCACATCACTAGTCTCGCTCAGCAGGATGAGGACGTTAGCCAATAACTGACCCTCTCGGTCGATGAGGCCAAACTCCGAGAGCATTTCATCACGGCTGAGCGAAGCAGAGTCGCCTTGACGAAGTTTCTCCATTTCGATCAACAACATCGCAGTTCGAGGCGATAAACCTGCCGTGGGTAACGAGTACTTCGTGGGTGCAGCAATCTCTTCCCGGTTGAACGGCTTCGAAGGAAAGATCGACTGACCTACCACGGTTTGCCCCAAAGTCATGAGGCCCGCAAAGCAGAGTATCGTTGTCTTCATCGTCCTGTGTTGTTACTACCTGTTCTGGGACTTGGTCGCTAACTCGAAATAGGAGATACCTCGAAGATGCAAGAAATCTTGGAGGCGGCTGAACGGGAGAATCACTGTCCTCATGGTTCCAAGCGGTTCGCCCAATGAGCCCCCCATTGCGTGAAGACCAGCCGCTTCAAAGCCATCATCCACTTTCACGAATCCGCTCACAGAAACCGCATCACCTCGCCGGAGTAGACCATACCTCTCGACAAGAGAATTGGATGGGGTGTACTCCCCGAACCCGAGGCCACTGACGCGCAACTCCTCCTCGACGTCGGATAGGAAATTGCGTGTCAATGCTACCTCAAAGGATGGCGCTAAGCTGATTACACGATCTTCCGATAATCCGGCGAGGTGCTTTTTCGACCCCAGGCATGAAACTCCGGCGAATAAGGCCAACATCGCAAGGATGAGTATCGGATGGGTGGTTCTCATTGTTATGGCGTGGACCGTGAATGCAAGCCCAATTATAACTCAACGGAGTCAATCTGGTCGGCATGACGCGTGAGCGGGCGAAGCGGCGGCCTGTTGAAGGCGAAGCGCCGGTGCTGCCCGAGCGAGCAGGCTGGGAGGCACGAGCAGACCCCGGAGGCGGTGCAGCAACCACTAAGCCGAGGCAGCCACAGCGGAGCACGCGACCCGTACGTAGGCATTGTGCGAGGGAAAGGGGGCACGGCCCGAAGCCGAACCTGGCACTCCAGCAACTTGAGCAATCCCACGCCACCTCGTGCAAAACACTTCAAGCGACCAGCATCACGTACCTCGGCTCACTTGTAAGTTGCACCTTCTATTCCTGCCAAGTTCCCCGTCATGTTCATCCCGCCCACCCGTGAAGTAGCCCGCGCCCGCATCGCCGAACTGGTGGCGCGTTTCCGTGAGCAATACGCCAGCTACAAGCGGCCGGACTACAACGAGACGCAGGTGCGGCGCGATTTCATCGATCCCTTCTGCAAGGCGCTGGGCTGGGACATCGACAACAGCGCGGGCAACGCCGAGGCCTATCGCGAGGTGATCCACGAGGACCGCGTGAAGGTGGGCAAGGCGCTGAAGGCCCCGGACTACAGTTTCAGGCTGGAAGGTGGCAAGCGCCTCTTCTTCGTGGAGGCCAAGAAGCCCAACGTGCGCGTGAAGAGCGAAGTAGAACCCGCCTACCAGGTGCGCCGCTATGCGTGGAGCGCCAAGCTGCCGGTGAGCATCCTCACGGACTTCGAGGAGTTCAGCGTGTACGATTGCAGCAAGCGCCCCAACGCCGATGACAAAGCTTCCGTGGCGCGCATCAAGTACCTCACGTTCGAGGACTACGACAAGGAGTTCGACTACCTGTGGGACACCTTCAGCAAGGAGCAGGTGCGCAAGGGCGGCTTCGACCGCTTTGTGAAGAGCGACCGGGGCAAGCGCGGCACGGCCACCGTGGACGACGCCTTCCTGGAAAGCCTGGACACCTGGCGGAAGTACCTGGCCACGAGCATCAGCCTGCGCAACCACGACCTGGAGGAAGAGGACCTGAACCATGTGGTGCAACAGACCATCGACCGCATCATCTTCCTGCGCATAGCCGAGGATCGCGGCGTGGAGCCCTATGGCGAGCTGATGGCCGCGATACGCGAGGGCGGCGAGCTGTACAGCAACCTCTTCAAGCTGTTCCGCCGGGCAGACACCAAGTACAACAGCGGCCTGTTCGACTTCCGCAAGGACAAGCGCAGCGCCACCATCGCGGTGGACAACAAGGTGGTGCGCAACATCGTGGAGGATCTGTACTACCCGAAGAGCCCCTACGAGTTCAGCGTGCTGAGCGTGGAGATCCTCGGAAGCGCCTATGAGCAATTCCTTGGCAAGCGCATCCGCATCGATGCCGGCCATCGCGCACGCATCGAAGAAAAGCCCGAGGTACGCAAGGCCGGTGGCGTGTACTACACGCCGCAGTACATCGTGGACTACATCGTGGAGCGCACCGTGGGCGACCTGGTGAAGGGCCGCACACCGAAGGAAGTGAAGGAACTGAAGGTATTGGACCCCGCCTGCGGCAGTGGTAGTTTCCTCTTGGGCGCATACCAATTCCTGCTGGACTGGCACAAAGAGACCACGGCGAGCATCCAGCACAGTCTGGACTTCGCACAGGAAAGGATACTGCCGACGTTGGATGAGAACGTATTGTGCGGTAACAGCTTGGTTGATACCGACTATTACGATGGCACACTCGACCTCGGGGGTGAACGCACTGTGCGTCCGTTCAATTGGCAACGGGCCTTCCCGGCGGTCTTCAAGATCCGTAAACCGGACCAGAAACAGGAACTGCTCATACAGGCCCGGCGCGTGAAGCAGGAACATGATGAACAGGAAGAACGCGCTGCTGCGCTGCTGAGAAAGCAAGGCATCAACCTGGCTGAAGAACCAGCCGCGGTTTACGAGAAGGCGCAGGAGGCTTCGATGCGATCATCGGGAACCCTCCGTATGTGCTTCTTCAAAACATGGAGACCAAGGAGTTCTTCACTTACGCATCCAACAAGTACAACACGGCCCGTTACAAGATCGATACATACCACCTGTTCGTTGAACGCGCGGTGAAGCTGCTCCGGTGCGGCGGCCTGCTTGGGTTCATCACACCGAACACATTCCTGAAGAACATCCATGCGGAACCACTTCGACGCTTCCTGCTCGATGACACCAGGCTGAGGGAGATCATGCTCTTCAACTACAACGTGTTCTCGCAGGCCAGGTGTGGATACCTGTGTGTTCATCACCTCACGCGACGCAGCGAAAGGAAAGAGCCGATTGCATGTGTACAAGGTGGACGAGCCATTTGAGCCCAACTCTGTAGGCCTGGTGGAGCAAGCATCGTTCGCCAAGAACGAGCGCGCTGATTTCCTGCTTGACCAAAGCGCTGCGGACAAGCAGTTGCTGAAGAAGATACAGTCGCAGTCTAAACCCTTGTCCACTACCTGCGGTGCCTACTTCGGTATTCGGCCTGGGACCGAAAGAAGCACGTTGCAGACCGCGAGTTGAGCAAGGACTACGTACCGGTTATTGATGGCTCCGACATCGAACCGTTCGCCTTGCGCTCACAATCGTTGTTCGTCCTGTTCAACTCCACAGGCGTGAAGAGCGGTGGAAATGCAGCGATACACGAGCAGGACCGGATCTGCATCCGTCAAGTAGGCCATTATCCAATCGCTACTGTCGTCCCTGGCGCTCTACTCCATGAACTCCTGTACAATGTGACCTGAAGGCTCAAGCGCCAATGACCTGTACTTCGTCTTGGGCATCATGAACAGTCATCTCAATCGCTACGTCTGGGGCAAGGTCCACTCCGACCAGAAGAAGACATTCCCGAAGATCAAAAAAGGAGGCTCTGCTATCCATCCCCATGAAGGCGGCCAAAACGACGAAGGACAAGGAGCTGATATCACGCGTCTCCTCATTGACCAAGTCCTTGGTGACCTTTAAGAGCGAGCAGTTCGCAAAGCATGGCGGCTTGAAGGACAAAGTCGCCGAGGACAAGGCCGCGCATCTGGAGCAGCGGATCAACGAAACGGTCTTCGCCTTGTATGGCTTAGATCGGTCCGAGATCGAGTTGGTGGAGGCCGCGCAGTTGTAGGTCCTCCTGCGCAAGACCGTGCGCCCCGAGTTCCTCAACCGCGTGGCCCCAAGCCCGGCGAACTGAGCGAGCGCACTCCCGTGGTCAACGAACTGCGCGAAGAGTTCCAGTGCGCCTGCTGGCTGGATGAGCACCCCAAGGTGCGCTTCTGGTTCCGTAACCTGGAGAAGCGCCGCACCTCGTTCCGCCTGCAAACCTCAACTGACTTCTTCTACCCGGACTTCGTGTGCATGCTGGAGGACGGTCGCGTGCCTGGTGGTGAGTACAAGGGAGGTCACTTGGCCGACAACGACGACAGCCGGGAGAAACGGGCTATCGGCGAGGTGTGGGCATCACGGAGCAACGGCAAGGCGCTGTTCTGCATGCCGAGCGGGGTGGGTTTCGGGGAGTTAAGGGGTATACTGAGTGATGTACAAGCGAAATGACCTTTGTACTGTATGTTCGGCTCTTGGAGCCACCATTCGATTGTCTTAAAGTGTGCCTTACACAAATAAAGCCCCTTGGCCGCACAAAGCGGATGTTTGGCCCCGGCGCGTTAGCAATGCAACCAGCTGTGCAACAGAGAATTAGAACAATAACGGAATTTTTTGCAGGAAAAGTTTAACCTATAGCTTAATCTTGCGTTGGAAAGGAGCGCCACCATACTGCGGACAAGCCCTAACGGGAAGCGCTGCATTGCGGTGGACAACGAGGTGTTCGATGAGGTGCTCACGTACATCAGACAGGACGATCGGCACAAGAACAAGTTCGTGGACATCGTGAACGTGATCATAGCCGGGCACAAGAACAGGGACCTGTATGACAAGGAGGACATCGATGCTAGTTGCAAGGACGTGACCGCGATGAAATTCTTCAAGGGACAAGAGAACGACCGCATCTACTGCAAGGAGGTCCGGCGGGGCGACAAGACGATGATCGTAATCATGGGCGCCCTGCACGAAAGAAAGAAGACCACGAAGAAGTCCTATACCTACCCAGACAGCAAGATCCATGAGCGCAGACCGTAAAAAAATCCTGCTGAGATCCAGGCCGCCTTCGACGACCTGTTCAACAGCTTCAGCGACGAGGAACGGCTGGAACAGGAAGGCCGCATGATCGGCTTCGCTTTCCTGAGCGAGGTGGAACAGGCCATGGACGCCCGCCTGATGACCCGCAAAGACCTGGCTGAGGAAATGGGCATTTCCGGCAGCTTCCTCACGCAGTTGTTCACTGGCGAAAAGCCGCTGAGCGATAAGCACAAGGCCATGTTCCAGCGCTGGGCATCCGTTTCGTGATGCATGCAGGAGGAAGCGGCCTACCAAGAGGAGCCCGAGTTCCGCTTTCCAGAGACGGACCGCAACACCCTGCTGCGTATCGTGCGCGACTTCAAGCCGGACTATGAGGGCGGGCAGACCGGCAGGCCCAACTACAACGAGAACATCGCTGCCTGATGCTAGCCAAGCGTTCTCCACTGAAGTGGCACGAGTTCGCCTTGTTGCAGAGCTACTTCCGTTTTGTGGCTCCCAAGCAGGGCAACGGTGATGTGGACATCCATGGCTTGTTCGAGAGCTATGCCATCGACATCGACTTCGTGATCAAGAAACCCGTGGATGGTAAGCGGCAGGTATTCACTAAAGTGCTAGTGAACTGGCCTGAGGACGGACCGGTGGGCTATAAGCTCTTCGTGGAGGCGGTTGGCCTGTTCAGCATCGAAGGTGAGGAAGGCATGAATGAGGAGGTTCGGAAGAACCTGGCCTACTACTCTACGGTGAACATGATGCTGAACCGGATGCGCGCGCATCAGTGTCATCACGGCCACCTCGGCCCTTGGCAGCTTTGTACTGCCGGTGGATGTAAAGGATGCATTCGCGCAAAAAGCGGCGAAGAAGAAGGCGCCCTGACCTGTGTCCTGGTCAGTGACCCTTTGCCAATATACAGCGTGACTCAACCGGGTGTCTTGCGTGAGCCGCCTCGGAGTCTCGTCACCGGGCAATGGGCTACGACGAGGGCGGCCAGCTCACCGAGGCCGTGCGCCGCAAGCCCTCGCGTGGTGCTGCTCGACGAGATCGAGAAGGCCCACCCCGACGTGTGGAACATCCTGCGAGGTGCTCGACGACGGTCGCCACACCGCCTACAATGGCCGGGTGGTCAACTTCAAGAATACCATCATCATCATGACGAGCAACATCGGCCGTGCCTTGCGGCAGGCGGGGCATGCCTTTCGGCAGTCAACTCGCACACCTTGTCCCGCGCTTTTGGCGGGATCATTCAGGAGAACTTCGAGGACCTGGAGCGCAAGGATGTGGACGCCGTGGTGGAGAAGATGCGCGCGAGGTGATGGATCCCGCTTCGCGGGAACCGTGCGCCCCGAGTTCCCAGAAGCCATCCCGGTGTTGCCTTCGGCAGCGAGCAAGCGGGATCTTGCGGCCAGGCAAGCGCGAGGACCGCGAATGGCCGAGTGCTCTGCAAGGGACGAGTACCGCCGCATGGGCGTGAGGGCCCTTGCGCAGCCCGACGGGCAATGCGGAGTTGGCTTCCGCCGCATGGACGAGCTGATCATGTTCCGTCCGCTGAGCCAGGCGATCTTGCATGGTGGAGCGCGCTGCCACGAACAAGTTGACGGAGCAGATCCCATGCGTCTGGATACCATGACACAGAGTGCATGATTAAGCATATTCTCATATCCTTAATTTGCGCATCCGGCTATATTTGCAGGCATGTCCACCATCAAGCCCCCCAGCGAGGAGCATGTGCAGGCGCGGATCCGCACGGAAAACCCGTGGTGGACCGGCGCGGGCGTGGATACGCTCTACCGGGAGATGCGGCACCGGGCCTTCTTCGCGCCTTTCATGCGGCTGGTGCAGGCCAAAGTGCGGCGCGCGGTGGTGCTGCTGGGCCCGCGGCGCGTGGGCAAAACCGTGATGCTGCAGCAGTGCGTGGACCAGCTGATCCAGGCGGGCGTGCCACCGAAGAAGATCTGCTTGCTGAGCGTGGATCAGCCGGTGTACAGCCGCATGCGCTTGGACGACCTGTTCCGCCTGTGCCGCGCGGCACTGAAGGACGATGACCCGGCCGGCTACCATGTGCTCTTCGACGAGATCCAGTACCTGGCCGATTGGGAGCGCGACCTGAAGGTGCTGGTGGACACCTATCCGCGTACGCGCTTCGTGGTGAGCGGCAGCGCGGCCGCAGCGCTGAAGGCCAAGAGCCAGGAGAGCGGCGCGGGCCGTTTCACGGAGTTCCTGCTCCCCCCGCTCACCTTCCACGAGTTCCTGCACCTGCTCGACCGGCAGCAACTGATCGTGCAAACGCAACGCGACTGGGGAGGCGAAGCGCAGCCCTTCCACGACACCATTGACATCGCGGCGCTCAACACGCTGTTCGTGCAATACATCACCTTCGGCGGCTACCCCGAGGCGCTCTTCGACCCGCTGATCCAGAAGGACCCCGGCCGCTTCATCCGCAGCGACATCGTGGACAAGGTGCTGTTGCGCGACCTGCCCAGCCTCTACGGCATCGGCGATGTGCAGGAGTTGAACCGCTTCTTCAGCGTGGTGGCCTACAACACCGGCCAGGTGTTCAGCTACGGATCGCTGGGCGAGACCAGCGGCGTTGATGCGGTCACCATTCGCAAATACCTGGAATACCTGGAAGCCGCCTACCTGATCCGACGCCTGCGCCGCCTTGACATGAGCGCCAAGCAATACAAGCGCGAGCACGGCTTCAAAGTGTACCTCACCAACCCCAGCTTGCGCACCGCGCTGTTCGGTCCGCTGCCGGATAGCGACACTGGTTTCGGCGCACTGGCCGAAACGGCGGTGTACGCTCAGGACCTCACCCTGAACGAACCGGTGCATTACGCCAACTGGAAGGAGGGGGCCGCAGCGAAGGCGGGGTGGACCTGGTGCGGCTGAACACCCGCCTGAAGCCCGATCGGCTATGCGAGGTGAAGTGGAGCGACCGCTACGTTGATCGGCCCGGGGAACTGAAAAGCCTGCTCGCCTTCGCCAAGCGCAACAAGCTGGTGGGCCGTGGTGACCACGCGCACCAAGTCGCTCACACGAACTGTTCAAGGCATCGAACTGAGGTACGTGCCGACCGCACTGTATGTCTATCACCGCGGTATCCGGGCCATCGAAGCGGTGGAGGCCATGTACCGGTAACCGCCCATGCAGATTAAGCGGATCGCGATATGCTTAATCCGACATCACGGCCTATCTAACTGTTATCCAGGGTATTGCAATTGCATTTTAGTGATCAAATAAATGGGCAGCCCACTCCGGCGAACTCATTGAACGTGCAGGATCTGATCACGCCACCGCAAGGGTCCAAGCAAAGGACTCAACTCAGAGCCGCCCACCTGCCCACCCCTACCTTGGCTTCTCCTTAGACGGGCGAACCATCGGTCCAGCCCATTAGCACACCCACATGACCAAGATCTCCATCCGCTTCTTCGACGACCGCGAGGTACGCGCCGTTTGGGATGAGGAGCAGGCCAAGTGGTGGTTCAGTGTGCTGGACATCGTGGCCGTGCTGACCGACCAGGACAACTACGAGAGGACCCGCAACTACTGGAAATACCTCAAGGCCAAGCTGAAGCGGGAGAATAGCGAAGTGGTGAGTGCCACTACCCAGTTGAAGCTCCTCGCGCCGGACGTCTGTAGATGACTCCGCGCGATGTACATGAAGGGCTTCGACCACTCGTACAACTGCGAGGAGGAGTGAGGAGACCGGTCGTTCACCAGCCCCTCAATTCGTCCACACCGCATCGCCCTTCCGCCGAAGCTCCAACGCCAGCCCCTTCTCCACCTCCAAGTCCTCGGCACTGCTGAGCGGCCCGATGTGCTGGTAGAGGCTGGGACGCAGGTAGCGTCCGTACTTCTTCACGATGGCGCTGTTGAGGTCGTGGCCCTTCTTGCTGAGAGCGCCGGTGCGGTGCTGCGCGGAGCGTTCCTGCGGCGTTCTGCTGGTCGCGCCTACATCGAGGCACTCCAGCGCCCCGCGATACTGCGGGTTGGCCGCAAGGAAGTTCCAGTTCTTCGTGAAGACCTTGCGGCTGATCTCAATCACGCGCGCCGCGCAAGCGGCGGGCATGCGCGAGGTGATGAACAGGTTGCGCGGATGAGCGAGCTTGCCCCAATGCAAAGCGGGGCGCCGGCCCCGCTCCGTACCGGGGATCGGCACTCAATCGATCTTGGACCTCCTGGGCCTTATTCTCGGGCAACGCCTGGTCTTGTTCAGCATCAGCTCAGCACGCCATCAGCGAAGTTCGCCTTCAGGCTGTCCGCATCGGTGTTCTCGGGCAGCACGAACGAACGTCTGAAGGAGGCGAAGCTGAACTCCTTGCGGGTGTATCCCTTCTTCTCCTCCTCGCTTTCGCGCTTCTTCTCGCTGGCATGGTGAGCAGGCCATCTTTCACGGTCACCTTCAGGTCGTCCTTCTTGTAGCCGGGCGCGGCCAACTCAATGGCGAAGTGATCGGTGTTGTCCTTGATGTTCACGGCGGGCATCTTCATCTCGTTGAGGAAGGGGCGGTCGAACAGACGGGAAGGCATCATGCCTGCATCCTCCAAGAAACCCTCCGGCAAGCCGAAGGCATCGTCGTCGAAGAACCGGGAGAGCAGGGAACGGCGGGTTGGAACGAGAGTTGACATGGCTTGATTGTTTTGGTCATTGCGAAGGTCCGCGCAGCGACCACCCGCATCCATGACAATTGCCAAGCAAGGATCCTGACTCTCGTCAATCGGGTTCCCTGCCTTGGCCGCTCGTTCGCCGCATAACAGCATGTCGCCAGCTTTACTCGTCGAAAGCTCGCCACCATTGGCAGGTTCCCCGACCTCCTCTTCAACAACCGTGAGCTGCAGGCCGCGTGAGACGAGAGGCAAGCCGAGCCATGATGCTCCGCAGTCGGTATCGTCGGCGTGCTCCATGAATAGGACTACCGCGCAAAGACAAGAACCACCAGCGTTGGCAGAAGCGCAAGCTCATGATGGTGAAGGATCGGTTCTTGAGCAAGGCTCACAGACTGAAATCGAATCCAGCTGAAGAGAAGGAAGGAAAGCCTTGAGATGCGAACAAAAGGAATCGACCACTCGCATAGCTGCGAAGAGTAGTGAGCGGGGCGCATCGCTGCTTCACGACGCAAAGCACATCGTTACCCGTGAACTCGAGCGCGTTGCCCCTTGATGTTGGATCGATCGTGCAAAACCATGACAAGCATTTGCCGGGGGTGCGCAACGATCCCGATACATTGCCCCTCGAACGAAGACGTAGAGAATGACATTCACTGCACAGATCGACGACATCACCACCGCGCTGCGCCACACGCGCTCGCGCCTGCTGGCACCGGTGGACCCTTTCCAGAACCAGATCCCGCGCGACCCCGCCATCTTCGTAGAGGACACTTTGTACTACGTGATGGACGAATGGGCCGAGGACCTGCGCTCGCAAGGCACCGTGCTCGAGGAGGACACCACCTGGAGCGACAACGTGAGCGGATACCCGCGCTACGTGCTGCGCATGGCCGGCGGCAACCTGGTGCAATTGCATTTCACCGGCGAGTACCCGCGCTCGCTCTTCCTGAACATCAGCAAGGGCTTCCGCAACGGGCAGCAATTCAGCGATGCGCGGCACGTGCAATTCGAGCTGCCCATCACCACTGATGCGAATGCGCTCCTCGCAAGCCTGCTCGAAGGGCTGAAGTCGGCGAACGTGTGAGCGAGGCGCCGCTACCTTGATCGGTGATGCGCACGCTCTACCTCTGCCGGCACGCGAAGAGCAGCTGGGCCGATCCCGGGCAATCGGATCATGAGCGACCGCTGAACGAGCGCGGCTTGCACGATGCGCCGGAGATGGCACGTCGATTCAGCGAACGCGGCGAGCAGCTGGACCTCATCGTTGCGAGCGATGCGAACCGCGCGCTGACCACGGCACGCTGCTTCGCCAATGAATCGCGCATCGGTTCCGATCGTTTCCAACTGCAGCCCAAGCTCTATCATGCCAGCATCGACATGATCATGCAGGTTGTTGCCGCATTGCCCGATTCCGCGAGGAGCGTGATGCTCTTCGGACATAATCCGGGCTTCTCGGAAGCCGTGGAATACTTCGCCAGCGATGGACCCGGCGAGCTGCCCACCTGCGGCCTGGTGCGCATCGACTTCCCGTTGGACAGCTGGCGCGCAACATCGCGCGACCTGGGCACGCTCGTGTGGTTCGATTACCCGAAGCGGATCGCCTGAACACGTGATCGCTCAATACTGGCCCGTAGCGAGCATCACCAAGGTGCATCCTTCAATCACCTCCACGCCTTGCGCTTGAAGGGCTCTTGCGAAAGCCGGATTCTCCGCTCCCGGATTGAAGATCACGCGACGTGGCCTCAAGGCGAGCACTTGCTCGAGCCACGCTGATTGGTTCGCAGTGAGAGGTAGATGGTCACTGTGTGGATGCGCGCATCCCGCGGAAGCTCAGTCAGGATCGGAACCGCGCCGATCCGTCCGGCTCGCTTACCCAATGCGACAACCGCATGACCGTGCGCGATCAGGCTGTGCACGGCCTTGTTCGCATAGCGCTGCGGATTCTCACTGGCACCGAGCACGAGCGTGGCGTCATTCATGGCGGAAAGATCGCTCATCAACAGGCGCTGTTGGCCGATGCCATTCGCTTAACACGGGCTTCACCCTGCGGCCATGGCGCTGAAGAAGATTCGCGGCCGAAAGAAACCACGCCACATGAAACGACCGCTCGATGTGCTCGTGCTATCCGACCTCCATCTCGGCACCTATGGCTGCCGCGCCGAGGAATTGCTGGACTACCTCCGCAGCGTGAAGCCGCGCATGGTGATCCTCAACGGCGACATCATCGACATCTGGCAATTCAAGAAGAGCTGGTTCCCCGAGACCACATGAAGGTGGTGAAACGGCTGATGAAGCTGGCCGCGAAAGTGCCCGTGTACTACATCACCGGCAATCACGATGAAGCACTGCGCCGGTACAGCCCAGCCAAGCTGGGCAAGCTGCAATTGATTGACCGCTTGGACATCACGCTGGATGGGCAGCGCTACTGGTTCTTCCACGGCGACATCTTCGATGCGAGCACGCGCCACGCCAAATGGGTGGCCAAGCTCGGCGGGCTCGGCTACGACCTCCTGATCCGATTCAACGACATCGTGAACCGCATGCTCACGCTCATGGGACGCCAGCGCATGAGCTTCAGCGCGCGCATCAAGAAGAGCGTGAAGCGCGCGGTGGCGTACATCGGCGACTTTGAGCAGACCGCGGCCGAAGTGGCCATACACGAAGGCTACCAGTACGTTGTCTGCGGGCACATCCATCAACCGCAGCTGCGCACGATCGCGAATGAGAAAGGCAGCGTGCGCTACATGAACAGCGGCGATTGGATCGAGCACATGAGCGCGCTTGAATTCAATGACGGTGAATGGCGCATCCATTATCACAAGGCCACGCCGATGAAGCGCGCATCAAAGAGCACCGCTCTGATGATGGAGGAACTGATTGAGGCGGCCTAAGGGTGTTTGCGCATCATGATGCTCGTGTCCGAGGTGCCGCGCTAGAGCCCTAAGCCGTCGAGGGGCACATACTCATCAACCGCGGGCAGTTACCTGCTGTCGGCCGATCAGCAGGCAAAAGCCTGGACATAGATTCGCCGAATCCCGTCATAGCACCCGCAATCCTGAAACCGATCCTTCGGACCCTCGCGCTGATTGCTAGCGCATCAGCCCTGCACGCATGCGACACAGCAGAGCCCCCGCCATTCGTGCCCGGCGAGGTCTATCGTTCAGATGCTTTGATCATCAAGCGGATAACGGCGAACAGCTTCATCCATACCTCCTATCACCAAACGGACGACTTCGGTAACGTGCCATGCAACGGCCTGCTCGTTCGTAGTGGCGACCAAGTGATCGTATTCGATACGCCGACAAAGGACCATGCCTCCGAAGAATTGATCCGTTGGATCCAAACGTCCATCCGATGTTCCATCGTCGCGGTCGTTCCAACGCACTTCCACGTGGATTGCCTGGGTGGACTTCAGTCATTCCATGCGCATGGAATCGCATCTTACGCCAACGTGAAGACCGTCGAACTCGCGCAGCTCAATAGTACTGCGGTCCCGCAGAATGGGATCAAAGACTCCATCACCTTCGACCTTGGAACCGAAAAGGTTGAAGTGCGATCCTTCGGCGCAGGGCATACCATTGATAACGTCGTGGGCTACTTCCCAAGCGAAGGCGTGCTCTTCGGCGGCTGCTTGATCAAGGAGTTGGACGCGACCAAGGGCTACCTAGGCGATGCGGATGTAGAGGCATGGCCTGTAACGGTAGAGCGCGTGAAGCAGGCCTACCCGCATGCCAATCACGTAGTGCCCGGGCACGGCGCGCATGGCGATCAGCGATTGCTCGATTACACGATCGAACTCTTCAAATGATCGCGTACCAGCTCCTGCACCACTACCGCGCCACCACCACTCGCTGCGTGCGCTGACCAATGCTGGTTCGCACGTTCAGCACGTAGCAGCCATTGGTCACGTGTCCGAGATCGATGGACCCCGCACCGGACCCAAGCCTGCCGCTGGCCACCACTGCACCCGCTGCTGTGCGCAATTGCCATTCACTTCCGGCTTCTCCCGGCAGGTCGATCAAAAGCTGATCGCTGGTGGGCACAGGGTGCGCGAAGCGTTCAGCAGGAACAAGATCCGCGATGCCTGCTGATTGATCCGCTGTCACATGGTGCGCATACACCTTCGAGGTAGGCGACGCGTATCGCGTGTCGAACCAGCTGAAGGTCTGCGCTCCATCGGCGTGCGACAGGATCTTCAAGTCGTTCATGGATTGCGGCGAGCCGCCCGAATCGTAGATGTCGATGGATGCGGGCCATTGCATGCTGCCGTTGGTGGCGATGCGTTGGAACTTGCCCAACCTGTTGCCCGGTGGATGCAGGTACCACACCGCCGGCACCACACCGTTCACTGCGGTGCCCAATGCGCAGTTGACACCCGCTTGGATGCCGCCACTGTAAAGCAACACAGTGTTCGTGACTTCGCCTTGCGCATTCACATGCTGCACGCGCACACGCAGCTCGAAGCTGCTATTCAGACGCGTGATCACGAATGCTCCGCCGGAGCCATCGGCGCTCAGGTCCATATCGCCAATGGAGAAACCGGTTTCGCCCAGCGCGACGCCCGGAACCGGCCAAGCCAGCGTTCCATTGGCCAGCACGCGTTGCAGGAAAGCCTCCGGCTGGTTCGTGTTCTGCGGCAACGTCAGCGTGTAGGCCCCACCGGCACCATCGCTGCAAAGGCGACGGAGCGCATAGCAATCGGCGGCGGCGCCGACCACCACACCTTGTGGCCCCCAACGGAAATTGCCCGAGGTGTCAACGCGCTGCAGCCGGTGCTCCAGATCGCCCCAGAGCATGATCATCGAAGCACTATCGCCTTGCACCACGCGCATGCGATAGTCGCAGTTGTTGTTGCCGGTAGCGAAACCGGCACCGGCTGCCCCCCAGAGGATCTGCCCATCGTTCTTGATGCGCTGCACCACCACCGCGTTCGCTGGCACATTCTGCACGGCGGTCGCCACCAGCACGCCACCTGCGCCGTCGGGCAGAAGCGATGGCCAATTGCTGATTCCCTACGCCGAAAGCACCGGCATGCCGTTCGGCCCCAGAGCAATTCGCCGGTGGCGCTCACATGCTGCACGTTCATCTGCCAGAATGCAGGCCCCAGATGCACCACCCAAACACCACCAGCACCATCGGCAAGCAGGTTGGCAGAAGAGCCGCCGTTCCGCACCAGCACGCCATCGTTCTCCCATAGCCGCTCACCGGCCGCATTCAAATGCTGAATGAAGAGCGCGGGCTCGCCCATCACGCGGTTGTCGCTCCACGCATGGAAGCTGCCACCTGCCCCATCGATGCAAGCTGTTGGATGGAACTGGGTGGCTTCGATGTCGCACACGCGCGTGTTCAGCGTTAGGTTGGTGCCCCATTGGGCGTGCGCGAAACATGGCGCAAACAGGAGAACAGCTAGCGATCGGCGCATTAGGCATGGTTGTTCCAGCAAAACTCCGGGCGCTCATTCGCGCATCACCTACCATGTAGATGGTAGATGCTCCCCTCGCCGAGGTTCACGATCAGGCTCACTCCACCACCACGCGCATAGGCACCGCTCCTTGCATCCGTATGGTGTACAAGCCTTGAGCGAGTCCATGCACCGGCAAGCTCACCGCATCGCTGGTCTTCGAGGCCGTGCGCACCACGCGTCCTTGCTGATCAAGCAGCTCCATCAGGCCTTTCGCAGCCGAGCGCACGTGTATCACATCCCAAGCAGGTGATGGCCAAACCATGAGCGACACGCGTTGCGCCTCTTCCACGGAAGTGCCAACGATGGGCGTGAGCATGCGGATGCGATGGTTGGCGGCATCGGCGAAGAAGATGCGGCCTTGCGCATCGATGACGATGCCGCATGGTGCATTGATCTGCGCGCTGGTGGAGTTGATGTTATCCCCGTTGTAGCCCGAAGTGCTCGTGCCGGCTACTGTGGATATGATCCCGGTGCCAGCATCGACCCTGCGGATCCGGCTCTGCTGCGCATCACAGATGAAGAGGTTGCCGCCTGCATCCAAGGCAATGCCCATGGGCAAACCGAGCGTGGCGCTTGTGGCGGCGATGCCATCGCCATTGTAGGCGGCAGGGCCATTGCCAATGCCCGCCATGGTGGTGATGATGCCCGTGACTGCATCCACTTTCCGCACGCAGCCGTTGTTGATATCCGCGATGTACACATCGCCATTCTGCGCTATGGCAATGTCGTACGGCAGATTGAAGGATGCTGCGATCGCGGGGCCATTGTCTCCTGCGAAAGCAGCTATGCCATTGCCCGCGAAGGCATGCAAGTAGACTGAATCGGCATCGACATAACGCACGTAGTTGTTGCCGATCACGCTGAGCAGCACATCACCATTGGCACGCATGCGAACGGCCATGGGTGCATGCAGGCTCGCAGCGAGCGCAGGCACCTCCGTGTTGCTCCCAGGGCTGGTGGTCCCGGCGAAGGTTGATATGGTGCCATCGGCGCCACTGATCCTGCGGATCCTGAAGGCGTCGCGTTCAGCGATCAGCAGATCGCCATCGGCTGTGAAGGATAGGCCGAAGGGATAGGCCAAGCCTGCATCAACCGCTGGACCTCCATTGCCACCGTAGCCGACCGTGCCGGTGCCAGCCACATGCACCATGTTGCCGGTGGCCGAATCGATCTTGCGGATGGTATGATCGGTTGGCTGCCCGAAGTAGAGGGGAGGCCATCCACCGCGAGCGTTACGCCCTGCGGGTAATAGACGGTCGCAGAAATGGCTGCTGCTCCATTGCCCGTGTGCTGCCCGCAGTGCCTGTGCCGGCGATGGTGCTGATGGTGAATTGCTGCGCATGCGCGAAGCAGGCGCACAGCACAAAAGCAGGGAATGCGTAAGCACGAAGCATGATGCGGAATGTTCGCACGAAGGTCCCGCGCGCATGCTTGCTCCGCCTCCCATCAACATGGTAGCACACGGCTCATCGCCCGGGATACACCCGCTTCACCGCTTCGGCCCGCGAATGCACTTGCAGCTTGTCGTAGATGCTGCGGATATGCGTGCGCACCGTGCTGATGTTGACTCCCAGCTTGTCGGCGATCTCCTTGTACATAAGGCCGCTGGCCAGGCCGTCCACCACTTCGCGCTCCTTGGTGGTGAGCTGCTCCTCCTTGATAGGCTGTGAAGTGGCACCTTGGAACGAAGCCACCACCGCGCGTGCGATGGCCGGGCTCATGGGCGAACCACCAGCATGGATATCGTACACCGCAGCGATGAGGTCCTTGGCCGGTGCGCTCTTCACGATGTAGCCGGTGGCGCCTGCGCACAAGGCTTGGAAAATGTAGGCCGGGTTCTCGAACACGGTGCTCATGAGGAACTGCATCGCGGGTTTCTGCGGCTTCGCTTTCGCCACGCATTCGATGCCGCTGGTACCGGGCATGTTGATGTCCATGACCACCACATCCGCGTCGAGATCCTCGAGGGCCTCCAAGAACCGATCGCCGTTGGCATAGCTGGCGATGACATGGATGCCCGCATCGTTCCTCATGCCCGCCTGCAGCAGCTCGCGGAAGTCGCGGTCGTCCTCCACGATGGCCACCTTGATGCGCTTCATGCCACCAAACTAAACAGTTGCGAGCGAGCCCGCCGCCTCGACCACGGTCCCCGTTCCTGTTTCCGCGGGACGCACCTGGAAGCTACCGCCATGAGCAGACAACCGCTCGCGCATGTTGGCCAGGCCGTTGCCACCATCGACCGCGCTATGGCCCATGCCCCTGCCATTGTCCGAAACGGTAGCGAACCGATCCGCATGGATGCGGAAACGCACGGAGATCAACGAAGGACGCGCATGCTTCAGCGCGTTGTTGAGCGCCTCCTTCACCACCATGGAGAGGTCGCGCTTGAAGGCCGGACCCAAGACCTGTTGCGGGTCGTCGGCGTGGAGATCGAGCTGCAATTCAACGCCTGTTCCATCGAGCAAGCGATGCGCGCGATCGGCGATGTGCTGCAACAGGGCCCCGGCATGATCGCTCGATGGGTCAGCGGCCCACACCACATCGTTCAAGGATCCGCGCACCTGCCGCGCGTGATCGGCGATGGAGCGCAGCCGATCACCGCTCTGCGCCGCAGCATGCTCCTGCTGCACCAGGTCGCTCAGCAAGGCGATCTTTGATAGTGAACCGCCGAGCTCGTCGTGGATGTCGCGCGCTACGCTCATGCGCACGCGCTCGGCTTCGCGCTGCTTCTCCATCCGCAGCAATTCCGCTTGCGCCGCCGCCAATTGCTTCGCGCTCTTCCGCCCTTGACGGTAGAGCACGCCCAGCAAGAGCGCCACCATTACACCGCCGCCCGCCACGGCCCACGCGAACCAGCGGCCCTTGCGCAGCGCTTCGGCATTGGCTTCGGAGGTGGCCAGTTGCCTCTCCTGGTCAGCCTTGGCTTGTGCGGCGGCAACGGCACGCACCTTCTCCAAGCCCATGTCCTCTTTCAATTCGGCATCGGCCAATTCAGCGCGGGTGACAGCCTCTCTGGTATTCCCCACAGCCGCATAACCCAAGGCCAAGGCACGATTGATGTAGTGCCGCGAACGGTGGTCCTCGATGGCCACTGAAAGCGAATCCGCCCTGAGCAAGTGGGCGATGCCTTCATGCGCGCGCCCGGCCTCCACGGCACGCTGCCCTAACAAGTTCAGGTAGTGCATGTGGGTGCGCGGTTGATCGATCTCCGCAACCAGGGGAGCCACTCGATTCAAGTAAGCATCGACGCTATCGGGCCATTGCAGGTGCCGTAAGGTCTCAATGGCAGAGAAGAGGGTGCCTGAATGGTTGCCCGGTCGATCCAGTTCGCGGTGTAGATCCAGGGCTTTGCGCATGTAGAACAGGGCGCTGTCGTACTGCCCCAGTTCATCGAGCACGTTGCCCAAGCCGGTGTACGCATTCGCGAGGTCGATGCCGCCGCCGATGCCGCGCATGGTCTCCATGGCCTTCCGCGACCACTGCAGCGCGCTGGGTAGGTCCTCCATGGCTGTGTAGCAATAGCCCAGGTAATTGTACGCCGCACCGATGTCCTCCTGCAGCGCCAGCTCTTCGGCCGTGGCGAGGTAGGCCTTGATCGCTTCGATGCTTTCCGGATAACGGTTCAGGAAGAACAACTGGCTTGCATGGATCCGCTCCGCGGTCAACCGCAGCATCAACCATGCATAACGATCCTGCTTTCCGCTCGTGCGCGCACCTCGATCGGCCAGCGCGATGGACCTCGCGGAATGCATCAAGGCGCTATCGAGACGGCCTTCCTCCAGATAAGCGAGCGAGACATCATTGCCCATGCGGACCAGAAGGCTGTCGGCCGCTTTGCCGACTAGGACTCGCCGTTGCTCCCACAAGCGTTGGAGGCTATCAGCGCTTTGCGCCGATGCTCCCGGAGCCACCGCCATGAGCACCACGAACAAGAAGAGCCTCCAGCTTTCTCGCGCACGCATCATCCGCCCAAAGGTCGGGGTAAGGGATCGTATGAGGATGTGCCGAGAAGGCATCAAGCTCAAATGCATCGCGCTACGAGGAGAAAAAATCCTGCGCTCAACTCCCAAATCACCACCACTTATAGGCAGCACGCCTCGCGCATGCTGTACTCAGCCACCCAAGGATCGGCTTCCCTAGCTCGTGGTGTTCGCGCATGAACCTGCATCTTCGGGCGCAACCGATCATCATGCGCCAAACGCATTCAGCCACATGCAGTGCAGGTCAACCCGGAAGGTTGAAGCTGCGTCGGCTACGTCCAGCAATGGCCATCATGGCCTTTATCGCCAGCCTTGCGGCCAATGCCCAAGGCCCCGACCTCGTGGGCTATTGGCACAACTGGAACGATGGCAGCGCGCCCTACCTGGAGCTGAGCCAGGTGGATCCGCGCTACACGGTGGTGTGTGTGAGCTTCGCGCTGCCCGCGCAAGGCACCAGCCACAACATGGAGTTCGCGCCGCAGGAAACCGCGCCCGCCACCTTCATCGCCAATGTGGCGGCCCTCCAAGCACAGGGCAAGAAAGTGCTCATCAGCATCGGCGGCGCCACAGGCACCATCCACCTGGACAGCGATGCGGAGCGCGACCAATTCGTGAGCAGCGTGCTCGGCATCATCGACACCTACGGCTTCGATGGTTTCGACATCGACCTCGAAGGCGCGTCGGTGGCGATCACGGGCGGCACCATCGCGGCCCCGACGGATGCGCGCATCATCCGCTTCATCGATGCGGTGCATGCCATCGCTGATCAGTTCGAGAGCACGCACGGCACACCGATGATGCTGACCGCCGCTCCGGAAACGGCTTACGTGCAAGGCGGCATGAGCGCTTACGGCGGCATCTGGGGCGCCTACCTGCCCATCCTCGATGCGCTGCGCGACCGGCTCGATATCCTGCAGGTGCAGCTGTACAACAGCGGCAGCATGTACGGCATCGATGGGGACATCTACACGCAGGCTACGGCCGACTTCATCGTGAGCCAGACCGAGGCGCTGCTGCAGGGCTTCACCACCAGCGGCGGCTTCTTCGCGCCATGGCCACCGGAGAAAGTGGCCATCGGATTGCCCGCATGTCCCAGCGCTGCGGGTGGCGGCTACGTAACACCGCTCGTGCTGGAGCAAGCCGTGGATTACTTGCGCGGCACGGGTCCGCAGCCGGGCAGCTACCAGCGCGTGGCCACCTACCCCACCTTGCGTGGACTGATGACCTGGAGCATCAACTGGGATGCGGTGGGGAGCTGCGCTGCGGCCGATGAGTTCGCGCAGGCTTTCGAGGACATCTTCGAGGTCAGCACGTCGGTGGAAGAACCGATCGCGGAGAAACCTGCGATCTGGCCCGTGCCCGCAATCGCAGGCGATGTTCTTCGGATCGATGGCCTGCCAGCGGGAAGCATTCTCAGCTTCGTGGATGCGGGCGGACGATGCGTGGCCGAATCCACGATGCGCGATGATGGCACCTTGCTCCTGCCGCATTCACTTGTTCATGGACTTTACATGATACGGAGCTCTGCGAATCGGTTCCTTGCGCGCATTCCGATCATCGCGCACTGATCAGCGCGCGCAGCGCAGTGCGCATCGTTGATCGTCCTGCGTTCACTAATGCGCGGTGCCCGTCTCGCGGCGGGGCGCATCGCCTGAGCGCTCCAAGTACTCATCTCGTCGCACGAGCATGAACCAATTCTCACCCAGCTCCAAGAAGCCCTGCTCGAAGCAGAAGACGTAGGTGTTGCCCGCCTTGGTGCGATGCGTATTGGTGTGGTAGGTGAAGATGTAGCCCTTCTCGATCAGCTTATCGCGGTGCACCTTGGTCTTGCCCTCGGGGCCGGTGTTCAGCTCCGAGAGGATGCGCCGGTTGCGCTTGAGGGCATTCACCACGTTGCGAACGTAGTTGATGGGCGCATTGTTGGTGTGATAGTGATAGAGGTTGCGGCAGGCATCGCTGCAGAAGCGCTTATCGGTGCGCCCCACGAGCTTCTCTCCGCATTCAAGGCATACGCGATCGATAGCAGGCATGCACCGAAAGTAAGCGCCTATCCCGAAACGGCCGCTCTTCGTGGCAAACGTCCATCTTTGGCTCGCTGCGCCCGGCATGCTCTTCAACTCGATCGACTTCGCCCTCTTCCTGCCGATCGTCTTCCTCCTGTACTGGATGGTGGGCGGCAGCAGCCTCGCGCGCCGGAACCTGATCCTGCTAGCAGCCAGCTACCTCTTTTATGGCTGGTGGGATTGGCGCTTCCTCGGCTTATTGGCCTTCAGCACTGCGGTCGATTTCGCTGTTGGCCGGGCCATGGAAAGCACCGCGCAACAGGCGAAACGCAAAGCCCTGCTCGCGATCAGCCTCATCGTGAACCTCGGGCTGCTGGGCTTCTTCAAGTACTTCAACTTCTTCGCCGCTGAATTCGCGCAGGCATTCTCGTTTTTGGGAATGCCCATGACAACGGCGCGGCTCGACATCGTGCTTCCGGTGGGTATCAGCTTCTACACCTTCCAGACGCTGAGCTACAGCATCGACGTGTATCGCGGCCACATGAAGCCCTCGCGCGACCCGATCGCTTTCGCGGCCTATGTGGCCTTCTTCCCGCAATTGGTGGCCGGGCCGATCGAGCGCGCCACCAACCTGCTGCCGCAGTTCGCATCGCTGCGCGTATTCGACCGTGCCAAGGCCACCGATGGCATGCGGCAGATGCTCTGGGGCCTCTTCAAGAAAGTGGTGATCGCGGATAACTGCGCGCCGCATGTGCATGCCGTGTTCAGCAATCACGAAGCCTATTCAGCGAGCACGGTCGCGCTGGCGGCCTTCCTCTTCGGCCTACAGGTGTACGGCGACTTCAGCGGCTACAGCGACATCGCCATCGGATGCGCGCGGCTCTTCGGCTTCAGCCTCATGCGCAACTTCGCTTATCCGCTGTTCGCGCGCGACATCGCGGAGTATTGGCGCCGGTGGAACATCAGCGTGACCACGTGGTTCAGGGATTACGTGTACGTGCCGCTGGGTGGAAGCCGCGGACCGCTCCTGCAGCGCATCCGCAACACCATGATCGTGTTCGTTGTGAGCGGCCTATGGCATGGGCCCAACTGGACCTTCATGGCATGGGGCGCTCTGCATGGCCTCTACTTCCTGCCGCAACTGATCAGCGGCACCAATCGACGCTTCCTCGGCCCTATTGCTCCGGGCCGCTGGCTGCCGACAGCGAACGAGGCCGCGCGCATGCTGGGCACCACGGTGCTCGTGTGCATCGGCCACATCTTCTTCCTAGGCACCGACATGGCCGATGTGTGGGCCACCCTCGGACACCTCTTCAGCACCAGCATCTGGAGCATTCCGGAGATCAATGCGCCCGCGCTCTGGCCCTTGATCGCGATGCTCTTCACGATGGAATGGATCGCGCGCGACCATCAGCATGCGCTTGAACGGAACGGGCTCAGTTGGAGGTGGCCGATGCGCTGGGCCATCTATGCCGCGCTCTGCTTCGCGATCATCATGTTCATGCGCACCGATGAGGTGCCCTTCTTCTATTTCCAGTTCTGAACGATGGCACGCTTCATCATCCGCTGCTTCGCCTTCGTCGCTTTCGCCGCGATCTTCTCGGCCGCGCTGCTGATCCTTTGGGGCGAGCTGATGCCGCGCAAGCTGAGGCCGAACCTTCCGCATCCTGTGCAGCTCTACGGCTTCCTCGATACGCGCTTGAAAGAGGCCGATGCATCCAGCCCGGTTGACGTGCTCTTCCTCGGGTCGTCCAAGGCGTATCGCGGATTCGACACGCGCATCTGGGCATCACAAGGGATCAGCTCATTCAACCTCGGATCAACGGGCCAAACGCCCATGCAGAGCGAATTGCTGCTGGCGCGCTACCTCCATCGTTTGCAGCCGCGCTTGGTGGTGATCGAAGTGGATCCCGTCCCATTCATGGATGAAGGCGTGGAATCGTCGCTGGACTTCCTTGCTAACGGGCCCATCGATCGGGAGGCGTGGCGCATGGCAACGCGCATCAATCATCTGAAAACTTGGAATGCGCTTGTCTTCGGCGCTTGGCAGCAATTCACGGGAAGGCGCAACCCACTGCCTAAGCCACAGCGCCAGGGCCCGAACTCCTACGTTCCAGGCGGCTTCACGCAGCACGACCCCGAGAACTATCAACCTGCGGGCTACCTGCCTCCAATGCAATGCGATCCTCGTCCCGAGCAACTACAGGCCTTCCTTCGCGCCGTGCGCATGCTCGATGAGGAAAGCACGCCCTTCGTGCTGGTGACCGCGCCGGTCACGGATGCTTTCGCGCGATCCTGGATTGACGATGAGCGATTGTGGTCATTGCTCGCGCCTGGTCATGTCCATTTCCGAATGCAGGATGCCGCGATGTACTCCGATAGCCTGCACTTCTATGATCGCGGGCATCTGAATCAGAATGGCGTGGAGCTCTTCAACCGCGCCCTGATCGATAGCCTCGGATCACGCGGCTTACTGCGACCCTTTGGCGACAGGAACCAAGCGCCCAGCTAACTTGGCCTCGCTTTCACGCCCATGCCAGGTATCGACCAGGAACTACAGAGCCGCTTCACAAGCGAGCAGCAGAAGGCCTTGCTCAACGTGCTCTTCACCGCGAACTGGCTGCGCTCGCATCAGGTGTCGCGCTTCAAGCCATATGGCATCAGCGCCCAGCAGTACAACATCCTGCGCATCCTGCGCGGCGCCAAGGACCGCATGCGCGCGCAGAGCGTGAAGGAGCGCATGATCGATCGCGCGCCGAATGCGACGCGCCTCACTGACAAGCTCATCGACAAGGGGCTGGTGGCGCGCGAGCGGTGCGATGAGGACCGGCGCGTGATCTACGTCCGCATCACACCCAAGGGGCTCTCGCTGCTCGATCGCATCGACAGCGATAACAAGGATGCGTACACGGCGCTCTTCGAGAGGCTCACCGTTTCGGATGCGAAGGCGATCAATGCCGCATTGGATCGCTGGCGCGGCTGAGCATCTTGCCGATTCCCTCAGCGCTTCTTCTCCTGCGCGATCACGCGTTCCCAGATCGGTTTCCCATCGGCGTCATGAACGCGCATCGTTATCTCGCGCTCATTCCGCTTCCCACTGAATGCGAGCGTCGCGAAGTTGCGCTGCTCCACCACGGTGCCTGCGATGCGGTTCTGGTTCCCCTCCTTCTCCTTCGGGCTATGCACGCTTGATGTGAGCGGCGAGCAGGTGAGATCGTAAAGCACGCGGCCATCCTTCAGCTTCAGCGCGCTCAGTTCCGTGAAGTGGCGATCGCCCGTGAGGAAGGTGACGCCGGTGATGCCCTCAGCCTCGATGCGCTCCAGGAGCTTCGCACGCTCCACAGGAAAGGTGGCATAGGTCTCGGAAGATCGACACGGTGTTCAGCACCTGGCTGCCAACAGCGATCAGTTTGAATGCGGCGTCGCTGTATTTGAGAGCTTGATCAACCATTCGATCTGCGCCTCGCCGAGCATGGCCGTTGGTGCGCTCATCAGATCGGCAGGCGTGCGGTGGGTGCGATTGTCGAGCAGGAAGAAATCGGCATCGGCATAAGAGAAAGAAGTAATGGCACCACTTGCGCCAGGCGCGCCATGCGTGGGGTTGGGCCAGAAGAGGTCGAAGGCTTCGTGCGCTATTGAGGCATTGATCCAACTGCCCACCGCATCGTTGGGGCCGAAGTCGTGATCATCCCAGATGGCATAGTGCGCTCCGGTACGCAGCAGGCGCTGCATCTCGGGCAAGGAGCGCGTGTGCGTGTACCGATGCAGGTATCCGCTGCGCGTACCCCAATCGGGCTCACGCAGGTAGATGTTGTCGCCGAGCCAGAGCGTGAGATCAGGCTGTTGATCCGCAATGGCATTGAAAATCCCATAGCCACCACCGTACGGGGTTCCCGGTCGATCGTACTCGGTCTCATTCACATACGTGCAGCTGCCAAGGGCCACGGTGAATGCGGGAGGGTCGGTGCGATGCTTCCACAATGGCTGGGTCGTCAAGGCCAGCGGCGGATCGGAAGCCAGTGCCGAGCCATTGACCACCGGGCGATACAAGTAGCGCGTGCCGGGCACCAGCCTATCAAGCGTGAATTCCATGGCATGCGCCGCATGAGGATCCGAATCGGTGACCGGTGTGCGCATGATGCTCTCCGGCTTCCCTTCTGCCCAATATTCGATGCGCGCCACGCAGGGCTCTTGGCATTGCATCCATACCGAGGCCGCGAGCATATCCACGTGGCCCAGCATAGGTCCATTGACACGTGGCTGAGCGAATGCGGAAAGCTGCGCGAGATAGAGAAGCAGCCCAGCGGTTCTCATGTTCATGGGGTGAAGGTAGCCGGGCTTGCTGATGTGGTTCATCCGGATAGTTTAGCCGCGCTCGATTTCCCCGAGCGGCTCATGAACATGTTCAATCCGATCGATGCATGGCTGGAGATGAAGGCCCGTTTGCCCGAGCTGCCCATCGAGGGCTTCGGCCTCACGTACATGTACCCGCTCTTCATCCTGTTGATCCTTGTCGAGTTCTTCAATGCCAAGCACCTCTTCGATCTGAAGGAGAGCCTCTCGGGCTTCGCCATCGGCATAGGCGCCACGTTCGCGCGCTTGTTCACCAATGTCCTTGAGGTAACGGTGTACATGTTCCTCTTCTGGTGGGCGGCGCCCTTGCGCGAATCGCTCTTGGGCTACACGGCATTGGGATTCGCTTGGTATGTATGGGTGATCTGCCTGGTGGCCGACGACCACAACTTCTATTGGCATCATCGCTTGGCGCACAACGTGCGGCTCCTCTGGGCAGCGCACCTGCCACACCACAGCGGAAGGCAATTCAACCTCACCATCAGCATCCGCAACGGCTGGTTCATCACCCTGGTGAAACCCCTGTATTGGCTGTGGATGCCGCTGGTGGGCTTCGACCCGATCATGATCGCCACCTGCATGTACATCAATTCCATGTATCAGTTCTTCCTGCACTCTCAGCTGGTGCCATCGCTGGGCTGGTTCGAGAAGGTCTTCAATACACCATATGTGCATGTGGTGCACCATAGCTGCAACACGGAATACCTCGATCGCAACCACGGCGGCATCCTGGTGATCTGGGACAAGCTCTATGGCACCTGGCAGGAGCCGATCAAAGGAGTGGTGCCGCGCTTTGGCATCAGCCACGACCCCGATACGCACAACCCGATCACCCACAACCTGTTCGAGTTCCAGGAGATCTGGCGCGACGTCAAGACTTCACCTAAGCTGAAGGACAAGCTCATGTACATCTTCGGCCCGCCCGGTTGGCGCCACGATGGCAGCGGCAAGACAAGCCAGCAGTTGCAGCAGGAATTGCGAGAGAGCGGCCAATTCGGAAAAGTGGAGGCGGAACCCGTTGCGGTTCGCGCATGACACCAACCAAACACAAGAAAGCCCCGGCTATGCCGAGGCCCTCTCCTTCTTCTTACTGATTGCTCAGCCCCTGCGGAACCAACGGCTGATGCCTGAGCGCTTCGGCGCGTCCGGCTTGCTCTCGCTTGTCTTCAGGCTCTCCTCATTGAAAAGTTCCTTGGTGAGCTTGGCATAATCGGGCTTGGCGGCGCTGTGCTGCTCTTGCGATCGTTGCTGCGGGCGACCTTGCTGCGGAGCGGAACCCCGACGCGGCTGCTGGGGCGCCGTCCATCGCGCCTTGGTTGCGAGCCCTGGCCACGCGATTGCTGCGGACGATCATCGCGGCGGGCCTGCCCACCACGAGTGCCTTGCCCATCTTGGCGTGACACTTGGCGCTGGCGATTCCCGCCATCACGCTGTTGCGGACGATTGCCCTCGCCACGTTCTTGACCACCGCGTTGCTGGCGCGGCTGATTGCTACGCTGCCCTCCATTGCGACCCGGACCGCGCGGCTGCCTTGGCTCACGCACTTCCGGTTCCGCCTTCTTGGGGCCGCCAACCATTTCAAAGGCGTGGCCTTTCTCCACGGGCACTTCGCGGCGAATGAGCTTCTGGATGTCGCGCAAGTACTCCTTCTCCTCGTGGTCGCAGAAGCTGATGGCCTTGCCGGCGGCACCAGCGCGTCCTGTTCGGCCGATGCGGTGCACATAGGTCTCGGGCACGTTCGGCAGGTCGAAGTTGATCACGTGCGTGAGCCCGTCGATGTCGATGCCGCGTGCGGCGATATCGGTTGCTACCAAGGCGCGAAGCTTGCCTTCTTTGAAGCCTTTCAGTGCATTCTGGCGAGCGGTCTGGCTCTTGTTGCCGTGGATGGCTTCGGCGAGGAAGCCGGCCTGCGTGAGCACCTTGGCCACTTTGTTGGCGCCGTGCTTGGTGCGGGTGAAAACAAGGGCCTCGCGGATCGCGGAACCCTCGAGCAAGCTCAGGAGCAGTTTGTTCTTGTCGGTGCGGTCCACGAAGTAGATGCGCTGATCGATGGTATCGGCGGTGCTGCTCACCGGTGCCACCTCAACCTTCACCGGGTTGGTGAGGATGCTGTTGGCCAGCTTGGCGATCTCGGGCGGCATGGTAGCGCTGAAGAAGAGGGTCTGGCGCTTCGCCGGCAGTTTGGCGATCACCTTCTTCACATCGTGGATGAAGCCCATGTCGAGCATGCGGTCGGCCTCATCGAGCACGAGGATCTCCAGCCCGTTCAGATGAACGTAGCCCTGCTGCATCAGATCGAGCAGGCGGCCAGGTGTTGCCACCACGATATCGACGCCGCGTTGGAGGGCATCGGTCTGCGGCTTCTGGCCCACACCGCCGAAGATCACGGTGTGCTTCTGCTGCAAGTGGCGGCCATAGGCGGCGAAGCTCTCGCCGATCTGGATGGCCAACTCACGCGTTGGGGTGAGGATGAGGCACTTGATGGCGCGCTTGCCCGATTGGGGCCGTGCGCTCAGTTCCTGCAAGATGGGTATTGCGAAGGCGGCGGTTTTCCCGGTGCCGGTTTGCGCGCAGCCCAGCAGGTCGCTCCCCTTCACCAGGTGCGGAATGGCTTGTTGCTGAATAGGGGTGGGATGAGTGTAGCCTTCTTCGTTGAGGGCTTTCAAAATGGGCTCGATGAGCCCTAGGTCGTTGAACGTGGTACGTTCCATAGGAATGCGCCGAATCCTCGGCGTCAGGATGTTATGGTGTGTTCAGGCCATTGTCCCTGAGCCCACCTTTTCAAGTGATGTGTGTGTTGCCCCTTTTTATCGGGTCCGGCGTTCAATGCTCCGCTGGGAGATGGCGCCTGGACAGGTCATCCGCGAGCGAATCGCGGGGAAAAGCTGGGCGCTTGGGGCGCGCATCGGTCCTTCCGATGCGGGGGCGAATGTAGGTCCTGCCGACGTCCCGTCGGCAATGAAGACTTGATTGCCCAAGCGTAGCAGTTTGCAAGCATGCCTTTTGAAGTCCCCTCTGATTGCCGAGCGATGGTTTTGAAGTATTCATCGAAACCATTCCGGCAATGCTGCCGTTCAAGCGCCCGCCCTCAACTCAATGGGCACGAACTACCATGGAACGCATCCTCCTCCCCGTATCGCTAGAAGCACGTTTCCAACGCGAGCGGCACATCAACCAGATGCTGAGGCTCGGCCTATTGCTGGCCGTGCTATGCTTCACCGGTGCGGCCTTCGCCCAAGAAGTGGTTGACCGTTTCAACCGCGCCAACAGCAATACCGTTGGTGGCGGCTGGACGGAGACGGAAACAGGAGGCTCTGGCGCTTCGGTGAACGGAAATGGACTGAGGCTTCAGCGTACCGGTACTGGCAACAACCGCCAATACGTTACGCGAACAACGCCTGGCACTTACAACACCACGCTCAATCAGAACAACTGCACCCTCACTTGGGCCTTTAGCTTCAGGCAGAGTGAAAGCGAGGGTGAATTAAGCGGCTTCGATGCCGGTGATGACGGCATGGCGGTAGTGCTGGCTGGCTCCAACGCCAACCTCACCCTGGGCCAAGGCTATGCTGTGGTGCTTGGCGAAACGGGCAATACGGACCGCGTTCGCTTGGTGCGCTATAACAACGGCCTCGATGCTGATGTCAACCTGACCACCATCGTGCAGGCCGGCAACTTCGACAATGACTACCTGGATGTGCGTGTGACTTATGTGCCCTCGACCGATACCTGGAGCCTCTTCTACCGAAACAACGGCAGTGCCGGCTTCGGCGATCCGCTCACGGCGGCCACCTCAGCCGGTTCGGCCGTCAACTCCACCTATACAGGCACCAGCTTGCCCATCATCGGTTGCTTGTGGAACCACGATGGCGATACCGGTGAGAGCGCCGTTTTCGACAATATCCACGTGCCCGGTGGCCTGCCCACGGTGCCGAGCATCGCTCCGCCCAGCGCCAACATCTGCAATGGCGCCAGTATTGGCTTGACCGCCTCGGCTTCGAGCACCACCACCACACGCGTCACATTCAGCAGCACCGGAGGCCCAAACACAGTGAGCACATCAGGTCCGATTGATGCCTCGATCTACCCGTGGAATATCACTGCGAGCGGACTGCCCGCCAGCGGTGTTACGGTGGAAAGCGTGACGTTGAATGGAGTGATTCACTCGTATCCCGACGATTTGGATATCCTGCTGCAATCTCCCACGGGCACGAATGTGATCCTGATGAGCGATGTAGGTGGTGATCCCAATCTAACTTCACCCGGCGCGACCCTGGTGATCATGGATGGTGAATCTGCGCTGCCAGATGCAGCACAGATCACATCAGGCATTTATGCACCCACGAACATCGGAACTCCCGATAGCTGGCCCACCTCTCCTGGCCCGAACTCACTCACGCAAGCCAGCCCCAGCCTTTCGCTCTTCACAGGCGATTTCAACGGCACCTGGGGCTTGCTCATTCGCGATGATGCGAACGCCGACGGCGGTTCCATTGCAAGCTGGAGCATCACCTTCACCTACAATAGCACGATCACTTACACCTGGAGCCCCGCCACCGGCCTTAGCGGAACCACGGGAGCCACCGTCACCGCCTCACCTGCAAGCACCAGCACCTACACCGTAACCGCTGCGCATTCGGGCAATGGCTGCACGCGCTCAGCTGATGTCACTGTGACCGTGGGCGGCTGCACCTACTACAGCCGCGCCACCGGCGATGTGAGCGACGCCATTTGGAGCACCACGCCTTCGGGAATGCCTGCGCCCAGTGCCGTCACCTTCACCGCGGCCAACAACATGGTTGTGCAGAACGGGCACATCGTTACGAATGATGGCGCCACGCCCGTGTCGAACCTCACCGTTGAGAACGGCGGCACCTTGGTCCTGGATGCTGGTAGCACACTTACCGTGAACGGAACGAGCGCCACCATCGATGGCACGCTCACCGCCAACGACAATAGCGCCTTCGCCCTGGCGGGCAGCGGAGCCAAGACCTCGCGCTGGCCTCGCCGACCACCCTCTGGGACCTCACGATCGACGCAGCCGATGGCACCACGGCCACGGGGGGCATCAACATGCGCGGCACCCTGCTGCTGCAAGACGGCGATTTCGACGCCTCGGGCGCGCAGGTCGATTTGGTGAGCAATGCCACGGTAACCGGACGGTTAGGCCCGGTGGCTGCAGGCGCCAGCTACACCGGCAACCTGAAGATCGAGCGCTTCATCCCCGCAGGCGCCACCAACTGGAGGCTCTTCGGCAGCCCCATCCAGAACCGGAACGTGGTGCATCTGCAGGACGACTTCTTCACTGCAGGTTACCCTGGATCGCAATACCCCAACTTCTTCGATCCTCCCGGCAGCGGCATCTTCTGGCCCAGCATCCGCTGGTACAATGAGACCAACACCGGTGCGAATGTGAATGACGGTCTCGTGGGCGTGACCAATCAGAACCAGAACCTCGTGCCCGGCCAAGGCTTCGCAGCCTGGTGCGGCACCAACCTGAATACCACCACCGCCTTCACCATCGATCTGGAGAACAACGCGCCGGTGATCGCCAGCACGCCGATTACGCTGCCCATGACCTTCACCAATACAGGCAATGCCGCCGTCGATGGTTGGAACATGGTGGCCAACCCGCTGCCCAGCCCCATCGCCTTCGATCAGATCGTGCGTGGCGCTGATGTAGAGGACTACGTGACCTACTTCGATCCCGCAACGGGCAACATGGCCACGTGGGACATCGGCTTGAACTACGGGAACAATGGCGGCACCAATACCATCCAGAGCATGCAAGGCTTCTTCCTGAAGGCCACAGGCTCGGCGGTAACCACTACGGTGAGCGAGAGCGCCAAGGTGGCCGACAACAACGGTGGTTTCTTCGGTGGAAGCGAGCAAGCTCCTGATCTGTTACGCCTGCGCATCACCAGCGGCATGAACAGTTTCAGCGACGAGACAATCGTTGTGTTCACCACGGGCGAGCCTGCCTTCACCAGCAACGATGTACCCAAATTCAACTTCAGCCATCCGCAGGCGCCGCGCATCGGCACCACGGCCGATGCCGTGAACCTGGCCATCAATGCCTATGGTGCATTCAGCAATGCCATCGTGATTCCCGCGCTGATCCACACCCCGATCACCGGCACTTACACCATCACGGCTTCCGGCATCGAGCAAGTGGGTCTCACCTGCATCCGTCTGGAAGACCTCGTTACCGGAACCTTCACCACGCTGGAAGAGGGCACTAGCTACAGCTTCAGCGCAGAGGCCGGCGCTAACGCCGATGAACCGCGCTTCTTGATCCACGCCAGCGCTCCGGTGCCGGTTGCGACCACGGATGCGATCTGCAATGGCCAAGCGAACGGCGGTGTGGAGATCGTGATCGCTGAAGGCGCTGCCGATGTGAGCGTGTACAACGACATGGGCCAAGTGGTCGGCAGCAGCATCGCTGCAAGCGGCACCATCGCGATCGAGAATCTGATTGCCGGCGACTACGAGATCACCGTTGAAGGCTATCTCGGCTGCGCCAACCTGCTCAGCTCATTCACCATCGCGCAACCCGAGGCCATGGAAGCTGAGCTCGGAAGTGGTTGATGCGAGCTGCCCAGCATCGAGCCGATGGCATGCTGAGTCTCGCGATCGGGTGGCGTGCGCCTTTCAAAGTGAACTGGAACGATGGCGCCACCGAGTTGGAGCGTCCTGCGCAAGCAGGCGTGTGTTCATCGCGACCGGCCACCGATGCCAACGGCTGCCCGGTGAGCGCGGAATTGACCGTGGGGTCGGGGCCGCGCCGGTGGCAGCCACCAGCGCGGTGGTACTGAACGTTGCCGTGGGCCAGCCCGTGATCTTCATCAACACCACCACCGACGCCATTGAGCAGTCCTGGGACTTCGGCGATGGCAATACCAGCAACGACGAAGCGCCCGAGCACGCCTACGATGCGCCCGGCACCTACACGGTGGTGCTCACCACCAGCAACGGCTACTGCGCCAGCACCAGCACGGTGACCATCACGGTGGAATTGAGCACCGGCGTTGCCGAAGCGAAGCCCTCCACCAACATGCGCGGATGGCTCGCAGGCGACCACTTGGTGATCGAGCACGGCTTCAGT
>JADJOG010000043.1 GCA_016713865.1 Flavobacteriales bacterium | reverse complement strand
GATTTATCAGCCATACGCTGCTGTTGCCCATGCTGGTGTTAGCCAGCTTGTCGTTGGGGTCGTAGCTGCCGGTCACGGTCTGCGAGGGTTGTCGCGCTGTTGTTGCTTAGGTCGTTGTCGGTGTTTTGCGTGGCGATGGTGGCGCTTGCGGTCAAGGTGGTCCCGATCAGGCCAACGTCGGGCGGCACTTGCAGGCGCACATTCACATCCTTGTGCTCGAAGGCGGTGTACATGTTGAACCATGGTGCGGTCCAGGTGATCACGTTGCCGGCAACGCTCGTGGGTTGAGGAATGGCCGAAATGAACGAGAGCGCAGGATCGAAAGTCATTGTCAATGTCACAGTGCCTGTGGTGGCCGGGGTCAGGTTGTCGACAGCAATGGCGTAAAGCACTTCGAAGCCGGGACGAGCAGGTCCATTGGCCATGGTGAGTTGCACGTCGAGCGGTTCCTGCCCGGTGCACGCCACGTTGGCATTGTTCAACGTGGGCCCGGAGAGCACCGCTGTCGCCGGGCAGCTCTGCACCAAGCACACCGGGTGCTGCTCCGCAAGGCTGTACGTGCCCAATGGCACTTGCACGGTGAACTGCCCATTGCTGTTCGTCGGCGTAGTACGGACCTGGAGTCAGCTCCACGATGGTGTTCGGCACCAGGTTCTCTCCGCCGTTCAGGGCGCAGTTGGCGTTGTCCACGACACCCGGCCAGCTGATTGTGGCCACCGGTGGTGCCCAGGTCGGGTATCACCAGTGCGGTTGAATCGCGGCAGACGAGGTTGTGTAGGAATCACCGGATGTGTACTGGTTGAAATAGTCGTATCCACGATCACCCAATAATTACCGGGCGCCAGTGACGTGAATTGCACCGTGCCATCCGCATTCACGGGATATGCGGAGCAGAAAATACCAGGACCCTGCACGTACTGGCCAAGGCTATTCTTCAAACGCACGATCCGTTCACCCATGCCAACCGAAACCCATGCACTGCCCAAGTTGCCGTTGGTGCATGACCCTGTGATATTCAGCGGTTGTGGCTGCTGAAGGGCGATGGCCGCAGGCACAGTGAATCCGAAGCTGCCCGGGCAACCCGTGCCATCGGTGTAGTTGATGGTGACGAAACTGCCGGTCTGCGCGCCGTTCACCGAGATGTCGTAGTAGGAGAACCATGAGCAGGCATCGGCTAATTCGATCTGAGTGTGTGAGTAGCCGACCGCGTTGAACTCGTAAGGACCGGGGCCGTGCTGCGTCCCTGTGGAGGAAATCTGGTGGCAAGCCGTTCTCCGTGCCTGCATAGAAACTGATGCGCGGTGCCTCACCTGGACAATGGAAAGCAGCCGCAGTGGTGCTGGTGGGATAACTGTTCAGCGTGTTCACCGTGCCTTTGGCCCACGGCCTGCTCCATGGTGGCATCGGTCACGGTAACGCTGTATGTGCCTGCGGGCAAGCCCATCACAGTAGGCGTGGTGGCCCCGTTGCTCCATTCGTAGGTGTAAGGCGGCACGCCAGTGTTCACGTACACGCTGATGCCTCCGGTCGGATTGGTGCAGATGGCTGCGACATCACTTGCACAGTGATGTCGACGCTTATCGCACGGAACCGAGGGTGCAAATGATCACAAGGAATTGCTTCATGGTCGGTTTCATTGCTGGATTGTTCTTTCGGGGTGAGTGCGAGCCGTTATTGCTTAATGAACCTAGCTGAGCGGTCGGCCACGCGCACCTGATACACGCCACTAGACAATGCCCTTGCATCGATCTGAGCGCCGCTCACGGTTATTCGCACAGGCACATTCACTGCGCGCCCATCAGAAGCGATCACCATGATCGGTCCCGATGTATTGGGCTGAAAGCGCAGATTCAGCAGGTCTGTGGTGGGGTTCGGAGAGATGTGAATGTCCGCTTCAGGCATAGCCCTCACATCCGTACTGAACTCCGCCACCAGCACGCTCGGCTCGGTCATCATGGGTTCGTTGAAGTCGAAGTAAATGGCTGCCGTGTTCTCGATCGCATCGCCCGGCAGAAGGCCAGCGCGCGCACGCATGCGGAAAGCCACGAAGCCTTGGCTGCCGAGCAGGTCCGTGGTGCTATCGGGCAGATTGATGCCGTTGAAGGTGAATACCAGTTCGCGCGCTTCACCGAACGATGGGGTGAAGGCATGCGACGCACCGAGGATCTGCAAGCTTTCGATATCCAGGTCCGCTTCGATCTCATCGCGGATCACCACGGTGAATGCAGTGTCGCTGCCCGTATTCTGGAACCGTATCGCATAATCAATCCAGTGGTCCTCATCGAGGAAGTACTGCTGCGCTGCCGGTGGGTATCGCCGTGCCCACCTTGTCGTTGGGGTCATAGCTGGACACAATGACCGATGGGCCGTGTAGGTATTGTTCGCCAGGTTCGGCTCGAAGGCATTGCTGATGGTACTCACGGTGAAGAAGTGCTGATAGCCCAAGAGCAACGGATCGGGCGGCACTTGCACTTGCACGTACAGCAAGCGATGCTCGAAGGGTCCGATAACCGGAATGCTCCACTCCACTTGTCCGGCTGATACCACGGCGCCTGCACTGCCACTAATGAATGAGAAGAGCGGATCATGCGAGAAGGTGACGGTCACTTCCTCGCCGCTGGCACCTGTGTTGTTGTAAACGCCCACGGCGAATGTGAATGGATATCCCACACACGTGAGATTCCCGAATGCACATAGGTCGCCAAGTCGAATGGGGTGAGCATCGAATCGGCGATGTTCACCACCGCATTGTTGCCGCTGCTCACACTGAACGCAATCGGTGCGGCTGGCGGGCACAGCTGTACCGCATTGGGATTCAACTGTTCCACCGCATAGCTGCCGTAGGGCAAGGCCACGGAATAGTTGCCACTGGTGGACGTCATGCCATACATAGGCCCGGGGTCACCTTCATCATCTGGTAAGGGATGCCCATTTCGAGGCCGTCCTGCACACAATCCGGATCGGTCTCGTAGTGAACGGTCCCGCTCAAGGTGGCGCAAGCCGTGCCGAGGTTGGGAACGGTAACCGGCACTTCGAGAACGCATGGCTGCTGCGCCGACCCATAACCTTCAACCGTACTGAATCGCAGGGTCCAATCGCCGGGGTGCAGATTGATGATTTGGAAATTCTGAGTGCCTGTCATGAAAATGGGATTCAACAGAGGCGCCACCTGAGCACCTAAACCATCGATCGCGCGCACGATCCAGGAATCCTCGCTCGTTAGGGGATCGGAGACCACGGTCACTTCACCAGCTATGGTCCCGTTGTTCGCACCGGCGCAGCTGCCTGTGATCTCCCACCGTTAGAGATGGCTCGAATAGCGCAGGCATGGTGAAGGAGACAGAGCCGGCCCCGCATGCATTGCTCACGTTCAGCTCTACGGTTTGCCCGGCGCATGCCCCCAGTATCTCATAGCGCTGATAGTAGCTCACATTCTCCGGTTCACCGATGTTGTTCTCAACGATGCTCATGGCAGGCGTGGTACTGATCGAATAGCCCCCGAATTGCTGCTGCACATAGAAACGGAATCCGCCATTGCACTGTCCTGTACATGGCGCAAGGCCGGGGAAGGCCACATCCATCAGGAGCATGCTCCCATTGCTCGGCGCTCCACCGAAGTACACCCACGCCTCTTCCACCGCTACTTGGCCGAGTTGATCGGTGACTGTCAAGGTGTAGGTGCCCGGCAACAAGCCGTAGCGCTCAGATTCAGTTGAGCCATCGTTCCACGAGTAGTTATAGGGAGGAGTTCCGCCGGAGGCGGTTGCGATGACAGCACCGTTGTTTCCCTCGCACGATGTGGCGTACACGTCGAGATGCACTTGCAATGCGTTCGCATTCAGTGCAGCTACTACGAGGCTAGTTGTCAAGAGGTAGCGAATGGTCATGCAAGGGACATTGGTTGATCGGCAGACGCGAGCCTCCGATTAGGATGCCTGAAGATCAGGACTTTTCCGCGAACACGGGATCCTTGGCGATGAAATATCACCCACTCACGCACGAACGCTCCGGGATACCTTCGCCGCCCGCTCCGCCATGCGCCTATGGGCACATGCGCTCACGAGCACATGGTCGTATGTCCACCCCCCGCACCGCCGCTTTCCACACGTTGGGTTGCAAGCTCAACTTCAGTGAGACCAGCACCTTGGCGCGCTCGCTGGAAGAGGCCGGCTATGCCCGCGTGAAAGTGGAAGAGCGCCCTGACGTGTTCGTGCTCAACACCTGCAGCGTAACCGAGAACGCCGATAAGGAATGTCGCCAATGGGTACGCAGGTTCCAGCGCATCAACCCCGAGGCGTTCATTGCCGTGGTGGGCTGCTATGCGCAACTGAAGCCTGAGGAGATCGCGGCAATCCCGGGTGTCAACATTGTGCTCGGCGCGAATGAGAAATTCGATCTGGCCGCGCACATCCACCGGCGGCTATCATCTGCCGAAGCCGGTCTCCACGAGCGAAGCGAAGCGCTCTTCGCACCCATCAAGGACGCTCGCACCTTCATCCCGTCCTTCAATACAGGCGATCGCACGCGCACCTTCCTCAAGGTCCAGGACGGCTGCGACTACTTCTGCTCCTTCTGCACCATTCCCTTAGCGCGTGGTCGTAGCCGCAGCGGCACCATTGCCGAAACGTTGGCCATCGCACGCGACATCGCCCATAGCGGCGTGAAAGAGATCGTGCTCACCGGCGTGAACACGGGTGATTTCGGCAGATTGAATGGCGAGGACTTCCTAGGCCTCATCGAGGCGCTTGATCAGGTCGAAGGCATTGAGCGCTTCCGGATCAGCAGCATCGAGCCGAACTTATGCAGCGATGCCGTGATCGGCTTCGTGGCCGCGAGCGAGCGCTTCATGCCGCACTTCCACATGCCCTTGCAGAGCGGCAGCGACACTATTCTCGAGCGCATGCGCCGACGCTACGACACTACGCTCTATGCCGAGCGCGTGGCACGCACCGGGCCCTCCTCCCCCATGCAGTGCATCGGCGCCGATGTAATCACCAGCGCGCCCGGCGAAACGGATGAGGAGTTCCAGAAGACGCACGCCTTCCTGCGCTCGCAAGCCATCGACTACCTGCACGCATTCACTTACAGCGAACGCGCAAACACCACGGCTGTGCGCATGGACGACAGTGTTCCGATTGAGACCCGCCGCGAGCGCACCAAGCAAATGCGGATCCTCAGCAGCAAACTCCAGCGCGCGCATTACGAACGTCACTTGGGCACTATGCGCAACGTGCTCCTCGAATCGGAGGATGTCGATGGCCGCATGCTCGGTTACACCGACAACTACCTGCGCGTATCGCTTCCATTCGATGCCGCCCTGATGAACACCATCCAACCCGTTCAACTCATGCGCCTCCACGGCGATGGGCACGTTGATGGCGCTGTGGAAGAATCGCTGGCTGTGGAAACCGCCGACTGCCGATTGCCAACTGCCAACTGATTCCGCATGTATCCAACGATGCTACCACGCTTTCCTCGACCTATTTGGCGTGGAACTGCCCTTCCTCCGGCCGCTCAACAGCTTCCGGCTTCTTCGTAGCCATCGCATTCATCTTCGCCAGTTGGACATTGGGCCTGGAGCTGCGCCGCATGTCCGGGACTCGGACTGCTGAAGGCCACCACGCGCGCCGTCACCGTCGGCCTTCGCCCACACCGCTAGAACTCATCGGCCAAGCGCTGCTCGGCTTCCTGCTCGGCTGGAAAGGTCTATTCCTGATCTTGAATGCATCGGAGGTGCTCGCCGATTTCCCGGGCTTCCTCTTCGGCGAATGGCAACGGCATCGGTGGCATAGCTTCAGGGACTTTGCTCGCATGGATGCGTTGGCGCGAGAAGGACGAAGCGAAACTCGCCGAGCCACGCACCGAACAAGTACTCATGCGGCCGCAGGACCATGCGGGCAACATCACCATCACCGCAGCCATCTGGGGCCTCCTCGGTGCCAAGATCTTCCACTGGCTGGAGTATCCGCGCGAGGTTCGTCTCCTTCATCCAGCGGATCCGACGGGGGGCTTGACATCATCGATGGTACCACCATGTACGGCGGCCTCATCGTCGCGGGCTTCATGGTGATACTTCCACTTCAGGAAGAACGGGATACCCGCATGGAATGGTGCCGATGCAGCTGCATAGGGTGTGATGCTCGCCTATGCTGTGGAGGCCCGCATCGGCTGCCAGGTGGTGGCGATGGCGATTGGGGCATCGTCAATACAGCACCTGCTCCCCATCGTGGCTGCCTGCTTGGATGTGGAGATGCGATTATC
>JADJOG010000042.1 GCA_016713865.1 Flavobacteriales bacterium | reverse complement strand
CGCCGCACTGGCTCCCGGTTGTTGCCATGTTGCCATCGTCATCCACATCCACGGCAGTGAAGGCGAACGCGTCCGTTCCCTCGAACGCCCGCGTGAACAAACGCTGCCCTGTAGGGAGATACTTGCTCATAAAGGCTTTGGCAAATGCTGTGGTGGAGGTGAGCGTATCCTCGTCGTAAACCGCCATACTTGTGTAGGCGCCTACACAATAGATGTTACCGTCGGCATCCATATCCATGCTCTCTACTCCGGCATTACCTGTGGGAAACCCTCCAATCTGAACCACTCCACGATTCCTGTCTCCGGGTCGATGCTCGCCAAGGCATACCCGCTATTTCCCTGACGGCCGATGATCCGGATCGTATCCACAACGGTCGTGTCTCCTTCCACTGCAATCGCTGCTGGACCGTGGCCAAAGACCCTCTCCCCATGGTAGCGCAGTGTGCTCAGGAAAACAAACTTCTGGTTGCCCGAATACAAGGTGAAGGGTTTCACCCAGATCTCCTCGCCGTCGGGATCGTACTTGGCCATTAGGGAACCAGAGGGCATGGCCGTGGTGCCAACCGTCGTTGAGGCAAAAGGATCAGTTATCATACTCACAAATAGACTCCCTTCATCATCAGCTGCAATCGCCACCGGCGTAACACTCCCCAACTCCGTATATCCACTTGTAGCAATGGTTCGCGCCCAGAGGCAATGCCCATCTGAATTCCATTTCGCGAGGAACGCCCCCCCTGATGCTGTGGCCAACATGCGTGTCGAGCGCAGTTGACCACGTAACTACCAGTGACGAAGAAGTCTCCCTCACACGGTAGCCAAAGGCGGAAACCACCTATATGCGCATCACCGGGACTGGATATCGTCCGGCCTACACCAGCGCGCCGTCGGGCTATGCCAAACGAAGTAACCTCGTTACTTCCAAAGAGCGTGTCATCGGCAATGTAAAAATCAGAAAACCAATTTGGACCTAATGGATTGGCATAGCTTCCGAATACGTAGGTGTTCCCATCGGAATCCAGCGCACCCATACGGCCGCCATCGCGACCCGGACCACCAAATTGCCTTGCCCAATGCCATGTCTGAGCGCAAGAACGGGGTGCGATCAACAAGATCACGAGCGTGATGAGTGCGCGCATAGGCTGCAAGGTAAGGTCACGAGCTGCTGGTGAATGGCATTCAGCAGCGCTGGTGCATCGCTCGAAACCGCTGTGCCACTCCAGCATCAAGTCCCCCTGAAATAGGACGCCGCCGCACTTCTCGTGCAGCGGCGTCTCAGATTCTTCTTGTGGCTTACAGCTTCGTGAAGCGCGCCTGCTTCACGGCGCCGTTCTCGGTGGTGCGCATGAGGTAGGCACCGGGCAGGAGCTCCGTGACCGAGATACGGCCATTGGCGTTACTGCCTTCGAGCACCAGCTTACCAGCGGCATCGAGCACCTCGTAGCGCGCATTCACGCCAGGGTTCCCGATGGTGATCGCATCCATTGCTGGATTCGGATAGAGCGCGATGCTTGTCTCGGCGGCTTCGACCAGGCCTGTTGTGATGCCTTCGACCACCGTGAAGGGCGCATTCACCGGCACATCCGTGAAGACCTCCACTTCGCCGTGCGGCCAACGGATGCTCAGCTCCTCAATCACTTCATCGTTGCCCAAGCCGAAGTGCGCGCCAATGAAGCTCATGTAACGGAAGCCATCGCCGCTGCGGATGTCGCGGATCTGCGTGCCCAGCGCGCTGGTTATCGTTACGCGCGCGCCGATGGCGTCGCGGTTGCTCAGGGTGCCCACGAGATTCACGCGCAGCCATTTGTTGTTGCCGCCGTTGTTGCGCTGGTAGCCGCTGCCGTTGCACACGTCGAGGTAGCCGTCGCTATCCATATCACCCACCGCATGGTTGCCCGGCCCGCCGGACTGCGAGGTGAAGGTCATGTTCCCGTTGTTCAGGTGTCAGCCTCCGCCGCCGATGTCGATCCAGCCGTCGTTATTGAAATCGTGCGCGGTCCACTCGATGCTCGAGCCCGACCACAGATGCATGCCGCTGCCTGCCGTCACGTTGGTGAAGTTGCCCGTGCCATCGTTGCGCATGAGCTTGTGGCCACCGCCGCCGCTGCTGCCGATGAGCACATCCATGTCGCCATCGTTATCGAAATCGCCCCAGCGCTGCTCCAGCTCTGGTGACTATCGGCAAGGCCCTGCGCGATGGCGATGTTGTTGAACGAGCCATCGCCGTTGTTGAGCATCATGAGGTCGGCTGGATCGCAGCCGCACTTGGCCACGAAGAGATCCATGGCGCCATCGTTATTGATGTCTGTGAAGATGCTTCCATAGTTGCCGCAGGTGCTGCCGTAGCCGCCTTGCGTATGCACCAATTGGCCGGCGCCATTGTTCATGAAGGACACGTTCGCATCCACATCGTGGCATACGAAGGCATCGAGATGGCCATCGTTGTTGAGGTCGACGAAATTGGTGCGCTGGCTGAAGATGTACTGGGCCGGGCTGAATTCCGTGTATGCGGTGCCGTCGAAGTTGGCGGTCATGAAGGTGGCGCCGCTTCCGCCGCCATAGAGAAGATCACGATAACCATTGCTGTCCCAATCGCCCACAGCGAAGCTCCACGAGGCGGTGTTATCGGCATTGGTGGTCGGGAAAGTGGTTGTGCTGTACACCGCCCCATTGCCTTGGTAAGCCACCCGGAAGCTGGCTGAACCAGGCATCACCGCATCGTCGCGGCCATCGTTGTTCATATCAACAGCACCTTGGATCCCCGATGCTCCGGGAATGCTCACGTTGGTGAAGGCGACTTGTGCGATCGAGGCGGTGGAGGCCAGGAGCGCGAGGCAAAAGGCGGATTGTTTCTTCATGGTTCGGGCTGGTTATGGCAGCAAGCTACCGTCGTTGACGCACCACTGGCCACAAACGTTGTTCGGGGCGTGGAATCCCGTGTGACGGGCCACGAAAGCGAAAAGCCAACCGGGCACCCAACCATTCGCCGAACAGCTGCGTGCAACTGCACCGCGCAGCTATGACTTCATGATCCTGTTCCTCGCCATGCGCAGATTGAGCATCTCTACGGCCACGCTGAAGCCCATGGCGAAGTAGATGTAGTTCTTGTTGATGTGCTCGCCCATGCCCTCGACCAGCAGCGCCATGCCGATCATGACCAGGAAGGAGAGCGCCAGCATCTTCACGGTGGCATGCTTCTCAACGAAGGTGCTGATCGCGCCGGCAGCGAGCATCATCACGGCAACGGCGATCACCACGGCCAGCACCATGATGATGATCTCGTTGCTCATGCCCACCGCTGTGATCACCGAATCGAGCGAGAACACGAGGTCGATGAGGATGATCTGGGCAACCACCCCCGCGAGCCCTTTCGCCTTGCTCGACCTCCCGTGCTTCTCATCGCCACCGGTCACCTTCTCGCGGATCTCCACCGTCGCTTTGTAGATCAGGAAGAGGCCACCGATCAAGAGCACGAGGTCGCGACCGCTGAAGTCGTGATCGAACAGGGTGATCAGCGGCTTATCGAGGCCCATGACCCAACTGATGGAGAGCAGCAGCAGGATGCGGCTTATCATGGCCAGCGCGAGCCCCAGTTGCCGCGCCTTCCGCTGATCGGCCTTCGACGCCAGGCTGTTGCTGAGGATGGAGATGAAGACGATGTTATCGATGCCCAGCACGATCTCGAGCGCGGTGAGCGTGAGCAGCGCGATGAGGCCGTGCGAGGTGAGCAGGACCGAAGGGTCGAGGTGCGAGAGTTCCAGCATGGGTTGGTTGAAGGCGGTGCGAAGCTATCGGGCGGCGACCTTCGCGATGATGATCGTCTCGTTCCTGTTCCTCAGGTTGAGCCGATGCACGAGGCGATCCATGAATCCGGGCTCTGCGGAACCGATCACGCGCAAGGGGCCCATCACCGCTTCGATCCGTTGCTTGCGCGCTTCCAGTTCCTCCTCTCCGAAGAAGAGCACGGTGTTCGGCCGTGGCCTGTCGCTCTTGGCCACCAATGCTGAATCGAGGTCGGCTGTGCGCTCGGTCCATGGCAGCACGGTCATGTTCCATTGGCCCAGGTAGAAGAGCGGCGGCATGGGCGCTTCGCCCTCGTAACTGTCCTCGATGATCAAGCCGGTCACCGGTCCTGCATCGCGCAAGGCATACAAGGCTTCAACCCGACTGCGCTTGCTGTACGTGGTGCCAAGCACAGGAAGGATGAGCATGTTGAGCGCCCACACGAAGACAAGCGCGCCGTTCCAGAGCGATGCCCTCCCCTTCCACCAGGCCGATGCCTCGCGCCATCGCTCCCAACCGGCATAGCCCAGAACGAAGAACAAGGGCACCATGGGCAGCAGGAATCGCTCCTGCTTGTTGGGGAACCACGAGTGGAAGCCGAGGAAGAGCAGCAGCGGAAGCCACAACAGGAGCGGCTTGGGATAGCGGAAGAATCCGAAAAGGACCGAAAGGCTCAAGGGTGGGATGAGCAGCCCGGCGAGCAGCAAGAGGTAGTTGTACCAGGGCAGCACGCCATAAGTGGTGCTGTTGTCCAGGTTGTAGAGCACATATTGCGTGATCTCGACGAAGGGCCTGCCCCAGAGGAAGAGATCGAGGCTGCC
>JADJOG010000041.1 GCA_016713865.1 Flavobacteriales bacterium | reverse complement strand
TCGTGATGTCCACCTTCTTGCCGTGGCCCATCACGTATTCATCGATGCAGTTGTCGAGCACTTCCTTCAGCAGGATGTAGATGCCATCGTCGTAGCTGCTGCCATCGCCCAGCTTGCCGATGTACATGCCCGGGCGCAGCCGGATGTGCTCTTTCCAATCCAGGGAGCGTATGTGCTCCTCGCCATAACTCGTGTCGCTCATGCCAATCCGCTGATTCCCAGCATTGGCGCGGGTTCTCAGCGATGGGCCGAAGGTATCCCGCGCCCAGCGCGGCCCGCCGCTGTGGAAAACTCCCGTTATGAACGATCCGGTGGGGGTTTTTGAACAAGGGGGGCTGTCCTTGAATCGGGTCACTCCACACCGTTTGCCGCGCCTTTCTCCTTCAGCCTGAGCAACCAGCCGAAATTGAATGAGAGTTCCGAGACCGGCCCGCCCGTTAAACCTTTGCCATTCATGGGCCCCACAACGCTGGCATCAACGCCCGCGATGCACCGCGACCCAAACCAGCGCCGGTAGCCGAGAGCTATCTCAGCCATTGCTCGCCCCGACTTGGTTCCTAGCTCATCCGTGTATGGCTCCGTGACATAAGTGGTCACGTGACTGCCATCCGGCAGATTCGTAGTTGAGGAGATCGTGCGCTCTCCCGTTTCCGTTGACTTCCCTCCTTGGTTGATGCTCAGCTCGTAGCCGATACTGAGCTTGGAACGCGCGCCCAGCCGCACCCACCATTGCAATGGGATGCCGAGCCTTGCTTCCCTGATCGTGGCCACACCATCGTATGCGGCCCCATAGGCTATGAAATGCCCGTTCTCCTGCACCAGCAATGTTCTCCCGTATTCACGTGCCTGCCGATAGTAACGATACTGGAACCGGAGACCGAACAGGAAGTTCAACCGATCCTCCTGCTCTCCGAAAAGCTCCAATGCGCCCAATTGCCAGCCCCAACCTGTTCGCGGCACCGAACTGCCCTCCGTGAATCTGTCGTTGAAGCTGTACCGCGCTCCGCTGGTGATCGCACCACCCGCCTCGAAGAGCGCATGGCTTTGTGCCGAAACAAGTTGCGCGCTCGCGTTCGCAACCAAAAAGAGGACGGCAAATCGCGTGAGGCTTGGCACAACGCGAATGTATCGTCAAAGCTGGAAAATCGGTCCTGGTCCATCAGAAGCTTGTCGCCACCCGCCGTTATGCCATTGACCAGCGTTCGCACTTCGATACGTAGCGCTCCATCGCGCCCGTGCCATCTTCGCCCACCCGCAACGAGGTACCACCTATGCCCGGCATCTCCCTCCCCATACAGATCCGCTTCGCCGACCTCGACATGGCGCACCACGTGCACAATGCGGTTTACCTGCATTGGTTCGAGCTGGCGCGCATGGAACTGCTGCGGCGCTTCATACCGCCCGGCCACGATTGGAAGAAGCTGGGCCTGATCCTCGCCCGCAACGAGGTGGACTACCGGCAGACCATTCACCTGCACGATCGCATCGTGGGCCATTGCCACGCGGGTCGCATCGGCACCAGAAGCTTCGACCTGCATTACCGGATCGTGCGCGTGAAGGATGGCCAAGAAGAACTCTGCGCCGAAGGACGGAGCGTGATGGTGTGCTTCGATTATGCCGCGAACGGCCCCATCGCGGTTCCGCAGGAATGGCGCAACGCATTGGAACAACTCACCGCATGAAGAAGATCGTGATCCTGGCCCCATTGACGGCCATGCTCCTAAGCGCCTGCTCGCCGCAAGACCTGCAGAACGTGCTTGGCACCGGCGCGCCCGCAGCGCTGAGCAACGAAGAAGTGATCACCGGATTGAAGGAAGCCTTGCGCGTGGGCACCGAGCGCACCGTGAGCAGCACCAGCGCCAGCGATGGCTTCTGGAGCAATCAGCTCATCCGCATCCCCTTCCCGGCCGAAGCCATCAAGGTGAAGAACACGCTCACCGACCTGGGCATGACACAGCCGATCAACGACTTCGAGCGCACGCTGAACAAAGCAGCCGAGGCAGCGGCCAATGAAGCCGTTCCTGTTTTCGTGGATGCGATAACCGGCATGACGATCCAGGATGGATTCACGATCCTGCGCGGCGGCGAGAACGCGGCCACCAACTTCCTGCGCGACAAGACCAGCGCGGCCCTTCGTGAGCGCTTCAAGCCGGTGGTGGAGCGCGCCACGCGCGCCACCGAGCTCACCAGCTATTGGCAGCCATTATCCACCGCGTACAACACGGCCACGCTGTTCACCGGCGGACAAACAGTGAACCCCGACCTCGATGCGTATGTGACCGAGAAAGCCCTGAGCGGCCTTTTCACCGTGCTGGCGCAAGAAGAGAAGCGCATCCGTATTGATCCCGTGGCGCGCACCACGGCGATCTTGCAAAAGGTGTTCGCGGCGCAGTGAGCAGCGAGGTGAAAAGGGAAGCCAGCAGATGGTCGCCAAGAGCTGCTTGAGTCCAAATTCTTTTCCACCTTTTCCTTGATGAAAAGGTGGAGCCAAGAATCAACCACGACCCAAGCCGCTGTCCGGCTCGCACAGGCCCGCAGCACGCGCTCCCCGAGCCGGGTGCGGCCGCGCGGATCGTGGACACCCACCGCACGCTGCACCCGAGCGCGCACAACCAATCTGGACTCTTGCATCGTCCAATTGGCCAGGTGCCGGTAATGCGAAAAACACTGGAGTAGCCGCACAAGCGTTTCTTTGGGCCATGCGATTATTCAGCAAACCGAAGCCGCTCGCCGATCCCACCAAGAATGCGCAGTGCACCGCCTTCGAGGTGGACAACTGGATCCTGAGCGAGTTCACCTTGCGGCAGCTGGTGCCCGTGGTGGGCATACACCCCTTCCCGCTGAACGAGCTCATGCTCATGTCGGGCGCGGTATGCCGCTTCAAGCCCGCCTTCATCTTCGAGTGGGGCACGCATCGCGGCAAATCGGCACGCGTGTTCCGCGAAACCATCAAGGCCTTCAGCATCCCGTGCGCCATCCACAGCATCGATCTGCCTGACGATGTGCCGCATGGCGAGCACCCCAAGGACACGCGCGGCGAATTGGTGCACGGCATGGAAGAGGTGACCTTGCACCAAGGCGATGGCATCACCGTGGCCTTGGAACTGTGCGCACGCCTCGCGGCCAATGCACCCGTGCTCTTCTATGTGGATGGCGACCACAGCCATGCCTCCGTTACGCGCGAGCTCACCGCGATCCTGGATGCGCGGCCCGATGCCATCGTGCTGCTGCACGACACTTTCTATCAATCGTCCGAGAGCGGCTACAATATCGGTCCCTTCGAGGCCATCAACGAAGTGCTGGCGAAACGCGGGCAAGGCTACGCGCGCATCAGCACCAACACCGGACTGCCGGGCATGACCCTGCTCCATCCAGCAACACACGCATGAATCCCATCACCCTTACCGAGCCGGGCACCGTGATCGAAGCCAGCGAGCTCGTCGTGAATCCCGACGGATCCATTTACCACCTGGCCTTGCGCCCCGAGCAGCTCGGCGATACCGTGCTCGTGGTGGGCGATCAGGGCCGCGTGGAAAAGATCAGCCGCCACTTCGAGCGCATCGACCACCGCGTGCAGAACCGCGAGTTCGTGAGCCACACCGGCGAGCTGTACGGCCACCGCATCACCGCGCTCAGCACCGGCATCGGCACCGACAACATCGACATCGTGCTGAACGAATTGGATGCGCTGGTGAACATCGACCTAGCCACGCGCAGCCCAAAGCGCGAAACGAAGAGCCTGCGGATCATCCGCCTGGGCACATGCGGGGCACTGCAAGAGGACATCCCCGTTGATAGCCGCATCGTGAGCGCCTATGGCGTGGGCATGGACAACGTGCTGCACTACTACGCGCACGAGCCAGCGGATAAGGAGCTGCGCTTGCTGAACGCCTTGCTCGCGCACACCGATTGGCCGGACAACCTCCCCTACCCGTACGTGGCGAAAGGCGATCAAGAGTTGATCGATCGCCTCGGCCACAACAACACGGTGGGCATCACCTTCACCGCAGGCGGCTTCTATGGTCCGCAAGGAAGGCAGCTGCGCTTGCCACCCAGCGTCGATGGCTTGAACGAGGCCCTCAGCGCTTTCGCGCACGATGGCCTGCGCGCCACCAACTTCGAGATGGAGACCAGCGCGCTCTATGGCCTTAGCGGGTTGCTCGGGCATCGCGCCTGCACCGTGTGCTGCGTGGTGGCCAACCGCCTGCGCAAGGAATACAGCAAGGACCACCACGCCGCGGTTGATGCCATGATCGCCGAAGTGCTGGAGCGGGTGGCGGGCTAGTTCAGCGTTACCGCTCGCATAGCGGCGTACAAGCTGCCGTCCGTTCCGATAAGCTCGATCAGCAGCACCCCGAGCGCCGGAAGCTCGACGCGCGTTGCTCCAACGCCGATACGTTGCGCGAAGAGCAGGCGCCCGCTCGCATCGCTCACGCGCAACATGCTTGGCTCATCGGCACGCACGAGCACAGCATCGCCCAGAAGCGTGAAGGTCGATGTTGAAGCACCTGATGGCGCAATGCCCGTAGCACCGAACAGGCTCTCGTAGCAACCGATGTCGTATGCGCCGCCTTGCGGGCGTGCGGTGCCTTCCAGATCGTCCTGCACCACGGACGAGACTGCGGCCGAGCCCGTGTTGCACTGCTGCGATGATCCGCTGAGTGCATGGAAATCGCTGCCGGGCGTTACGAAGAGTTGTGCCTGCGGCGCGGCCACCGCGCTGTTGGCATCGTAGCCGAGCGCTTGCCAATTCGCGAGCGTGAGGATGGTGGCATCGCCATCGGGGCTGAAGCGCGACGTGGCGATGTTGTGATCGCTCACGAATCCAGGGAGCGCACTGGCCGCCACCACGATGCTGCCGCGCCATGGATGCTGGTTGATGAGGATGTTGTTGATCACCTGATTGCCGGTGCAGTTCTCCGTGATGTTCACGCACCAGCGCGCATCGCTGGCGTTGATGATGGTGTTATTGAAGACGCGGTTCCCGGTGCTGGGCGCGCCGCCATCGATCCGATAGAGGCTGATGCCGCTCGCGTGGTTGTCGTAGAGCAGGTTGTTGTAGAAGACCGAATTGGTGACGCCGTCGCAGTTGATGCCGCTGCCGCCGCCCACACCGTTGCCGTAGATGGTGTTGCCATAGACCTGCGCATTGCTGATCACGCCATCGCCGCCGAGGCTCACATCGCCGTTCATGTGGATGCCGTTGGAGCGGTTGCCGAAGCAATGGTTGTAGCGGATGATCGGATGGTCGGCGCTGTTGCTCACATAAATGCCGTGCTCGTCCTCGCTGCCACTGCACGAGTTGTGCTCGATGAGGACGTGCTCAGCGAAGCCCGTGAGGATGCCCCACTTGTAATTGCTGTGGCAACTGTTCCACCGGATGGTGACATGGTCGCTGAGCACGGTGCGGATCCCGGTGCGCGGCATGTCGTTTACCGTGAAGCCCTCGATCACCACCCAGCTCACATTCTCCACATTGATGCCGTCGAGGTTGTTGTAGCTGCACGGGCTGGTGATCTGCACGCCCGCTTCGGCCAGAAAGACGATGGGATCCGTTGCCGTGCCGCTGTGGCTCATGGCCGCGAAGCCTTGGTAATTGCCGGGATAGATGAGCACTGTATCGCCAGCAAGCGCTGTGTTGGCGCCGTGCTGAATGGTGGCCCAAGCGGTTGCGAGCGAAAGGCCGTTGTTGGCGTTGTTGCCGGTTGGGGCGATGTGGTAGGTGGAGGCGAATATGTGCAGCGAGACGATGGACAGCAGGAACGTAAGGGTGTGCTTCATGCGCTGAAAACTACGGTCGCTCCACTACGAAGCGCTCGGGAATTCCGGCGAGCTAGGTTGGGTGATCGACGCTTGCTGCCTTACGCGTGGATGAACGCCACCGACGGGCCATGTGATGGCGCGGTGCATGGAACGTTCATTGAACACAACTCATGTGTTGCTCGTGCAATACACCTGACCAGAATCTCCAGAGCCATTCCCAGTTGCCTCTCGAATCGATTCCGCATTCCGCCGGAACGGATAGCTTAGGGCACCCTACCCTGATCACATGCGCGCACGGAAACCGCTCACCCTGCTCTGCTTGTTCCTGTTCACCGGCTTCACCCGTGGCCAGGACTACCTCATTGGAGACGCCGCCATCTCCACCTGCACCGGTGTGCTCTTCGATAGCGGCGGCCCTTCCGGTTCGTACTTGCCCAACGAAGACCTCACCAGCACCATTTGCGGCGCGGCGCCGGGCAATGTGGTGAGCTTGGTGTTCACGCAATTCAACCTCTCGAATTCCGGCGGCGCCCAGGTCGATTGGTTGCGCATCTACGACGGACCAACGGTGCAAGCGCCATTGCTCGGCGAATTCACGCAGCAGCAATTGCAAGGCCTGGTGGTAACAGCCACAGCGCAGAACACGAGCGGCTGCCTTACGCTGCACTTCACATCCAACAACATCGGCTCCGGCGATTTCGCGGCCACCATTTCCTGCAATGTGCCATGCCCACCGCCCGTGCCCTCCTTCACGACCATGAACGACACGCTCATCGTGTGCCTCGGCACCGGCATCGCGGTTGATGCGAGCGCCTCATTCGCCACCGGCACACAAGGCCTGATTGGATGGAACTGGCTCTCCAGCGCGCCGGGCATGAGCGTGGCGCAGAACGCGGCACTGGATACGCTCACCTTTTCGCAGAGCGGCCTGCACAATGTGCGCCTTCAGGTTGAAGACGGCAACGGCTGCGCGTCGGCTTATAGCGCCGCCTTCACCGTGGTGGTGCGGCCGGGCGCTTCGTTCGCTGGCACCCATGCTTCACCAAGCACCACATGCCTCAACGACCCGATCGCGCTTACCGGTGCCGCCACCTTGGATAGCTTGTACCTGTTCGTTGATGCGGCCACCGAATTCCCCAACGGCGCCGAGTTGCCAGACAATGTTGGGTCACCATTCATTTCAACCATCGAGGTCGATTGGTATCCGGTGGGCGCTGTGCTCACCGATCCCGCGGAGCTCGGTGGCATCTGCGTGAGCATGGAGCATTCGTTCATGGGCGACCTCGTGATCTCGCTTGCCTGCCCGAACGGAACCTCCATTGCGTTGCACCAGCAAGGCGGAGGCGGCACCTTCATCGGTGGTGCGAACGACGTTCCGAATGGATCCGATTTCGTTTTCGGCACCTGCTGGGATTATTGCTGGACACCCAATGCACCCAACGGCACCTTCGCGCAATGCGCCGCTTTCGGTGCCACGCCCAACGTAATGCTCGGCGGCACACCGCCCGCCAATGCGCTCATCCCTGGCGACTACACTTCCGTGGAATCACTGACCAACCTCGTTGGCTGCCCGATCCACGGCACGTGGACATTGACCATCCTTGATCTGTGGGCGGCTCATGACGGATCCACCTGCTCATGGAGCCTCGGCCTGCAACCGCTGGCCGATTCCACCTTGGTTTCCTTCTCGGCTCAACTCAACCTCGGTGATCCAGGCCTCACCGCTTGGTCGGGACCGGGTGCGCAAGCAGGAGCACTACCCACGCTGGCCACGGCGGATCCCGGCATGCCCGGCAATCATGCGTACACCTTCACGGTGATCGATTCACAAGGCTGCTTGCACGATACCACTGTTGTGGTAACGGTGCTGGAAACGCCGGTGCTGGTTGATGCCGGTGCCGACTTGACCCTGTGCAGCGGGTCCGAGACCATGTCGGGCACCGCGCAATTGATCACTGCGCAGCATTGCACCTACAAGCTGGTACTGCTTGAAGTCCTGGGCGATACCTGGAATGGCGGCGCGCAGGTGCAAGTGGATATCGACGGCAGCATCACCACGCACGCCATCCTCACGACAGGGATAACATCCGATACCATTCCGTTGGCGGTGATTCACGGGCAAAGCATCGCGCTGTATTACACGGCGGGCACCATCTGGAACAACGAGAACAGCTTCAAGCTCTTCGATGCTCAAGGCCTGCTGCTCTACCAATCGCCGCAAGGCCCGCCTACCGGACTCGCGTACCAGAGCCTTGGCGATTGCAGCAACATTGACCCCGGCTTGCTCGTGAGCTGGTCGCCCACCACGGGCCTTTCGGATCCGGGCAGCCTTACCACGACGATCGCTCCACCTGCCTCTGGCTACTATGTGCTCACTGTTATGGCGCCTTGGAACCCCTGCCCCGTGAGCGATAGCGTGCTGGTGAGCAATGGCGGCATAGCGACCACCATGGAGCTATCTCCCGGTGGCGATGCGCTGTGCATCGAGCCCGCCACTTTCGTGGCCTACCACTGGTACTTGGGCGGTGCGTTCTTCACTACCACCACCACCAACTGCCTCGCGAATCCAGCCTTCGGCATCTGGACCGCCATTGCCGAGAGCGCTGCCGGCTGCGACGGATTCCCCGACCCCGTGGAGAATTGCCCGCTGCTCGTGTTCAGCTACGACAACGTGACGCTGAGCGTGCAAGCCGGCCTGGGCACCTACGCCTGGACTTACAACGGTGCGCCCGTAGGCGATTCGGGCGCCTCGCTGAATGTGGCGGGCCTGGGCACCTATACCGTTACCTGCACCATGGCGGGCGGCTGCGTGATCACATCGAGTTACGAGGTGGGAACCATGAGCTCCATCGGCGAATCAGCCGAGGGGCGCGGCGCTTCCATCGTTGTTGTGCCCAATCCGAACAAGGGCGCATTCGAGTTGATCCTGCCCAGTGCCATGCGCGGCACCATCGAGATCACCTTGCTCGATCTCTCGGGGCGCATAACCAGCACCACCAGCATTGCCGCCACCGGCGCGCAACGCATGCCCTTGCAGGTACACGTGGCGCCCGGCGCTTACCAACTGCGCGTGCGCAACGGCAGCGCGCTGCATTGGGGCCGGGTGATCATTGAATAGCGGGCTTTGCTCCGGAAGCACGGCCACTTGTGGAGCGTGGATGATGCGCTGCGCGGTGCATGGCACAAGGCCCGACTTGCGCGGATATCGCTGATAGGAAGAAGTGCCTAACGGTTCGTAGAGGCGTGAAAGGCATTTGATCATACACCCCATAAAACGACACCGCCCCGGTGCGGCGGCACCAGGGCGGATGTCATTCGAGAAGGACCTCTCGTGCGAGGCCTTGGGCTGGCCTGCGCTTAGGCGGCAGCCATTACCAGGCAAGGCTCGCTCTTGCTGCTCTCGCCAGCGGCCCCAATGGCGCTCACGGCGAACCAGTAGAACTTGCCGGGCTCCAGGTGATCGGCGTTGAAGCGGCTCTTGGTGGTTACCGATGAGTTCCCACTTGAACGGATCGTTGCTGGTGCTCATGTACACATGGTTGATGTCGGCATCAACGTCGCGCTTCCACCGCAGATCGGCACGGCCGCTCATGTTGGTGAGGCGCGCGCCCAGGTTCTGCGGCGGCGGCAATTCGCCCACAGGCTTGCCACGCTGCACCACCAGGAAATTGGCGCTCTTGATCTTCACGGCATCGCCGCCGCTGGCCATCTGCACGTAGGCAGCCAGCGATTTGATCGCGCCACGCAGCTGCTGCTCAGCTACACGCCTGGCCGTGTGCTCGGCCCTGCCCCCGTTGGCATCAACTGCTGCATTGGCCGCCGCCAACGCATCAATGAGACCTTGGAACACCGGCAGGGTGGGCACCGGTAACGGGAACTCGGCGTTGCCGTTCATGCCATCATGAACACCCTGCGCCTTTGCCACGAGTCCCGTGGCGGGGAGGCCTACTAGGCCCATTTTCACTGTTGCCATCTGGCAGTTGTTTAGTGGGACCGAGGTCCCTGTTAGTGGCCCCTTGTACCAGCGGCCTTGGCCAAGGGCTACACCTGCCCCCTCATCAATTCTGATGAGGCTTGGGCTCATCGGCTCATGGCTAGCAGGCCTGCGGCGGCATTCGGCTAATGGCCTACACGGCTTGCGGCTCTAGGCATGCAGGCTGGGCCCATGCGGCTTTCGGCTACAGGTTCAGCGGCGCATGGCGCAGGCATTTCGCCTTCGGTTCGCGGCCATCACGATCCACTTTGGCGAAAACCTCTCCTTCTTTTCGCAAATGCTGGATCACATTCGGGCAATCACGAACCACTTTGCGGAAAACCTCTTCTTCTTTTCGCAAATGTTGGATCACTTTCGGGCAATCACGAACCACTTTGCGGAAAACCTCTTCTTCTTTTCGCAAATGTTGGATCACATTCGGGCAATCACGAACCACATTGGCGAATACCTCCTCTTCTTTTCGCAAATGCTGGATCACATTCGGGCAATCACGACCCACATTGCCGGAATCGTGAACCACTTTCACGCAATACGGAACAAGATGGGATGTTTCTGGATCGAGATTCCGGGATTGTGGAACAAGAAAGGAGCAATCTGGAACCACATTCAAAAAACTGGAACAACATGAGAGGAATCACGATCCTTTTTCGGGGATTGTGGATGGGAGATTGGATCAGGAAGTGGTCCAGTTTCCGCAACAGGGCAATCGCAGGGTTGAAAGCCAACCTGCCAATTGCTTGGCTGAAAAGCAATAGACTTGCTCAAACGCGCAAAGGCACTACCGGTGAGTATTTGCGTGAAGCACAATGCACTGAACCATGATTCGCCTCAACATGATCGCCACATTCATCCGCAGGGGCTATGTGCCAAATGCGTGGGAAGTGGTATCCGGCGCCCTCCCCACCTGGTTGGGCTACAACCAGTACCTGAAAGACGACGCCTTACCGTGGAGAGGCTACCTGTTCAGCAGCCTGATACTCATCGCGATTCTCGTGGTATTGACACTCCGACGCATCACCAAGCGGAACCAGATGGTTTCAGAGGCCCTTGCAACGGGCTACTTCTATTCGCTCTGGCGCCCCATCGCCGCGAACATCAAGCACAATGGCGGTCGCCTCGGCACCAGTGGCCTAATCGTGAAGAAGATCCGCATCTATGTGCCTCGGAACAAGAACAACCTGAAGGCGCTACACCGCGATTTCATAGCACGCCGCACCAACGGAGAGTACACCCAGGTGAATGTGGTGGTGCATGACCGGAACAAGGATGTGGACATAGCCGTGGACAATGGCCAACTCGTGATCCACGATTTCCCGAACACGCTCAATTCCCTCCATGCATACATGGGTTTCGAAAGCGACAATAGCTACTCCAACGAGAAATCAGTGCGCTACCACAACTGGTTCCGCGATCGCCTGACCCGGCTGTTGGATATGGAGGATGGCAGCCAAGTGCATACCGAGATCGTGGAAGGGTAAGCGACCATGAGTATTCATGACCCGCGGTTAATGATGGTGCCGTATCCGTGCAGTGTCACCAACAGCGGGAAAACAGCACCCTGCCGCACTAGCGGTCGCCGTTGAGGTTTGCCCTACTGTGGGTAAGGCAAAAGGCAAAGTGGCCAACAGCTCTCGATGGTGCGATGGGCATGGTGCCGAAGGCCATTGCCTTGGGCTGGCAAGCAGCCGCAGAGCGGAATGGCTAAGGGCTTTTGGCCTTGGGCTTCTTAGCCGGGCGGGGCTTCGGGCAGCGCGAAAATGCTGCGCCAAGGCTAGGCTTGCCTATAGAAGGAAGAGGATCTGCGGCAGCGCAATGGAAAAGGAAATGGGCGCTGGATTGTTGTGGGCGACCCACAGCGTAGTGAACTGTGGACATGAGCACCATGCAAGCACATGGGCAATTAGCCACTCATGTCTGACTTCAGAGGATTCAGAAAGGATTCCGGTTGAGGTTAGGCTAAGAACGACGAACCCTCCAGATGGAGGGCTCGCCGTTGACGCATCGGTCCAGGAGTTCACTCAGCTCCCATTCATGGCGGAACAGTTGAGAATATGCCCCGCATAGGGTAGTAACAGAATCGTTCCCACATTTCAACTTAGAATGAAGGATGTGTTCGGCTTGAATACATGCCGTTGCGCACCAAGGGGATCCAGTGCGGCATTCGGCGGCAGCGGTGAGCCATGGTCCGATGAAGGAAGCACCCCTTTGTCCTTGAAGGCCTTTGCCAAGAGCAAGTCATTCTCGATGAAGGAAGTCAGGTGGTCCTTGGCACTGGCGAACCCAAGCTTGTCCTTCTCACTACGATGCCCTTCAGTCCAAGCGTCCCAATTCTCCTTTACCGCTGGATTGCGGAGCATCCACTCCTTGGCGCGCAGAAGCTTCGCGTCGCTTGGAACGTAGAGCAGAAGGATCACCAGGAAAATGACCGGATCCAGCCAATAGCCTGCTGGTGTTGGAAGTGCCATGCTGTTCACGATCCTCTCTAAATGAGCCAGCGCCTTCCGCGCCGATTCCCCCCCTTGGCCTTTCTCCGTTTTCATGTCTTATTGGGTTGTTTGTGTTGTCTTGTCTCTGTTGGTTCTTTTTCAACTCACGCTCTTCAGGCGCAGGTGGCGCATGAGCCCAGTTGGTATGCTTCATCGGCTTCATAGCAAGCCCATGGCGTGTAACAGATGCCGCAATTCACTTCGGAGCTGCGTCAACTGATGCTTCACTTGGTCTTTTGTCCAGCCAAGGCGATCGGCCAGGTCGGCATAGGTCTTATTGTCATAGATGCTACCCTCGAAGAGTATCCTTGAGCTCGGATCCAGCGTGTCCACGTAGCACTCGATGATCTCGGCCATCTCCTTGCTGAAAGCCGCCTCCGGTAGACCTTGCAGGAATGAAGCCCGCCCGAGCGCTTGCGCCTCAGCTATGTACACGCGCTCCCTTCGCCGCTTGCGCCATTCGTCAATGTTCCAGTTGAGAACCACTTTATAGAGCCAGCCCTCCACCGTACGCGGTGTCAACGTCGTAGCTGCGCGCGGCCACTTTTCCGCGACATGTATGAAGGCGTCCATCACGGCATCGTGGCCCTCTTTGCCCGAGGCGAGCAGCAGTTCATGCCGCTTGATCAATGTGCTCGCCAACCGCTTGCGGTAACCATAGATCAAGGCCCACAGCGCATTCAGGTCGCCACGGTTCAGTCGGTCCACCAGGTTCTGCAATTCACGAGCTGAAAAGGGTTCAGTTCTGAACATGGTAATATGGGTTAGGGGTGGGCAACAGGGCGTCTACAACAAGGTGACGCATGGGGCCGTGCGGTCGGGCATCGATGTTGAAAACTCTTTGAGGCACACCCCGTTGGCTTTCCGATCCATCGGCGCTTTTGTCCTTTCTGAAGCGGCCCGAAGACGAGCATTCATGCGATAACCCTCTTAGCCGCCAAATCCTACCAGCCATGAAGCTCTCCTTAGGCATCAGTTGCACCGTGCACGGAGGTATCCTGGTGCATTCCTCCATGCTCTACTGGACCAGCCTGCATCTCGAAAGCCTGATCGCCATTTTGCTCAGCGCAGCGCTGATGGGGATCTCGGTTTATGCCGCATTTCGAGACAGGAATGCTTCAGGTGCATCCGAACCGAGAACGAGAGCCCAGGCGGTAAGAGCAAGGGAGAAAATACTCAGGACCACCTTTCTAGTGCTGCTGCCTTTAGCCAGCTACTATTGGTTCGTACTGCGGCCGGCCATAGGACAGATGACAACAACTCAAATGGAAGCCGCATACGCTCTGCTGGTGTTCCAGATCGTAGTGGGTGTACTCGGCGAGGTGTTCCTCGAGTTCCTGAAGGACATTTTCAGGCATGGTGCCTGAGGCGTGCAGCCATGCCCTTTCTCTTGCGCCGATCAGAGGCCTACTTTCACCCACCCCATGACCGCCAAACAACGCCTCGAAGCCACCCTCTGGGACATCGCCAACGCCCTGCGCGGCAAGATGAGCGCGGACGATTTTCGCGACTACATCCTCGGCTTCATCTTCTACAAGTACCTCAGCGAGAAGATGGAACTCTATGCCGACGAGATCCTGCACCCGGACGGCATCACCTACAATGAGATCACCGCCAAGACCAAGGACCGCAAGGCCTACTTGAAGGCCGTGAGCGAGCTGAGCGTGGAGCACCTCGGCTACTTCCTGGAGCCCGAAGAACTTTTCAAGAACATGGTGCCCAGCGGCGAGGAAGAGGACGGCGTTGACGCCCCCTTCATCCTCGACAAGCTCACCCAGGTGCTCAACCGCATCAGCGACAGCACGCGTGGGCACGAGAGCGAGGACGATTTTGCCAACCTCTTCGAGGACCTCGACCTCACCAGCAGCAAGCTGGGCAAGAGCGAGAAGGACAAGAACAACCTGGTGGTGCGCGTGCTGCGCAAGCTGGCCACCGTGGACTTCGAGCTGAAGGACCCCACGCACGATGTGCTGGGCGATGCCTACGAATACCTCATTGCGCAGTTCGCCAGCGGCGCGGGCAAAAAGGCCGGCGAGTTCTACACCCCGCAGGAGGTGAGCACCGTGCTGGCGCGCATCGTCACCACCGGCAAGAAACGGCTGAAGAGCGTGTACGACCCCACCTGCGGCAGCGGCTCCCTGCTGCTGCGCGTGAAGCGGGAAGTGCTGGATGTGGGCACCATCTACGGGCAGTAGATGAACCCCACCACCTTCAACCTGTGCCGCATGAACATGATCATGCACGATGTGCACTACCGGCAGTTCGATGTGCGCAACGAGGACACGCTGGAGCGCCCGCAGCACCTTGACCTGCGCTTCGAGGCCATCGTGGCCAACCCGCCCTTCAGCGCGCACTGGAAACCCAGCCCCACCAAAAGCACGGACGACCGCTTCAGCGCGCCCGGCAAGCTGGCCCCGCAGACCAAAGCCGACTTCGCCTTCCTGCTGCACATGCTGCACCACTTGGATGAGGGCGGCACACTTGCCTGCGTACTGCCGCATGGAGCTCTTACCGAAGCGGCTCGAGGCGCATATCCGCAAGCACCTGACGCGACCTAAACTGCGTTGATGCTGTCATTGGCCTGCCTCCAAACATCTTCTTCGGCACGACGACGCCGACATGTATTGTTGTCCTGAAAACTCACCGGGAGCACAAAGGCGACATCCTCTTTGTGGATGCAAGTGGGGAAGACCACTTTGAGAAGATCCCTCTTGCAAGCAAGAACAGACTCCGTCCTGATGATGTTGAAGGCCTCGTGCACGCCTACCGTGAGCGCACGAATAGGAATAAGTATAGTCATGTGGTACCACTATCCGATGTAAAGGCCAATTCCTATAACCTGAACATACCGCGCTACGTGGACACTTTTGAGGCCGTGGAGGCCGTAGACCTGAAGGCCGTGGCGAAGG
>JADJOG010000040.1 GCA_016713865.1 Flavobacteriales bacterium | reverse complement strand
TCTTCCATGTGCGCGAAGAGCGCGGCATCGAAGCCATCGGCCGCGCGGAATGCTTCGGCACGGATCATCAGGCAGGCGCCGGTGGCCCAGAACACGAAGCGGTCATCGTTGTACTGTCCCTTATCCACTTCAGTGAGCTCGAAGATGCGGCCGCGGCAGAAGGGATAGCCGTTGCGGTCGATGCAGCCGCCCGCAGCGCCAGCATGCTCGAATCGGTCGGGCGCGCTGTGCGTGAGCACTTTGGGCTGGCAGGCCGCCATGCGCGGATGGGCATCCATGTATGCGTTGAGCGCTTCCAGCCAGCCGGGCCTCACTTCCACATCGCTGTTCAGCAGCACGTAGCGGTCAGCTTCAACCTGCGCGAGTGCGGCGTTGTAGCCGCCTGCGAAACCGAGGTTGCGATCGAGCGCAATGATCCGCACGCCGGGCTGAGCGGTGCGCAGCCAATCGACGGAGCCATCGGTGCTGCCGTTGTCGGCTACAACTACCTGCGCACCCGCGCCGCAGGCCACCACGCCGGGTGGGAAGCGCTCAAGCCAATGCCTGCCGTTGTAGTTGAGTATGACGACTGCCGTCCGGGCCATGGGCGGCAAAGGTGGCGCGCAGCGGCTTGCGCTGGTCAGCGCGGCAATTGGAAGAAATCGAGCACGCGGTCACCATCGTGTCGACCTGCCGTTTATGCACACGCCGGGCGCGGTGTTGCGCGAGTGGAGCGCCAAGTGCCACTGCGGATTCTGGATCTCGCCGGGCACTTCGCTGTGCAGCAGCTCGAAGCAATTGCTCGCCATGTCGGGCTGGTAGAAGACGAAGCGGCGGTTGGTGAAACGGCCTGCGCGGTAGTAGTGCCAGATGGTATAAGGCGGCGTGCCCATCTCGTTGAAGCGGTCCATCATGGTGTTGGCGCGCCGTACTTCAGGTAAACGTATCCGCGTCCGGTCTGGTAGCCTTTCATGGCCCTGCACCCGAAGAGCTTGTTCACCTTGATCACTTCCTGCTTGTAGTTGTTCCAAGCGCCTTCGGGATCGTTGCTGCTGCGGTTGATCCAGAAGCTGTAGAAGAAGCGCCGCATCAGCTCGATGTCGCGGTCCTTCCAGCGATCGTCGATGATCTTCTGCTCCAGATGGTCGGCGATGGGTCGCATGCTGGACAAGTGCTCGGCGAGTGAGTCGCGGTCGGTGAGCGCCCCAGCGAAGGTGTTGTTGAGGTCGAGCGAAGCCATCGACTCCATGTCGTACTTCCGCTGGATGGGGTTGTTGCGCTGGAAGAAGAGCTCGCGCCGGGCGATGAGCGCGCCGCTGCGGTCGCGGGCCTCCACCACGGCCAAATAGTTCCCACTGGCCAGATCGCCAATGGGCATCTCCAGTACCACCGGCACCACAGGCCCGGCTTTTGCGCGCTGGATCCGTTTGAAGGCGCCTTGAACGCGCTTGTGCTCGAAGTCCTCGATCTGCAGGTTCAGCAGGAAGAGGCTGTCGGTGCCGAATGCTGCATCGGTGCCGTACACTTCGGCATAGAGGCCCAAGCTGCTGATGGCCGAGGGGAGGTAGTCGCTCCGGAGCGGTACCGGCCAATATCCCGATGGCCTTGGACGCTCAGCCGTTGCAGTCTCAATGCGCTCGGCCAGCAAGAGGTCGCTGATGCTCACGCCGGCAGGTGCGGCTCCAACAGCCATCGGTGCGCGATACCGCGCAACTGTGGAGGTGTCGGCGCTGTTCAGATCACGCAACTCGATTACCAACTCGTAGCTGCCCGGCGCCAGGTCGAAAGTCTCCTGATGGATCATGTCCACTTGAAGCGAATCGAGCCTTTCCTGGCCCAGCACCTCGGTCTTCGCATAGGCCTTGATGGCGCCATCCTGCTCGATCAGCGTGAGCGCTTCTACCCGCGCCTGCATGAACCCGGCGGCATTGGGCGCGGATACCATGGTGCCGGCGATGAAGGCCATGCTCACTTCCACGCGCGGACCGCCGCCCGGTGTATGGTAAACCTTGGGTTCCACCACAATGCCAACGGCGGCATGGGTGAAGGTGGGCACGAGCGACAGGATGGCGAGCGCGAGGGAGTTCCGCATGGTGTGCCAAAGCTAGGGTCCGTGCCCGGCCCATGAGCACCGCTGCTTCGGTGTCCGGCGCCACTGCCTGCTTCGTGGAAGCGCGAATGACATGGCAAGCGCTCTCGTCTTGTGGCCTTGTCCCAGTGCTGATCGAAGTGTCCACCAATTGGTTTAACCAAATGGTTGATATTGCGGCCCCATGTCAGCCGTCAAGGAAGAAGGCACCGAGCATCGGATTCTGGAAGCCGCGCAGCGCGTGTTCACCCGCAAGGGCATGGCCGGCGCGCGCATGCAGGAGGTGGCCGATGAGGCCGGCATAAACAAAGCGCTGCTCCATTACTACTTCCGCGATAAGCAGCGGCTCTTCGAGGGCGTGTTCAAGGGCGGCGCGGAGAAGCAGTTCGGTTGCATCTGGGATTCGCTCAAAGGGCGCGAGCATCTGTTCGAGGCCATCGAGGCCTTCGTAGCGGCGTACATCGACCGAATGGTCGAGAACCCGCAGCTGCCGCTCTTCATCGCCAATGAGTTGAACCGCGACCCCGAAGGTCTGCGCGCCTTCATCGACCGGGGCATGGAGAGCCGCCAGCTTTTCCTGAAGCTCGTGGCCGATGCCCGCGAGCGCGGCGAGATCATCGACATCGACCCGCGCGAACTGCTCGTGAACATCATGGCGATGTGCGCGCATCCCTTCATCGCGCGGCCCATGATCACGCACATCCATGGCATCACCGACGAGGCCTTCCGCCGCATGATTATCAAGCGCCGCAAGACCGTCCCCGAATTCATCATCCGATCCATACGTGCATGAACGATCTCTTCAAGCGAAGGCTCAGCCTCATTTTCGGCGTGCTGCTCATCGTGGGCGGCGTAGCCACCTGTAAGCGGTTGGCCGGCAGCGGGCAATCGCCCGAACGCAAGAACGGCCCCGCTGCTCCACGCGCCGTGCGTGTGATAGAGGCGCAGAACGAGGCTGTGCGCATCAGCATCCCGGTGACGGGCCGCGTGCGCGCCACGGATCGCATGCTCATAACCTCCGAGGTGGGCGGCACCTTGCTGCGCACCAACAAGCCCTTCCGCGAGGGCGCAACGTTCAGCAGGGGAGAGGTGCTCTTCCGGATCGACGATGGTGAGGTGCGCGCGCAGATCAATGCGCAGCAGAGCGCTTTCATCCGCAGCTTGGTGCAGCTCGTTCCCGACATGCGCATCGACCGTCCGGAGGATGCCGCGAAATGGGATGCCTACCTGAAGAGCGTGCCTGTGGATGGCGCATTGCCCGACCTGCCGAAACTCAGCAGCGAGCAAGAGCGCAACTACCTCGCGGGTCGCGCCGTGCTCGATCAGTACTACAACATCCGATCGCTTTATGAGCGCTTGCAGAAGTTCATGGTCACCGCTGCATTCGATGGAGTGGTGGTCGCGGCAGGAGTTGAGCCGGGCACCATCGTCACGCCGGGCACACGCCTAGGCGAATTCATCGCGCCGGGCAGTTTGGAATTGGAATCGGCGATCGGCGCGAGCGAGCTGAAGCATGTACGCGTTGGCGATACGCTGCGCTTCAAGGCGGAGGATGGCAGCGTGGCCAAGGGGCGCATCATACGCGTGGGCGAGAGCATCGATGCGGCCACGCAAAGCGTGAAGGTCTTCGTGCAAGTGAATGGCAAGGGCCTGCGCGATGGCCTTTACCTCGCGGGCACCATCGAGGGCGGATCGGTTGAAGGGGCCATCGCCATTCCGCGCAGCGCGCTCACCGACGACGGCGCGCTATACACCGTGAAGGACTCGGCGCTCGTGAAGAGCAGCGTCACCATCGTGCATCAAGGAGTAGAACAAGCCGTGGTGCAAGGCGTGCCCGATGGGCAAGTGGTGGTAACCGACCGATTGAGCGGCGTCTTCGAGGGCATGCGCGTGGCACCCATCAAGCCATGAAGGGACTCACCGCCTACTTCCTGAAGTACCGTGTGGCGGCGCTGGCCGTCATGGTCTTCTTCCTGGTCTTCGGCTACATGGGCCTGAAGCGCACGCGCAGCTCGCTCTTCCCCGAGGTGGAGAGCCGCGTGATCCAGGTGCAAGTAATCTACCCCGGTGCTTCGCCCGAGGAAGTGGAGCAAGGCGTTGTGCTGCGCATCGAGGATGATCTCAAGGGCGTGAGCGGTGTTGAGCGCATCAGCAGCGCGAGCCAGGAGAACGGCGGCATCATCACCGTGGAGGCGCTCAAAGGAGCCAACGTGGATGTGGTGCTGCAGGACGTGAAGAACGCGGTGGAACGGATACCGCAATTGCCCGAAGGCATGGAGCCCATCCGCACGGTGAAGCTCGAGAACATCCGCCCGGCGGTCACCTTCGCGTTAACGGGCGAGGGCATCCCGCTGAAGGCGCTGAAGAACACGGCGCAGCGCGTGGAGCAGGAGCTGCGCGCCATCCCGGGTATCAGCAAGGTGGATGTGAGCGGTCTGCCGGAAGAAGAGATCGAAGTGGCCTTCCGCGAAGCTGATCTGCGCGCCGCCAACCTCACGCTGGTGCAAGCGTCCAATGCGCTGCGTGCCGCCAACATCGATGTCACCGGTGGCAAGGTGAAGACACCCGATGAAGAGCTGCTCATCCGCGTGCGCGACAAGCGGTACGATGCCGATGGCTTGCGTACCACGGTGATCCGAACCAGCACCGATGGCCGCGTGCTCCGCTTGCAGGACATCGCCGACGTGCGCGACACTTGGGCCGACGATCCTGCGCGGAACTACGTGAATGGCCAGCCCAGCGTAGTGGTGAACGTGAGCAGCACGGTGAGCGAGGACATCCTCTTCATCGCCGATACCACCATCGCGTACATCGAGGCATTCAATGAACGCGGCGGTCCGATCAGGGCCGAATTGATCGTCGATGCCACTACCGTTCTGCGTCAGCGGATCGATATGCTATTGACGAACGGTGCGCAGGGCTTCGCGCTGGTGCTCATCACCCTCGCGCTCTTCCTCAACTGGCGCCTGGCCTTCTGGGTGGCGCTCAGCATCCCGGTGTCCTTCGCGGGCATGTTCATCCTCGCGCCCGGTTTCATCACCATCAACGTCATGAGCCTCTTCGGGATGATCCTCGTCGTGGGCATCCTCGTGGACGATGGCATCGTGATCGCCGAGAGCATCTATCAGGAGCACGAGCGCGGGCTGTCGCCGATCCAAGCGGCGTTCATCGGCATTAGCAAGGTGATCGGTGCAGTGATCAGCTCGGTGCTCACCACGGTAGCAGCCTTCGCCACCTTCTTCTTCATCGAGGGCCGCTTGGGCGATTTCGCACCGGCGCTCGCTTTCGTCGTCATCACGACACTCATGGTGTCGCTGATCGAAGCCGCTTTCATCCTTCCTGCCCACGTGGCGCACTCCAAGGCGCTAACGGACCCCAAGCGCAATCGCTTCGAACTATTCATGGATGGCTTGATGGGCCGCTTGCGCGATCGGCGCTATGGCCCATTCCTCGATCGCATCCTGCGCAATCGGATGCTCACCTTCGGTATCGCCTTCTTCGCGTTGGCACTCACCGTCGGCTCGGTTGGCGCGGGCATCATCAAGACCACCTTCTTCCCGACCATCGAGCGCGACGATGTGGCCGTGGAGTTGGAGATGGTCGCCGGCACGCGCGAGCTACTCGTGTTCACTGAATTGCAGCGCATCGAGCAGCTCGTTTGGCAGGTGAATGAGGAATTGAGAGCAGTGCGTGAAGACAGTCTCGATGTTGTCCTGAAGGTGCAAACGCTGCTCGGCCCGCGCGCGGAACAGGGCAAGCTCAACATCATACTGCTCGATGGGGAGAAGCGCGGGTTCAAAGCGGAAGAGATCACCAATCGCCTACGCGAACGCGTTGGGCAAGTGCCCGGCGTCGCCAATCTCACCTTCGGCTTGGCCACGCCATTCGGTAAGCCGGTAAGCGTCTCGTTGCGCAGCCATGATCTGGCGGAACTGAACGCCGCCAAGAGCGAGCTGCGCGTTGAGCTGCAGAAGCTGCCCACCCTGCGCGATGTGGTGGACAGTGACCGCCCCGGCAACCGTGAGGTGGTGCTGCAATTGAAGGAACAGGCACGACTGCTCGGACTCACCACGCAGGACGTGATCGGACAAGTGCGCCAGGCCTTCTTCGGGTTGGAAACGCAGCGTATACAACGCGGCGAGGATGAAGTGAAGATCTGGGTGCGCTACGATGAGGAGTCGCGCGCCTCCTTGCGTGATCTCGAGGACATGCGGATCCGCACGGTAGATGGGCGGTCCTATCCATTGAGTGAGTTGGCCAGCTACCGCATCGAGCGGGGCATCCGCAGCATCGGTCACCTCGATGGCAAGCGCGAGGTGCGCGTGGAAGCCGATCTCTCCAGCAGCGCGCAGAGCGCTACCGATGCGCAAGGCGTGATCCGCACGGAGGTGATGCCCGCTATCCTCGCGCGGCATCAAGGACTAACCTACAGTTTCGAAGGTCAGGGTGAGCAGAGCCGGAAGGTGGGTGCTTCCGCAGGACGCGTGATGCCCATCACGCTCACCATCATGCTATTCCTCATGATCATCGCGCTGCGCTCGTTCCCCCAATCGGTAGTGATCGTGCTCGGTTTGCCGTTCGCGCTCATCGGTGTGGCATGGGGCCATTGGATCCACGGCCCGCAGATCAGCCTCTTCAGCTTCTTCGGCGCTATCGCGCTCATTGGCGTCATGGTGAACGACTCGCTCGTGCTCTTGAGCACCTTCAATGCGAACCTGAAGGGAGGAATGCCCTTCGCGGTGGCTTTGCGCACAGCGGCCACCTCGCGCCTTCGTCCGATCCTGCTCACTTCGCTCACCACCGTCGCTGGCCTGCTTCCCATCACGCTCAACACCAGCTTCCAGGCGCAGTTCCTTATCCCGATGGCCATCACCGTGGCCTATGGACTCACCATCGCCACTTTCGTCACGCTCATCCTGCTGCCCATCTACCTCACCGTGCTCAACGAGCTGCGCCGCTTCCTCTTCTGGTTGTGGAATGCGCGTTGGCCCACGCCGGAGGAAGTGGAGCCCGCCGTGAAAGAACTGCCCTATGAGAACCTGGAGGATCATCACGCTTAGCTGTGCGCTAGCGGCCACGGCTGCCTCTGCGCAGGACACGCTCACGCTGGATGCTGCCATGCGGCTCGCATTGGCGAATGAGCACGGCATCCGCCTCGCACGCAATGAGACCCTCATCGCCAAGGAGCAGGCCACTGCTGGCAATGCGGGCTTGTTGCCTCGCATAGAGGCCAGTGGCCGCGGCACCTACAGCGATCAATTCTCGAGGCTCGATTTTGCGGAGCCACTGCCCGATGTGGAGCGCGACGGCGTGGTGAACACAGCGCTGAATGGCCAGCTGGGTCTGAGCTATACGCTCTTCAACGGACTTGGGAATTTCGCCACGCACGAACGCGCGCAGCTGAATGCCCGCATCGCCGATCTCCGTGAGCGCGCGCAGGTGGAGGCCACGCTGGTGCAAGTGGTGGCGCTCTATTACCAGCTAGCGGCATTGGAAGAGGATGTGGCCATCACCGAGCGCATCCTCGCGATCAGCAATGATCGTTTTGTGCGGCAAGAGGGGAGAGCGGCCTTGGGCGGTACCGGCCGTTTGGAGCTGCTCAACGCGCAGGTGGATCTTCAAGGCGATAGCAGCGCTTGGATCCTCGCCGTGCAGCGCCGTGAGCGCACCGTGCGCGACCTGAATGTGCTGCTGGGCCGATCGCCGGCAACGGACGTGCTGGTGTCGCGGAAGGTGAGCTATGCACAAGGCTTGAGCGAAGAGTTGCTCGTGCAAGAGGCCCTGCGTGGCAACGCGCAGCTGCAAGTGGCCACGGCGCAAGTGCGTGCTGCGGAAGCGGATGGCCGCATCGCGAAGGCTTTGCGCTGGCCACGGCTCGACTTGAGCGCCGCCTATGGCCTGAGCGATCAGCGCAACGAGGTGGGCATCGTGCTGGGCACCTACACGCGCGGCTTCAATGGCGGGCTCACGCTTAGCGTCCCGTTATTCGATGGCGGCCGCGTGGGCACGCAGGTTGAGAGCGCCAGGCTGCGCGTGGAGAGCGCGTCGTTGGCCGAGGAGCAGGCGCGACTGCAAGTGGAGCGCGATGTCCGCAATGGCTTCACGGCATGGCGCAGCCAGCGCGAGGTGCTGCGCATACAGCAGGAAGCGGCGCGCACGGCCGAGTTGAATTTCGAGCGCACGAGCGAGCTTCATCGCAGCGGACAGATCACGGCCTTGCAATTCAGGCAGGCGCAGCTCGATCTGGCCAACGCGCGCAGGCTGGCGGTGGTGGCGGGCTACGAGGCCAAGGTGGCGGAGCTGCAGCTGCTGCGAGCCGGCGGCGGATTGCTCGCTTCGCTAGGCCTCGTTGAGCTCCGCTGAGGCAGGGCGCTTCATCCGGAACAGGATCTCGAAAGCCGGACTCCCCTCGGTGCGCACATGAAGGCTGCCATCGAGCTGCTCTGACAACGCTTCAACGATCTCGAGGCCGAGCTTGCCGGGACCGCTCAGCGTCGCACGGTCGGCCGCCACGCCATTGTTGCTCACCACCAGCCTGTGCAGATCGCCCTCGACCCGCTCAACCGCCACATTGATGTGGCCGCCGGTGGCATGCGGGAAAGCGTGCTGGTAAGCATTGGTCACCAGTTCGCACACGATGATGCCGAGCTCGATTGCCGTGTCCTGGTCGGCCTTCAGCCCATTGCATTCAACCCCGATGCTCACCGTGCGCCGTTGCCCTCCTTGCAGATCGGCGATAGAGGTGGTGAGCTGCTGCAAGAAGGCGCGGAGATCGATGCTGCGCATATCGGGGTGATCGTACAGGCGATGGTGGACCAGCGCGATGGTGTCGATGCGGCGCTTGCCGCGCAGGAACTCCTCGCGGACCGTGTTGTCGTTGAGCGAGGAGGCTTGCAGGTTAAGCAGGCTGCTGACCACTTGCAGGTTGTTCTTCACGCGGTGATGCACCTCGCGGCTGAGGACGTCGCGTTCACCCATCGCCTTATCCAAGCGGTGCTCGAGCTGTTTCACCAGGAGCAACTGGCGCGTGCGCGTGCGCTTGTTGGCCATGCTTCGGAAGAAGAGGCCTGCGCAGGATGCAGAGCAGGATAGCCAGGCGATAGTGATGCGTGGCGCGCCGCTCGGAATTCAATCCGATACGCTGCGGAGCGGTTCATTCTCGATCGCCACAGCGGTGATCAGCTTGAGCCCGTTAAGCGCATAGGGCTCGAAGCTGGCGGCGTCCGTTTCGGTGCGTTGCATGCGCTCCGTGCGATTGGCGCTCCATTGCGGGAGTGCCCGTGGTCCGCCATGGCCATGGGATCTCGGAGGCCGTACAGGGCGCATACAGCCAGGCCATCGCTGTTCAGGATGGCGATGTTCTGGCCCTGGCTGGTTCGATGGTCCAATCCCTTGGTGCGCGCCTCGAGGCTCAATGTCGAACAGCAGCACTGGAAGGCCTTCGTATCCCGTCGGTGCGGATCAGGTTGCTCACCTGCACCACGCGCCCAAAGCTGTCGCCGAATTGGCGCTCACTCCACACGGGCACGTTGCGGCTGTTCTCCAACGCCTTGCTGAACCAGATGCGCTCGCGCGGATCATAGCCCCGAAAGCGGGCATGGGCCGGCCGATGGAATCGATGCCAGCGTCCTTCAAGGTGAACCCCATGGGCACGCTGCCGGCGCTGTTCCGAGCGGTGCGCACCACCACCAGCGAGCTGTCTCTGCGGTATAGGCCGGTCTCATTGCCGAACTTGTCGGCCAAGCGCACCGATAGCAGGTGCCAGTGCGGGTGGATCAGCGCTTTCCATCGCCTAAGAAGCGTAGGCTCATCCAGGCCGCTTCGCAGCGCGACCGCTTCCTGCATCAGGTCCTCTTCCCATTCGCCGAACATGGCATCGAGGCGAACGTGCAGCATCTGCTGGGTGCGCGGGATGTCGAGTTCGGCGATCCTTCCTAAGCGCGTTGCCGTGGCTGGAGGCTTGTGTTGAACAAACCGCGGCCGCAAAAGCAGCAGCGCAATGATGATGCGGGCAGGGCGCGGTCGAGGCTTTCGGCCGCTCCACGGGCAGGGGCATTGGTCACTTCTGTGCGGGTGGCTTCGACCTGTGTGCCGCCGTCCCTGGATCTGCGGTCGTGAGCCGCTCCGGCACGAAGCAGATGCCGTTGAGCTGCCCATGAGCAATGCCCCGGGTGTCATGCAGGTGTCGGCCTCGAAGGTCTCCACGGTGCGCCCCTGGTGATACAGGTCGATGGCCAGCGCGATGCGGATCGGTGCCACTGATGTTCTTGAGTCGTAGGAGCAGTTCGCTCGGCTTTCCGGGCGGATGGTTCCAGCGGTAGGCGATCTCGATGCCCTCATGGGTGCCTTTCTCGACGTATTTCATCGATGCGCAAGAGGCGATAAGCACGGCTGCGAGCAGGAGACGACCAGGAGTGTTTTCATTCGGGTATGGTGTTCAGTGCGCCGACGGTACGGTCGATCGCTGCGTCGTCGATATCGAGGTGCGTGACCATGCGCACCTGCTTGGGGCCGATTGCGAAGCATCGAATGCCTTGCGCCTCCAAATGCGCCGTATGGGCCTTCGCGTCGGTAGCGATGTCGTAGATCACGATGTTGGTGTCAACCGGCATCACGCGTTCGCACCAGGACGTCGCGCCAACTGCGGCGCCGAGACGCTTCGCGCGACGTGATCATCCTTCAGGCGGTGCAATGGTGCTCCAGCGCAATGCGGCCCCGCCCCGCAGCGAGCGAATGCCCGCCTGCCGCATGCCGCCGCCGAAACGCTTGCGCACGCGGCGCGCTTGATGGATGAAGTTCTCGGCTGCCGGTGAGCACGCTGCCCACCGGTGCGCCCAGGCCTTTGCTCAGGCAGATGGAGATGCTGTGGAAGGTGGCGCCCCATTGCGCGGGCTTCGTGCCATCGACCGCCATGGCGTTGAACAAGCGTGCGCCATCAAGGTGCAGCGCGAGGCCATGCGCATCGCAAGCCGAGCGGATCCGCTCGGTTTCGGCGATGTCCCAGATGGCGCCGCCGCCACGATTCACCGTGTTCTCGATCACCACGAGCTTGCTGTTCGCCAAGTAGGCGGCGCCGCGGTCGTTGATCGCGGCGACCACATCGGCGGCGGTGAAGCGGCCGCGATCGGCAGGCAGGTGCTTCACGCTGCAGCCGCTGTTCGCCATCATGCCGCCGCCCTCGTAGCGGTACACATGAGCGCCTTCTTCGCAGATTACTTCATCGCCCGGCCTCGTATGCACGTTGATCGCGATCTGGTTGGTCATGGTGCCGCTAGGGCAGAAGAGCGCGGCTTCGTGGCCGAACTGCGCGGCCATGCGCTCCTCGAGCGCGTTTACGGTGGGGTCCTCGCCGAAGACGTCATCGCCGAGCTGCGCGCGCAGCATGGCCTCGCGCATGGCAGGCGTGGGCTGCGTTACGGTATCGGACCTTAGATCGACGATGCGCATGGCGACCGGCCCAAGATAGCGGGCGGTCGCAGCTCGCTAATGCAGGTGCTTGTGCAGCTCGATCAACAGGGGCAGTTCGGCCTTGCCCACGCCGTGGAAGGCGCTCGCGACCGCATCGGCGCATCGGTAGATCAGGTCCTTGCGCTCCGGTGCCAAGTCGTTGCGGTGCTGCGACATGTACGCGATGAACGAATCGAACGCGCTCTCTGAGGAAGCACCCCGTTCAGCCAGCACCTCGAACTCGAACTCGGTGACGAAGGCTTGATCAGTGCCGAAGTGGTCGGTGCTCACTTCCTGCGGCACCAGTTGCTCGCTCACGATGCGTTTCAGTTCGCGAATCTCCTTGTCGTTCACCTTGCCATCGGCCGCAGCGATCGCGTAAAGCAGGCGGCCCAGTTCCTTGTAGAAAGTTGTGCTTCCATGGCCGTGAAGGTTGATGCAGGCCGAAGGTAGCCGCCTGATAACCGTCACTTCACGCGCGCAACCAGCAATCCATCGCGTAGCGGGGCACCATCACCGGTCGAGGCGTTCATCGTTGCGCACCAGCGATGCGTAGCGCATGAGCGCGGCGGTCTGCTCGCTCTTCTCGGTCTTCAGCACCTTGCCGCTCCAGAGCACATTGTCGGCGATGATGAGCCCGCCCCGGGCCATGCGGCCGATCACCGCTTCAAGGTAGCCGGGATAGTTCTGCTTATCGGCATCGATGAAGACCAGGTCGAAGGGCGTTGGCAGGTCCGGTATCACCTCCAGGCGGGCCGATGATGCTGCGTGATGCGGTCGAGCATGCCCGCTTTCTCGATGTAGCGATGCACCATCTCCGGCAGGTATGGGTCGATGTCGATGGTGTGCAGCATGCCGCCCGGTGCGAGCCCTTCGGCCAAGCAGAGCGCGCTGTATCCCGTGTAGGTGCCGATCTCGACAGCGATGCGCGGGCGCACCAATTTGCTCAGCATCGAAAGGAAGCGGCCTTGCAAATGGCCGCTGAGCATCGCGGGCATCTGCACCTTTTCGTGCGTCTCTTCGGTGAGCTCCTTCAGGTACCACGGCTCATCGGTGCAGTGCGCTTCGCAATAGGCCTCGAGCGCGGGATCGATGAATTGCATCAGGGGAGCTTGATGAAGCTGGTCAGTGCGCTGGAATGCGGGTTATCCATCCTCAAGCTGTACCGACCCGGCGAAAGTGATGCTATGTCGATTGTTCCAGCACTGCTGAGTTGTCCGCTCGCTGTGACTCGGCCGAGCATATCGTTGATCGTGAAGGTTGCTGGTCCAATCATTCGGCGCTCGAACCTGTAGTGCATCGCTTGCCGGGTTCGGGAACACACTGACGTGCGAAGCGGCATGTTCCTCAATTCCAACAGGAAGGTTCAGCACCCACCAATCCTTGAAGCGATTGCTGCCATGCAGGCCAAGTCCGAAGTAGATGCGGTTCACATCGCCCGTGGGCACATGAGCTGCGATGCCGCCTCGTCGAGGTCCTCCGGCAAAGGCAGGCAAGTCCTGGTTCCAGCCTTCGGCCCATCGGGTGCCACACTTCATCGTGCTCTTGCGCGAAGGTGCTTGCTCCACCAATGAGCATTGGCCGCACCACGTGCTCCGAATCGGGGTGACGGCAGAGGTATCTGGCCGATGTACTCGTGCCCGAGGCCAAGCTGCATGTAAGTGGCGGCGGATGTCGCTCCCAACGCGTCGATGCCGCAAGTGATGATGTTGAATCCGGCTTCTTTAATCACCGCTGAGCGATGGCGCGCAGGCAGCTCCGCATTCAGCACGAAATCGAGAAGGGTCCATTCGTCGCTGCCTGGTGCGTAGTACCACAGTTCGTTGGTGATGCTGCCATCGGCCAATACGCCGCCTTGCACATAGGCGAGGCCGTTACGCGTATAGCTCACGCTGGCGTATCGGCCGGGGCCGGGCAGCAACGCGCGCGCTTGCCAAGCATCGATCGCTGGATCGTACATCCATAGCTCGTTCACTGCGCCGGAAGCTGTGATGCCGCCGAAGAGATAGCCTTTGTCACCTAATGTGAAAGCCGTGCAATACTGGCGAGGCGCGGCAGGGAGCGTGGACATGGAGAGCCACCAGTTCTCGTCTGCGTCATAAAGATGCCAATCGTTGGTGAGGCCCCAACCCACCTCCATGCCGGTGCCTACATAGATGCGCGATCCGATGGTGAACGCCGCCGCATCATCCCTCGCCGTGCCAGGGAAATCTGGCAGCTGCTCCCACTCCGAATTGCGCCGATGCATGCACCGGAAAGCGCCGCAACGCATGCGAGAGCTATCGCCTCGCGTCGGCTCGCAGCTCATCGAGGCTCTTCAGCGCATCGATCAGGTGCGCTTCCAGCACCACCCGAGGCTCCTTGCTGTTGAGTGGGGCCACATCAGCACGGGCCACACGGCCGTCGCGGTCCACGAGGAAGAGCGATTTCATCTTGCCCGGCGCCACTAAGAGGTTGTCGCGCGTGCCGGTGCCATTGCCCCAATAGGTGATCACGGAGTTCTCGTCGCGCAGCACAGCGTAGGCGTTCACCCATTGGAAGGGCTCGCCATCGGGTCCCACTGCGCTGGCCAGCACGTTCTGTTGCTCGGGCATCTTCATGATGCGGTCGATGTTGTACAACCCGAAGCCTTCGAGGCCGAAAGTGGTGCTCACCGCAGCGAAGTTCGCATTGCCCATTTCCCAGTTCACCGGACGGCGCGTGGCGGCGTATTCGCGCCAAGGTTCAAGCACCATGGCCTGTTCGCTTTCATTCATGGCGCGGCGCGCGTGCTTCCAAGCGGTGAGCGGCATGTCGGCATGCTCGCGCTTGTAGCGGTCGGTGCTGCGCATCACATCACGGTCGAAGCGGACCTGACGCTTCTTGAGCGCCTTGGCATAGAGCACCATGGCGCGGTCCCATCGTGCGGCCTTCAAGGGCGAGCTGCGGTTCCACTTCGCGCTCACGGGCAGTTGCAGCCATTCGCCGTTCTCCTTCACCCAGAGGGTGCCCTCAAGCTGTCCGGGCTTCATGTCGAGGTGGATGTCCTGGAAAAGGTGCCGTCGGCCGTAGAGGCGCTTGAATACGGCGCGCGATTCCGGACCGGAGTATTCCCAAATGGCTTTGTGCGGCACGCGGCGCCAATCGGGGAATTGCTTGTCATTCTTGTTGTCGACCTGCACCACGAATACGATGCGTTCGGCGTCGTACATGCCTTTGTAGCCCAAGACGCGGATCTCCGGAACATGAGCCTGGCGCTTGAAGCGGTTGCGTTTGCGCAGCCAGGTGTCGCCTCTTGCCGAGGTGTCACAAGGCGTCAGGTGGCAGTAACGTCCGCTGGTTCGGCGCGCCTCGAAGAGCGTGGTGTCGGGCCGCTTCTCGCGCTCGAGGTCCCAGAGCTTATTCCAATAAAGACTGGTGGCCTCGGTGGCCGTGGACGGCAGCGCGGCCTTCACGGGCGCTGCGCTCACCTGCCCGCTCGGCTGCCAATCGCCGGTGCTGGCATCCAGTTCCCAGCCCACGAAGTCGGCATCGAGTTTTTGCTCCACGGGTCGCTCCAAACTGATGCGCGCGCCCGGCGCCAGCGAGAGCCGCTCATCGTTTGCGGTGGCATACAGCTCATACATGCCCGCGGTCTCCATGTGCCCCATGCCCGCCACCGTGGCCACATGCATGGGTATGCCGCTCGCGATGATCTCATACGGCTCGTTGAAGCTGCGGTAGCTGATCTCCACTTCCTCTTGCACCGGACGACCGCTCGCATCCACGATGGCGTTGGCGGGTATGCGCACGCGCACGCCATCGCTCATCACCAGGTCGATGGGAGAGGAGGGGTCCACCGCATGACGCTCGCGCGGTTTATCGAGCGCAGGTATCAATGGCTTCACGCGCGGATGCGTGCAAGGATCGATGCGTTGCGCCTGTTCCTCATCGAAGTGGAGGAGCACATCCACGCGTCGGTTGGCGGCATGCGCATGTTCCGGAACCGTTGCGATCGATGGGCATGCGCTCGCCGCTCCAAACGATCGCATGGGTTTTCCCTGAAGGCAATCGGCATCGAGTGCCTGCTTCACCGCCTGCGATCGGCGCCGGCTCAGGTCCTCGTTGTAGGCGATGCTGCCGCGCTCGTCGGTGTGCCCGTGCAGTACGAGGCGCGTGATGCGTTGGGCATCGGGTCGCGCGCAGATGGCGGCGATTGACGCTCTAGCGTTTGGCGTCAGCCGGTCGGAGTCGAGGTCGAACCGGATGCTTAGCGTTTCGGGCTGTTGCGCTTTGCCTGCTGCTGCAGGGTGAGGCCTGAGGCCAGCACCAGCGCCATCGACAAGGTCAAGGGTCGGACCATGGCGAAAGGGTTTAGGGTTGGAATGCTTGAACAACCGCGATCGGGGTGCGATCAGTATGCGCGCACCCGGAATCGTGCCGCTTTTCACCAATGACCTGTTGCCTTCGGGGTAACGATCGGTGCTTCCTCGGTGCTTCCGGACCCTTCTTTTGCGCTATGGCTCGCAAGGCAGCAGTTGATGCCCTCACGCTCTTCGACTCACTGGTGTACACCTGCCAGTACCGCGTGAGCATCGATGCGCCCAGCGATGCGCTCGCTTGGGTGATGCAATGCCGCCACGCCTTGCGCGATCGCATCGGCCGCTTCGAGTGCTTCTATCGCTTGCCCGGCATCACCTTGCTCGAGACCGAACTGCCGCCGGAGTATGAGTCCTCACTGCGCGATGCATTGGAGCGCGGAGCGAAGGGCCTGGGCGGTTTCAAGCTGCGGCTCAACGGCATCCTTCACAGCGACGATCGCAAGCGCATTTATGTAGGAGCGGAGCCGATGGGCGCCTTGGCTTCCGTGCAGCAACGTTTGGTGGATCACGTGCGCGCCAACAAGCGCATCCGCAAGCTGGGGGTCGATGCGCCGCAGCCCATGCTGCTGATCGCGGGCCCGCTGAAGGCAGCGCAATTCGAGCAGGCGTGGGAGATGCTGGCCAAGAGACCTACGCCGGTGAGCGCTCCGTTTCGGACCTCACCTTGATGAAGCGAGGTATCCGACGATTCGCTCGATGAGCATGTGCGCAGCATCAAACCTGGAAGCATTGATCGATGCTCACCCTGCGTGCCTATGGCCTGCTGCTGAACGATGCCCGCACCCATGTGCTGGTTGCCGATGAGTTGATCAAGGGCAGCGCATCACCAAGTTCCCCGGCGGCGGCTTGGAGTACGGCGAAGGCTTGAAGGACTGCGTAGTGCGCGAGATCCGCGAGGAGATCGGTGTGGAGGCGCTCGATGTGCAGCACTTCTATACCACCGACTTCTTCCAGCAGAGCGCTTTCCACAGCACGCCGATGCAAGTGGTGAGCGTGTATTTCACCTTCCGCGTGGCGGATGCGGCAGCGATACCGGTTGTGGAAGAAGCCTTCTCCGGAATCGCTGGGCCGGGCGACCAAGAGGTGTTCCGCTGGGCGCCGCTCGTGCAAGATGCTGATAGAGGCGGTCTCGTTGCCGATCGATCGTGTGGTGTGGCGGATGCTGCAACGAGAGGATTAAGCCCCAGCCGCTTCATCACCAGAGCATCCACGCGTTCGCAGAGTTCCTCCGGGGCTGTAGGTGCGCCAGCGCAGGTCGTTGAGCTGTCCGCCGAGCAGGAAGTACTGATCGATGTTGGCGCGTTGCAGGTCATCGAGCACGTGCGGCCTGAAGTTGAGCAGCGCGATCCGGCCATCGGCCTCGCTCACCTCCTCGAACCATTCAGCGTAGTACTCATCGTCGCTGTGATGGAAGTTGAGCACGTTCTCGCCGATGAGGATGAAGCGGCCGATGCCATGGGCCATGAGGTGCTCGATGATGTTGCGCTTCAGGATCGTCACATCGTTGTGCAGCAGGTCGTTCCATTCGCCGATGAGCTCGATCGCGCGAAGCCCTCGTCGTAATCGGCGTAGAGCAACTTCATGTACAACGTGCTGCTGCCGAAGGCATCCCATTGCGGATGGATCAGGTGGTCGTACACCGCCTGCGTGAAGTAGAGCTCGCTGTGCTCGGTGCCGAAGAAGGGCGAGCGCTCATCCTCCTCGGCCGTGTACTTGTGCCGCCAATTCCAGTAGGGCTCGATGTCGTGCATGCTTGCGGGAAATATGAAATGGGAAAGCTGAAATATGAAAGTTCCCGGCTAACGGTTTTCGATTTCCTCTTTCAGCTTTCAGCTTTCAGCTTTCCTGTTTCCCTCCACCGCCTTCCGCACGCTTCCATGCTTCTTCAGCAGCTCGTTGGCCTCTTCGTAGCCGATGCCCAATCCTTCCATCACCATGCGTGTGCCGCGGTCGATGAGCTTGTTGTTGCTGAGCTGCATGTCCACCATGCGGTTGCCCTTCACGCGGCCCAGCTTGATCATCACGCTCGTACTGATCATGTTCAGGATGAGCTTCTGCGCGGTGCCGCTCTTCATGCGCGTGCTGCCGGTGACGAACTCCGGCCCGACGGCCGCAACAATGGGATGCTTCGCGGCTTGCGTTACCGGGCTGCCGGGATTGCAGGTGATGCACGCCGTGAGGATCCCTTCGGCATTGCATCGCTCGAGCGCGCCGATCACATAGGGCGTGGTGCCGCTGGCCGCGATGCCGATCACGGTATCGTCCGCGCCGATGGCATGCTCCTGCAGGTCGCGCCAGCCCTGCTCGGTATCATCCTCCGCGAATTCCACCGCTTTGCGGATCGCGGTATCGCCGCCAGCGGTCGAGCCTACCACCAATCCGTGCGGCACGCCGAAGGTGGGCGGGCATTCGCTCGCATCAACGATGCCCAAGCGGCCACTGGTGCCTGCGCCGATGTAGAAGAGGCGGCCACCGCGCTTCATGTGCTCGGCGATCGCATCCACGGCGCCTTCAATCGCGGGGATGGCCTGGGCCACGGCATCGGCCACGCGTTGATCCTCGCTGTTGATGCCTTCGAGCAGTTGGCGGGTGGTCTTGTGCTCCAGGTCACGGTGGCGCGATTCGCTCTCGATGATGCGGTACATGCTCATGGCACAAAGAAAAGGGCCGCCTCGCGGCAGCCCTTCTCCAAGACGAAACGAGATGGATCAGTCGAGCATGAGCTTGCGCACGATGCGCCCTTGCTCCAATTCGAGTTCCACCAGGTAGGTGCCGGAGTTGAGCCCGTTGCGCTCGATCACGAAGCGCTGGGCAGCGGGATTGCCGGATGCCACCAAGCGGCCATTGATGTCGAGCAGGCGGTAGCGGCGCACGAGGCCTTTTTCGCTCACCACGTTCACGTTCTCGGTAGCGGGGTTGGGGTACACGCTCACGCTTGCACCGCCGTCCACTTCATCGATGCCCACCAACGAGCAGGGACCGAGCTGAACCGCGCACACGATGCGCGGGTTCAGGTAGCCCATGACGGTATCGAGGTAAGTGCGGCCTTTGGTGGCGCTCATGTCGGGGTTGCTGGCGAGGCTGGCCTGGTGCGCGGTGATGGGCGGCGGGCCGGCACTCACAACGGTTTGCGCGATGGGGCTATTCGGGTCCCACCACTGCCATGGGCTGGCTTCTTCTTGCACGATTAGTGGGCGAATCATGGGGAAAAGCCCTTCCACATTGCTGCGGATCTGAGCCGTGTTGGCGCCGTGGGTCACCGGGGTGCCATAGAGCGAACGTGCACGTGCCGTGAAGGGGTTGGTGCTGGGCAGCGAGGCGAAGCTGCTGTTGTTGCCGTATTGGTTGGCGAGCTCCATGAAGAGGTTGCTGCCTTGCACGGCACCACCGGGCCGCCCGTGGTGGGCACGATCACGTGCCCTCGGTGAAGGGCGCGAATGGATCGAATACGGTGTGGAAGGCCACCATGGGCTGATCGCCCGGGGCGAGCCAGCTGGTATCGGCAAGCGCACCGCCCATGTTCACGCAGAATTGGGTCTCGCTGGTCTGCCCGTTCGGGCGGTAAAGGGTAAGCTGGCCGTTCAAGCCTTCGATGTCACCCACAAGAGCGGGGTTCACGAAGCTCACGGTGGGGTCGAAGGGGTCGGGGCGGAACTTCTCGATGTAGAGCTCTTGCACATCGTCGAGCGTGGCGTGCGCCAAGGAGATGTAGCCGCCGGTGCCCTCACCCATCACGATGATCTTGTTGGTGTTGATGCGGTAGGTGCCAGCGTTGGCCTTCATGAAGCGCACGCACTGGCGCACATCATGCAGTGCCCGGTAGATGGCGTTGAGCAAGCTGCCACGGCGCTCCAGCTCGGTAGGTGCCAAGGGATTCCAGCCCAAGCGGTAGCTCATGCTCACGGCCACATAGCCGCGCTTGGCCATGCGAGTGCAGCTCTCCACGGCGCAGCTATCCTTGCGCGTGCCGTTGGGGCTGCCGTTGATGGGCGGGGGCAGCGCGTTGCCCGTGTGGATGTAAACCACCAATGGGCGCTCGGTCTCCGTGTCGATGCTCTGGCTGGGCTGGTAAACATCCATGCGCACGTTGGTCACCTTCACCGCTGTGCTGCCATCGCTCGGGTCGAAGTAGGCCGAGGGGATGGGATTGCCCAAGGTCACCGCCGTCTGCAACTCGGTCACGTTCGCCGACACGTCCGGCGAAGCGAGGTTGCTGGTGAGGAAATCGATGTTGGTGCCGTAGATCACATCATTGGTGACCGTGATGTTGGCACCGCTGAATACCTCAGAGAGGTATCGCTGGGCCGTAGCGGCCGTGCCCAAGAGCAACGCTGCACCGGCAAGGAGTAGGCTTCGTTTCATGTCTTGCTTGTTTGGTTAGACCCGACCAAGGTAGGCGCGCCCATCACACGAGCTTACCGGGACCGGCGGGAATTTTCCCAAGAGCCTGTGAATCATCCGTCCTCAGCGCCTATCCAGCTCGTAGATCAGCTGCACGTAGGCCAAACGGCCCACGAACGGACCGCCGTAAACCATCCGTACCCGGTTGTCGAAGGCGCGATCGAATTTCTCGCTGCCTTCCACATCCGCATCGAAGAAGGGTGCCAGGCCGAAGAGGTTGCTGCCGCCCACTTTCACGGTGAGGTGCTGCGCGGGGAATTTCACGTTCACCTGCGCATCGATCGTATCGTAGCTGGGGATGGGGCCGGTGAATTGCGGCGATCCGTGAAGGTGAAGCCCTCCACGTATTTCAATTGATGCCGAAGCCGAGGTTGGGCTTGCCGCTGAAGGGCACCTTCATATCATGCCCCGTGAAGCTCAGGTTGATTTTATTGCGCGGCGTGTTGAAGGCGGGGATGATCGGGTCGTCGTCGCCGGTGACCAGCTCATTGTAGCTGTAGTTCACGCCGTAGGTCATGCGCTTGCGGTAATAGCTCACGCCCAGGTTGGCGCCTTGCGTGCGCACGGTGGTGGTGGCGTTGGCGGCAAGGCGATAAGCTCTGAATCCCGCCCGCAGGATATCCGCTTCCATCGAATTGGGCTGAGAGCCCAATTAGATAACCGATGAAGTCGGTGTACCAGCTGTGATAAGCGCTGGCATCGATGTAGAATTTCTCGGCGTGCGTGCCACGGTAGCCTGCTTCGATGGTACGCACTTGCTCTGGACGCAGGCGGTCCACGTTGAAGTACTCAAGTTTCTCCAATCCGGGAATGAGGTTCGCTCCAGCAGTTTGGCGATACTCATTGAAACTCGCGATGGTGATCAAGCTGTCCCGGCCTGGCTCGAACTGCCCGTCCACATTGCCCAGCAACAGCGCGCGCCCACATTATAGTAGAGATATTGGTCGGCGAGCGTGGGGTTGCGAACGGCACTGCTGAAGCCGACGCGGAAGGTTCGGTCCTGCTTCGGCGTGTGCACGAAGGAGAGCGCGGGCGAGAGCAGCGGCTTGAAGTTCTGGTTCTTGTCCAGGCGCAAGGTGGCTGTCATCTTCATCTTCTCCTTCAGCAGCTTCTTCTCCAATCCGGTGTAAAGGCCGAACTCGCGGTTGCGGATCACCACATCGCCGGTGTCGCGGAAGATGGTGCCTGCGCTGTTGGGCATGTATTGGCGGAAGCTGCCGCCCACGGCGATCTCGCCGAATGCGGGCTTGAAGCGGTACTCGCCCATGGCATGCGCCAAAGCGCCGGTCGAAGAACCCTTCGATCGCCTTCGGTGAAGCGCTTACTGCGGATCTCGTTGAGCTTGTCGTTGAAGCGCTCTGTGCCCGGCATAGAGAACGGGTCGAGGTATACGTTGTCGACCAAAGCGACCTGGTTACGCACACTCTCATGAAGTCGTGCGAAGAACTCCAAGTTGTCCGCGACGTACTGCGTGATGTATGTATCGTAGGTCTGTTGGGTGTATCCTTGGTTGATCGCCTGTGAAACGGTCAGGAAGTTCGGGTCGTACGTTTGAATCGCGGGCACAGCCTGATTCAGCCAGGTGTTGTAATACTCTGTGAGCCACCTCACATAATCGCCACCGGCTTCTTGCAGTCGTACACCAGTGGTGAAGATGTCGTAGGTCTTGCCAGCATCCTCGCCAGTATAGTAGCCGCGCAGGAACCACTTCCCTTCCTTCTTGATTTCGAGCCGTTGCTGCCAGAATTGAACACCATCCAAGCGGTAGCGGTTCTCTCCCTGATAGACGGTGCTTCCTGTGCTGTAGGTTGCGGCGAGGATACCTCCACGCTGTCAATGATTTTATAATGAAGTGATGCACCGCCCTTGAAATTGTTTGTGCCATAGTCCACAAGGTCTTCTTTCCTTGTACCCTGGGCGAAGGAAAAGCCCAAGCCCGGGATAATTGCGCCGTGATGCTATGTCTCTGGAAAAGTCCGTCTCGGTCGTGATGAACTCATCTCCATAAGAGTTGACGCCATCATGGCCGCCAGGATTCCCAGTTGCAACAGGTGAGTCCGTTGTCGCGCTGTAATCCTGTGCGTACCAATCCTCGGCGCGCATGCCGAAGACGTTCAGCTTGTATGCGAAGCGCTGCTTGCCGTCCTTGTCCTTGAAGACCTGCGCCCAACGCACCGCTCCTTCGAGCAGCCCGCGCTCGCCGCCCTTGGCGCTCACGCTCAAACCGGGGAAGAGCCATGGGCTCTTGGTGGTCATGTTGATCACGCCGTTGAAAGCGCCTGGACCGAAGTAGGCGGTGCTCGCACCGGCGATCACGTCCACCTTCATCACGTCCAGATCGCTCGCGCCAAGGAAATTGCCCAGCGAGAAGTTGAGGCCGGGGCTCTGATTGTCCACGCCGTCGATCAGCTGCAAGGAGCGCACCGGGCTGGTGCTGTTGAAGCCGCGCGTGTTGATCACCTTGAAGCCCATGCTGGCCGCTGTCATGTCCACGCCCTTCAAGGTGCCGAGGCTCTCGTAAAGAAATCGCCGCTGGCGCGCCTCGCGGATGGCGATCGCATCCATGCTCTCCACGGTGAGCGGCGCTTGCTTCTGCTTCTCGCTGATGCGGCTGCCCACCACTTCGGTTTCGCCCAAGAGCACTTGGTCGGTCGCGAGTTTCAGCTTCAGCTCCTTGTCGATGCTCTTCACCACCAGTTCCAAGGGCGTGTAGCCGATATAGCTCACCACCAAGGTGTAGGGTGGCAGCTCGTTCACCAGCAGCTCGAAACGGCCATCGATGTCGGTGATGGTGCCGGTGGTGGTGCCTTTGAGCAGCACGTTGGCCCCGATGAGCGTTTCGCCCGTGGTGCCGTCGCTCACTACGCCGCGCAGTTTGTATTGCTGAGCGTGGGCCACAGTGGCGCAGCAGCAGCAGCAGGGGATGAACACGCGGAGTATTCCGCGCAAGAGCGTTCGTAGGGGCAGCATGCGTGGCGGGTTGCGCCGGGAAGATAGAAGCGGGATGCGAAGACCGATCAACCCTTCACCTGCCGCAGCTTCTCGGCCACATCCTCTGGCAGGTATTGGAAGAAGGTGTCGCCGCGCAGTCCCAAGCGCAGGGTCTCTAGTGGAATCACCTCTTCAGGCGCGATGTTGCCCAGGTTCACATTGGCGCCGAGCTGCTTGATGAACCAGACCTGCTGCGCTTTCTGCGGCGCTTCCCACATGATGCGCTCGGCAGGTACTTTGGCCAGGATGCGGTTCACCAGCTGCGTATGGGCATGGCCGCTGGGTCGGTAAATGCCAACGGTGCCGCTCTCGCGCGCCTCGGCGATCACCTTCCAGCTGCCGGCCTCGAGTTCGGCGTTCATCATGTTCACCCATTTGGTGGGGCTGATGAGGATGCCGCTCTCTTTACTTCCCACTTCGCTGAGCACCGTGCATTGCTTGGAGAGCTCGCCGATGTAGCGGCACTTCTCCTTCTGCGACATGGTGATGGAGCCATCGCTCACCTCAGCGGTGTCGAGCCCGAGCTGGTCGATCAGCTTGCGGAAATCCTTGAATTGCCCGCGCGCCACGAAAGCCTCGAAGAGCGTTCCGCCCAGATAGACGCGGATCTTAAGCCTTCTGATAGAGCTTGATCTTCTCCTTCCAGCTTGTTGGTGACGAAGGAGGTGCCGAAGCCGAGCTTCGCCAGGTCGATGAGGACCGCTGGCCTCAATGAGGTCTTCGGCTTGCCGGATGGCGAGGCCTTTGTCCATGACCATGGTGAGCCCATGGTCGCGCGGCTTCACCGGGCGCTCCGGGATGTGCGTGAGCTGATAATTCATGGGGCGTAGAGGCCAAGGAGGTGGATCGCCTGGGGCATCGCTGCGGCCTCGGGATAGTGCTCAATGAACTGGGCGTGGCTGGCATGGTCGGCCATCAGCGCTTCTTCGAGCTCGAGCAATCCCTGTTGCTGCTGGCCGGTGCGCAGCAGATAACTGGCCAGTCGGTAGCGGTAGCGCGGGTTCAGGCGATGCACTGATCGCCTTCGCGCAGTTTCAGTAATGCGGCTTCGGGGCCTTTGGGCCCGAGCGGCAAATCGGCATGGTCGAGCCAGCCGTCGAGGTTACCGGCATCGAGCGCGTTCACGCGGGCGTATGCTGCGATTGAATCGGCATAGCGTTCCGTGCGGCCCAAGGCATTCGCGTAATAGTACCAAGCATCGCCGGAGTCGGGCGCGAGACGCACCGCCGTCTCCAGGTCCTTCACCGATTCAGTGAGCTTGCCTTGGATGTCCTTCACCACGCCGCCCACCTTGCATCCACCCAATTGGGGTCGAGGGCGATGGCCTGGTCGTAGTGGATCAGGGCCTGCTCGTAGCGCTCCATCTTCTCGAAGCACTCGCCGATGTAGCTGAAGATCACGGCCTGCGGGCCTTCGATGGCCAAAGCTTCCTCGTAGCAGGTCACTGCACCGCCGTAATCGCCCTTCACAAAGCAGGTTGCGCGCCTTGGTGAAGAGCGCCGAGGAGAAGCCTTCGTTGATGGCGAGGCAGAATTCCAGCTTCGTTGCTTTCATCGATGCGGTCGAGGACGCGAAAGAGCATTGCCCAGGCTGTACCACGCCACCAGGCTGTACGGGTGGTCGTTGGTGAATTGGCGGAAGAAGGCCACTGCGCTCTGATCGGCGCCGGTGTGCTCGAAGCAATGCGCGAGTTCGTAAAGGAGGCCTTCGTTCTCGGGGTTCACCTCCAGTCCGCGCTTCAACAGGTCGATGGCCTCGTCGTGCTTGCCCAGGCTCGTGCTCGAAGGCGAGGTCGAGCGGGATCTCGTCGTGGCCTTCGTCGGCGATGGTCGAGCGCGCGCCCGGTAATGCTCAATGGCGCGGCGGTAGTTGCGCAACTGGCTCTGGATGCTGCCTTTGTGCAGGTGGACCTCGGCGCTCCACTTTGGCTCCAATTTGCCCAAAGCATCGAGCACCTCCAGGGCCTTGTTCAGGCGACCGAGGTTCGCGAGCACCACGGCCTCGCTGTACATCAGCTCCACCGAAC
>JADJOG010000039.1 GCA_016713865.1 Flavobacteriales bacterium | reverse complement strand
TCGAGCAATCTCCAAGGCCCGTTCAAGTTCCCTTTCGGCCATCGCTAGCCGACCCAATGACAATGCGATGCTGCCGCGCACTTGCAAGCATTGGCAATAGTATTCCATGGCCCCGTGATCGAAAAAAGCCAGACAACTATCCAAGGCGATCAACGCCTCGGTTTGCCGGCCGTCCTCTTCCAATATCCGTGCGAGGTTGAGGTAGGAGGAGCCGGCGATCATGTGACTATTCAAGCGTCGGCTTTCTGACAGACTTGAATCGAGCCATGCAAGAGCTGCCGGTATATCGCCTTGCGCCTCCCTGAGCAAGGCCAAGTTCCGGAACCGGTAATGCACCGGCGAGCTGATCCTGTCCTTCAGGCTTTCGCTCAAATAGATATCCGCACTATCCAAAGCGCCCTCTTCAACGAATAGGCGTGCCATGCGCGCTCTAAGGGAAGCAGGCCACCACGGGTGGTCCATTGACAGTGCCATGACCAGCGCGCTGCGGTAGTACGACATAGCGCCTTTTCGATCCCCCGCATTCTGAAACAACAGACCCATTTGGTTCTGTGTAGCAATGATCGCTTCGCTATCAGCACGCTGCTCAAAAAGGGTTGCTGCTTCCCGATACAAGTTCAACGCTTCCAGACGATATTCCCTTGCTTCGTAATTCCAAGCCAGGGCGCTCAGGAGCGACGGAAAAACCCTTTGCGCGTAAGCCCGAACCGAGGGTTCCGCAGATCCGGAGATCTCACGGCAGATCGCAATGCTGCGCTTCAGATACGCTGTTCCTAGTGAACTACTGTTATACTGGGTGCCGATGTTGAAGTTCAGATCCACTTGCACGGTGTCGCGCCTCGTACTGTCCAGTTGAAGAAGCAGTGAGTCGACATATTGGCAGAAGGATGCCTGTCTTGTGGCGCAGAAGAAGAGGATGAGGAGGAGGCGCGACATCACGATAGAGCGACGAAATACATCTCCATTTCCCCTTTCCCCTTCACCTGCACTTTTCCCCGTGGGGTGAAGGTGAATGCGGGGCGTGTTGCGGGTTGACGGGTTGCGTGTTGCGGGTTGGGCGCTACACCGTCTTCGGCAACGACCGAGTCCTTCACCAGCGCGTACGTCGCCTCGCTGATGTTCACCTTTCCCACTTCACCACTGCTCTCCATGCGGCTGGCCGTGTTCACCGTATCGCCCCAGATATCGTACTGGAATTTCTTCACGCCCACGATGCCGGCGACCACCGGACCGCTGTGGATGCCCACGCGCATCTCGAAGTATGGTTTGCCGACGGCTTCGCGTTCGGCTTTGTGGCGCTTCATGAAGTCCTGCATCTCCAGGGCCGCGCGCACCACATCGGCCGCTGAGCCGTGCTGCGGGTCTGGTAATCCGCCTGCTGCCATGTAGGCATCGCCGATGGTCTCGATTTCTCGATGCGGTATTTCTCCATGATGTGATCGAAGGCCTGAAGCAGGTGTTGAGTTCCGCGACCAGCGCCTGCGGCGAAAGCTGCTCGCTCATTTGCGTGAAGCCCTTGAAGTCGGTGAAGAGGATGGTGGCCGTGTCGAAGTGCTTGGCGTCGGCGTGGCCTTTGGCCTTCAGTTCGTCGGCGACTTCCTGCGGCAGGATGTTCAGCAGCAGTGCTTCGCTGCGTGCATGCTCCTGCTTGATGCGGCGGCGGCGGCGCAGGTCCACCACCGCGAACACGATCCCGAACACGGCGAAGCCCAGCAGGGCGTTGCGCTGCAGTCCCTTGCGGCGGATCTGCTCAGCCGTCACCGCATCCTTCTTTTCCTGTTCCGCTTGGGTGGCCGCTTCCTGCTTGTCGAAGTCATATTGCATCCGCAGGCGCGTGGTCTCCTCGGTGTTCGAGGCATTGTAGATGCTGTCACGGTACAGCACATGCATGCGGTGGTCGAGGCAGGCGCCTTTCAATCGCCGTTGATGCTGTCCAACCGTTCCAGTTCGCGGTATGCGGTCGACAGCATTTCGCGGCTTCCCCGTGCGCGCCACTTCGATGGCGGAACCCAGGTAGCTGCGCGATGCGTCGTACCGCTTGCTCCGGGTGAGCACCGCCACGGCCATCAGCGAGAGCTCGGCCTGGTCGCTCCGGTCGTCGATCTGCTGCGCCAATGTGCGCCCCGCCTCATACGCGCGCAGCGCTTCGGCATCCTGCGCGAGTCCTTCATGGGCTTTTCCCGCATAGGCGTATGCGGCGACCAAGGTGTATTGGGCACCGATCTCCCTGGCGATGCGCATGGCCTCCTCGGCTTCCTTCAATGCGGCCGCATGCTGCCCGGAGTCGTTCAGGATGCTGGCGATGTTCACGTGTGAGATCGCCATTCCGTTCGGGTCGTCCATCTCCTCCCGTGTCTTCAAGGCTGCCCGGGTGTAACGCAAGGCCTCTTTCAGGTCGGACTGTTGCTGGTAGAATAAGCCCAGGTTGCTGTACGAGGTGGCGATGCCGGGCTTGTCGCCGATCCGTTCGCGGAGCGCGAGGGCTTTCAGCATGTGGTCCAAGGCTTTGGGGTGATCGCCTAGTCGGAGGTAGATGGTGCCGATGTTGTCGTAGTTCTTTCCCAGCCAGTCCTCATTGCCCAGGCGCTGATTGATCGCCACGGCGGCGAAGTAGTCGCCCAGGGCGCCGGCCAGGTCCCCTTCCTTGCGCTTCACGTTCGCCATGTTGTTCAACGCACCGGCCACGTTGCGTTCCCTCCCGGTCTCTTGGTTCAGCCGAAGGCATTCGGAGAAACAACGCCGTGCTTCCGGGTAATCGTCCAGCCGTTGGGCGATCTCGCCCAGGATGTTGTACGCGTTGGCCCTGGCGTTCACGGAGCCCGTGCGGATGGCGAGCGCCATCATGCTGTCCGCCTGCACCTTCGCCTGCTGATAGTCCCCGGCATCGGCGAGCTCCCAGCTCAGGTCGTATAAAACCACGATGCGCGTTGTGTCCGTTAGTGGGCCGATCACCCGCGCGCAAGGAGTCGATCAAGGCCTTGTTCTGCGCGTGCACACCAGTGCAGAACAACAGCGCACCGCAAACGATGCTGATGAAGGGCTTTCTCATGCGTGATCCATGTTCGATGTCGTGCGCTGTCATGAGCCCGGTTGAACAAAGTACATCTCCATCTCCCCCTTGCCTTTCGCCTTCACTTTTCCGCGCGGGGGTAAGGTGAATGCAGGGCGCGTTGCGGGTTGACGGGTTGCGTGTTAGCGTGTTAGCGTCCGCCATCACCGCGTTCTTCACCAGCGCATAAGTCGCCTCTCTGATGTTCACCTTGCCCACTTCGCCGCTGCTCTCTCCCGATGAATCGGGACGAAGACGCATGCGGCTGGCCGTGTTCACCGTCCCGGTGTAGGCGCCCCAGATGTCGTATTGGAACTTCTTCACGCCCACGATGCCCGCAACCACCGGACCGGTGTGCATGCCGATGGCGCACACACCCATTCTCCAGTGCAGCATCGATCCGGTCTGGCGCATGGCAATGCTCATGCAACGAAGTAGGGCATTCCGGACGGGGTTTGCAATACCCACAATGTGGGCTATCCCAGATATCAGGACCTTCGCGCCATGCGCTTCCTGCTGATCACTACGCAAGGCTTCCTCGCCATCAATGCCCTCATCGGCGGAACGCTCCTGATGCTCGCGCCTGACGGATCGCTGCTTCAGCTGCCGCGCGATTTCATGCACAGCACGCTCTTCGCCAACTTCTTCTGGCCGGGTGCGATCCTAGCCGGTGCTTGGACTGGGCCACAGCGCAGGCTTCGTGCTCACACTGCGGCGAAGCGTGCATGCATCGCGCAGCGCGCTCATCCTTGGCGCGGGCACATTGATCTGGATCGGCGTGCAAGTGCTGATGACGGAGCTCTTCTGGCTGCAGGGTTTCATTGCAGCGCTGGGCCTATTGGAAGTGATACTGAGCCTACGAGGCCGTTGATCGTGTTAGCGCCCCTCCATCACGCCCTGCACATAACCCACCCACTCCATCGCGGGGATGCCTTCATCCAGGTAGTGGTCCGGCTGAATGCCCATCACATCCACCGGCATGTGCGGTAGGCGGTGGCTCATGCTCATGGTGTAGGCGAGTTCGAAGCAGCCATCGGGCGAAGCGACCTGACGCATATTCGAGACATCGAGCGTGCCGAAGGTGGGCCTGCCGAAGAGCTTCACCTTGTAGCTGGTGCGCGCCTCTAATAGGAACTGCTCGTCGGTGCTGCCATTGCGTTCGTTGCAGACAATGCCAACGCGTTGCGGAAACGGCAGCACGGTATGCGAGCTGTCCACCGACCATGGCTGTGCATCCATCTCCAACCAGGTGCCGAGTGCGCCGCGCATCCGCGTGGCGATCTCCGCGCAGCGCTGACCATCCTCCGTATCACGGCCGAACATATCGGCGTACGACTCGTAACCGGCGGCATTCAATTCGGTGCACCACAGCTTCACCCCTACCGAACGGATGGGGCCGGAATAGAGGTATGGTATGAGACCAGCATAGCTGGCATCGCTGCCGCCGGTGCCGTTGCGTATGTCGATGATGAAGTTCTCCGTCTTACGGATCAGCGCATCATTGGCGGAGAGCACGCTGTCGATCAACATCCTTCTGCTCGAAGGCGAACGAGGGGATGCGCAGGTAGAGCGTGCGTTCGCTCAGCGGCATGAGGAATGGTGCTTCGGCATCCAGCACGCGCAGATGGATCAGCTCCAACTGCGTGAGTTGAGCCACGGGCTGCTGCCGTTGCCAGATGCCGTTCATCTCCAACAGCCCACCGCTGGTGCCGAGCATGGTCGCTTCCACATCGCGCCGCGAATGATCGCCCATGTAGAACGTACCGGTGTATCGACCATCGGCCTGCTGCTGCACTTCAGCCTTCACCATGCCGGGCTTCCAGTTCTTGTTCTGCGAACTCAGGATCACCGCATCGAAGCGAGAAGGATCCTTCGGCTGGCGCACCATGCCCACACGATAGGCCCCCATGGTCCATACGCCTTCCAACGGATGGCGCTCATTTCCGGCCTTCTGGTAGCGCTTCACCAGATCCGCCTCGGCGATCTTCACCAAACGCGCTTCGGGCATGGCTGTTGGCTGCGCCGATGACCCTGCGGTCGGTTGCATCGCCGCCTGCCCCTGCTCCGTGAGCCCTATGCCGATGTGTCCCCTGCGGAACCATTGCAGCCATTCGTTCATCACCTCCGTGCACGATATCACATCGTTGCTCTGCTGCGCGCGCTTGCGCAGGACTTCGGTGTGCTTGGCATATTCCGCAGCGCCCTTGCGGTCCACCACGAGTTGGAAGCCGGCGTCGTTCTCCTCGAAAGTGGTCACCATCCAGTTGAAGGTGGTGGGGCAGTTGCAGGGTTGGGCGAGACCGGATGTGGCGAGCAGGGCGCCGATGAGAATCAGAAGCGGTCGGGATGCGTGCATGGGCCGAATCTCGGGAAAAGGGATCGCTTTCAGCATCCGCCTACATTCGCCTTCATTGATCAACATGCGCTGCGCTAACCTGCTCCTGGTCTTTACGTGGACCATTGTGTCGCATGCTCAGGTAATGCCTGAACTGCCGCTCGAATTCCTGAGCGTGTGCTACCCCAGCACTGCGAACACCATCACCGTTTGCTCCAGCGGCTGCGACTACTTGAATGGCCAGTTGCAAATGGCCATCAACAACGCCGAGCCTGGCACCACCATCCTGCTGCAGGCAGGCCATACGTATCCCGCATCGATCACGCTGCCTGCCAAGACCGGCGATGAATGGATCGTGATCCGCACCAATGTGCCCGACGCGCAACTGCCACCTGCCGATCAGCGCATCGATCCATCGTATGCTGGTGCGCTCGCCCGCTTCCAAGCGCCAGCCAACCAGAGCGCACTCACCTTTCTCAGCGGCGCGCATCACTACTACCTCATGGGGCTCGAGGTCGCTTCCACCGGCTACACCAGCGACATCATCCGCATCGGCGACGGCACGCAGAACACCTTGAGCGCTTTGCCGCACGACATCGTGCTCGACCGCGTGTACATCCATGGCGATGCGGCGTTGGGCACCAAGCGCGGCATCATGCTGAACAGTGCGCGCACGGCGGTGATTAATTGCCACATCAGCGATTGCAAAAGCACGAGCCAGGATGCGCAGGCCATCTGCGGATGGAACGGACCTGGGCCTTTCAAGCTGGTGAACAACCACCTCGAAGGCAGCGGCGAGAACGTGATGTTCGGCGGCGCCAACCCCGCCATCCAAGACCTTGTGCCAGCCGACATCGAAGTGCGCAACAACCACTTCTTCAAGCCACGAAGCTGGCAGGAAGGCCATTCGGATTACGCGGGAACGCCGTGGTGCGTGAAGAACATCTTCGAGCTGAAGAATGCGCAACGTGTGCTCGTGGAAGGCAACATCCTTGAGAACAACTGGGCCGATTGCCAGAACGGCTTCGCGGTGCTGATCACGCCGCGCACGCAGAGCGGCGCTTCCATGTGGAGCCGCGTCACCGACGTTACTTGGCGCTACAACATCCTCACCGGTAGTGATGGCGGCTACAACTTCAGTGGGCACGATGACCAACTGGACAATCCCGTGAGTACGCGCATCCTGGTGGAGCACAACCTGGCGTACGACATCAGCAACGTGAACAAGATGTACCAGTTCCTCAACGGCACCGAGCATCTCACGATCCGCCACAACACCAGCCTCAATGCGGGCACCACCACCAGTGCTGGCGGCGATCCCACGCTCTTCCTCACCTTCCAGGACAACATCGCCGGCTTCGGCAACTACGGCGTTTGCGGCACGGGCTCGGGCTGCGGCAACCCAACGATCAATACCTACTTCCCGGGCTCGACCTTCTCGCACAACGTGCTCTTCGGGACGCCGGGCGGGCCCAATGGAAATCCCGCGAGCTACCCGCCCAACCATTGGTTCCCAGCGGGCATCGCGCCCGTTGGGTTCGTTGATGCAGCGAACGACAACTACGCCTTGCTGCCCACAAGTCCTTATTACAGCACAGCCTCCGACGGCACCAGCATTGGCGCGGACATCGACAGCTTGAACAGCTACACGGCCAACGTGCTGCCGGGTGTGTGGACTTCGTGCGCTGACATCAGCACGCAGCTGAATGGAGCAGAAGCCGCCATGTTCTTCATCTTGACACCGAACCCTGCCCGTGATCGGTTAACAGTGCTCACCTCGGGTCCAATGCATGGTTGCACCATCGCCTTGTTCGACGCCGCTGGCCGCATCGTGCTCCAACAACAACTCGGAACATCGGGCACCACGATTGACATCGGCGCACTTCGCAATGGCTTACTACTGGCGCAGTTTTCCCGCAAGGATGGATCGATAGTGGGCGTGCAGCGATTGGTGGTGCTGCGATGAGTGATCGCGGCATTGAGTCGCGCACCGAGCCTCTCGTGACCTTCGCGCAGCGCGCGCGGCGCGACCGTGCTAGGCAGCCACCGGTTCTTTCCGGCGCGCCCGTGCCTTGGGCTCAACGATGCGCGCGCGGTGCATGATGCCCCAATCGCGCATGGTAGCGATCAGCGGCTCCAAGGTGCGCCCATGCTCCGTGAGCTGATACTCCACCGTGACGGGCACAGTGGCCTTCACCGTGCGCGATACCAATTCGTTCTGCTCCAGGTCGCGCAGTTCCTTGCTCAGCATTTTCGGCGTGATGGTGCCGATGTCGGAGACAAGCTCATTGAAGCGGCTGGTGCCTTTGGCCAGCAGGGTGAGGATGATGAGCACCTTCCACTTGCCGGAGAGCAGCTCAACGGTATCGCTGGTGGGCAGCAGCTCCGAGATGCACTTGATGCGGTGCGGCGAGTTGGGGAAGTGTTTCATGACCATGCTTGCAGGCCGCGAAGGTCGTGAGTTCCCTCTCGGATACTACTATCCTCTGGGATACTGATACCCAAAGGATAGCGCGAACGCGTCAGTTTTACACCCAGCAAAACGAACGACCATGAAGAACAAGATCCTCATCACCGGCGCCAGCGGAAATCTCGGCGGCACCGTGCTCGACAACCTTATCAAGCTCTTACCGCCTGCGCAACTGGTGGCAGCCGGACGCAAGCAGGAAGCCATGGCGCGCTTCGCCGAAAAGGGCGTTGCCGTGCGCGCCATGGACTTCGACGATGCAGCTTCCATCGAACAATCGCTCGTCGATATCGGCACGATCTACTTGGTGCCCACCGGTGCGCACAACCGCTTGGAGCAGCACCGTCGCGTGGTGGACATCGCCGCGCGGGACGGCGTGAAGCACCTGCTCTACTCCGGAGTCATCCACCACGATGAAAGCGGTTTCGGGCCTGCCATTTCGGATCATCAGAATACCGAGCGCCACATGGCTTCAACCGGCTTGCTGCACACCTTCCTCCGCAACGGCATCTACCTCGATGCGCTGCCCATGCTGATGGGCAATGCTGTGGAGAGCGGAACCTTCGCCTATCCTGTTGCGGCAAATGGCGTGTCGTGGGCCGCGCGTGCCGACATGGCCGAGGCCACTGCGCGCATCATCGCCAACCCGGCCTTGCACGGCAAGATCCACAACCTCTGCCTGCTCCACGCGTTGGATTATGCCGAGATTGCAGCTATCGTGAGCAAGGTGACCGGACGCACGGTGAAGCATGTGGACCTGACCCCGCAAGCCTACGAACAGGTGCTGGTGCAAGTGGGCATACCTGCCGGCCTCGCAGGCTTCCTCGCCGGCCTGGCCGATGCGATGGCGAAAGGCGTGGTACTGCAACCAAGCGATGAACTGAAGAACATCCTGGGCCGTGAGCCGGTGAGCGCAGAGCAGTTCCTAGCAGGGGTGTTCGCTGCGCAAGTGGCTTGAGCGCTGGCGAAATTGGTGGCTCCTTTTGAACGTGTGCGGGTGGTAGGCCGAGTGCCTGCCACCCGCGCCAACGCTTGCATGAAGGATAAAAGCATGTCGCGAAGCACGGTAGCGATCGGTGCATTGTCCAACACAACGTGGAACACACCGTGCGCAGCTCTGTCATGTTGCCGCGCATAAGCACCATGCGGTAAGTTCCAATCTTCAGGACCTTGATCGCTGACGGACGGTTCGCGCTGCGATGATCGAGCCGCTACGCCGCCTTGCGCGGAATGTCCCAGGGATTCATGTCTTGGCCGGGTATGCGCACCGGACGGATGCTCTCCGCGCGCCACTGATCCAAGCGCTCCATCTGCTCCAGTTGGTCGGGGAAGAGCTTGCCGTGATCAACGAAGGTGATGAGCTGCGCCACTTCATGCGGCACCAGCCAGGTGCCGATGATGTAACCGTGGGTGATGCCCACGCGCGCATCGTTATTGTCGAAGCAATACTCGGTGCCGAAGCTCATGTTCTCGCGGATGAACTCCTTCAAGCGCATGAAGCCGTCGCCCGTGCGGTTGAAGCGCTCGGCGTATTGCTCCAGCACATGGTGGCTGATGTGGTAGCACACGCCATCCTGCATGATCCGCGCGGCGCGGTAGTATCCATCCCTGCCTCGGTACCAAACGAAGGGAACGATGTTCAGCACCTTCTTGGTGGGCAGCATGGCGATGAGCCAGTTGTTCCCGGCGTGCGACCGATACTCGAAGAGCTGAGGCTCCATGCGCAACGACTTGTCCTTGCGCATGCGCCGCTGCAAGCGCGCAATCGGATCCTTCATCTTGTTCCATAGGGCGGGCATGTCGCGCAAGGCTTCGCGCACCACTTGCTCCGGGCTATGTGTTTCGACGATCATGGTTGCGCGGCGTTCAACGGGAGATAGCAGGCGGGGGTTCCACATCAGTCTCGCTACAGGGAGGGGCGCAGTGCAGATGGCTGAGAAGGCGCAGGGACAATGACGAGGACTGAGACCCAGTGAAGGTTTGAGAAGCTAGCCACAGGTTAAGGCCAGAAGCAGCAAGACCAGCTGAGGCCCGAGCTTGTTTGAGTTGAGCGCGTTCGGCTATGCCGCCTTCGCCATGGCGATGTCGCTTACAGGGCTGCAGCCCTTAGCGCCAAAGGCGATCACGCGGAAGTAGTACTGCCGTTGGCTCTCCAAGCCTTCCGCGCGCACCTGGTTCTGCCCGGTGAAGGTCAAGGTGCACCACGCTGAGGCATCGGTGGGGTCGCCACCGTTCACCTGCACCTCATAGCACTTGCGGTTCTTCACGCCTCCCCAGCGAACCACCAAGGTGCCGGGGTATTCGGTGCGCATGGCCACCACGCGCTCAGGCGCAGCAAGTGGCGCACTGGGCTGCACCTTGCGCTTCGTCTCGAAGCCCGCACTTTGAATAATCGCGGCATCGCCGCGCGATACGTTCTGCACATAGCCGCCGAGACCGCGCAACAGCATGCGCAGATGCGTGCATGCCTCATCGCGCCGCATCATGTCTTGCCGGCCACGGGTGAATTCGAAGACCCGCGTGGCTATTTCCAGCTCATCGCAGGCCTCCAGAACCGCAGCAAATCCGGGTTGGGCATTGGGAAGTGCGGGTTGCCCGTCATCATCCGAACGCTATTGCGCGCCTTGGATGCCAATTGCAGGAAGGGCAGGCGCTTAGTGCCTTGCTTAACGGTGTCGTAGTTGCTCTTCATGGCCGATGTGTACAACCCGTGCTCGGTTGTTACGGCCGCTGCAACGCGAAGGAGCCTGCCCCGGTTCCAGCGGGAAGCCATGGCAGACTGGCCTACAGGAACGCTCGCGAGGGCATGCGCAACCACCATCATGCTCGCACACGCGGCCGCCTCATCAGCACAAAGCTTGGGCTTATGAAATAGCACGATCGTCTTATGCTCACACGGCGCGGTCTCGTGTACTCGCGCGATCGTCCCAACATCACATGGCGCGGTCTTATGTACCCGCGCGATCGTCCCAACATCACACGGCGCGGTCTTGTGTACTCGCGCGATCGTCCCATCATCACACGGCGCGGTCTTGTGTACCTGCGCGATCGTCCCATCATCACACGGCGCGGTCTTATGTACCTGCGCGATCGTCCCAACTTCACACGGCGCGGTCTTGTGTGCACGCGCGATCGTCTTCTGTACCACAGGTGCGTTCACACGATATAACGCAACAGGCCAGGCAACATGTAGATGCGCTAGGCCTCAATGAAGGAGTTTCAGGCTTGCTCATTGGTCCGTCACGACTGGCACGAGCATTCGGACATCGCGCCGCGCTCTACGCAGCACTGGGCAAGGCAACTGCTTGGCTACTGGCAGCGAGGCTTCTGTTGGCGCTTCCGGTATTCTGGTAACAGGGCCGCCGCTTCGGCGGAAAGGCAAAGGGGCTTGGGTTGATTGGGCGGGAGGCCTTGGGTCTTGAGGTGTGACGGTGGTGCGACTCGGTGACCCGTTGATCTGCCATGGCTCCAAGCTCACGTTGCCGGGTTCCTTGGCGAGCGGAGTGATGGCGTTAAGGTCGCGAACACGAAGGGTATTGGGGCATGCGCTAGGGCTAACCTTTCCGTATCCGTTCGATCAACGCATCGATCTTGTCCTTCGGCAGGCGGGAATTGATCCGCTTCAGATCCTCCAAACACTGGATACAGGACAAGGGCTGTACGAGCCGCTTCACCCAAAGCTGTTCGATCACCCAGATGCTTCCATGCACCTCCAATCGGCGGGCCTGGCACTCCTTCCACAGCCGACCGTCGCCGGAAAGCACCATTGCTGTCAGCTTCTCCGCAAGACGTATCACGGAACGGTCCGTGAAGTGCAATAGGTTGCGCGTGGTCATCACTTCAATCTCCTGGATCTCCGCATCCGTGAAGCGGTCCAAGTGCAGGCGACCGCCACCGATATGAGGAAGGAGCAGTGCAGATTGTTCCTTGTTCAACTCGTTCGTCACGAAACCCGTTGTGTGTACCTCGAACCCCAACGCGAAGAACGCCTCCAGGGCGTCCACGCTCATCAGGTCGATGAACACGTTGGTGTCGGTGACGACCAAAGTCTGGCACCGCGCCCCGTGCCGGGCTCCGCCGGAGTCCCCCCGGGCGCCAACGGGCCCCGCCCCCCCGCGCCCCCCGGGGCAACGACCCCGGCGGGGCCTCCTACCACCGCACTGTACTTCTTGCGGAACACGCCCATTTTCATGTTCAACAGGTCGGCGGCCTGGTTCAGCGATAGGATGTCCTGTGACAATCCGGAAAGCACCAGCTGCTCGAACCGCGCGGTACGTTCAGGTATCCGGTAGTCTTCCGGCTCGCCCTTGCTGTAGCCCGCCACATTGTAGTTGATGAGCGCTCGCTTGTAGGTGGCCTCATTGATGATACCCAGATCGTAGGAGCGGCGGATGATCGCCTTGAAAGACATGCCCCAGCGCTGTTTCCATTCGATCAATTCATCCAACATGAAGCGCGCGCGCTTCGGCCCTACCCGCTCCATGAACTGCTCGCGCGGGAACAGGAAAGCCCCGGCGAAACGATGGCAGATCTGCTCCTTGGTCTTGTGGTCCAGACCTTCAGGGATGTTCAGGAGTGCATGGCCCAGTTCATGTGCCGCCGTGAATCGTTTGCGCACCACTTCCTTCTCATCGTTCATCACGATCACCATGTGGTCATCCACGCGTGCGTTCAGTCCATCGAACGTGCTGGACGCATGGCATTCCATCACCTTGATGGCCTGCTGCTCCAAGGTCTCGTACACGCTGGGGATGGCGTCCACACCCAACTTCCAGCGCTTGCGCACCAGCTCGGCAAGCTCTTCCGCTTCCTCCGGATGGGTCACCTCATCCTTGGGCAGTGGATTCACGAACTTCTTGCTCACACCTATCAAGCGTTCCGCCTCCAGGTAACGTCCCATCTCATCCGTGATCCGGCTCAGGATGGCATCGCGCTCTTTGGCGGGCAGCTTCACCTGCTTCCGGAACTCCACGTTCTCCAGTTCCACTTGCACGGGATCCTGGCGGAAGAAGAAGTTCACGGTCACGTCCAGCGCGTTGGCCAGCGCGATCAGTTTCTCGCTGTCGGGATGCATGCTGCCCTGCTCGTACTTGTGCAGCGCCTGTTTGGTCACCAGGCCGCCGAGCTTATCGGCCAGACCTTGGTAAGAAAGCCCAGCCATCTTGCGCGCCAGTTGAAGGCGGGAGCCGAAGGGGGTTGGTGCGGGCATGTGGGTGTGTGTGTTGGGCCGGAATGGCCGGTTGACGTTTGTGATACAAATGTAACTCTTCGTCAACCGCGTGTGGGGCACGTGTCAGTCCGAGCGAAGTCGAGGGGTTGGGCGTGCCCCGGCTCATCCCTTCGCTGCGCAGAGCCTTCGCGAGGGAGCAGCCGGGTCGGGCCAACGCTTCAAGTCCTCGCCGGATTTCCGGCTGTGGGCTTTCCGCTCATGTCCCTCACGCGCTTGCGCACGAGACCTGAGTGGCGGCGGTTCACGTGAAAGAGCCGAAGGCCACCTTGTGGTAGAGGTTCAGCCCGCCTGCCTGCTGTAGCGTCTTCGCGACGGTATGTATCAGCAGTTGCGAGCGGGTAAAGTCGGAGCGGGTGGGCATGGATGAGAGTGGCTGCTGAGCCTAGAGCTAACTAGCTGAGGGCAATTCAATCGTGTAGCGGGTGGCCTTTGCTATCAGAGTCCCCGTCGATACCTGCTCAGCAAGATTCTTGAACACGAGAGGATATCCACCAAGTCGAAGGGCTTCATTACTCCTCTTCCAGTGGAAGCGAAATGTTGATTCCAGGCCAAAAGTGAAGTTCATACTGTGCACCATGTCTCTTTGGGCGCTTCCCATTCCTGGAACTAACCGTAAGCGCACCTCGCTCGATGCCTGGCCTTCGATTCGATCCTTCTTGATTGCCCGCTCTCAGAAACCTCTATGTCGTATCCGAGTCCGTCATCGTCCTGCGCTACCCAACGAACCGCGAGATGGATTGACGGCACGTACTCACGCCTTATAGGTAACTGAACAGTTCGCCGCGATTTCCTACCTCGTTGCGCGCCCCACCTGGTAGCGTGTCGACTCGAGGAAGCAAAGCCCATATCAATA
>JADJOG010000038.1 GCA_016713865.1 Flavobacteriales bacterium | reverse complement strand
CCATGGCAAGAGCGCACACGAACACGCGGCGGCAGGCTGTCATGCAGCAAAGGAGCGAAGGAGACCGCAGACGGCACAATAACCCGCGCGGGTGACGCCATGTGATCAACCCGGAAAGGGTTGTTCCGGTAGAACAAGACGCATAGGAGTTTTGTCTGATGAATCCATCGCTCGTGAGACATCAGCGCACTCTTCTGATGCGCGGCGCTCTCGCACTTTCCAGCCTCGTGCTGCGCGCGCAGAACTCTGCACCATCGACCCTGCATTCTGGCATTTGGACAATGGGTTGGGGTATTGCGTAACGGAGGATACCGTGGCGGACCGGATCCTGGTGGGTGGTTATTTCGAACGGGTTTGTGCCACCCACCCCGATACCTTAGGTGGAGAGCTGGATGCCACGAGCGGGTTCGCCACGGATGGCTTCCCGATCGCCGACAGCACGGTGCGTTGCGTGTTGCCCGATGGTTCGGGTGGTTGGATCATCGGTGGCGCGTTTTCTACAGTCGATGGACAACCTCGACAACATCTCGCCCGCATTCTCAGTGATGGGAGTCTCGCACCATGGAGCCCGGCGGTGAACGGAGAGGTGCGCCTCCTGCTCTGGGGACACCCTTTATCTGGGTGGTCAGTTCTCCAATGTGAATTCCGCGTCGCGCAGCAATCTTGCAGCACTGCGATTATCCACCGGCGCGAACGTGGCCTGGACAGCGGGTAACAGTAATGGCCCGGTGCGGTGCATGTCATTGAACAGTGACAGGCTATACGTTGGCGGCGTTTCAGTTCGGTGAACGGCAATCCGCGGATCCCGCGGCGCATCCTTCACGGTGAGCAAACCACGCGCTCACCAGTTGGACGCCGAATGCCAATGGAGCGGTGTACAGTATCGTAGCCACGCCCACGGTGGTCTATGTCGGTGGTGCGTTCACCTTGGTCAATCTGCTCACCGCCCGCAATCGCATCGCGGCCTTCCCGCCCACCTCCAACACCCCGCAAGCGTGGAACCCCAACGCGAACGGCACGGTGCGCACGATCGCGCTATCGGGCACCGACGTCTTCTTCGGCGGCGATTTCAACATGGTTTCGGCTACGGCACGGAACCATATTGCATTGGTGAATGCGAGCGGCGTTCTGCAAAGCTGGAGCAGAGAGTTGAACGGCGATGTTTTCTGTCTCGCTGTCGCCAACAACACGCTCTATGCGGGCGGTGACTTTACGTTGGTGGATGGTTTGGGTCGGCAACGGCTCGCGGCCTTCGGTGTGCCGAGCTCAGGGTTGCCAACCGTCACGGACTGGTCACCGGCCACGGAGAGCACGGTGCTGTGCATCGCTGCCCAAGGTGGCGCACGGTTCGCCGGTGGAGTGTTCCAGCGCGGCGGCGGATTGTCGCGCCGCAACATCGTGGCCTTCGATCCGCCACCGGTGTGCCCACCGCATGGGCACCACAAGCGAACAATGCGGTTTACGCACTGGAGCGTGCAGGCACAGGGGCTGTCTTCGCCGGTGGCGTCTCAGCCAGCTCGGCGGCACCAGCCGTACGGGCCTTGCGGCGATGATCCGGTCAGCGGTGATGCGCTGCCTTGGTCCGTGGCGCTGGATACGATCCATGTGACCGACCTGGCCGTGAAAGGAGATACTTTGTTCGTATGCGGCGCTTTCAGGTCCATTGGCGGACAAACACGTGAGCACCTGGCGGCGCTCTCCATCACCAGCGCGGCCGCACTTCCATGGAACGTGCCGCTAGGTGCAGCGGATGAGCCCATGGACATTCTCTTGGACAACGATACGCTGTTCGTTTGCGGGCATATCACATCCATTGGTGGGCAACCACGCAAGCGGGTGGGTTCCATCAAAGTGTCCACCGCCACCGTGCTGACCCTTGCGGTGGATTTTGTCAACGCCGGCAGTGCCTGGCAATTGGCCAAGGCCGGTGGTAGGTTGTTCATCAGTGGGCTGAATGATGATCTCGGCTTTCCTGTGAACGCCAATTTGGTTTTGGATGCAATTACCGGAGCAGCCGCGCCGTACTCCATCAGCGGGTACCAATGTGTAACAGCCCATGAGGACAGGTTCTATGTGGCGGACCAAGGGCATGTGGTCTGTGATGCTCGGACGGGTATCGCGCTTGCCAGTCGCTTTGTCCCCGACTTTTTCGCCTTGGACACGATCAGGCACGCAACGGGGATCCATTCGCTGTGGGTTACTACTTCGGTACCACAGACAAGGTTGTACACCTGCATGCATCCCTGCAACACGATACGCGTGATGCTGGACGGACCCTTCCTGAATGGCGCTATGGAAAATCCCTGCGCGATGCAGCGATACTTCCGCTTGTCGAGCCCGTACACTGCGCTGGCTGTGCACAGTGGCAATGGTGGTGGCGAGGTTGCTCCCGCCAACATCCATACGTTGTCGTTGGACGGGAGCGCGGGAACCGAGGTGGTGGATTGGGTGCTGGTGGAATACCGCGACCCATTGGATCCAGCGAACATCGTATCCTCACTCAGCGGCCTACTGCTGAGGAACGGGACCATACGAACTAGCAACTGGGAACAACTGCCCTCTTTCTCCCCGAACCCCAACGGCTCGTACTACGTGGCCGTGCGCCACCGCAATCATTTGGGCGTGATGACCGCGCAACCGGTGGATTTTTCGCGAAGCCCGTTCATCGACTTCTCCCTGCCCGCCACGCCCGTCTATGGGAACAACGCCCGTAAGACCAGCAGCGGAGTCGGAACCTTGTGGTGCGGCGATGTGAATTTCGATGGCACCATCAAATACACGGGATCAACCAACGATCGCGACCCGCTATTGGTGCGCATCGGTGGGTCGGTGCCCACCAACACCGCCAACGGCTACCACAACGAGGACGTGAACATGGATGGTTTGGTGAAGTACACGGGCTCCACCCAACGACCGGGATCCGATCCTGGTGAACATTGGCGGAAGTGTCCCGACCAATATCAGAGCGGTTCAGTTGCCGTGACCTAGAGCGCCCTTTCACGCCAGCCCCATACACGTAGGAAATGCGCATTGCCTTGTGCTCCGCTCACACCCACGTATCTAAAGAGTACGAAGAAGGAGCACCCGCGATGCTGAACCGCTGCGCTTACTTTTTATCGCGGGCACTTGATCTATGATGGCCGGGCCGTTGAGCGCGGCTGACACCGTGGGGTCAAGATAACCTCATCGGCGCTTGCACGCAGCGTCGCTTGATCGACGATGTGTTGTCCCTCTGTGCAAATGGCTTGAATGGATGCTCTATGATTTCGCGACCTGCAGTAGTTGGTGCGCAGCGGCAATGCGCTCACGAAATGCAACCTTGGAGCTTCGAGGCTTTGGCATTCCGTTCCATCGAGAAGCTCGTGCTGGTCCGGTTCAACAGATCCAACAGGGCCAGTGCCTGACGGCGGTACGCATCGGCGCGCTCACGGCTATCGGCGGAATAGGCTTCAGCAAGCGCCACCAGCGCATCGGCCAATTGGTCCAGCGACTGCTCATTCCAGTCTTGGCTTTGTTGGATGCGATCGATCAGTGCTTCCGGAGCAAGTCGAGGCAGCTCTTCGGGACCAACCGTAAGCAACCGGCCTACCTCGTCCTCAACGGAGCGGCGCTCGATTGTGGCCTGGGGGCCCTTGCCCAATAGTGCGGCCAGCAGCTGGGCTAATGCTGCGCCCATGCGCTCGAATTGCCGCATCAGATGATCTCGCTGCTCCATTTCGCAAAGGTGCGGTTCGTGCCAGCGCTGCGAATGGCTCACCGCGATGCTGCATCAACCACGCGCTTTTCTTGTCTGAATCGGGATGTCGCGAAGTGCATAGCCATATCCCGGTCGAGCACCCGCGCCTCTTGGTCTAATGCACCGAACATCGCCTGATCGGGAGCGTATTGTTGAGGCCCGAGCGCGCTTATTCGGATACCAAGCGCTCAGGAACCAACATCTTTACCGCATGGCAGCAAGGATCCTGGTGGTGGAAGACGAAGGAATCGTCCGCAAGGACATCCAAAGCACATTGGAGAAACTCGGTCATGTCGTGGTCGGTGGCGCGGCCGATGGCGCAACGGCTATCGAGATCGCCGAGCGTGAGCGCCCCGAAATGGTGCTCATGGACATCATGCTGAAGGGCGACATGAGCGGCATCGAGGCGGCCATGACCATACGCGGCCAATTGGGGTTGCCGGTGATCTTCCTGACGGCATATTCCGATGAGGCAACGCTGAGCCGCGCTCGAATCGCGGAGCCTTACGGCTATATCGTGAAGCCCTTCAAGGCAATCGAAGTGCAAACGGCCATCGAGATCGCCTTGCACAAGCACGCGCAGGACGCCGAGGTGGTGCGCGAGCGCAACAAGCTGCACGAGCTTGCCACGAGCAAGCCGCCAGAGCCGTTATTCCTCAAGCACGAAGGTCGGCAGGTGCGTGTGGCTCCCGAAGAGGTCTATTTCATCTCGGCGCTGAAGGATTACTTCTCGGTGCACCTGAAGGATCGGCGCTATGTGGTGCATGGCACCATGAAGCACATCGAATCACGATTGCCATCGGACAAGTTCATGCGCATCCACCGCAGCTTCATCGTGCGCATCGATAAGATCGCGGCCGTTGATGCCCCACACGTGATCATGGAGGATGACAAAGGCTCGATCCCTATCGGCGATTCGTACTACGGCGACCTGCTGAAGCGCCTCGAAGGGAAGTAGCCCCGGCTACTCCCCCGCTCCGCCCAAGCCTTCTCCAGCGCCTGCAGGAATACCGCGCTGCTCTGCGCGCCGCTCACCGCGAAGCGCCTGTTGAAAGCGAAGAAGGGCACGCCGCTCACGCCGATCTGTCGCGCCTCCTGCTCATCGGCGCGCACTTCCTTCAGCCATGCGTCGCCTTCCAAGGCTTTGCGCGCATCGTCCGTTTTCAGTCCTGCCTCCACTGCGAGCGTGAGCAAGGTGGGCTTATCGGCCAAGTGCCTGCCCTCGGTGAAGTAGGCGCGGAAGAGCCGCTCTTTCATCGCGTCGCCTTTGCCGATGCTCTTGGCGTATTGCAAGAGCCGATGCGCCTGCAACGAGCTCCCACGATCACCTTCTCGAAGTCGTAGCTCAATCCGAGGCTGGCCGCGCGCTGCGTAACGCCGCTCACGCGCGACTTCGCCTCATCGCGGCTGATGCGGTAGCGCTCCATGAGCATGCCGTAGGTGTCGTGCGGCGCGCGGTCGGGAGCGCTGGGGTCCAGCTCGAAGCTCTTCCACACCAAGCGCACCTGATCGCGGTGGGGGAAACGTGCCAATGCACTCTCCAATTCGCGCTTGCCGATATAACAGAACGGGCAGACCACATCGCTCCAGACTTCGATGGTGAGGGGCTCATTGGCGCCGCCTATAGGGGTAGTGGACATGGGTTGGAATTGGGCGAATACCAGTGCGGGGAGGAGTGCTGCTAATAGGGTCGTGAAACGCTGGCGCATGTGTTACATCCCGCGACGGGAGGTCAAAGGAACGGAACAGTGGACCAGTTGTTCAGTGAAGCAATGGACCAGAGGCGCTACGATCGAACGGTTTCGCAAGCCTGGCAGCATCGCGCATCTGGTCCACTGCTTCACTGGTGCACGACGGCTTCCGCGTTCATCCACCCGAATAACCGCTCATCACAGCGGAAACGTTTCCTGTTGCAAATCGTTTCCACTGTGCCCTACGTTTGCGCCCCGAATCCGGCAGGCATTCATGGACGAGAAGAAGAAAGAGATCCTGGAGCAGGCGCTGAAGCTCTTCATGCGCTTGGGCATCAAGAGCATGACCATGGACGACGTGGCCACGCACCTGCGCATGAGCAAGAAGACGCTCTATGAGCATTTCACGGACAAGAACGATATGGTGGAGCAGACGGTGACCGCGGTCTGCGGCTTCCACCGCGATACCATCAATGCCATCTGCGAGCGGGGGCTCAACGCCATCGACGAGAACGAGGAGATCACCAAGTTCATCGTGGCGCAGGTGGGCAACATGCACCCCAGCGTGCAGTTCGACCTCCAGAAATACCACCCCAAGGCGTGGGAGATCATGGAGCAGCGCGAGCAGGAGGATGTGTACACCTGCGTGACCTCCAACCTGCGCAAGGGCATCGCCGAAGGCCTCTACCGGGAGGATCTGGACGTGGAGGTGATCACGCGGCTCTACATCGCCCGCATCGATTCCACGTGGGACGGCCGGGTGTTCCCCACGGACCAATTCAACCTGAGCGATGTGCTGTGGAAGCACTTCGAGTACCACATCCGCGGCATCGCCAGCAAGAAGGGCATCACCTATCTCGAGAAGAAAGCCAAGAAAGAACGCGCCTGATGAGAACGCTATTCGCCACCATTGCTATCGCCGCCGGTTTGTTCGCCAACCTGCCGCAGCAGACCCATGCGCAAGGGCCTATCAGCATCTCGCTGAAACAAGCCATGGACATGGCCGCGCAGCAGAGCTACAGCGTGCAGGCCAGCGCGCTCGAGGCCGAGAAGGCCCGCCACCGCGTGAAGGAGATCACGGCCATCGGCCTGCCGCAGATCAACGGCGAGGCGCAGTTGCAGAACTTCATCGATGTGCCCACCCAGCTGGTGCCCAACTTCTTCACGCCGGGCCAAGGACCTGATTACCTCGCTGCGCAATTCAGCCTGCCATGGAATGCCAGTGCGGGCGTAACGCTGAGCCAGCTCATCTTCGATGGCAGCTACCTCATCGGGCTGCAGGCCACCAAGGCATTGGCGCAGCAGAGCCGCGAGGAGTTGGAGAAGACCCGCGCCGATGCGCGCAACCAGACCGCAAAAGCATATTACGGTGTGCTGGCTGCCGAAGAAGGCGTGCGCATCACTGGCGAAGGCATCCCGCTGATCGAGCAGAGCCTGCGTGAGGCACGCGCCATGGCCGAGGCCGGCTTCCTCGAAGAGACGGATGTGGATCGGCTCACGATTCAGCTCGATCAGACCACGAGCCTGAAGAACAGTTTGCAGCAGCAGGCCAGCGTAGCGCGCATGATGCTCGCTCTCACCCTCGGCGTGCCGCAGGGAACGCCCATCATCCTCACCGACGACCTGCGCTCAATCCTCAACGACGCCAACGAGACAGCGCTCACCGAGCAAGGCTTCGCGGCCGGTCAGCACATCGAATTGAAGGAGGCCGAAACGCTCATTCGCTTGCAAACGCTGAACATGCGTAACGAACGCGCGAAGGGATTGCCGAGCCTAGGCGGCTTCATCAGCCACCAGCAGGTGTGGAACGGCCCCGACTTCGATCCAGGCGGCGATTACCCCTTCTATCCTACAACACTCTGGGGCCTTAAGCTCAACGTGCCCATCTTCAGCAGCGGCAACCGCTACCACAAGGTGAAGCAAGCGCAGGTGGCGCTGAAGCAGGTTGAATTGAACCGGACCGCCACCGAGCAGCGCTTGCTGGCCGAAGTGGAGCGCACGCGCAGCCAGGCCCGTACCGCATTCGAGAATTACCGCACCGAAGAGCGCAACCTGCTGCTCGCACAACGCATCGTAGAGCGCACCAGCATAAAGTTCGGACAGGGCGCCGCCAGCAGCTTCGAGCTCACGCAGGAGCGTGGCAACAGCCTCATGGCCCAGCAGCAATACGTGCAGCGCCTCGTGGATCTGCTCACCGCGCGCGCCGATCTGCGCCGCGCACTCGACCTCTACTGAAGACACAAGGCGCAAGACACAAGGAACAAGACCCAAGAACCAACTGTGATGAAGAACACGATCGTATATCTCGCTATTGCCACACTGTTGGCCGCATGCGGCACCGCTGGTCCCGACACGGATGCGCAGCTGACGGCCAAGCGCGCCACGCGCGACTCGCTGAAGACCGAGCGCGACAAGCTCAATAAATCCATCGCCGAGATCGAGAATTGGCTCGCGGCCAACGATCCTGACCTGAAGCGCTCCTTGCCCATGGTGACCACCTATGCGCTGCAGGTGAAGCCCTTCGCGCACTGGACCGAAGCGCATGGCAGCGTGCGTGCCGACCAGAATGCGCTGGTGTACACAACGAGTGGAGGCGAAGTGCGCCGCATCTTGGTGCAGCAAGGGCAGAGCGTAGCCAAGGGCCAGCTGATCGTGGACATTGACACCGATGCTCTGCGCGAGAGCATCCGTCAGGCCGAAGCGCAAGTGGAACTGGCGCGCAAGGTGTATGAGAAGCAAGCGGGACTCTGGCAGCAGAAGATCGGCAGCGAAGTGCAATACCTGCAGGCCAAGGCAAACAAGGATTCAGGGGAAGCGCAACTCCTCTCACTGAAGGAGCAACTGCGCGGCGCCGAGGTGCGTGCGCCATTCGCAGGCGTGGTGGACGAGATCTTCCCGAACCTGGGTGACATGGCCAACCCCATGATGCCCGTGGCGCGCGTGGTGGCACTGGGCAAAGCGAGCATCGAAGTGGATCTCGCAGAGGACCTGCTCACCAAGGTGAAGGCCGGCGATCCGGTGGAGGTGCATATCCCCGAGACGCGCGAGAAACTCATGGCCACCATCGATCAGTGCGGCAGCTACATCAATCCGAACAACCGCACCTTCAAGGTCACCTTGCGATTCGATAACGGAACGAAACTGCGCCCCAACCAATTGGTGAACGTGCGCATCCGCGACCTCGATGAGCCCGAGGCCCTGGTGGTGCCCAGCCGCTTGGTGATGGAGAACAGCGCTGGCCAAGCCTACGTGTTCGTGCTTGAGGAAAATGCCGGACAAGCACGCACGCGCAAGCACTTCGTGAAGGTGGTAAGCACGCAAGGCGGCGAGTTGCTGCTGCAGCGCGAAGAGAACGGCCTCAAGGGCGGCGAGACGCTCATCGATCAAGGCGCCCGCCTGGTGGTGGATCAACAGGAGGTGCAGGTGATGAAAGGCGCGTGATATTCAACGCGCAGCGACTTGCCCAACGGACCTGTAGCGGCGACCCATTGAATTCAACAACAACCAGCCGATGATGGATCGCACAAGCGCTGAGGACTGAATCTCCCAGCGCCACTGTGCCTCTGCGGCCATCCAATAGTCCCATGTCACAAGACAACGGCCAACCCCTCTCAGACAACAAGCGCTTCGGAATCGCCTCATGGGCGGTGGACAACCGCGCCACCGTGATGGTGCTCAGCATCCTCATCGCACTCATCGGCTGGAACGCCTACACCGGCATGCCGCGCGAGGCCTTTCCCGAGGTGGTCACCCCGGAGATATTCGTGAGCACCTTCTATCCCGGCAATGCGCCCGAGGACATGGAGAAGCTCGTGACGCGTCCCATCGAGAAGGAGATCAAGACCATCACCGGCGTCGATGACATCTTGAGCACGAGCGTGCAGGGCTACAGCACCATCCACGTCAAATTCGACTTCAGTGTTTCGCCCACCGAGGCGCTGCGGAAAGTGAAGGATGCCGTGGATAAGGCCAAGGCCGATCCTGACTTCCCCACCGATCTGCCCGCAGAGCCTGGCGTGTTCGAGATGAACTTCTCGGAGATGATGCCGGTGATGAACATCAACCTCAGCGGCGATTACAGCCTGGACCAATTGAACAAGTGGGCCGAACAGCTGGAGGACAAGCTGGAGGATCTGGAAGAGGTGAACAAGGTGGAGATCCGCGGCGTGCCGAAGAAGGAGCTACGCATCAGCCTCGACCTGCCGAAAATGGAAGCGCGCCAGATCAGCTTCCAGGATGTGGCCGGCGCGGTGCAGAGCGAGAACCTGAGCGTGAGCGGCGGTGAGGTGCTCATCGATGGCCTGCGCCGCACCGTGAGCGTGAATGGCGAGTTCACGAACCCGGAAGAAGTGAAGGAGATCATCGTGAAGCAGGAGAACCTCGAGATCGTGCGCCTGGGCGAGATCGCCGATGTGGCCTTCACCTACGTGGAGCCAACCAGCTTCGCCCGCGAGTTCGGACAGCCTGTTGTGATGGTGGATGTGATCAAGCGCAGCGGCAAGAACCTGCTCGTGCTGAGTGATAGCGTGAAGGCGCAGCTCTCGCGCTTCCAACGCGACGTGCTCCCACGCGACCTCAGCGTCTCCATCACCGGCGACATGAGTGATCAGACACGCACGCAGGTGGATGAGCTCGAGAACTCCATCATCTTCGGGATCCTGCTGGTGGTGGGCGTGCTCATGTTCTTCTTGGGCCTGCGCAACGCGGTGTTCGTGGGCATCGCCATTCCCATGAGCATGCTGCTGAGCTTCATCGTGCTCAACAGCATGGGCTACACGCTCAACATGATGGTGCTCTTCAGCCTCGTGCTCGCGCTGGGCATGCTGGTGGACAACGGCATCGTGGTGATCGAGAACACCCACCGTCTCATGGGCGAAGGACAGGATCCCATCCGCGCGGCGAAGAATGGCATCGGTGAAGTGGCCTGGCCCATCATCGCCAGCACGGCGACAACGGTGGCGGTATTCATTCCCCTGCTCATGTGGCCCGGCATCATGGGCGAATTCATGAAGTTCCTGCCCATCACGCTCATGGTGGTGCTGGCCAGCTCGCTCTTCGTGGGCCTCATCATCAATCCCATGCTCGCATCGCGCTACATGAAGGTGGAGCAAGAGGGTCCCACGCGCTTCCTCACCTTCAAAGTAGGTGGATGGATGACCGGCCTTGGCTTGCTCTTCAGCTTGCTCGGCCACTTCGGTGGAAACACCTTCCTTTTCACCCTCGGCAACCTCGCGCTCACCTTCGGCCTGTTCGGCTACCTGAACCACTACTTGCTCTATCCGGCAAGCGTGCGTTTCCAGACCATCACCATGCCGCGTCTGGAGCGGCGTTATCGCACCTTCCTCGTGTGGGCACTGCACGGCAAGCGGCCGCGCAACATGTTCCTGGGCACCATCGGACTGCTCATCTTCTCCCTTCATGCTCACGGGCATCTTCCCGCCCAATACGCTCTTCTTCCCGGTGAACGAGCCGCTCTATGTGAATGTGTTCGTCGAGAAGCCCATTGGCACAGACATCAATGAGACGAACCTCACCACGCTCGAAGTGGAGCGTCGTATCAAGGAAGTGCTCGATCGTCCGGAGTACAACGACGAGGTGATCGATACCCTGCACGATGGCAGCACGGTGAAGAAGCTGAGGAACTTCATGGTCACCAGCGTGATCGCGCAAGTGGGCGAGGGCACCAGCGATCCCATGAGCGGGCCCAGTTTCGATGCCACGCCGCACAAAGGACGCGTGCAAGTCACCTTCGTGAAGTTCGCCGAGCGCCGCGGCCTGCGCTCCATGCAACTGATGCATGAGATCCGTGAGGCCGTGCGCGGCGTGCCGGGCGTAACGCTCATCGTGGATAAGGATCCCGCTGGTCCGCCCGTGCCCAAGGCCATCAACCTCGAGATCAAGGGCGACGATGTGAACGCGCTGATCGCTGAGGGCGAGAAGGTGCGCGAGTTCCTCAAGGATCAGCACATCGACATGGTGGAGGAACTGAAGCTCGATATCGAGATGGGCAAGCCCGAGATGCCGATCGAGATCGACCGCGCGAAAGCGCGCCGCTACAATGTGAGCACCTGGGCCATCGGCGATGCATTGCGCACCGCGCTTTACGGCCGCGAGGTCAGCACGTACAAGCAGGGTGAGGATGATTACCCCGTGAACATCCGCCTGAAGGATGAGTTCCGTTACGACCCCGAGGTGCTCATGGGCATGCGCGTCACCTTCCGCGACCAGACCAACGGGCAGATCCGCCAAGTGCCAATCAGCGCGCTGGCCTCCCCCAAGTACACCAGCACCTTCAGCGCCGTGAAGCGCAAGGACCTCAAGCGCATGGTGCAGGTGCATAGCAATGTCACCGACGAATTCAAGAAGGAGCAGGTGGTGAATGAAGTGATCGCTGCATTCGAGAGTTATCCGAAGGACCCGCGCTTCTCCTATGAGTTCACCGGAGAACTGAAGGAGCAGGCCAAGGAAATGAGCTTTCTGAGCACCGCGCTCTTGATCGCCGTCTTCCTCGTATTCCTCATCATCGTGGCTCAGTTCAATAGCGCGGCCATCCCTGGCATCATCGTGAGCAGCGTGGTCTTCTCGCTGATCGGCGTGTTCCTCGGCCTGGTGATCTTCCGCATGGAGTTCGTGATCATGATGACCATGGTGGGCATCATCTCATTGGCGGGCATCGTGGTGAACAACGCCATCGTGCTCGTCGACTTCATGATGCTGCTGCAGGGCCGTCGCAAGGCCGAGCTGGGATTGGAGCCGCATCAGCGCTTGCCGATGTCGGAGGTGCTGGCAACCATCGAGGATGCCGGAGCGCGCCGCTTGCGCCCGGTGCTGCTCACAGCCATCACCACGGTGCTTGGCTTGATCCCGCTGGCCATCGGCATCAACATCAACTTCTTCACGCTCTTCAGCGCGCTCGATGCTCAGTTCACGCTCGGCGGCGACAACACCGTGTTCTGGGGGCCCATGAGCTGGACGGTGATCTTCGGCCTCGTCTTCGCCACCTTCCTCACCCTGGTGATCGTGCCGGTGATGTTCCTGCTGCTGACGAAGGTGCTGTACCGGTGGGTGAAGGTGCGGGAGGTGAAGGCGGTTTCGAAGCCTGTGGTCGCCGGGGCCTGATCGATTGGGAGCGATGTGCTGTGCTTGGTGAATGCACCTGCGCCGAATGGGCACTACCTGAGCCTGCCCGTGCGCTGCATCCCATAGGGCTTCTTGGGCCATTCTGAACCCGGTGATGCACCACGATAACGCTATTTGGTTGCAGGCCGAGCATCCGCCCTCGCAGTTGATCAACTCGGCGCAAGGCTGGTTGAGCCATTGGTAAGTGACCGTCCTGGTTTGCGCGGTAGCGCTCAGCGAAGCGATCAGCAGGACCGGCGGAAGGATGAGATGACGGAGTGCGTTCATGGCGGTGTCGTTTTTGGCGCCGCAAACGTTCACCGAAAGGCAAGGCCTTGGAAGCAAGAGCCCGTGAGTGGCGATCCCTGTCAGTGAATGGCAGGACGCAGGCAGGAGGCTTAACGCTCCATAAAAGGCGTCTTGAGCAGACGAATGGCTCTGCGGCCGAAATCACCAGGTGCTCAAGCGCTCCCCCTTCAGCACATCTTCCACCTTCTTCATCACCTCAGCAGTGAGCAAGTCCTGCGCTTCCACCGCTTTCAAGTTCTCTTCGAGCTGCGGCACTTTGCTGGCGCCGAGGATCACGGTGCTCACGCGCGGGTTCTTCAAGCACCAAGCGATGGCGAAGACAGGAAGTGAAAGACCGAGCGCGTCGGCCACCTCCTTCACATCCTTCACCTTCTTCACCCGCAGTTCTGTGAGCTCTCGCTCGCGCAGCCGATTGAGGCCTGCTTGAACCAGGCGTGACCATTGGTGGTGCATCATGCACAGATCAATTCAGCAAATTGCTTCATCCTTACTTGGAGCTTTGACATCACGTACTTGCACTAGCGGCAAACCGCCAAACGAGCTTTCCTTATTGTTCCGTCGATGAAATAGACGCCTGCCGTGTATACGCTTGCTGGTAAACGGTCAATCGACAACTCCACATACTGCGTTCCTCCGAAGCTGGAATCGAACACGTTGCGTCCGATTGCCTCCCAAAGCACGATGCGATTCATGTCCTTGCCCCATGATCGGATTCGCACGACTTGATCGGCCGGGTTCGGATGGATGCCAATTGGCGCTGATGTGGACGCCACGTTCTCATCGACCAGAAAGGCGCTTTCACAAACCGTCAAGAAGCGCATCGCCGACCATGCATGCGGCCCGGCCATTGTCACTGCGCTGCCGAACGCAGCCAAACAGGTGTCATTGATGAGGCTCAGGGCTTGGATCTCGGAATAGTCGCCTTGTGGGAATCGACGCTGGTTCATGACTTCGCCGTTCCCATTGAATCGAATGAGCACGGCATGCATCCCAGCCATACCGATCACCTGATTGCTGCCGCCGACCAAGAATTCTCCATTCGGAAGCTCGACAGCGGTGCAGGCCTTTTCGTCCAAGAAGAGTGAGCCATGAGTCTTTCGCCATAGTTCCTGCCCTTCCGGGCCGGAGCGGATCGGCACAGCGTCGCGATGCGTGAATCCCTTGGTCCCAGTGATGAGTATCCTCCGTCCGATGTGCGCAGGGAGTGTGTGGGCCTCATTAGCACCTTCATTGGCGTATGAGGCGCGCCAGATGGTTTCCCCGTCCGCGCTGATGCGAAGCAGATGAGCCGATTCGGTGACGAGGCTTGACCACAGGTCGCTTATGAGCACTGCATAGCCATCATCTGGAACGGCGAGCACCTTGACAGCGCGCTCATCACCGCCCATGTCGAATCTCTTCTCCCAATCCATTGTGCCATCAGGCAGGAATTTGAGCACGATGGCATCCATCGTGTCGCGTCGTTGCACGAAGCCCACCGCCAGCACCGCACCTTCCTCGGCTTGGACCACATCGAATCCTTTGCTTGCTCCGCCGGGATACATGTAGGTGCGCTCCCACAGCAGGGCGCCAACGGAATCCAAGCGGAGGACGACCATGGTTGGCATGCTGTCGGCGTTGATGATGTGCCCGCATGCTATGAAACCTCCATCGGCGAGGGGCTGCACGGCCCGGACCTCGTCGTCGAATGGCGAACCATGGGAGTGGCTCCAATGAACCGTTCCCTGTGCATCCACCTTGATTATCATCAATTCGGAGCCGTCGGCTATTGAGCCGCTTTTGCCGGCGAGCACCCAACCGCCATCCGTGGTGGCTGCCAAAGCGAATCCCGCATGCCCCCCATCGGTGCCATAGAGGGTGCTCGCAACCCCTTGGCCGGCGGATTCCGATGCCAATAGCATCGAGGTGAGAAGGATTGGCCGCATGTTCGAGATTGGCTTCATAACGCGCGTGTTCGCGGCATCATATGCTGCTCTCCTCAACATTTTGAACCCTCACCACGTGCTCAACCGCTCCCCCTTCAACACGTCTTCCACCTTCTTCATCACCTCAGCAGTGAGCAAGTCCTGCGCTTCCACCGCTTTCAAGTTCTCTTCGAGCTGCGTCACCTTGCTCGCGCCGAGGATCACCGCACTCACGTGCGGGTTCTTCAGGCACCAAGCGATGGCGAAGACGGGAAGTGAAAGACCGAGTTCCGCTGCAATGGGCTTCAGCTTCTCCACCGCACTGAGACGTGCCGCATTCAATTCACGCTCGCGCAGCCAATCGAGTCCTTCGGCCGTGAGACGTGTGCCCTGCTCTGCGCTGGTGCCGTGCTTGCCACTGAGCACACCGCTCGCAAGCGGGCTCCAGATCGTGGTTCCGAGGCCAACGGTATCGTAGAGCGGCGCGAACTCCTTCTCCACCTTCTCGCGGTGGAAGAGGTTGTACTGCGGCTGCTCCATCACAGGCGCGGTGAGGTGATGCTTCTCCGCAATGGCGTGCGCTTCCTTGATCTGCTCGGCGCTCCATTCGCTGGTGCCCCAGTAGAGGACCTTGCCTTGCATGATCAGCTGGTGCATGGTCCACACCGTCTCGTCGATGGGCGTGTTGGGGTCTGGCCGGTGGCAGTAGTATAAGTCGAGGTAATTCACTTGCAAGCGCTTGAGCGCATCGTGGCAGGCTTCCACCACGTGCTTGCGATGAAGACCCAATTGCGTGGGCAGCTTACCGCCCGCGCCAAAGAACACCTTGCTGCTCACGATCCAGGTCGCGCGGCCATTCCATCTGCTTCAGGATGCGGCCCATGACGCGCTCGCTCTCGCCGCGCGAATAGATCTCGGCGTTGTCGAAGAAGTTGATGCCGTTGTCGTAGGCGAGCTTCATCAGATCGGCGGCGGTATCGTCGGCGATGAGCTTGCCGAAGGTGAGCCAGGAGCCCAATGAGACTTCGGAGACTTGGAGGCCGGAGCGGCCGAGGCGGCGGTAGCGCATTGTTGCTCGAAGGTTGAGGGTTGAAAGTTTTCCCATTGTACAGCGGGAAAGTTGGCGGTTGGTTCAATGCCAAAGCAACATAAAGATCGTTGGGAGCGTTA
>JADJOG010000037.1 GCA_016713865.1 Flavobacteriales bacterium | reverse complement strand
CCTCTTCACCACCGACGAGCGGACCAATTCGTACGTGGGTGCTTATGACGTGAGCGATCCCACCGACATCACGGAGGATCGATTGCGCAGTGACAATGGCTCCGGCGCCATACCGCATAACACGTATTGGCTCAATGATTACGCCGTCACATCGTACTACACATATGGCGTTTCCATCTACGATGTGAGCGACCCGCACAACATGGTTGAAGTGGGGCACTATGACACTTCACCTTCACTGGCGATGGTTTCAATGGGGCCCAGGGCGTTTATCCCTTCTTTCCATCAGGCACTTTGGTCATCTCCGACATGGAATCCCGGCCTTTTCGTGCTCGCGCCCACTTACACCCAGGCATGATGCCGGCTTGAGGGCTCAACGCCATCACTGGTTTGCCAGTTGGCAATGCCACAGTGCGACCAGCGGAACAACATCGGAGGACATTACAGCAATCATAGCCTTACGCCACGGGATACCATACTGCGGGAGGCTATACGGTATCTGCCTCGGCGCCGGGCTACCTTAGCCAATGTCATCAACGATGTCGCCTTGGTGAATGGTCAAGTCACCTTATTGAACATCCAATTACAGCCGTTAGGAGCCGTTCACTATTTCTGGCACAGTGACTACTGCGGGGACGGGTGCCCCGTTGGTGGTGCCACTGTTCAATTCGGGTGAGCCCGACTTACAGCTACACAGCTACCACCCAGCCCGATGGCAGTTACGCCATCGTTGGTGCTTTCGCTGACACTTATGCGGTGACGGCTGGCAGCAGGGGTGGAATACGGCGTGCTTTGGCACCGCAACTCTTGAGCGCGCAAGGAACGAACGTGGTCGATATGCAGCTTCAGCCCGGATATGCGGATGATTTCGCATTGAACCTGGGCTGGTCAACCAGCGCAATGGCGACAGCGGTCTTCTGGGAGCGCGGCGTTCCTGTTGGCACGGTGCTGGGCAACTCTCCATCGAATCCCGGTGCCGATGTCCGTAAGGTGATTGCGGCGATCAGGCCTATGTGACGGGCAATGGTATTGGCGCTGCCGGGACGGATGATGTGGATGGTGGCAATGTGGTGCTTACATCGCCGGCATTCGATGCCACCAATGGGCCAAGTTCCTCGTGTGCGCTATAGGCGCTGGTTCTTCAACGGGGGGGAGCGGCATTCGAACGGTCAGTTGGTCATCGCCCTCAATAATGAAGCAGCAGCGTTACCGTGAAACGGTGGACTCAACAACAACCGGCAACAGCCCGCCGGTCCAGCGCGACATCATCATCGCCTCTTTCATAGCGCCAACTGCCACTATGCGCCTCATCGCCACGCAGTGGACACGGATCCCGGCCATGTGGTTGAAGCAGGCCTTGATGAATTCGAGGTCGTGTATGAGAGCGGTAAGGCATCCCCGAGAATCAGTCTTCGATTATCTCGGTGTTCCGAATCCCTCATCAGATTGCCTTCACCCCTGCGCTCGCGACTGCGGGTCGGCTGCAGGTTTTCGATGCGGCAGTCCGGGACATTCATGCGGCGCGCATCGTTTCCAGAGGGGCGATGCGGCGGTCAGGTCTGAATGCGGCGCCCGGCGCATACGTGCTTCGCTTCACGGAAGAATCTGGCGGGTCGCGCGTGCGTCTCGATCCAGCGCTGAACAGCTATCAGCTTGGGCTGTCCGCCAGCGCAATGCTGCTGCATGAGCTGGTCCACATCCGAATGTTGGCCAAGGCCTTGGCCACGGTGAGGTCGTAGCAAGCCTTCTCGCGTTCGCCTTTCTGCAAGCGGAGCACAGCACGTGCGCAGCGCATAGGCATGCTCGGATAGTTCTTGATGCTGCGCTCCACATCGGCCCAGGCCTCCTCATTTCTTGCCCATCTTCAAATATGTGAAGGCGCGATTACTCAGCGCGATGGGTTCATCTGTCAGGCTCACTCCAATGCGCTTAGGGACTCGTCGTAGCGTTTCGAATTGCTGGTTCGTAGCCGCGGTTGCTCCAATGCCGAAGTTCATTCGACTCCATGCAGGAGCAATCGTCGGCCGACCTTCGTTATCGTAGGTTCATGGGCCACGTGTTCCAAGCCGCTGCCCATGGCCCGTTCAGGTCAGGATCGCATCGCCATATCGGCGGCGTGGCGCAATGCGGGCGGGCCGTTCGCGGGGTCAATCGCTTTGGAAACGTGGTATTCGGTTGTGTCTGTTGCAAGCCGCCAGCGTGGTGGTGGCTTCCCGAGTGCTATCGGCCAGCGCGGTCGATGTCGAGCGGAAGGTCGATTGCGGTTGAGCTACGCCTTGGCCCAGCAGCGTGGCAGCCGTGGCCTCCTTCTTCACGGCTTGCTCGAAAACATCGAGCGCCTTTGCGGCCTACCGGCATCCAGGCCGAATCGCCGCGCACCATCAGCACGCTCACGCTTTGCGCGCTGGCCGGTGTGGCAAAGGCAATAGCTGCAACGAAAGCAAGCACCGGCGGCTTGCTCAACACGGAAACGGGTTCAATGGCATGGGCGCCGAAGGTATGCAGGTGCGCAGCGAGGTTCAACGCGCGAAGGGCACGGCATCCATCGCGGTGCGATGCCCAGCCCGGTACAAGAGGTCGCCGGCCGCCAGCGATGTGGCAGCGTTGTCCGTGCAATATGCCAAGGGCGGAACATGAAGCCGCCATCCTTCGCGAGCCGCCAGTGCCGCCGCCTCAGCCCGCAGGTGGCTATTCGCGCTGACACCACCAGCGAGACCGACCTCTTTCACATCGTGTGCTAGCAGCCATGCGCAGCTTGCTCAGCAGCGAGCGCACAATACGGTTCTGTAGAGAGGCGCAGAGGTGGGGCAGCTCGCGCGCACTGAAATCCGGTTCCTTTCGCTGCGGCCATGCGCACCAGGTTCGCGAATGCGGTCTTGATGCCGCTGAAGCTCATGTCGAGCCCGGGAATCGATGGGTCGGGCAGGACGAAGCGCGCTGGATCGCCTAGCCCTGCATGCTGATCGTGACGGTCCGCCAGGTAGGGTAATCCGAGCACCTTGGCGCCTTTATCGAATGCTTCACCAGCGGCATCGTCGAGCGTGGTGCCGATCACTTCCATCTCCAAGGCTGAACGAACGAGCACCAATTGAGTGTGTCCACCGCTCACCGTGAGGTTAATGAATGGGAACCGCGGCGGTGCGGCATCGCGCTCATCTCTGATGAAATGGGCCAATACATGGGCCTGCACATGGTTCACGCCGATCAGCGGCCTGCCCAAGGCCTGTGCGAATGAGCGCGCGAAGCAGGTGCCGACGAGCAATGCGCCGATGAGGCCGGGCCTTGCGTGAAGGCCACCGCATCGATGCCGCGCGGCTCTATTCCAGCTTGGCGCAGGGCCTCATGAACGGTGGGGACGATATGCTCCTGATGCGCCCGGCTGGCCAGCTCAGGCACCACGCCGCCCCATCGCGCGTGAACGCTTTGGCCGGCAACGACATTGCTAAGCACGCGGCCATCGGCGAGCACTGCGGCAGCAGTGTCGTCGCAGGAGCTCTCGATGCCGAGCACGAGGATTGGAAGGGCGTGCGTCACGCGGCGGCTACTTTTGGGCGATCGGCCCGATGATCGCGAAGGCCGCGGGCAAAGAAAGCAGCACTGGCGGCAGCACGCACATATCTCTTGGCACGTCGCATCCTGCGCTGGCTTGGGCGCGCTGCGCTGATCATCTTCTCGCTGGTGATGATACTGGCCGGACTGCTGCTTTTGCCGGCGGTGCAGTCCGCCGTGGCATCGTGGCTGGCGAGTTGGGCCTCTGACCGCCTAGGTGTGGAGGTACGGATCAGTCAAGTGGCCATTACCCTCGATGGATCCGTGGCCTTGCGCGAATTGTATGTGGAGGACCTGCGCGGCGACACGCTTTTTGGGTGCCCGATTTGGAGCTAAGGGGTTGCGCGTGCATCCGCGAGCCATCTGGTTCAGCTCACATCCTTGGATATTCAAGGGGCCCGCTTCAAACTGGGCATGGCCGAAGGCGATGAGGCGCAGCAACCTCACGCTGCTGCTGGAGAAACTCGAATCGGACTCGGATACCGCCGCTGCGCCGGAATGGACCATCCGCTGCGATCGATTCAGGATCGATCCGTTCCATTTCACCTTCCACGATGCGAATGAGGTGATTGAGCCCTTCGGGGTCGATTTCGATCACATCGGGATCCCGGATGCGATCATCGCAGGGCACTCCCTCTCGGTGGTGGGTGCTTCGATTACTGCGCTCATGGAGCAACTCAGCCTGACCGAGCGCAGCGGCCTCCGGATCGATCGGCTCGGCGGCCAGGTGGCTGTGAGCGGTAGGGATCGTCATCGAAGAACTTGATCTGCGCACGCCGGTCTCGAGCATCGGGGGCGGCTTGCTATGACCGCGGAGAGCTGGCGATCCTTCAACGATTTCACGACCGAAGTACCGCTCCGCTTCGACCTGAAGCCCTCGCGGCTGAACTTCTCCGACATCGCCTGGTTCGCGCCGCAGCTCAAAGGCATCGATTTCCCGATCGCCGTTAGCGGTAAGGTGCGAGGCACCATCGCCGAGCTCAAGGGCCGCGAATTGCAGATCGGTTTCGGCCAGCATAGTGCATTCACCGGCTCAGCCGAACTGACCGGCTTGCCCGCCATCGACGAGACCTTCATGGTGATCGATGTGGATGCCATGTCCACTTCGATCGATGATCTGCAGCGCGTGCCGGTGCCGCCATTCACCTCCGGCGATCGCGTGCGCCTTCCGCCAGAGATCGCACCTATGGGACGTATCGATGCCGCCGGCCGATTCACCGGCTTCCTGCGTGCCTTCACTGCCGATGGCCGAGCGAATATCAGCTCGGCATGGTGCGCACCAATGTGGGCTACAACCGCGACACGCTCACCAGCGCGCCTCCATCATCGGGCGCATCGCCACCGAGCGTTTCGATCCAGCGCCCATCGCGGGCACGCGGCTGGTGGGACCGCTCACTCCAATGTTCGCGTGAAAGCCATCGGCAAGGATCGCGCAGCATGGCCGTTGAACGATGGTGAGATTCCTCTGCTCACGATCAACGGACGCTCCATCTCCTCGATCACCGCGAAGGGCCACTTGGAGCGCAATCTCTTCAATGGCAGCCTAACAACGGACGACGAGAAGCTGCAACTCGATTTCAAAGGCCTCGCCGACCTGCGGGGGCGCTGGCCCAAGGTCGATTTCACCGCCGACCTTCAGCACGCCGACCTGCATGCGCTCGGGTTCGAGAGCGCCAAGGGCTACAATGCGCTCAACCTGCAGATAGCGGCGCGCGGACGGCTCTCGCCAGGATAGCCTTCAGGGTCGGCTCGATGCGCGCGGCATCAGCTATTGCGTGGGCGATGCCGAATACGATCTGGGCGATATCACCATGAGCGATCGTGAACTTGGCGAGAACGTGCTTCGCCTCGATGCCACCTTCGCCGAAGCGGAAGTGGTCGGAGCATTCCTTCCGACGCGTCTGCCAACGGCACTTCAGCAAGTGGTGTTCAGCGTGTTCCCATCGCTGGTGAGCCAAGTCGTTTACAAGCAGGAGCCAAGGATTTCCGATTCAGCATCACTACTCGCGATACCGATGGCGTGCTCGGCCTTTTCGCGCCCAAGCTGCGCATCGAGCCAGGCGCATCCATCAGCGGCGATTTCAACACGCGCAGCTTCGATTTCGGGCTCAGCGCCACGGTGCCCGCCTGGCAAGGTGCGCATCGATTCGTTGCGGCTGATTGCCGACAAGGCCCTGGACCTGCTTGTATTCTCGGCGCGCAGCACCAAGCAGTTCGCGAACGACAGCGTTTGGTTCGGCGGAACCGCCATCACCGGTAAGGCATACCAGGACGAGGTGGAATTGGAAGTGGGCTGGGACATGAGCAACCAAGGCACGCAAGGCGATCTGGAGGTTGTCGGAGAGGTGCACAGCCTTACCAGTGCTACGCTCGACCTGCTGCCATCGCGCCTTTACTTCGGCCGTGGCACTTGGGCCAATGAGCGCGCCGCGCGCATCTGGGCGCATCGACAGCAGCACCGTGGCCATCGACTCGCTGATGCTTCGCAATGGCCAGCAACTGATCGCCTTCGATGGCGCCATCAGCAGGGATCGCACGCGCGCCATGGCCTTCTCATTGGAAGATGTGGATCTGCTCAACTTGGAGCCTTTGCTCGATGGCCCTGTGCTGCGCGGCACCGTCAGCGGTGATGGCCGTCTCTTCGACCTGTATGGCGAACCTTACGTGGTCAGCTTCGTCTGCGGCGACAGCTTGCGCGTGAAGGACGTTGCCGTGGGCGATATCCGGTTCAATGCGGCTTGGATTGAGAACAAGGGCGCTTTGGACCTCAATGGCACGCTCATGCGCGGGCCCATCAAAGCCCTCGATTTCACTGGGCGCATGGCGATTCGCGAAGGCAATGACCTGGATATGCTCTTGATCATGGATCGCTTCGACATGGCACTCGTTAATCCATATCTGCCTGAAGGCATCAGCGATATCGGCGGCACAGTCACCGGCAACGTCTCGCTCACCGGCAGCTTAGCCGATCCGCACCTCGAAGGCCGCGTGGAGCTCTCCGATGCCACGCTGCGAATCGATTACCTGAACACGCGCTACACGTTCAGCGCGCCGGTCGAGATCGAGTCTGACATGTTCACCGCGGACAATGTGATCGTGAGCGACGAGGAGGGCCACACCGCGCGAATGGGCGCAACCGTGATCCATCGCCGCTTCGCCACCTGGAACTACAACATCTGGGGCAGCATGAAGGATTACATGGTGCTGAACACAACCCTCGCCGAAAATGAGATCTACTATGGCAAAGCATACGGCACGGGCGACATTGAAGTGAGCGGCATGGAGGGCAGGTTGGAGGTGACGGTTGATGCTGCCACGGCTCCGGGCACACGGATCCACTTCCCGGTGGGCGGCAGCACGGAGGTTTCGCCGATCAGCTTCGTGCGTTTCGGTGAACTGGATTCATTGGAGGCCGAAGCCGATGTGGATCTAAGCGGTGTTACGCTCGACCTCGATGTCCAGGTGACCCCTGACGCATACTTCGAGCTCATATTCGATCCCACTGTCGGCGACATCATGAGCGGTCGCGGCAATGGGCATGTGGAGCTTGGCGTGAACTCCGCCGGCGACCTGAGCATGATCGGGCAAGTGGAACTCGTGGAAGGCGATTACTTATTCACCCTGCGCAACATCGTGAACAAGCGCTTCGAGGTGCAGCCTGGGGGCCGCATCATCTGGTACGGTGATCCCTTCGATGCGCAGCTCGACCTCGAGGCGGTGTACAAGGTGCGCGCGGCGCTTTACGACATCGTTCCGCCCAATGAGCGCACGGAGGCCTTCCGCAAGCGCGTGCCCATTGATGTTGTGATGCGCTTGCGCGAGAAGCTCATGAACCCCGAAATCGGTTTCCAGGTCCGGTTGCCATCGGTTGATGAGAGCGTGAAGGCGCAGGTGAACAGCGTTCTAAGCACCGATCAGGAAATGAATCGGCAGGTGTTCGCGCTCATCGTGCTCAATAAATTCCTGGAGCCGCCTTCATACGCTGGGTCCGATGCGCCTTCAGGCACGGGCAATGTGGCCGGCACTACCACGAGCGAATTGCTGAGCAACCAGGTGAGCAACTGGCTCAGCGGCCTCAGCAACGATTTCGACCTTGGCGTGAACTATCGTCCTGGCGACAACATCACGCAGGATGAACTGGAGCTGATGGTGAGCACGCAGCTCTTCAATGAGCGCTTGCTGGTTACCACCAACGTTGGCGTGCAATACGGCCAGCGCGCCACCACCACGGCCAATAACCTCATCGGCGATTTCCAGGTCGAGTACCTCATGACCAGCGATGGCCGTTTCCGTTTGCGCGCATTCAGCGTGACCAACGACCGCAACCTGAATCAGGCTGACCAAGCGCCCACCACGCAGGGCGGTGGCCTTGTGTACCGACGCGAATTCGATCGGCTGGGCGAACTGTTCCGGCGGAGGAAGAAGAGTCCACGCTGACTGCGCTTGGGGTCAGCCGCGAAGAGGGACAACCTTGGGCACTAGTTGGAACATCGGATTGATTGCGGGGCAGTTTGTCGCTTTGGCGCTGTTGCACTCGGCCGCGACTGGCGTTCGCATTCCGATGCCCGGCTATCCCGACTCGCCGATTACAGACTCAGCAGGTCCTTGAACCTCGCGGCCTGCCTGCGGCTCACCTCAATGGTCTCGGGTTCGCCATCCTTGCCTTGGTGCTTCAGCTTGACCATGAGGCCACCGCTGAACCACGGCTCGATCTTATCTACCCAGCGGAGGTTGATGATGTGCTTGCGGTTGGCACGGAAGAAGACCAGCGGGTCGAGCTTCTCTTCCAGCTTGTTCAGCGAACGGAGCACCAGTGGCTTCTGATCGGCGAAGCGAACGCGCACATAGTTGCCCTCGCTCTCGAAGTAGCGCACGTCCTTGAGTGTCACGAACCAGCATTTCTCGCCATCCTTGAGGAAGATCTGGTCGTCGGCGCGGAGGATCTCGCGCTGCGGCACGCCCTCTTCGCTCTTTTGCGGCAGCTTGGTGATCGCAGCAGCAAGCCGTTCAGGGTCAACCGGCTTCATCACATAATCGAGCGCGTTCACCTTGAAGGCCTCCAGCGCGTGCTCGTCGTATGCCGTCACGAAGATCACGTGCGGCGTATGGTCGAGCGATTCCAGCAATTGGAAGCCGGTACGGCCGGGCATGTTGATGTCGAGGAAGAGCAGGTCTGGCTTCTTCTCGGCGATCATGGCTTCGGCCTCGTCGGCATTCGCCGCTTCGCCGATCACCTCGATGCCTTCATGCCTTTCCAGCATGGAGATGAGCTCTTTGCGCGCCAGGCGCTCGTCGTCGATCACTAGGGCTTTCATGCAGTGGTTGGTTATCCTGTCGACATTCTGCCGGCAGCGTGCTTGGTTGAGTTCGTTGGTCTTTTTCCTGACTGTTCGGATCCGGATCCTCAGACAGCCTTCATCCTCTGTTCAATGGGAGTTCGACTTCAGTGACCACCATGCCATCACGGTTCGCGATGTGAATGGAAGCCTTTCCGCCGTATATGAGTTCGAGCCTTCGCCGTGTATTGCGCAGGCCGATTCCCGTGCCATTGACCTTGCCCTGCTCGTAATGCCCGCTGTTGCGCACAGAGAGCACCAGCGTTTCCAGGCCGCGCTGCGCGCTGATGACAAGGTCGCCGCCTTTGGGGTCGTGCGCTACGCCATGCTTCACGGCGTTCTCGACGAGCGTTTGCAGGAGCATGGGCGGCACTGGTTCGCGGTCCAGGTCGGCATCAAGCTCGTAGCGAACGCGCAATCGCTCTTCGTAGCGCATGTGCTCAAGAGCCAGGTAGCTCCGCACGATATCGAGCTCTTCGCCCAAAGGCACGGTGCGGCGCTTCACGGTGCTCATGGCGTTGCGAAGGATCGCGCTCAGCTGCGTGATGGCGCGCTTGGCCTGCTCGGGATCCTCATCGACCAGCGCGCGGATGCCATTGAGCGCGTTGAACATGAAGTGCGGATTCATCTGCGCGCGAAGCGTGCTCAGCTGGTTCTCTCGGTTGGCTGTCTCGAGGCGCAGGTTTCGGATCTCCTCGCGCCGGTGTCGGATGAAATAACCGTATGCGAAATAGAGCATGCTCCACGCCACCAGCAGCACGGTCCAGTTGAGCATGCGCCCCAACAGGTCCAACGAAGTGCGATCAGGGATCGGCGATGCATCCTGCGGCACGCGCGTGACCAGCACGCTCTCGATCAAGAAAGCAGGCACCGCTAGGACCAGGGCGGCGAGAGCGATGCGCGGTAGCACGTGGCCAACCCCTTGCTCCAACCAGCGGCGACGGATGATGACGGCGCGAAGCGCATGGCTTACCGCGATCCCTGTGAACAATTCGGGAAGCAGGACATCCCACATGCGCGGGGTGTATTGCCCATCGATGTACGCCGCCACCACGCTGAGGCCGAAATAGGCGCCCCAACCACTGAGCTGGGCGCTCCAATAAACGACCCAGCGCGGCACGCGCGCGGCAGGAGGTCGGCGCTGGGCATCCATGGCCGCGCAAGTTATCCTCGGGCTCGCGGGCGTGCAGCCGATCACATGAGCGGAGCATGGAGCGGGTTGGCGGCTCCGAGCGCCGCTACCTTGCCGCCGTTGAATTTCCTCGGGCATCTATTCCTCAGTGGCAATGCATCCGCTTGTGATGTAGGCAACTTCATGGCTGATGCCGTGAAGGGTCGCGACCTCGCGTTTCGATCCGCGCCTGCAAGAAGGCATCCGACTGCACCGGCGAATCGACAGTTTCACCGACCGAAGCAGGCCCGTGCATCCTGGTCGCGAGGCACTGCGCGTGCATGCGGGCCGCTACGCGCCGGTGGTCATGGATCTGTTCTTCGACCACCTGCTGGCGCGTGATTGGTCGCGTTGGCATGGCGAGCCATTGCCCTCTTTCGCGGCGCGCATGTACGACTTGCTTCAAGTTCACGAGCACCTGATGCCCGATCGAACGCGGCAAATGCTCCCTTTCATGGTGTCCGGTGATTGGCTCAATTCATATGCATCGCTCGAAGGACTGGGCCGGGCATTGGGCGGTTTGTCGCGCAGGGTGGCAGCTGGTGCCGACATGGCTGAGCGGAACAGGTGCTCGCTGCGCACACCGCTGGAGTTCTCGGATGAATTGAACGCTTCCTTCCGAGCATCATGGATCATCTTCGCAGCGGAGCATGAAAAGGCGGGGGTGGGTTTTCGTGGCGGCTTCGGCGACTTTCATCGTCGCGTATGCGGTGCTGCAATGGCGCGCGCAGCACGATGATCATTGGCACCCGTGGGAACAGCCCGGCGCGGCGCGCGATCTGATCGGATCGAAGGGATACCCTTCGCGTGCTGGTGCGTGCTGATCCTTGTATGGGAGCCCGGGCCTAAGGGCCATATGGGCCTCACCTTTGATTGGCTGAAGCGATTCGCCGATCGCGCCAAATTGGTGCTGGTGCCAGTTGAATGCGCGCATCACGATTCGTTGTTGCTTGCGCTGTGGCAGGCCAGGGGCGATGTGATCGCTGCGCCAATGCACTTGGACCGCGCCGAGCGCAAGCATTTCACTGTGCTTGAGCCCTTTGCTGAATGGGAGCCCATGCTCGTGAGCGTTCGACCCGAGGTGGGTGATGACGCGGATATGACGGCGCTCCTCTCGGATAGCGTTCAGCTCGCTGCGGCATCTCCCTTCGCGCATCACGCATACAATGGCTGGGACCTGAAGAAGATGAAGCCGATGCTCGCAACGGGCCACGCACGAACCGAAGACGAACTGATTGAACACGTGTTGTTGGGTGAAGCCTCGCGCGCAATCGTTTCGCGTTTGCGTTCTCAGCTCGAAGCGGAGCGATTCCCGATCCTGCAGTTCGAGGGACCATTGGGCGATGCGGTACCATGGTCCTTCGTGATCCGCAACGATGCGCCACTGCTGAAGAAAGCGCTGGAGGAATGGATGGAACAGCCGCGGGAGCAAGAGGCCTTCGCGCAATTCACGCGCGCCCGAACCGGTGCTGTGGCGCCGCCGGGACCGCTCCGAGCACGACGCATGAAGGCCATTGATCCAGATAGCATCTCGCCGTTCGACATGTACTTCCGCCAGCATGCGGCGGGCCTTGCCTACGATTGGCGTTTGCTGGCCGCCATGGCTTGGAAGGAGTCGCGTTTCGATAGCACGGTGACCTCTCACAAGGGCGCCATGGGAATCATGCAGATCATGCCGCGCACCGCAGCGCGTTACGGCCTTGATACGAGCAGCGCCATGGAGGATCACATTCTTGCGGCGGCGCGCTACGTGGCAAAGCTCGATACCATGTGGCTGCGCGCTGTGCCCGACCGTGACCAGCGGCTGCGCTTCGTGCTGGCCAGCTACAACGCGGGTCCCGGACACATCATCGATGCCGCTCGGCTAGCTCAACAGCTTGGCCTTGACCCCGCGCGCTGAGGGCCATGGAGCGCGCCGTCCTGCTGCTGGCCAAGCCGCGCCATTTCATGCAGCCGGATATGAGGAACGGCTACCAAAGGGGCAGTCAGGTATTCCGCTATGTGCGTGGAGTTCTGGCGTGAATGAGCAGTTGCGACAACGCGCCCTGCAGCCCAAGGCGAAGCGGTGAACAGCATCCCAATCAGTGCGGTTCAAGCGGTGCTGAGCTACGAGCCGCTCCTTCTACATTGCGGCGCAATCGAACCAGCATGAATCGTTTTCCTCGCAGTCCCTTGTTATTTGCCACGTTCACGCTCTCCGCGCAGAGCTGCCCCATCACGGCACCCGGCGAAGTGCCGTTGATACCGGAATACAAGGCCACCCGTGCCGAAGCCGCCCGAGGGATAACGACGCCGCCGCCCTTCACCCCCGGACAATGGCCGAGTGCGAAGAAGTGCCGACCCTGGTGATCACATGGACCAGTTTCCCCGGCATCCAGAAGCAGATCGTGCGTGCCGCCAAAGAGGAATGCGAGGTGCTCATCATCTGCAGCGATCAGAACGCCGTGATCACCTATTTGCAGAACAGCAGCTTCGGCGGCCCGATCGATAACCTGAACAACATCACCTTCCTGCAAGCGCCATTCAACAGCATCTGGGTGCGTGACTATGGTGCCGAGACGATTTACCAGAACGAGGTTGACTCGCTCTTCCTGCTCGACTGGATCTACAATCGCCCTCGCCCGCAGGATGACGCATCGAGCGATGCGGTGGGCACGGCCAAAGGCATCACCGTGTACAGTACCACGGCCGCCCCATGGGATCTGGTTCATACCGGTGGCAACTTCGCGGCCGACGGCTTCGGCACAGCGTTCAGCAGCAACCTTGTTCTTGATGAGAATGGGCCTGCTGGCGATTTCAATACCACCATCCGCGATGCCGCGAGCGTCGACAATGTGATGAACCAGTTCATGGGCATCACGCCCGGTCGCTACATCAAGATGAGCACGCTCCCCTACGATGGCATCCACCACATCGATACATGCACATGAAGCTGCTCGATGAGGAGACCTTGCTCGTTGGGCAGTTCCCTGTTGGGTAGAGCGATGGTCCGCGTATCGAGCTGAACATCCAGGGTGTCTTGAACAATCACAACTCGGTCTTTGGCACGCCGTACCGTATCGTGCGCATCCCCATGCCCGCACGGGTGGGGTTTCCGCTGGCGGAGCTAATCGCACCTCGCCACTAAAACCTTCATCAATAAGACGGTGCTGGTGCCCACGTACCGTGAGCAATACGATACCAATGGCCTTCTGATCCCGCGCGAGAGCCTGCCCGGTTACCGCGCATCGGCATCGATTGCGACGACAGCGGCAACAATATCATCAGCCAGAGCGGAGCCATCCATTGCATTACCAAGGCCATTGGCGTTAGCGACCCCTTGCTCATCCGCCACCAACGGCTTACCGACACTTATGAGACGGTGGTGCCCTATGCCGTGGAGGCATACATCCGCCACAAAACGGGCATCAGCAGCGCCGAGGTTTATTGGACCACCGATACCACCGCCGGTTATTCTTCAGTGGCCATGAGCGCTGAGCGAGCAATACATGGAATGCGGCTATTCCTGCCCAACCCGCAGGGAGCGTAGTCTATTACTACATCCATGCAACGGCCAATAGCGGTAAGGCAGCAGGTGCGCCCCGACCGCGCCGCATGGCTGGTGGCGCTTCAATGTGCTCGACTGAATTCCGGTATCATGGAGCAGGGGCCAGCGATCTCGAAGCTTACCCGAACCCTACCAGCAGCGTGCTCGCGATCGCCGTTGGTAACGTCGGCAGCGATCGTGTGCATCAGCCTCCCCTCGATGCGCTGGGCCGCGAGGCCATGGCGAGCCCGATGCGCGCATGCACCCCTGATGGCAAGGTGTTCGCGATCTCCCGCTCTGGGGCCGAGGGCGCGTACCAGCTTGTCGTGAGCAGCGCGAAGGGCCGCAGCACGATGAAGGTGGTGCGGCATTAGCAATCTCAAAGGGCATTCTTGAGCATCATTTTCTCCAGAAGGTCAGCCGGGATGCTGTCTTTGAGAGCGGGCTGATTGATTGGACTTTCCTTTGGATGGCCTGCTCACAGGAGGTTGCTTCATTTCTAACCCGCGTGCCTGAAGCGCATTCTTCAGGGCCTGCCAATCGCGCATGGCTGCTTTCTCGCGATTGCACAATGAGTCGAGGTCAGCTCCCAATCGTGCGACCAATGGGTGTTCGTTGAGCCGCGCGTCCATGAGCAAGCGCATGCGCTCACTGATCACCCAATTCATCGGATAGCTCGTGCTCGGCCTCCTTCGCGGTAGAGCGCGATGTCATGATAATGGTCGCCCAATGGATAGGCCCGGTCGAGGTAGTTGAGCAATCGCTGGTCGTTGATGTCGGTCTGCATGCCATAAGCGCCATCAGGGTCTTCACAGGCGCGGCTATAATCATTCACCACCGGCGACACGACGTAGCTCGGGAGCGGCTTGGGACTGTTGCTGATATGGTAAACGTATGGCTGCAGTTTTCGGAGGAACGGCATATCCTGTGGCGGGTGCACCTTCATTTGCTCGATACGCTGGATCATTTCCAAGGCCACGCCTGCACCGCTATTATCGAAGTATCCGCCATCAACGAAGTAGTGCTCCTCGCGACGATCGCCATTGCGGCGCTCGATCCGGCCGGCAGGGCTGATGGCGGAAGCGTGCACCAGCGATCATGGCGGTGCTGAGTTTCATGTCGCGATCGCTGGGCAGCAGCGCGAGGATATCCACTCGACCGTTGAACAGGACCGGGTCGAGGCGGATCAGGCTGATCACGGCGGGCCTGCCATCCTGCATGCGAGTTGCGTTGATGAAGAGCAGCGGCAGCAATGTGGTGTCGCTTGTCACGCTCCTCCCGTGAATAAGCTCGAGATTCGCCGATGACGAAGCTTCGGCGCCATCGGCGCATAACAGGGAGAATGTGCTGTGGAATAAGCTGTCGAAACCGCTGCAGCGATGCCGCGCGCTCCAACGATGCATCGAGCGCTTGGGCAGATCGGGTATGGCTACCGGCGGGAATAGCAGATTCAGGATATCCGTGCTCAGCATGCGTGCCATGGGAAAGGAAAGCAGGTCGTTGCCGAGTATGCTGCGGCCTTTGGTCTCGCGGTCGATTGCAGGCACCTCATTGTTCAGCAGCGCATAATAGGTGCCCGTGCCCACGCTGCCTCCCGAGGCGCCACTGAGGCAGAACAGATGCGTCTGGAAGCAGCCGCTGCTGAGGCGGTCCAGACGGCCCAGCACCGATGCCACCCAATAGCCGCTTCGGCTGGCTCCGCCATCGGCCAGCACGCGATCATCGGATAGCTTTCCGTTGAGTCCAATGCCACGAGCAGGGGCTCACGCTCCTTGTACCATTTGAACAGGTATTGATCGAAGTCGGGGCGTCGTTCCAGTGGCCTCTCCTGTCCGGTGGGCGGCACGCAGTCGATGTCGTGCGGTTCGCCGAAGAAGGAGCTGCTGATCGAGATGATGGCGAGGATCGCGATCACGCTTATAGCCGCTTACGCGCTGGAGGATCTGGCACAGAACGAGCAGCGCGAGCACACTGGGCATACCTAAGATGACCACGCCAAGGCTTCCTACCCTGACGGCGAAATCAACGGAGAAAACGGCCCAAGCGAAGACTCCGAGCAAGACCAAGGACATGAGGATGAAGAAGCCGTAGAAAGCCGTTTCGCGAGACTGAGATTGAAATCGTAGCCGGGCACTTGCTTCCAGCGGTTCTCGATGTTGGTGAGCAGGTTCTTGTTCTCATCCTTGAATCGGGTGATGAAGGGCGAGAATGCGTGCTCTATCCGACGTACGATCTTCCGCCGGCCCAGCCATTTGAAGAGCGCCGTGCCCACGACGGTGGTGTTGCTCCAAGAGCGATGACACTCGATGATCACTTGGAACGCGAGCTGCGCGATGGCCAGGTAGAGGAGCAACGGTGGATTGCACATATGATGATAGCCCGATGCAGCCGAGCATCACGGCAATGGTGAGGTTGTAGTAGAGCTTCTGACGACGCTTGCGGGTAGCCTCGCGCACGGCGAATGCGATGCGATGCAGCAGCATGTACCATATAAATAACAAGCAAGAGCAGGCCAATCGCCGCGCTTGAGTTTGTCTCCAGCCGTAGGCCCCGCTATGCACTTGGGCCAGCAGCATGATGTTGAAGGCCGTGGCAGCAGAGGAGGCAGGTGTCGCCGCAGATTCGGATGGTGCTTGAGCAGGTGGTCGTGCGTGTACGCGAGCAGGCGCGGCAAGTACCAGAGCACATACGCGATCAATACGGTGGCCATGTTTGCGAAGAGCATGCTCCACTGCTTCTCGTTGCTCACCACCACCACGTCGCGGCCCATGGGCAGGCACAGGAAGGCCATCGCCATCATCACGAGAATGACGATGGGCACTATGAAGATGAAGATGATGGCGAGCCACGGCGTCATGCGCAGGAGAAGCTCCTTGGCCATTGCGTATGTCGATGCGGCTGTTGGCCTTTCGTTCTCGGGCTTCGTTGGGGCTGTCATGCGCTTTCACGCGCGGCGTTGATGCGCGCGCGGCAAGGACGAAGCTATCCGCAAGGCATGGCCCGTGAAATACCCGATCCCGGGTATGCCCGCGCATCAGCGCAGCAGTGCCCAGGGGCCCTATTGCACCTTCAGCAGGTTGCGCACCTGCTGGCTTCCTTCGTTCTGGAAGCGCGCGTAATAGACACCGGAGGGAAGGGGCCCGGATCCACATCAACTGTGTATGTGCCGGGCGCAGTGGGCTGGTTCACCGCGGTCTGCAGCAGTTGCCCTTGCTCGTTGAACACCTGGATGAGCACCCGGCCGCCGTGCGAGGTGTAGCGCAAGGTGGTGCGCTCCGTGAAGGGGTTCGGATACGCGCTCAGCAGGTCGTCGCCGGCGCGCTGGTTGGCTTCGCGTATTCCGATGCCCAAGCAGCCGTCTGGGTTGATCACCGATAAGGGCTGATAGGTGTTCAGCAGCACGGCATCGATGTCCTGCGGCTCCAAGCAGAACCAATCCTTCAACACGCTCGCATACACGCTGCGGAAGTCGTACTGCATGGCCAGATTGGTCTGGTAGGTGGCGTTGCTGTCTGAGGATTGGTGCCTAGCATGCCGGGCAGCACTTGCGAGCCGAAGAGTGGACATCGGTTGCGCGCTGCCGTGGTCGGTACCCAGCGATGCATTGTCCACGATGCGCCTTCCGAATTCGCTGAAGGTCATGCCCAGCACACGGTCCTCGAGCCCAAGAAGCGAAAGGTCGTCCTGAACGCATGGATGCTATCGCTCCAGCCTCCTGAGAAGGTTGGCGTGCGTGCCAAAGTGGTATTGCCACCTTCCACTTGCTGCGCATGCGTGTCGAATCCGGAGACGCTCACCCAATAGATCCGTGTCTTCAGCCCGCCGCAGTGTCGCGCCACGATCTTGAGCGCTTGCGCCAATTCAGCGCCCGGCGCATTGCCCGTGGGATATAAGGTGCTTTGGTTGCAGCCGGCCTGCGCGGCCGCTTCGATCACATCGCCATACAGGTCGGTCTGGCGCTGCACTTGACGCACGAAGGAAAGCTTCCCGCCGCTGCAGTCGGTATTGGCTGGATCGTTGTACAGGTTTCCTGTGAGGTTCAGCGCATCGTTCGTAAGGAGGCATCGAGGCACCCATGCTTACACCTTGGTACTGCAGGGCGGGGCGATGGGGCCGCCAACACTGGATCGCGAGCGGGTCGGGCATGTCGGCATTGGGGTAGCCCGCCGGGTAATTCGGGAACTCCATGTTCAGGTATCGACCTGTCCAGCCGGAGTTCAATAGCCGATCGGCATTCGCGCCGGTCTCGAAAATGTCCGTGGATCGAAGTGTGAGTAGTTGGGTTCCGATAGCCCGCCCTGCACGCATCGAGAGCTTGCCCATCTCCCCATAGTTCTGCATGCCGGTCATGGATGGATGCAAGCCCGTAGCGTACCCGGTTGGGGAGCACCGCGCCTTGCGGATCAGTACATATGGACGCTTGGTCGCGACGTGCTGTACTGGTCAAGCGGGATCACGGTGTTCAGGCCGTCATTGCCGCCATAGAGCTGCACGATCACCAGCACGCGGTCTTCGGCAGCGCGGCTTGCCGCGCAGGGCCTGAAGCAGCGGGCTGGCGAAGCTTGCACGGCGAAGCCGCCGAGTGTGGCAAACCGATGAGGTGCGGAGGAAGTTTCTGCGGTTCATGGATGCGGCGTGCGGTTAGTGCATCTGCGTTTCAGCGGCCTTCGATGATCGAGGAAGAGGTACAGCAGGAGGTTGGGCGCTTGCTGCGCGGTCATGTTCGTGGTGTTCGGGTCGGCCCACTGATCTCGTAAGCATCCGTCCAGTAGATGTCGTTCAATTGGCCCAGCAACAGGCAGGCGTCTTCGGTCGCGTGCCACCAGGGAGCGAGATCGGCAGCGCCAGCATCAGGTCAGCGGCATCACTCACCAGCGCATCGGATTGCCTCGGTTGGTGAACTGCCCCACCAGCGCCACCGCAGATCGGGCTTGAAGGTGAGGTTGCGGCCTCGGGCTGGTAAAGGTTAGCCGGTGTGCTGAAACCTGTGTAGAGGATGCCGAGCAGGCTATTGTTACGTGCGGGGTAGGTGGCCAGTCGAGCCAGATGTCGTCGAAGGCTGGGAACTGGTAATAGGCTGGGAAGCCCGCCACATTCGGTGGATTCAGGAGATTCTGCCCGGCGTAAGTCGTAAGCCAGTACATCGCGCCACACGTGGTATTGTGCTTCAACAGTAGCGGGGCCGGCATGGCACACCCAGCTTGCGTATGCTTCGCCGAAGAAGTGGTCGCTGGTGAGCAAGGCGCGCATCACGATACGCATCTGATCCGGCGCATTCTGGTTATCTCTGAAGATCTGCGCGAGCGGCTCGATCACACTGGTCTCGGTGGCCGCATCGATCTCGCCATGCACGAAGAAGCGGTAGATGTTCCGGCACATGAATCTCGAGACCTCATCATTCGCCATGATCATGTCAAGAAGCGCGTTCAGTTCCGCTTCGCCAGCGGTTGATCCGCTTTGGCCTTGGATAACCGTATTGTTGAAGAACGCGCTGAATTGCTTGTTGGCCGTCACATGCTGCGTGGCGCGGAATGCGACGTAGGCAGCACGATATCGCCCAGTTGGTCGGTCTCGCGCACCGTCCATCCGGTGAGCACGCGCGCCGCAGCCTGCACATCGGCCTCGGTGTAACCGCTGCCTTCGCCCAGCGTGAACAGCTCGAACAGCTCGCGCGCGTAATTCTCATCAGGTGCCGAAGCCGTGTTCAAGTAGCCATTGAGGTATACCAGCATCGAACCGCTCAATGTCACATCATGGATCAGCGTGCGGAAATGGCCGAGGCTCTGCCCGCGCAGCAGTTGATCGTGTTCAGCACAGTCTCGGGTTGAAGACCCAAGACCTCAGTCGGCATGTGGTTGAACCAGAACGTGGTCATCTTCTCACGGATCGTGCGGTCCTGTCCGACGAGGTAGACCGGTTCGCCACCACATGTAGCTCTGGAGGCGCGCCACAGAGTTCTAGCAAATTTAATCTGTTGGTAACGCACGGTATCAACTCATTGCCCGAAGGCACCTGCGATCCAACGCAGACTGATCCGGTTACCTGGTCAGATTCCACAGGGTCTCAGCGGCACGCTGGTTTCCGGTGTCGCGATTGGGCAGCGCATCGTATCACCGATCGAGCGTCGACTGCCGAAATGGGCGGGTATCGGCATTGGAGCAACCGAAGAGC
>JADJOG010000036.1 GCA_016713865.1 Flavobacteriales bacterium | reverse complement strand
CGCATTGGGCATGGCCGTGCCAACGATCATGCTGATGGTGGGGCACGATGTCGGTGATGGAGGTGCGGCGCAGCACATTGCCGGGCCGGATACCGTGGCCATAGAAGAGGATGGGCACGTGCGTATCGTAGTTCCAGCCGCTGCCGTGCGTGGTGCCTTTGGCGGGGTTGGTGCCATAGCCCTCGAAGAAGCCAGGCTGATACGCGAAGAGCACATCGCCGCTGCGCTGGGGCATGAAGCCGCGCTGGATCAGCCGCCGGAGGCCGTTATCGTATTCGAAGCGCGACAGATCCACCGCCGTGAGCGCTTCCGCGATGAGCGGGTCGGTGAGCAGGTGATCGGCGGCGGCGCGCTGCACGCGCTCCGGATCGAGCTTCTTCGCGGCGATGAGCGAATCGTACAGGAAGACCTGCTCATTGGTCACCTTCGGCGCACCCATTTTCCGGGGCCGAAGCGCTTGGCCAAAGCCGCATTCAAGCGCGACTCCATGGCTTTCACATCCGGATAGCCCGCGCTTCCCTTCAGCGATGCGAGGTAGGCGGGCACATCGAGCGCGGCGTGGTCGGCGGTGAGGAAGAGCGTGTAGCTGTTCGGGCCAACACGCCGATCCAATTCATCCAGCAGGCGCGCCAATTCCTGATCGAGCCTCAGGTACATGTCCTCCACTTCAATGGCGCGCGGCCCCATGCGATGGCCCAGGATATCCGGGCTGCTGTAACTGATGGCGAGCAGGTCGGTGATCGCATCGGCGCCGAGTTGCTCGCCTTCGATGGCCGCCAAGGCGAGATCGGTGGTGAGCGTATTGCCCCAAGGCGTCTGCGTGATCAGCGCGGTACTGCCGCTTGCCTTGAAGAGCGCATTCAGATCCACCGGCAAGGTTGCAGAGGATGCGCCGCTGAGCGGATGCTCGAATGGATTATCGTCCGGCAGCGCCGTGTGGTACCTCTCGCGCGGCAGCAAAAGGTCCCATGTACGGCCCAGGTAGCTATTGGCCAATCGTTCGCCATTGAAGCGTTGCAGCCAATCGGGCAGCTCATTCATGTACCACGTGCTCGTTCCGAAGGCGCCATCCGATCCACCCGCGAACCAATAGGCCGCATCGCCTGTACGACCGATGGGCAGGATGGCGCCGCGATCCTTTAGCGCGATGCCGATGGTCTTCGCTTGGCCATCGAAGCGCAGCTCCAGCTCGTCGGCGATGGTCGTGGCCAACAGGTTGCGCGGCGATTTCCGACCGGCGATCAAGTCGATGCCAACCTCGCGCGTGCCAGCGTCGCCCGCCGCGCAATAGAGCGTGGTGCCTGTGGCGCGCACGAACATGTCGTTGGCCACGATGCCGTGGCGCGCTGGGGTGGTGCCAGTGTAAACGCTTGTGTGCCCTGGGCCGGTTTCAGTTGGCGTGTAATCGAAATGCGCATCGCGCAGGAAGGCACCGCCCGTTGCCAAGCGCTTGAGCCGCCGGTGCCGAAGTTGTCCCAGTAGCGGTAGATGTAATCGGTGCGCATCTGATCCACCACGATGCCGACGACGAGCTTGGGCGGGTGCTGGAAGGCGGGGGCTTGGGCGTGAACGCCGGCGTTCCCAGTGAGGGAGGCATACGTGCCGCAGGTCCCCAAAGTGAGGGCTGAACCGCACCCACCGTCGACCCTCCCGGTCGACCCGACGGGCCAACCTGAGAGAAATAGGCCCATGGATTTCATCAGATCAAGCATTGCGTGCAACGATGTAGAACACGGCCAGGCAAAGCACAACGCTGATGGCGATGTTGGCCAAGGCCATGGCCGAATGCCCTTCGCGCAGCAGCAGGAAGTTCTCGTAGCTGAAGGTGCTGAAGGTGCTGAAGCCGCCGCAGAAGCCTACGGCGAGAAATGCTTTGAGTGCATCGCGGCCTTCGAGCTGCGGCTGCATGCGCAGGATCAGCCACGCGAGGATACCCGTGGCCAGCACGTTGGCGAAGAGCGTAGCCCATGGGAAGGCGCCCTTGAGGCCGAGTGCGAGCACCGCGCGAGTGATGCCGAAGCGCGCCACGCTACCGAGTCCGCCGCCGAGGAAGATCGCGATCCAGGTATTCATGCCGACGAAGGTCGTGGCTTGGCAATGAAGCGCCGAAAGATGAGCGCCGCAAGTGAACCTATTGTTGCGCCGTATAGACCGCCCACCAGTACATCGCCGGGATAATGCACGCCGAGATACACGCGGCTGTAAGCGATGAGCACGGCCCACGCCAGCAGAGCGCCAACGGCCCAACGCGGCGCGGCGCGCAGCACGCCGATCATGAATACCGCGATGCCGAAATGATTGCTCGCGTGCGATGAGACGAAGCCGAAGCGGCCGCCGCATTCCTTGTACACCAGATGCACCAAGCCCGTGAGCGATGGCTCATGGCAGGGCCGCAAGCGCTGCACGGTTTCCTTGAAGAGCACAACCGAGCCTTTATCGCTGCACAGGATCATGAGCGCGATCAACGGCAACGACCAGAGCAGCGCCTTATCGCCATGGCGCTTGAGAATGAGCCAGAGGAAGAAGGCATAAAGCGGGAACCAGAGCACCATGCTGCTGGCCATTTCCATGATCACATCGAGGCCATGCGCATGCGCGCCGTTGATCGCCAGGAAAGCCTCGCGGTCGATCGCGTCGAGGCGTTCCCAGATGCTCATGCGCTCCACTCGGGGAATTCGGACCGCTGGGTAACCGGGCGGTGCAGGAGCTTCCAGAGTTTGTCCTTCAGCTCATCGAGGCCGATGCGCGCCACGCTGCTGATGAGCACGCTGTCAACGCCCTTCGGCAACTCTTTGCGCAATTGCTCCATCATCACCGTATCGAGCATGTCGCATTTGGTGATGGCGAGCAGACGGTCCTTGTCGAGCAGCTCGGGACTGTACTCCTTGAGTTCGTTCAGCAGCACTTGGTAATCCTGCTTGATGTTGTCGCTGTCGGCGGGCACCATGAAGAGCAGCACGCTGTTGCGCTCGATGTGGCGCAGGAAGCGGAGGCCCAGTCCCCTGCCCTCGTGCGCGCCTTCGATGATGCCTGGGATGTCGGCCATCACGAAGCTCTGATGGTCGCGGTAGGGCACCATGCCCAGGTTGGGCGTGAGGGTGGTGAAGGCGTAGTCGGCGATCTTGGGCTTCGCGGCGGTGATCACGCTGAGCAAGGTGCTCTTGCCCGCGTTGGGGAAGCCCACGAGGCCCACATCGGCCAGCACCTTCAATTCGAGCTTGAACCACTTCTGTTGGCCGGGCTCGCCGGGCTGCGCGAAACGTGGTGTCTGGAATGTGGCGCTGTGGAAATGCTGATTGCCCAATCCACCGCGACCGCCTTTCAGCAGGACCACTTCTTGGCCGTGCTCGGTCACATCGCAGATCGGCTCGCCGGTCTCATCGTCCTTCGCGATGGTGCCCAGCGGCACTTCAACGATCACATCCTTGCCGCTCTTGCCGCTGCATTGGTTGCCCGCGCCCACTTCGCCATCGCCAGCGATCACGTGCTTGGTGTAGCGCAGGTGAAGCAGGGTCCAGAGCTGGTTGTTGCCGCGCAGGATCACATCGCCGCCCTTGCCGCCATCGCCGCCATCGGGACCGCCCTTGGGCATGAACTTCTCGCGGCGCAGGTGCGCGCTGCCCTTGCCGCCCTTGCCGGAGCGCGCCTCGATGCGGATGTGGTCGATGAAGTTCATGTGGTCATGTGTTCATGTGATCATGCGGTCATGCGCAGCGGCGCACATGAACACATGCGCACATGTTCATCCGATTGCCTTCACCAATCGTCCGGTGATGTCCTCGATGGAACCCACCCCGTTGATGCGCTTTGTACTTGCCCTGAGCGGTGTAGTAATCCTTCAGCGGTGCGGTCTTGTTCTCGTACTCGCGGATGCGGTTGCGGATCACTGCTTCATTGCTATCGTCGGCGCGACCGCTGGTGGCGCCGCGTGAGAGCAGGCGCTTCACGAGTTCCTCTTCGGGCACTTCGAGCGCGAGCATGGCGGTGATAGGCTCCTCCTTCACATTGAGCATGGCATCGAGCGCCTCGGCCTGTGCCTTGGTGCGCGGGAAGCCATCGAAGATGAAGCCTTTGGCCGCGAGGTTCGCTTCCATCTTGTTGCGGATCATGCCCACGACAATCTCATCGGCCACGAGCTCACCGGCGTCCATCAGTCCTTTGGCTTGAAGGCCAAGTTCTGTTTCGGCCTTGATCTCGGCACGCAGCAGATCGCCGGTGCTGAGGTGGACGAGGTTGTACTGCTTGATCAGGAATTCGCTCTGCGTGCCCTTGCCGGCGCCCGGGGGGCCGAAGAGGACGAGGTTCAACTTTGACATGCTGGTGATTTGGAGCCGAACGCTCAGGATTCGGTGATGGTGTATATGCCCGGCAGGTTCCTGCCGAGGCCGTCGTGGTCGAGTCCGCTGCCCACCACGAAGGCGTTGGGGATCTCCTGCGCCACGTAGTCGATCGGGATGTCCTGCTTGTAAGCCTCGGGCTTGAAGAGCAGCGCGGCAATGCGCACGCTGGCAGGATGGTGGTCGTTTAGCGAATCGAGGATGTGGCGAACGGTGCTGCCGGTATCCACGATATCCTCGAGCACCACCACATGGCGGCCCTCGATGCGCTCGCTGAGGCCGATGAGTTCGCTCACCTTGCCCGTGCTGCGCGTGCCGTGATAGCTGGCCACCTTCACGAAGCTGACCTCGCACTCGATGGTGAGGCGCTTCACCAGTTCGGCGGCGAAGAAGAAGGCGCCGTTGAGCACGCCGATGAGCAAGGGGCGCTTGCCCGCGTAGTCGGTGTTGAGCCGGGCAGCCACCTTGTCGATAGCACTAGCCACATCGCGCTCGGAGATGTACGGCTCGAATTCCTTGTCGTGCAGGCGCACCCTGTTCATGGGCGGCGAAGGTAGGATTCGGGGTGCGGGGGGCCACGGCATCCGGACTTAACTGGCTTCGGCTACATTCGGCGCCATGCGCATAGCATTGCTCATTCTTGCTCTAACCACCACGGGTCGCACCCTCGCCGGCGGCGACTTGCATACCATTGGCGCCCGATACGCGGGCATGGGTGGCAGCGGCCTCACGCTCATCGACCTCTGGAGCGTGCGCGCTAATCCCGCTGGCGTCGCTGGCATCGACAAGCCGATGGCGGGCCTTTTCTATCAACGCCACTTCCTCAGCGAGGATCTCGCGCATCAAGGCTTGGCCGTGGTGCTGCCTGCGGGCAAGGGATCCTTCGGCATCGGCATGGACGGCTTCGGCTATTCGCTCTACAACGAGACGCGCGCCAGCCTCGGTTATGCCATGCGTTTCGGCGATGGGTTCCGCGCTGGCGTGCAAGTGAACTACCTCGGCGTGCGCATCGGCGAGAATTATGGCAGCACCAGCACATGGGCCGCTGAGCTGGGCATGCAAGCGCGTTTGACCGATGAGATCTGGATCGCCGCGCATGTGTACAACCCCACGCAAGCCAAACTGAACGCGAGCACAGAGAGCCAAGTGACGCTTGATGAGCGCGTGCCCACCGTGCTGCGCGCGGGCCTCGGCTGGCTGGTAAGCAGCAAGCTCACGCTCACCGGCGACGTGGAAAGGACATCGACAGGCGCGAGCGCTTCCGCTTCGGTGCCGAATACGCGCCCAGCAAAGCGCTGTACCTGCGCACAGGCATCAGCACCAATCCGGTGAGCGGTCATTTCGGCGCGGGCTTCCGAACCGAACGGCTCGAGATCGATCTGGCGGTGGCAATTCGCGCGCAGCTCGGCCCCACGCCCATGATCAACCTGAACTACCGTTTCAAGTGAAAGCGTTCGCGGCAGCAGCAGCGATGCTCGCCGGTGGCGTGGCCTGGGCGCAGGTTGATCGCGTGCCCCGCGATGTGATCGAGCAGCGCATCGAAGCCGCGGCCGAGCAATTGGGCGGCGATGCCGAGGTGGACCTCACCAATCTCTTCGAGCTGCTCACCGATCGCTACACCGACCCCATTGACCTGAACAACGCCACGGCCGAGGACCTGAACGCCCTGCTGCTGCTCACCGATGTTCAAGTGAGCGCCTTGCTCCAGCACATCCGTCGCAACGGGAAGCTGCTCAGCCTATACGAGCTGCAAGCGATCAACAGCTGGGATGCAACCACCATCAATCTGGTACGGCCCTTCATCACCGTTCGCGAGAACGCGCTGGCAACACGCGCCTTCGCTGAAGGAGATCCTGAAGCAGGGCGGCCACGAATTCATGCTGCGCAGCACCATGAACATCGAATCGCGGCGCGGATTCATGGATCGCCGCAATTTCTTCGACAAGGACTTCGCCTACTCCAACGGCGATGCGCTGCCTGATTTCGATGCGGCCGGCGTGCGCGATTCGCTGCGCGCCAACAGCAAGGTCTACCTCGGCAGCCCATACCGCATCTATTCGCGCTACCGCTTCCGCTACCGGCAGAACATCAGCGTGGGCTTCACCACGGAGAAGGACGAGGGCGAGGAATTCTTCAGGGGCTCGCAGAAGAACTTCGACTTCTTCAGCGCGCACCTCTTCCTGCGCAACGTGGGGCCCTTGAAAGCAATGGCCATCGGCGACTACAGCGCGCAATTCGGGCAGGGCCTCACGTTCTGGAGCGGCCTGGGATTCGCGGCCAAGAGCAGCTTCACCATGAATGTGAAGCGCAACGCCGTGGGCCTCTTGCCCTACACCAGCGTGAATGAGAACCTGTTCCTGCGGGGCGCGGCGGCCACCTTCGGGTTGGGCAAGCGCTGGGACCTCACGGTATTCGGATCGAAGAAGCGGCTCGATGCCAACGTGAGCGCGCAGCCAACGGGCAACGATACGTTGGACACCAACATACAAGAGGTCGTCTTCAGCAGCTTCATCGAGGACGGGTTCCATCGCACCGAGAATGAACTGGGGAAGAAGGATGCGATAGGCGAGCAGATCGCTGGCGGCCACTTGCGCTACCGCGCGAAGAACTGGAGCATAGGCGCCACGGGCACCCGTGTTGAATACGATGCCGTGCTCACACGGAACGCGCAACCGTACAACCAATTCGATTTCCAAGGCAAGGAGAACACCACCATGGGCATCGATTGGAACGTGCTATGGCGCAACCTCACCTGGTTCGGCGAAGCGGCCAAGAGCCAGAACGCGCAATCGCGCGGCGGCATGGAAAGCGTGGCCATGAATACCGGGGTGCTGATCGCGCTCGACCGCAAGGTGAGCCTGAGCATGCTCTTCCGCGACTACGGTCGCGCTTACCACGGATTGTACAGCGTTGCATTCGCCGGAGGCACTAACCCATGGAACGAGCGCGGGCTGTACACTGGCATTGAAGTGCGGCCCAACCGCAAATGGCAGGTGAATGCCTATTTCGATCAGTTCCGCTTCCCGTGGCTGCGCTACCTCACCGATGGCCCCAGCAGCGGACACGATTGGCTGGTGCAGGCCAATTGGCGACCGAGCAAGCGGGTTGAGCTGTATGCCCGTGTGCGCAAGCAGGACCGTGCGCGCGACACCGGCTTCGATGTGAGCGGCATTGACCCGCTCGTACGCGTGGAACAGACCAATTACCGCGTGAACGCGAGCTATAAGGTGAGCGAATCGGTGAGCCTGCGCACGCGCATCGAGACCATCGACTTCCAGCGCGGATCGCTGCCCCTGCAGCATGGCTTCCTGCTCTATCAGGATGTGGTGCACCGGCCCTTGCGCAGCCCGGTGGAGCTCACTGCGCGCTTCGCCCTCTTCGAGACCAGCAGCTACGATGCGCGCGTTTATGCCTTCGAGAACGATTTGATCGGGCTCTTCTCGATCCCCGCCTACTACGGTCGTGGTGTGCGCTGGTACGGCATGGCACGCATAACCCCCCTGCGCCGCGTGGATGTCTGGGTGCGCTACGGCGCATGGATCTTCCGCGATCAAACGGTGATCAGCAGCGGCTTGCAGGAGATCGCTGGCAATGTGCGCAGCGACCTGAAGGCGCAAGTGCGCGTGATGTTCTGACCGCCCAGCAACGCGCCCGCCGAGATGGCCCTTCAGCATGTGCGCATCACCGCCGAGCAGCCCATGGCGGTATTCCATGGAGGCACCATGCCCCGGCTCGAGTTCCGCATGGCGCTCTTCCGCACGCCGCATGCGGGCTGGCAGCAGCGGCTGTACCGCGCCGCGCTCGTTGTGACCACCGTGGCGAACGGCCCCGACGGCCGCACGCTCGCCATCGACCACCAGCCCATGCGCTTCGCGCTGCTCTACAACAGCAGCTGGCCCGAACCGGTCTTCAGCAAGATCACCAGATGGCCGTACAAGCCGCTGGAGCTGCGTGCCGGAGCGCCGGTGGTATCCTGGAGCGTGGAATTACGTCTTCGCGAACTCCGTTTGCTGCCGGATGAATGGGTGGAGGTCGTGTTCCTCGGCTGATGCGTCCGGCTACCTTCGCCGCGATGCGACAGGTTCTTGCTGCACTTCTGATCGGCCTTGCCACGCAAGCCAGCGCCCAGCTCAACAACTGGGATCCGCGCTGGTATGCCACGGATAGCGCGCTCATCTTCCACGACGACCTGGACTACTACCTGAACGCATAGAGCACCACCGAGATCAAAGCCATGCGCAAGCAGGTGGGCATCTGGCGCATGAACTTCGACAAGCTCATGCGGCAGACCATCCGCGAGCTGCGGGCCTATAGCGAGGGATACGGCATGGAGCCGCGCACGCACGATTTCGACCTGCCCATCGCGCACCAAGAGGGCCGTTACAGCCTGAAGGAGAATCACGGGAAGATCCGGGCCTTCATGTTCGGCAGCATCAGCAATCCGCCGGCCCGCATGCAGATGGAGCGCTGGACCAGTTTGGCGAAGAAGTACGCGAAGGAGACTGATGTACAGATCTTCTGCATCTATGGCCGCGAGCTGCATCCCGGCGATCGCAAGAAGTTCAAGCTTTACCCCTTGCCCAAGAGCGAATACGAGAAAGCCGCTTACGCGAAGGAATTCGCTCAACTGGGCACCATTCCCGTGCTGATCGACGGCCTGAATGACGATACGTACACCGCGTATGGTCGCGTGCCCAATGGCGCCTGCCTGGTTGATCAGGATGGCAATCTGGTATTCCGCGCCACATGGGCCGATGCGCGGAAGATGGAGCACATGATCGATACCCTGCTGAAGTGGTACAAGGCCGGCAAGCCGAAGGACTTCGAGGCGAAGTAGCCTCGCCTCACGCTACACCTTCACCGCCTTCCACCGCCCGAGCTTGAAGAGGTAGCCACTCAGCAGGGCCAGCATGCTCTCGCTGATGGCGATGGAGGCGAATACGCCATCGGGCCCCCAGCCGAGCATCCGCGACAGGAACCAGGCGAGCGGGATCTCGATCAACCAGAAGCAGATCACATTCATCCAGGTGGGCGTGAGCGTATCGCCAGCGCCGTTGAACGCTTGCGCGAGCACCATGCCGTAGCCGTAGAAGAAATAGCCGAGGCACACGATGCGCAGCGCATCGATCCCGTACGCGAGCACGGTAGGCTCATCGGTGAAGAAGCCGATGATCACTGGCGCGAATGCCCAAAAGAGCACGGCCACGAGCACCATGAAGAACATGTTGTAATGCCCGCAGAGCCATGCTGAACGCGCCGCGCGATCGGGCTGCCCTGCGCCGAGGTTCTGACCAACGAGCGTGCTGGCCGCATTGGCTATGCCCCACGATGGAAGCAACGAGAAGATGATCACGCGCACCGCCACGGTGTAGCCGGCCACCGCCTCACTTCCGAATGCCGACACGATGCGCACCAGGAACACCCAGCTCGCGCTCGCGATCCAGAACTGCGCAACGCCACCGGCGGCCACCTTCACGATGCCGGCCATCACACCCGCATCCAAACGCCACGAAGCCCCGCGAAGGCTCACCTTGCCGTCGGGCCTGAAGAGGTACCAGAACTGCAGGAGCACGCCGCAGCCCCGGCCGATGGCTGTTGCCACCGCAGCGCCGGTAACGCCCATCTCCGGGAACGGCCCTACGCCGAAGATCAACAGCGGATCGAGGATGCAGTTGATGATATTGGCCACCCACAAGGACGACATGGCCATGAGCGCATTGCCCGCTCCGCGGAAGATGGCATTGATGCCGAAGAGCAGGAGTATCACCACGTTGCTGCCGAACATGATGGCCGTGTAGGCGCTGCCCTGCTCCACCACCGAGGCTTCGGCGCCCATGATGCGCAAAATGCCCGGCGCGTAAAGCACGCCCGGAAGCGCGATGAGCACGCCCAGCGCGAGCGCAAGCAGCACGCCCTGCATGGCCGCGCGCGATGCACCGCCGTGATCCCTCTCGCCGATGCGCCGCGCCACCACCGCCGTGATGCCCATGCCCATGCCCCACGCCAGCGAGTAGATCAATGTCATCACGCTCTCGGTGAGACCAACGGTGGCAACAGCACCAACGCCCAAGCGGCTCACGAAGAACACATCGACAACGGCGAAGAGCGCCTCGCCGGCCATCTCCAGCACCATAGGCACGCTCAGCAGCACGATGGCGCGACGAACACCCATGGAGGTGAAGTCCAAGTCCTCAGCGCCTTTGAGCGCCTGCCAGATGAGAGCCGAGATCCTACGCATGGACTTGAGGGCCGTGGACGCTGACGGATTCGCCGTCGTTGCCCGGCGGGCAAGATGCGCAGCAGCGCGCTGCGTTCCACATCGAATCGTTCAAAGCGGTGCGCCCAAAGCAACCAAGGCGGCCTCTGTGGTCCGGTAGCTTCGCCCCATGCTTCACCGTCATTTGATCGCAGCAATGGCAATTCTGTGCATCGCTGAAACGCGCGCGCAGAACCTCTTCGAGCGCGTGCTGGCCAACGACACCATGCCCAACCTGGTGCCCAACCCCGGATTCGAGGAGGTGGAGCGCACGCATTGCGCCTGGACCACTGACCCGGCCAAGTTCAACGCGGCGGTGATCGGCTGGAACTCGCCCACGCAGACCACGCCCGACCATTTCAGCACCACGCTCGATCCTGAATGCTGGGCGCACCCGAAGAAGCACAGCAACGGCAAGCAGAGCACGCGCACCGGCAGCGGCATGGTGGGCATCAAGATCTACGGCAAAGGCAACACGCCGACCTATTGGCACGAGTACGTGCAGGCCGAATTGAAAGAGCCGCTGCAAGCCGGCGTGCGCTACATCGCCGAATGCTGGACGATGCGTGCGGCGCGCAGCAACGAAGCGAGCAACAACATCGGCATCGCCTTCGTGGAAGCCCCCGTGAGCACGCGCGACCGCTTGCCGCTCTACATCACGCCCCAAGTGAACGAGGAGAAGGTGGTGAAGGGCTCATGGCACAAGGTGCGCGGCGTATTCGATGCCACCGGCGAGGAGCGTTTCCTGATCATCGGCAACTTCTATGGCGACGAAAGCACAGCCCACGAGCGCCAGCCCGATGGTGAGCGCGGCGCCTATTACTTCCTCGACGACGTGAACGTGCGTATTGCCCCGCCTGGCACCGCGCTCACGCCGAAGCCAAATGAAAGCACGCCACCACCGCCAAGACCCGTCGTCGCCGATCACGTGAGCAGCACATCAGTCGATATCCACCAAGTGGAGCCAGCAGTGGGCACGCGCGTGAGGTTGGACAACGTGCAGTTCGCCTTCGACAAGGCCGATTTCCTGCCCGGCTATGAGAAGGAACTCGATAAGCTTGCCGACCTGATGACCGACTTCCCCTTCATGCGCGTGGAGATCGAAGGGCACACCGACGATCAGGGCAGCGACGATTACAACCTTCGCCTGAACGATGCGCGCGCCAAAGCCGTGGCCGACTACCTGCTGAAGAAGAAGGTGGAGAAAGAACGGCTCACCTGGAAGGGCTACGGCGAGGGCAAGCCGCTGGCACGCAACGACAGCGAGGCGAATCGCGCGATCAATAGGCGCGTGGAATTCCGGTGATCGAGCGTTAACGAGACGCATCGCCGCCGCTCTCGCCTTTCGCCTTCAGTGCAGCGTTCAATTCGCGCTTCATGGCCTCGGTGTGCTCCATGTCCCAAACGAAATTGCCCGCCGCGCTATCGTAGCGGCATATCCCGAACGGCTTACCGCCGAAGGACAGATCGTGATCCTCTGCCTCTCGGTGGAGCGTGATGTCGATGTTCATCCCGAAACCGCCGATCCAATCGGCTGCGCTGGGCCCGTGCAGATCGAGCCTCAAGCGCTTGGTCGCGTAACCAGGCGCACCGAACTCCAGCATCCACACGGCATCGCGCACCAACTGCAATTCGTACTTGCCCTTCGCGCCGGCGGTGGCTTGCACGCGGCGCCCCCATTTCTGATCGATCGCGTCGGCTGCATGGACATCGAGCAGCTTGCCAGTCTCAGCATCCTTCATCGTACCGAAAACGAAGAGATCAACCTGTTGGTCCTGTGCCGCGCAGGCCATGCCCAAGCCAGTGAGAAGGGCAAAGGCGACATGCCGAGTTCTTAAACGTGCACTCATGGACCGAATGTAGGTTCCGATGAATGACCTTCGCCGACCTGCTTAGCTGCATGCACTGGCTCGACTGGCTCATCTTACTCGGAACGCTCGGCTTCATCGTAGGCTATGGCGTGTGGCGAACGCGGCGCAGCGGCACCAGCAACGAATACCTGCGCGGCGGCAACGATAACCGCTGGTGGGCCGTTGGCCTCAGCGTGATGGCCACGCAGGCCAGTGCGATCACATTCCTGAGCACCACTGGCCTTGGCTACCTCGAGGGCATCGGCTTCGTGCAGTTCTATTTCGGCTTGCCGCTGGCCATGCTGGTGATCAACCGCGTATTCATCCCGCTCTATTACAAATGGAATGTATTCACGGCCTACGAGTTCATCGGCAAGCGCTTCGATGGACGCGCGCGCATGCTCACCGCCGTGCTCTTCCTCGTTCAGCGGAGCCTTGCGGCCGGCTTCACCATATACGCGCCCAGCATCATCCTGAGCAAGGTGCTGCATTGGCCGCTCGCCTGGACCTGCGTGTTCATTGGCGCACTGGTGATCCTGTACACCGCCACCGGAGGAGCAAGGGCCGTAGGGGTCACGCACAAGCAGCAGATGGCCGTGATCTTCGGTGGGCTCTTCGTGGTATTCGGCATGATCGTTTGGCTGCTGCGCGATACGATCTCTTTCGGCGAGAGCATGCGATTGGCCAACGACCTGGGCAAGCTCGATGCGATTGACACGAGCTTCAACCCGAGCAACCGGTACACGCTCTGGAGCGGCTTGATCGGTGGCTTCTTCCTGCAGCTCGCCTATTTCGGCACCGACCAGAGCCAGGTGCAGCGCTACCTCAGCGGGCAGAACGTGGCGCAAGCCAAGCGCGGGCTTTGGATGAACGCGCTGCTGAAGATCCCCATGCAGTTCTTCATCCTGCTGATCGGCGTGATGGTGTTCGTGTTCTACCTGTTCAATACGGCGCCGGTGCATTGGAACAGTGCGAACATGGTGGAAATGGCCGCAGAGGCGCAGGGGCGCGGAGGAATTCAGGAACTGAACCGCGCCCCCGGTCCTAGCCCGGGGGTGACGGCAAAGGCGGAACGGGCACGCGACGCTGCTGAACTGCAAGCACAACATGCCGAGAACGCCACCACTATGACTAACGCAGCGATTTCTTGGGTGGCTGCGCAGCGGAGCTTCAAGGATGGCAGCTTGATCGTGGCCGAGCGCGAACTGAGCACCGCATTGTTCGAGGACTCAGCGCTCCGCGAAGCCTACCGCGCTGAGGTGAAGGCCACCCTGCCCGCTGCCGAAGCCAATGACCAGGACTACATCTTCATCACCTTCATCATGGACCATATGCCCATCGGGGTCATCGGACTTCTGCTGGCCATGATCTTCAGTGCGGGCATGAGCAGCACCAGCGCCGAGCTGAGCGCGCTGGCCACCACGAGCATTGTCGATGTGGTCAGAAAAGAGCGCACGGATGGCCAACAAGTACGCGCGACCAAATTGGCTACGTTAGGGTTCGGGCTGCTCGCGCTGGCTTTCGCGGCGCTTTTCCCGCTCTTCGAGAACCTCGATCCAAGCCGTGAATATCATCGGTTCGCTTTTCTATGGCACCCTGCTCGGCGTTTTCCTGGTGGCCTTCTTCCTGAAGCGGATCGGCGGCACGGCAGTCTTCGTAGCCGCCTTGATCACCCAGGTGCTCACCTTGCTGCATTTCGCTCTGGATCAATGGGATGTCTGTGCAACGGACCGGGGCGACCCGTTGGAGCTGGCTTTCCTGTGGTACAATCTCCTTTCACCCGCATTCCTGATCCTTCTTGCCATCCTACTGCAATCGACGATTCATTCAAATGCATCGACGAAACCAAAGGCATCGGGGGTTTGATATCCTCGGCCCGGAATCACTCTGGCCGAAGCAGCATAAATGCCCCTCAACCGTGTCTTTTCTGCAGAAGGCTGAACACGGGAGGTGTTTACCTTCGGCGCCCTTAACGGTTGAACCAACCCCAAAAACAATGATGAAGAAGTCTGTACTCATCGGTGCCCTCGTGGGCATCAGCACGGTGGCGGCGGCCCAGAGCCACACCATCGCGAACGCCCGCACGGCAAAGGCCGATGGGCACGCCGGCTCCGAAGCCCTTCTGGAGCACATGCAAGCACCGCAGGGCAGCGCTGCCCGCGGCACCACATTCTGGAGCGAGGATTTCAGCGGCGGCAGCATTCCTGCTGGCTGGACCAACGTTGACAACCAGACCGTGGCCCCCACCCCGCTCGTGACGTTCGTTTGGAGCAACGACCCGGCTGCTGTTGCACCGGCCGCTCTGGGCTACGTGCCTTCGGCCAATTTCAACGCACCCGGCGCCAACAATGGCTACCTCTGGGCCAACAGCGACCGCGGCCTCAGCGCTGCTCCGGTTGGCAACCACATGACCCGCTTGACCACCACCGCGATCGACTGCTCCTTGCAACCCACGGTGCAGCTGTCCTTCGATGGCTTGATCGGCGTGTTCGACCTGGATGCATCCGACTTCGTGAAGGTGCGTGTGAGCACGGACCACGAACTGGACCGACTTCGCTCCCTTCCCCTGCCTGGTGACTGGTGCTGCTGCGCCTCCCTGCACGCGTTGGTCGGGCAACCCTGATGAGGTTCGCTTGAACATCTCGTCTGCCGCTGCCAACCAGCCTGTGGTTTACCTGCAATTCCAGTGGGAAGGCGGCTGGGAGTACTTCTGGGCAATCGACAACATCGTGCTCAGCCAGCTCCCTGACTATGAGCGCAATCTCACCAATGCCTTCATGACCCACATCGACGGCGGCTATGAGTTCCACACCATTCCCCAGAACCAGTTCGGCAGCTCGATCACCTTGGGTGCTGATGTGACCAATCAGGGCGCCAACGCGCAAACCAACCTCACCGTGCCCGCTACGGTGAACCCCGGTGGCCTCACCGCCAGCCAGACCTTCGCGAATGTGGACCCCGGTGCGACCGTTTCCATGAGCCAGACCGTGAACATCGGCACTCTTGCGGAAGGCGACTACACCATTTCGTATTCGCTGACCTCTGATCAGGATGGTTTGGAGACGAATCCAGACAACGACTCTTACACCCGCACGTTCCGTGTGAACAACCTGAGCTACGCGCTCGATGGAAAAGGCATTCACCCAACCGCGATCGAGAACCTGACTTCGTTGGGCTCGAACAGCTTCACCGGCGCAGCCGACGGCCTGGAGGTCATGACCTACTACCAGTGCCGCGTGCCTACTGCCGTTTATGCCATCCGCGCCGAGCTCGCCGCTGGTACGGTAGCTGGTAGCGCCATCATCGCTTCGATCCACGATACACTGAACGTGCTTCAGAACGACAACCTGAACCAGCCGATTTCGCAAACCGATGTGATCACGCTGACTGCCACTGACGTTACCAATGGCTATGTGATCGCCACATTCGACAACCCGGTGAATCTGCCTGTTGGCGCCTTCTATGCCTCGGTGCGCCTGCTGAGCAATAACAACGCGAACGTCATCCGCATCGTCGATGATGTGACCGTTCCTCAGCCGAACATCGCCAGCCTGATCTACATCCCGAATGATCAGGTTTATGGCAATGGCAACGCTAGCGCCGTGCGCCTTGTGCTCGACCCCACCATCGGCATCCAAGAGAGCCGTGAGCTCGTGGGCGTTGGCATGTATCCCAACCCCACCACGGGCCTGCTGAACTTCACCACCATCTGGGGCGGCAACCACGCCATCGAGGTGCTCGACATCCTTGGGAACCAAGTGATGACCCAGCGCTTGAACGGCAATGGCACCATCGACCTCACCGGCATGGCCAAGGGCGTGTACATGGTGCGTGTTGAGCATGCGAACGGCACCATGGTGCAGCGTGTGGCCCTCGACTAATCACTGACCATTTCAAAGAAGCCCCGCTAGGTTCACCTAGCGGGGCTTCTTCGTTTCAGGATGTTCTTGAACGAATCAAGAGGCTTCAGGCCTCTGGTTCCAATCGGTACGAACCGGTCCATGACCTTGTGAAAGCTCCGATGAGGCACAGTCGGAGGAACATATGTCCTGGTTTCCAGCAAGCGGGCAACTCGGGCCCCTGCAACCAGAAAGAAAAGGCCGCCTATTCGGCGGCCCCTTTCAATAAGAGTCGAGGGAATTACTTCCCCTTCATAGTCGGTCGCGCGCTACCAGCAGGCGTGGTCCACTCCGAGATCCGATCGCGGCACATCTTCACGTAATTCGCATCCTTAGCCTCTTGCGCGAGCTTCATGCTCTCATTGGCTGCCTCAATAGCCTCCTTGCTCTTGCCATTGGCTGCACGCGCCAAAGCCAGCGTGTAGGTGTTCCAATACTTCTTTTCCATGCTCACGCTCTTCTCTGCCCACTCCAAGGCTTGAGGGAGCATCAGATTGCGATCCACGCAGAACCGAGCGCTGCTGTTGTAGTTATTGTACTTCGCATCGGTCTTCGAAAGCGCCTCCTTGATGTTGGCGAGCGCCTTCTCAGTAGCGTCGGCGAACAGACTCACTTCAACACGCATGTGCTCCCATTCGAGGAAGAGGACAGCCTTATCGTCCATCACGCGATCGAAACCGATGGTGAATGTCTCAGCGGCCTCCGCCACTTTGCCGCGCTGGACCTTCACGGTGAGCACGTCCTCTTCGGGCTTCCGTTCATCGGCACCCCATAGCTCCACGTTCGAATTCAGAAGCAGCACCCACGTGTCTTCGCTTGGGATGGTGAATAGGCTGTATTTCCCGGGCTTCACCGGACTGCCTTCAATCATGACCACATCATCGAATTCGATGGTGGTGCACTTGTTAGCGCCAGTGCGCCAGACCTCGCCATAAGGCACCAGGTCGCCGAAGATGGCGCGGCCCTTCATGCTGGGCCGGCTGTATTCGACCTTAACGGTGGTAAGACCAATGATCTGCTCCACTTTGCCCGTGGGGCTCGGTTGAGGGAGCTTCTGTGCGCTGGCGAAGAGAGGCGCCGCCAGCAGCGCTGCGGTAAGGAAATGCTTCATTGCGATACTCCCGCTGACGGTAGGTCGCCGAACGGGGACCGCGAATGTAACAGCGGAAGACGGGGCTTAAGCGACCTTCAGGTTGCTCAGGCGCGAGCGGTCGAACTTCTCGCGGGCATAGCTCAGTGTCACGCGCAGCTCGGAGGGGCGGTCGGGCGCGCCGGGCATCTCGTACATGGCATCGGTCATGATGGCCTCGCAGATGCTGCGCAGGCCACGCGCGCCCAGCTTGTATTCCATCGCCCGCTCCACGATGAAGTCGAGCACCTTCTTGTCGAAGGTGAGCTTCACGCGGTCCATGTCGAAGAGCTTAACGTACTGCTTGATCAGCGCGTTCTTGGGCTCGGTGAGGATGCGGCGCAGGGTCTCGCGATCAAGCGGGTCCAAGTAGGTGAGCACCGGGAAACGGCCGATGAGCTCGGGGATGAGGCCGTAGCTGCGCAAGTCGGCCGGGCTCACATACTGGAGCAGGTTATCATCATCGATGCGACCATCCTTGCTCGCGCTATATCCGACAGCGCTCACTGCGAACGCGGCGTGCGATGATCTTGTCGATGCCGTCGAAGGCACCACCGCAGATGAAGAGGATGTTCTTGGTCTCCACCTGGATGAGCTTCTGCTCCGGATGCTTGCGGCCGCCTTGCGGAGGCACGCTCACGGTGCTGCCCTCGAGCAGTTTCAGCAGGGCTTGCTGAACACCTTCCCCACTCACGTCGCGCGTGATGCTGGGGGTATCGCTCTTGCGGCTGATCTTATCGATCTCATCGACGAAGACGATGCCGCGCTCGGCCTTGCTCACGTCGTAATCGGCAGCTTGCAACAGGCGGCTCAGGATGCTCTCCACGTCCTCGCCCACGTAACCGGCCTCGGTGAGCACCGTGGCGTCGGCGATGGCGAAAGGCACGTTGAGCATGCGTGCGATGGTCTTCGCGAGCAGGGTCTTACCGCTACCGGTCTCGCCCACGAGGATGATGTTGCTCTTCTCGATCTCCACATCGTCGATGCTGGTGGCGGGCTTCTGGAGCAAGCGCTTGTAGTGGTTGTACACGGCCACGCTGAGCACCTTCTTCGCATCGTCCTGCCCGATCACGTACTCGTCAAGGAACCGCGGATATCCGATGGGCGCTGCAGGATCAGGCTGCCCTCCATCTCGCTGCGGCTGCGTTGGCTCAACTCCTCCTGGATGATGTTCTGGGCCTGCGTGATGCAGCCGTCACAGATATGCCCGGTGATGCCGGCGATGAGGACATTGGTGTCCTGCTTGTCGCGCCCGCAGAACGAGCACTTGATCTCTTTCTTGTCCATGGGGAGGGTCGAAGGGCCTCTACGCTGGAAAGGACCCGCCAAGATACGCGCGGCCCGGCGGGTGCCGGGGCCGCGTCGGCTATCGTTGCGGGGGCTTATTTGTGGCGGACCAGCAATTCGTCGATCATGCCGTAGGCTTTGGCCTCTTCGGCCACCATCCAGTAATCGCGGTCGCCGTCCTTCTCAACGCGCTCGAAGGGCTGGCCGCTGTGGCTGCTGATGATATCGTAGAGCTCCTTCTTCAGCTTCTTGATCTCGTTCACGGTGATCTCCATGTCCGTGGCCTGGCCTTCGGCGCCACCCATGGGCTGGTGGATCATCACCCGCGCGTGCTTCAAGGCACTGCGCTTGCCCTTGGCACCAGCGCAGAGCAGCACGGCACCCATGCTCGCGGCCATGCCGGTGCAGATGGTGGCCACATCGGGGTTGATGTACTGCATGGTATCATAGATGCCCAAGCCGGCATACACCCCGCCGCCGGGGCTGTTCAGGTAGATCTGGATGTCCTTCTTGGCATCCACGCTTTCCAAGAAGAGCAGCTGCGCCTGGATGATGTTGGCCACCTGGTCGTTGATGCCGGTTCCGAGGAAGATGATGCGGTCCATCATCAAGCGGCTGAACACGTCCATCTGCGCCACGTTGAGCTGGCGCTCCTCGATGATGTAGGGCGTCATCGAGCTGGTGATGGTGGATGCGGTGTAGCTGTGCAGGGTATTGCTGCTGATGCCGCGGTGCTTCACGGCGTACTTGGTGAATTCGTCTTTGGGGAACATCGCTCGGGTTTGTGGCGAAGGAAGCGCGATCGCGGCGCCGCCTTATGCGGTTTGGGCCAAGTTTATGAACTCATCGAGGCTGACCCGACGCTTCCTTGGGCTCGAGCAGGGTGCGGAAGTGGACGGTCAGCTTCTGCTGCACGATGCTGTCGCGCATCCGCGAAAGTTGCTCGCGATCGCCCAACATGCGGCCGGCCATCTGTTGGAGTTTTTCCCCGTCGGGCGCAGGCATGCCGTATTGCGCGAACTGGTCGGTGATGTAGCCCTTGGCGAAGGCATCCATCTCTTCGCCCTTGGCTTCCAGACCATATTTCTCCACCACGCGGTCCTCTACCAAGCGGCGTTTCAAGGCATCAGCATAACCGGCATAACCCTGCTCCACTTCTTCGGGCGCTGGTCGGTTCCTTGCTCGTCTCCTGGATCCAGCGCTTCAGGAAAGCATCGGGCAGGTCGATGCGCGCCTGCTCATGCAGCGCCTTCATCACCAAGCGGCGGAAGATGCGCTCGCTGTCGCGGCGGAACATGCCTTCGAGCCCCTCCTTCACTTTCGCGCGGAAACCGGCTTCGTCGCTCACAGCGCCTTCGCCATACATGCGATCGAACAGCTCTTGATTCAACTCGGCGGGCGTCATGCGCTTGATCTCCGCGATGCGGAAGATGAAGTTGCCCTCGAGGTGATGGATCGCTCGTGGTCCACGCCCAGCATGCGGGCCAGGTCGTCGTGGCCACGGCTCACTTTGTGGGGATCAACCACCACATCGTCGCCCACGGCCTTGCCCGTGAGCAAATTGCGCGTGGCTTCATCCTCCAGGAACTCCAGGCTGATGGTTGCGCGGTGCATGATGCCGCCTTCCCTGATGGTGCCATCGGCATTCAACTCGATCATGTCGCCGAGCAGCATGTCCTTGGCTTCGCTGGTGGCAGCAGCTTCGAGCTTGCCGTAGCGGCGCTTCATGTCCTCTACTTCCTTGCTCACCACCTCATCGTTCACATCCACCACGGGCAACTCCAGCTTCACCTTGTCGAGTTCAATCTCGAATACCGGCGCCAGACCTAGCTCGTAGGCGAACTCGAAGTCGCCGGGCTCGTCCCAGTTGTTGCCTTCGGTGCTCTTGCTAGAGGGCAAGGGCTGGCCCAGCACGCGCAGTCCGTTGGTGCCGATGTAGTTGCGCAGGTTTTCGTCGATCAAGCGCTCCACTTCGTTCACGAGCAGCGCCTTGCCCACCCGCTTCTTGATGAGGCTCATGGGCACTTGGCCGGGCCGGAAACCGGGCAGCACGGCCTGCTTGCGTTGCTCCTTCAGGGCTTTCTCAACGCCGGGAGCGTAGTCGTCGTGGCTCAGCTTCACCTTCAGGGTCGCGGTGAGCGCGCCGGTGTCTTCTTTCAGGATGTCCATTCGTGATCGTTGTTCTCAGTTCTGGTACGGACGGGGGGACTCGAACCCCCACACCTTGCGGTACTGGATCCTAAGTCCAGCGCGTCTACCAATTCCGCCACGTCCGTGAAAATTGGAGCGCGAATGTAGATACTTGACTGCGCCGCAGCGACGGTGAAATGACCCGGCTACATTCGCGCTCCCAACCCATGGCGCATCTGCGATTCGACCCCAAGGAACTGAGCATCGGCGCGCTGCACGGGCATCTGGTGGGCGCCATCGGCCCACGACCCATCGCGCTGGCCAGCACCATCGATGCGGAGGGCCGCCCCAACCTCAGCCCATTCAGCTTCTTCAATGTCTTCGGCGCCAACCCGCCGCTCATGATCTTCAGTCCAGCGCGGCGCGGGCGCGATAACACCACCAAGCACAGCTACCACAATGTGAAGGCCGCGCCCGAGGCAGTGATCAACGTGGTCACCTACGGCATGGTGCAGCAGATCAGCGTGGCCAGCGGCGAATACCCCGAAGGCGTGAACGAGTTCGCGAAGAGCGGTCTCACGCCGATCGCCTCGGAGAAGGTGAAGCCCTTCCGCGTGAAGGAGAGCCCGGTGCAGTTCGAGTGCCGCGTGCAGCAAGTGATCGAGACCGGCACCGGTGGCGGGGCGGGCAACCTGGTGCTGTGCGAAGTGGTGATGATCCACGTGAGCGAGGATGTGCTCGATGCCGATGGCAAGATCGATCAGCGCAGGATCGACCTCGTGGGCCGCATGGGCGGGCATTACTACTGCCGCGCGCACGGCGATGCTCTCTTCGAGCTGGCGCAGCCCAACACCAATTTCGGCGTGGGCGTCGATGCCCTGCCGCCCGAAGCGCGCCTGAGCACCATCCTCACCGGCAACGAACTCGGCAAGCTCGGCGCGGCGCTCACCATCCCCGATGAGACCAGCGTGAACGAGTACAAACTCACCGAGCTGAGCGATACCTTCATCGCCCTTCAGGACAACCCGCAGGAACTCATGGCCGCCCTTCACCGAAATGCCCAGCAATTGCTCGCGCAGGGCCGCGTAGAAGAAGCATGGAAGACCCTGCTCGCATTCAACTCACGCTGAGCCTCCGCTCGGCATCATCCGAACATCAACACACTCTACCATGGCACAAGTCACCATCTCCGGAACCATCAAAGTCGTTGGCAAGACCCAGCAGGTCAGTGAGAAATTCGCCAAGCGCGAACTCGTGGTCACGGAGCAAGGCGGACAATACCCGCAACTGATCCCGATCGAGTTCAAGCAGGACAAGACCGGCTTGCTCGACGGCTACAATCCCGGCGACGAGGTGACCGTGACCTGCTACGTGAACGGCCGCGAGTGGACCGGCAAGGATGGCGTGACCAAGTACTTCCTCAGCCTCGCTGGCAACCGCATCGAGCGCAGCGGCGCTAGCAGCGGAGCCCCTAGCGGTGGTGGTGCGCAGGCCGCTCCTCCTCCCAGCATGGCCGACATGCCGCCCATCACGGCTGAAGGCGAGGACGATCTGCCGTTCTAAGGTCACACCCTCCTCCCCTTCCACTTTGGCCGGATAACCAGCGAGAGCATAGCGATCAACGGCGCATACACGCTGAAGGCGATCAGAGCGAAAAAGTTCGACAACACTCGGGATTGAACACCGAGCGTTTGTTGCACATCGCGCACAAGGCATGGCCTAGCGGCGGCAGTAGCCACAGCAGCCAAGTTGAAGCGAGCAGCAGCAACTGATATAAGCCGTTCTGACCCATCGAGCTCACCAAGTCGAAGCGGAGCGTGACATAAAGGAGGACCCAAGGCAGCCCCAGCGCTAAGGCTCCGAAGAAGCTCATGGCACCGATGGCGCCGCGCATCTTACCGGCCCATCGAAGTCGTTGTGCGAAGAATGCGCCCCATGTGCTCGTGGCATCGGTGGTCACAAGTGCCTCACGATTCAGTAGCGCACCGATACGCTTGCCGTGCGCTTGCATGCGGCGCAGCAAGAAGAGGTCGTCGCCACTCGCGAAACGATCGCCACCGAAACCGCCCACGTCGCGGAATACTGCTCGGGTGAATGCGAGGTTTGCACCATAGGCCATCGTGGGCGCGCCGCTCAGCGCACTGCCCATGGCCATGCCGAGCAAAGCCGCCTGCTCCGAGGCCTGCAACGCACCGAGCAAGCCGTCGCCCTTCGTGAGCACTGGAAGAATGAGCATATCGAGCCTGTCCGCGCGCATGGCCTGCGCAATGGCCTGAAGCCGCTCCTTGCCAAAGGCAGTGTCCGCATCCGTGAGCACAATGATGTCGTGCTCCGCCGCATCGACCCCGGTGGTGATAGCGGCCTTCTTTCCAGAACCGCGATTGTCCAGCACCTCCAGCTGCGGCCAAGCGGCGCGCATACCTTGAGCGATCGAGGACGTGCGATCCGTGCTTCCATCATCAACGACGAGCACCTGAACCAGTTCCTTCGGATACGCCTGCCGGTGCATGTCCTGAAGCACACCCGCAATCGCGACTTCCTCATCTCGTGCGGGAATGATCACCGTGGTCGGAGGCGGCTGTTCCATTCCTTCAGCATGCTGCGCGTTTCCCTTCGCGATGGCATTGCGCCACCTGCCGATCACGAGCGCCTGCGCTAAAGCAGCCACGAACAAAGCAAAGGCGATGGGCAACCCTTCACTCATTCGCGCGCGCTGCGGATTCGGGCCACCAAGAGGATAATGCCACCGGCCATGGCAGGCAGCCCCAGGTTGATGAGCCAAAGCACGGTGGACGCCATGAACACGCCTTGCTCATTCGCAGCGCTCACGGCGAAGAAGGCCACGGCCACCGATCCGCGCACGCCGAGCTCCGTGAGCATCACCGTAGGGATCAAGGTGCTCACGAGGAACACGGCTGGAATGGCGATCAGCGCATCAACGACCGCAACATCAGCCAAAGCGCCGAGGAGCAATGCGAATTGCGCGCTGAAGACCACGTACCGCCCGGCACTGATCAGCAGCACGCGAGTGAGCATGCGATTACCGAAGCGCTCGAGCACCGCTGCGTGGCGCTCCCAACGTTTGATCACGGGCACACGCGCAATGGCACTGCGCAGCAAGTCAGGATTGAAGTAGAGCAGCACTGTGACCGCCGCCACCAATGCGCACAAGCCAACCCATGCCGAAGCAGCTGGTGACATTCGGTCGTGCTCAGCACTGAAGAGCAATGCAATCAAACCGAGCAGGCCCAGCACCACGGTCACCACGAATTGCGCGATGCTGCCCACCGCGGGTGGCAAAGCTCGCAGCGATGCGATGCTCAGGAGCCAAAAAAGAGCACGCGGCCCACGAATTCTCCTACACGGTTGGGCGTGATCAAGCCGATCGGTGTTCCTGCGAGCGTCGCCATGAAAGCGCGCCATCGCGAGATGCGCTCCACGTCGCTCACGAGTATGCGCCACTTGCGCGACTCAAGCCCCCAGTTCAACAGCATGAGCACACAGGCTACGGCGATCACGAGCAAGGTGCGCGGCTCACGCAACGCTTGGAACATGGCTGCGGAGTCAAGATCCCCCTGCTGCCGTGATAAGCGCACGTAGAGGAACAGGCAGGCGAGCAGGAAGACTCCCCAACGGAGCAATAAAAGGGTGCGGCGGCTCACGGTACCTTCGGCGCGTTACGGTGAAGACGGCGAAAAATACCCCGGTGGCCCCACCTGCGGAGCGCATCATCCTCGGCATCGACCCTGGCACCACGGTGATGGGCTTCGGTGTGCTGATAGTGGAGCATGGCAAGGCGCGCCTGATCGAAGCCGGCGCCATCCGCTTCCCCGCCGCCGACGACCATACCCTGAAGCTGCGCGCGATCTTCAGCGAGACGCTCGCTATCATCGAGCGGCATCACCCCGATGAGCTGGCCATTGAGGCTCAATTCTTCGGCAAGAACGTGCAAAGCATGCTGAAACTCGGGCGCGCGCAAGGCGTGGCCATCGCAGCGGCGCTCCAGCGCGAGCTGGCCATCACCGAATACGCTCCGAAGCGCGTGAAACAGAGCATCACCGGCAATGGCAATGCGAGCAAAGAGCAAGTGGCTGCCATGCTGCTGAGCATCCTCAATCTGCGCGAACTCCCTTCGAGCACCGATGCCACGGATGCGTTAGCGGTTGCCGTGTGCCATCACTTCGCATTCACCGGAAGCGGGCTACGCGCCACGAAACGAAGTGGCAGCGGTGGCGGCAGCAAAGGCGGCTGGGGCGCGTTCGTGCGCTCCAATCCCGACCGTGTACGCTAGGCTTTTCGGATACGCTCCGCTAGCGCAGCCAGCTCCTCTTGCGACAGCTTCAGCTTCGGCTTCGTGAAGTCCATGTCGCTCATGCGGTCGAGCGGGATCAAATGGATGTGCGCATGCGGCACCTCCAATCCTATTACAGACATGCCGATGCGGTCGCAGGGCACCACGCGCTGGATGCGAGCCGCTACCTCTTGCGCGAAGGGCATGGCAGCGGTAAGCACTTCGGATGGCAGGTCGAAGAAGCGATCCACTTCCAATTTGGGCACCACGAGCGAATGGCCTTCGCGCAGTGGCGAAATGTCCAGGAAGGCGATGAAGCGCTCGTCCTCGCCCACCTTATGGCGGGGATCTCGCCGTTGATGATGCGGGTGAAAATGCTAGGCATTGGCCAGGCTGATCTCGAGGACCTCGAAGCGCGTGGTACCAGCAGGAGTGATCACTGCGGCCACTTCGCCGCGCGCCTTGCCGAGCAATCCCTTACCGATCGGCGATGTCACGCTGATCTTGCCCGAGCGCACATCGGCCTCGCTCTCGGCCACGATGGTGAATTCGCGCTGGCTGTTGTTGTCCACATGCCGCACCATCACGCGCGTGTGGATGTAAACGCGGCTCGTGTCCATCTTCGAGCTATCGATGATGCGTGCATTGGCCACCACTTCCTCCAGCTTGGCGATGCGCGCTTCCAAGAGACCCTGATCCTCCTTGGCGGCATGGTACTCGGCATTCTCGCTCAGGTCGCCCTTGTCACGGGCGTCAGCGATCTGCTGACTGATGTGCGGGCGATCGACTGTCTTGAGCCTATTGAGCTCATCAACAAGCTTCTTGAGGCCCTCTTCGGTGTAGTAGGCGGGGTTGCTCATGGCTTCGTTCTGGTTGGTGGTAAAGAACGGAAGAGGACCCCGAGAGGTCCTCTTCCCTATTGGTGCGAGACGATCAGAGGCTGATACGGATGCCGATGCTGTGGAATCCGTTAAAGGGATTCGTGGTGCGGTATGCGTAGTCAATTGCGAAGGCTGACTTCTTCTCCTCGCCGAAAGGAAAGTCGACGCTCAGGCCAGCGCTCGGACCGGTGAACCAGGTCTCGCGCTCTTCCGCATTCGTGATACCCTTCTCGAAGAGATAGCCGCCACGCAGGTGGATCATCTTCCGGAAGGCGTATTCGACACCAACGATGCCTTGGTCCTTCGTGAATGAGTTCGATACGAATGTGCCAGCGAAGGATAGCCGGTGCGTTTCCGTGAGATGCCAATCGTACGCCGCGCTGATGTTGAGCAGCGAAGGAATCTCGAATTTGCCAGAGCGCTGCTCCAATGTCAACTGATCGCTGCCAGAGGTGAGCAATCCCTGCACCGCGAGGCCATCGCCAGAGTACTCCATGGCTGGTCCGACGTTCTTAAGCGCGATGCCGAAATGCACGTTCTCCATTTCTCCGGTCACGTAATGGATGCCTGCATCGAAGCAGACGCCTTGCGTGCGCACGTTGCTGGTGGATTCAGAGATCACGCGCAACAGGATGCCGCCGAAGATGCTGTTGGAGAAGGTCTTCGAATACGCGATACCGATGTTCGCCAATGAAGGTGTGAAGCCGCCTCGACCGCCTTCGGGGGTCTGCACCGTGGTATTCTCCAATTCACCGAAGCCGAGAATCGTGGCCGTGACGCCTAGCGCGCCGCTCGCACCCATCTTCTGGCCGAAACCGATGCTGTTCACGGTCATGCCCGCATCGCCCATGCGCGTATTGCTGAATAGCACCTCGGTCTTGTTCAACAGGGACAGGCCGGCCACGTTGCCGTACATGGCCTCAACGCCACGTACGCTTGCCGCGTTGGCCAAACCCCATCCGCTGGATCGCGCCCATGGGTTCACCAGCAACTGCGTGGCTCCAGCCGAACCGGCACGGTCCGGGTTGCCTGCATGCGTGGCACCAGCACAGAGCAGGGCCGCAGCAGCCAACAGGTTCTTGATGTTCATCGCGTGATTCATGTTCCTGGCTTCTCGGTTCGTCGTATTCGCTTAGAAATTCTGGAGGTCGAGCGGCCTGAGCACGCCGAACCATTTGATCACCTTCTCGCCCAAGCCCGGCACTTCAATGTGACAGATGTACACACCACCGGAGATCGGTATCGAGTTGGCGTTCTTCAGGTCCCAATCCAGGAAGGTGAGCGGGTTGTCCTTTCGGAAGCGGCGCACCAAGGTTCCATTCGGGGTGAAGATCGAGATGTTGCAGCGCTGCGGCAGGTTGATGAACTTGACGCGATTGTCCAAGCGCGAGGTCTCGTAGCCGCTGAAGGCGTAGTACGGATTGGGCACCACGTTGATCTCAGAGAGGAAGTCCTCGGCAACGGCAGTAGCACCGGTCTCCGTGGCATAGCCGCCCGTGCTGAACGAGTACAATGGCAAGCCATTGTTGCGCTGAGGATTAATCGGATCTGGAGCTCCGTTGTAGTCCACATAGCTCCTATAAGGCCTCGACACGTTCAGGCGGACGCGAGCCTCCGTAGCCAGCAATTGCTGATTCGGAGCAACGATCGCGCTTCCTACCCAAGCCAGTCCGCGGAAGACCTTCAGCCTCGATTGGCCGGGCTGCGGCAACGTGGTGTGCACGTAGCGGCCTTCGTCGTACTGCGGCACGCGGTCGGCGTTGTTGCTCAAGCGTCGGTCGTTCTTGAACACATAGATCCAATGGCTGCCACCGAAGTAAACCTGAGGCGGGGCGCCCTGTGTTCCAAGCGTATAGATCTGTCCATTGGGGTTCCAGATCATATCACGGCCGATATCGCCGCCCCAGTAGCTGTTCTCGCCATAGGCCATGTTCAAGCGCTCGCCCGTCTCAAGGTCAACAGCATAGCCAGGGAACCAGCCCATGCCTGTCGGCTGATCGCCGTTCAGCGTCGCTTCGGCCTCGTTGCATCCAGGCGTTCCGCTCTTGCGTCCATCCTTATCGATGCTGGGTTGTGCGCGCAATGCCAGCTTAGCAGCGCCCCCCTGAGCCAAGCTGGTGTTGGCTTCCTGCTCGAGCACGGGCGCACGCGTCCACTTGCTCTTGTCGGATGTGAACACCACCTGAACACTTGGCAGTTCATTCAACCTGCTGATTGCTTGGCTTTGGTTCACATCAACGCCGGCTGCTGGCTGGAATGGCGCTTCGCCAACCAGAGGCCAGGGCGCCCAAGTGCCGCCGAGCAGTTGCTCGTACGTCTGTTCGTTGTCCTTGCCGACTCGGTCGCTGTAAATCGCTGTCTGTCCGGTGGGGACCTCCTGCACAAAAGTGCCGAAGCGAATCCAGTTCTCCGAATTCTCGCCTTCAGCATCCAAAATGCCCGTAAGCCAAGCCTTTGTCGGATTGGCGAACTCAATGGTTCCGGTTCCAATCGGAGCGGTGTAATCGTTGTTGAAGTAGGCTTGCCCGATGTTGACCGAGATGCCCCACTTCAGGATCAACTGCTCATAGCCTACGTCGATGATCCGCTCTGCCCGAACGATATCCTCCGTAGGGTTCTGCACCGGCACTTTGGCCACATACCAATAGGCATCATCAAGATTACCAGGGGTAATGGAGTCCTGGAACCAGACCTCGAAATTCCCATTGGGCACTTTCAGCGGGTCGACCACTTTCACATCGATGGGGCCCTGGCCGGGTTTATAGGTGATCAGGTCCTTGCGCCACGGGCTGCTGCCAACAATCCCATTGAGCGATTGGTCGTTCAGCGCCAGTTCGAGCGCTCCGTTGCCCTGGCCCTCGATGCGGGTTATTGGCAAGCGTGTTCCGAAACCTGAATTCAGAACGGTGCCGCCTTCCTGCGGAGTGGGCTTATGAGGAATACCCACGTAGGAGCGGATAGCGCCGAAGGCCGCTTTGCGTCCAGCAACGTAAGGGAAGGCCTGACCGGTGTACGACTCCGAACCGGAAAGCGGATCGGTGTTGATCACGAATGGCGCATAGTTGTTGTAGCCGTAGGCCAGCGCGATGTAGTAGTACGATTTGAAGTTCACCAGAGCTGGGTCGCCTTGCGCGAACTTGTCCGTGGTGATCCGGATTGCATGCTGAATTCCCGAGTTGGAGCCATTCACCATTTCGGTGGGCACAACGCGCTGAAGCTGCTCGCTGAAGGGGAAATTGATGATCTGGCCAACATTGTCCTTGAGGTCGCCCTGGTAAACGAGGCGTGCCAGATCAGGATCACCCAATTCTGCAACACTCACATCAGCGTTCTTCACCTGATAGATCGTGTAGCCTTGGAAGCGATAGAAACGATCATAGGCCGGTCCACCCACGCCGTTGTCCAGCGGAATGATCGGGTCGATTTCCTGGTAAGCCTCACCATAGTTATTGCTGCCCACCGGATTCACGATGTAGAGAATCAGCTCCTGATCCAATTCCCGGATCGAGAGATCCGGCGAATCGGGGCCGTCCAGGATCTTGAAGCAGTTGTCGAAGAGGGCTTGCGCCTTATCGTCGGCAACACGCAAAGGACCGAGGCTCGATGCTGCGCTACCAGTCTGTGAACGCGCCCAAACCACGCCAACCGTCACGTTGTTGAATGCTCCTCCTTCAAGAGTGAAGGGACCAGCGCTCTGCACGAAACGACGATCGGGCTGTGTGGGCGTCGGTTGAGTCTCCTTCCAAGCCGGCTGCGGCACGCAGTTCGTTCCCCAGCCCACCTCATCGGTGTCATCAGGGAACATGTAAAAAGCACGGATCGCATCGGCCTGCTCACTGTAACCGCTACCACCGTACGATTGCGGGATACCATTCTTCCAAACGCTGCGCAGGTAGTTGTAGAAATGGCCAGCAACAGCAGGGTCAGTCATGGCATTGTTCGTGGACTCGCGATTGAAGTAGATGTACGCGCGCATGCCGAAGCGCTCGTTATCAGCCACACCATCGCCATAGCCGATACCGATACCCCTGTATGGAATGCCATTCTGTTGACGAGC
>JADJOG010000035.1 GCA_016713865.1 Flavobacteriales bacterium | reverse complement strand
GGCAAAACGCCCACGGCGCTTCGTTGAGCCGTGGCAAGAAGCGGTTGGACCGTTTGCGCAAACGTGCAGGCCATGGCACCGGTCACCTTGCGCCAGCAATACGCCATCGCCATGAGTCTCGGATACATCGAAAGCGCGCGCAAGCAGTTCGCCTATTACAAGCAGCTTGGCGAGAAGACATTCGCCCAGTTGAGCGATGAGGAACTCTTCTGGCAGCCCAACGCCGACACCAATAGCGTGGCCACCATCGTGAAGCACCTGTGGGGCAACATGCGTTCGCGGTGGACCGACTTCCTCACCACCGACGGCGAAAAGGAATGGCGCGATCGCGAAGCCGAATTCGACAACGATATCAGTTCGCGCGATGCGATGCTGACGAAATGGGAAGAAGGCTGGGCATGCCTTTTCCGTGCGCTCGATAGCGTGACCGATGCCGATCTGGAGCGCATCATCCACATCCGCAACGAAGGGCACACCATACTGGAGGCGATCAATCGGCAACTCGCGCACTATCCCTACCACATGGGGCAGATCGTGCATATCGGCAAACTGTTGCGCGGTGATGCGTGGAAGAGCCTTTCGATACCGCGCGGCGGATCAGCTGCTTTCAACGCGGACAAATTCAGCAAGCCGGAGCATCGTGGGCATTTCACCGATGGCGTGTTCGCTCACCCGCACACCATGCCATTGATGCAAGCAGAATTGCACGCATCGCACGAAGCGCTTTGGAGCACCGTGATCACGCTCAGCGAGGCAAAGCAGCAACAAGCCGCGCCGGTGCAATGGAACGCGCTGCAGCACATGCTCCACATCCATCTCGGCGTGAAGGCCATGACCAACTACCTCGGGATGCCGAAGGCGATGATCGAAGAGCGGTTCGGACGCATGGATCGCGCCAGCATGGACATGGAAGCGCTGAGCAAGAAGTACTATGATCGCCTAGCGCAGGGCGTGACTCCTCCTGATCGGTTCATGCCACCCGTTGTTCGCACAGAAGAAGTGCTGAACCTGATCCGCGAAGGGCGCACCATGCTGAAACGATTGCAGGACGCGCTTGCCTTGTGGAGTGAAGAGGAATTGGACGGCTATATGTGTCCGCACCCGGCTATGGGCCCGCTTACCGCGCGTGAGATGGTGATGTTCACCGTGTTGCATGCGCGGCATCACACAAAGTCGGTCGAGCGGGTGTCGCAGTAGAAGTCTCGCGATCGAAGGGGTCAGTTCGCCGCCCCCACCTCCTTCACCAGGATCGGGAACACTGGGAAGTCATCGCTGTATCCTTCTTGGGTAGGTATCGCCCACGAACGAACGGAAAGGATAGCCGGCGAATGCGCCTTCCTTCTGCCGGAGGAACTCCTCGTTGTAGATGCGCGCGCCGTAATACTTGTAGCGCCCGCCCTCGCCGGTGAGCAGCGGCGTATTGATGACGATCCGATCGAAGAGGTTCCACGAGTCGCGCCACGCAAGCGAGCCCACGCCTTTCTGGTAAGGATCGTACATCGGATTGTACAGCGTTGATCCCACGGCCTTGCTCTTTTCACCGGAGGCTTTCAGGTAGCGCGTCACGCTTGCATTCACCGGGTCATCATTCAGGTCGCCCATGTACAGGATGCGGTGGCGCGGGCCGATCGCGGTGAGCGAGTCGATCAAGCGGCGCCCCAACTCAGCGGCGGCCCTCCGATTGGGGTCGCTCGCTTTCTGCCCGCCCCTGCGGCTCGGCCAGTGCGCCACGATCACATGCGTGGTATCCCCATCGAGCACGCCGCTCACGAGCAATTGATCGCGCGAACGGAAGGATGAGTCGTTCGGCAGGGTGAGCCTGTTGCTCTTGTGCGCATACACCTTGTACATGGCCGGATTATAGATCAAGGCCACATCAACCCCGCGCCGGTCAGGTCCATCCACATGCACTACACGGTACTTCCTTTCCTTCAGCGATGGCCGCGCAACGAGGTCTTCGATCACGGCGCTGTTCTCCACTTCGGCCAGGCCGAGGATGGCCATGCCCTGCGGATGCAGATCCCGCCCATGCCGGCAATGACACCGGCGATGCGATCGAGCTTGCTCCAATAGCGCGCGCTGTCCATTGCTTGTTGCTATTGGGCAGGAATTCGGCATCGTCCACACCAGGTGCATCCAGAGTGTCATAGACGTTCTCCACGTTATAGAAGCCCACAAGGGCAGCGGCGTATTCCTTCTTCGTTTGCCCGTTCACGACGAGAGAACAAGCGACGATTGTGGTGAGGAGGATGGTGCGGATCATGGCGATGGGGCGGCCAAAGTAGCCCGCCGCGCGACGCCGCTCGCGAAAGACCATGCCGATCATCTGCGGGGACATGCTGGCTTCACAGGCTCTTAGAACTGCGGCAACAGCAGCGGATGGCGCTGGTTGTAAAGGCGCAGGAATCGGAAGAGCGCCTCGTCGCTGTTGCGCTGCTTCTTGCTGAGCGCGCGGAACTCCTCTTGCAGCAAAGGATCGTGCACCAAGGCGGCATCCACGCCCGAAGCATTGAAGGGCAGCGCGCGGCCGGTCTCCATGTCGATGACCTGCTGCACGAAAGCGGTGCGCACGATGGTGCCTCGTCCGTAGAGATATGGATCCCAGTCGCGGTAGCTCTGCTCAAAGACCATGTGCGCCAGGCTCCCCATGAGCCCGATGCGATAGAAGCCGTTACCTGCAGCCACGTACACCACGTTGTTCTGGCAGAAGCCCCAGATGCGCTCCATACGCAGCTTCTGCACGTTTCCGCTATCGGTGCGGAATTGCACGCGGCTGAGCACGGTGCGCAGGTCGCTCACGGGCAGCCCTTGCTGATCGAGGATCCGGCTAGCCGGTATGCTGGGCGTATTCAACCGGAAAGCGCGGAAGTCCTGGTAGATGCCATCACGCAGTTCCATGCCGCCATGGTAGGGCACCCACAAGGTGTCTTCCTGCGCGTGCGTGCGCGATGCGCCGAGCAGAAAGGCCAAGATCACGACCGCGGTCCGCAGTTGTACGCGCATGGAGGCGTGAACGAAAGGGTCGGTCGGTTTCATCTGCTTCACTTGGCTGCTTCGCGGATCCATTGGATCACATCGTCCGGTGCCTGCGCATGCACCCAATGCCCGGCGTAGGGCACGGTCTCCACGCGGCTGTTGGTGAATTGCTCCCGGATGGCGGGAACATCCTCGCGCACGATGTAATCGCTTTGGCCGCCGCGCACGAATAGCGTTGGCACGCGCACCGTTTCGGGGCCGATGGCCGCGAGGATGGCAGGCAACTCCCGCTCGAGCAGCTCCACATTCATCCGCCAAGCGAGCCGATCATCCTCCTTCCAATACAGGTTCTTCAGGAGGAACTGCACCACGCCCGGCTCTTTCACATGCTGCGCGATATGCGCTTCCGCTTGCTTGCGTCCTTGACCCGGTGAGAGGTCGGCGGTGCGCAGCGCATGAATGATGTGCGCGTGGTTGTTCGCGTGCTCTTTCGGGCTGATGTCGATCACGATCAGCTGTTTCAGCAAGTGCGGCCATTGCTGCGCGAAGGCCATGGCGGCCTTGCCACCCATGCTATGTCCAACAAGGATCACATCATGCAGGCCGAGGCTGGTGATGAGTGCATGCACATCGGCCGCCATGATGGGGTACGAGGTTGCATCGGTATGCGGCGAACGCCCATGGTCGCGCAGATCGACGAGCAGCACATCCAAGGCCGTGGCGCCAGGCGTGCTGGGCTCTGCGAGCTCTTTGCCGATGCTCGCCCAATTATCGCTGCTGCCGAAGAGCCCGTGAAGGATCACCACCGGCGTTGCGCCAGCAGGGCCCAAGCGACGATAGTGCAGATCAACGGTGCTCATCGGAGTTCGCGCAGGTAAAGCGCCACGGTATTCTCCATGCCGAAGGTGAGCGCGTCGCAGATGAGCGCGTGGCCAATGGAGACCTCGAGCACATGTGGCACCTGCCTCACGAAATAAGCGAGGTTCTCCAAGCTGAGGTCGTGGCCAGCATTCACGCCCAAGCTGAGCTCTTGCGCGCGCTGCGCTGCAGCAACGAAGGGCGCCACTGCTTGTTCGCGTCCGTTCCTGTATCCTGCGGCGTAAGGCTCGGTGTACAGTTCGATGCGATCGGCACCGGTATCGGCAGCGTGCGCGATCTGCTCCGGATCGCATTCCATGAAAAGCGACGCGCGTATGCCGGCCGCTCTGAATCGGTGGATGATCTCGCGCAACTCGACCTTTCGCCCGCGCGCATCCCAGCCCGCATTGCTCGTGAGCACGCCCGGCGGATCGGGAACAAGCGTGACCTGTTCGGGCTTTACCTCCAGCACCAGTTGGATGAAGTCGGCGCTCGGATAGCCTTCGATGTTGTACTCGGTGGTCACAAGCGCGCGCAGCGCCCGCGCATCAGACCGCCGGATGTGCCGCTCATCGGGACGCGGATGGATGGTGATGCCCTGCGCACCGAAGCGTTGGATGTCCACAGCCCAGCCCAGCACATCGGGGTTATTGCCGCCGCGCGCATTGCGCAACGTGGCGAGCTTGTTGATATTGACGCTCAGGCGTGTCAACCCTTCCATTTCTTTTGCACCGCACCCAGGGGCCGCCAAAAGTAGATTCACAGCATGCACGCCATCGACCTGATCACCGCCGATATACCGCCGCTCCGGCCGCAGGACGATGTTTCCCGCGCGCTCGATTGGCTCGAGGAGTTCAAGGTGGGCCATTTGCCGGTGGTCGAGGGGCGCCGCCTGGTGGGCATCGTGCATGAGCGCGACCTGGTCGACCGCAATGATGCGCGCGCGGCTGTGGCAGCGGTGATGGATAGCGTTGAGATCCCCTATGCGCGCGGCGGGCAGCACATCTACGAGGTCATGCGGCTGTTCAGCGAGCGAGGCCTCTCCGTTGTACCGGTGTTGGATGAGATGGGAATTTATCTCGGTGCGATCACCGAGCACGAAGCCTTGCGGCGCTTGGCGCAGGTGACCAACATCAATGAGCCGGGCAGCATCGTGGTGCTGGAGATGAACCAGATCGATTACAGCCTGCACGAGATCGCGCGGCTGGTTGAGGCGAATGATGCCAAGGTGCTCAGCGTCTATACGCGCACGCTCCCCGATTCGGCCCGCGTGGAGGTCACCTTGAAGATCAACCGCGAGGAGATCAGCGATGTGCTGCGCTCCTTCGATCGGTACGAGCTCTTCGTGAAATCGACCTATCAGGGCAGCAAATTGCACGAGGATCTGCGCGGCCGCTACGAGGAGCTGATGCGTTACATCAACCTCTAGGTCGCGGGTGGTGCCGGATCGGCGATCGATTCACGTTCCCGGCACGCCAAGCACCCCGATCTTCGCAACCATGTCGCGCGCGCTGTTCCTCGCAGCTGCCCTGCTGCTGATCGCAGTGGTGCGCGGGCAATCGGCTCCATCGCCAATGGTCGATGAGCCTCTTCGCGTAGCAGGCTTCGCCATCACCGGCAACAAGGCCACCAAGGAGCGGATCATCCTGCGCGAAATGCTGGTGCAGGAAGGCGACACCCTGCCGCAGGGCGTGCTGTATGAGCGCATGGAGCGCAGCCGGCAGAACCTGATGAACACCGGCCTTTTCAACACGGTCACGGTGCTGCCCCTCTTCATCGACATGCGGCAGGTGATCATCCAAGTGGTGGTGAACGAGCGCTGGAGCATCTGGCCAGCGCCCATCTTCCAACTGGCCGATCCCAACTTCAACACCTGGTGGCGCGGATTCAACCGCGATCCGGATCGCGTGAACTACGGCGCTTACTTGTACAAGTACAACTTCCGCGGCCGCAACGAAACGCTCTTCCTCAAGGCCCAGTTCGGTTACACGAGGCAATTCGGCTTCCGCTACAAGGTGCCAGGCATCGATCGCCGCCAGCGCTGGGGTGCCAGCATAGGCGCGTTGTACGCCGAACAGGCCGAGGTAACAGCGGCGACGCTGGCCAACAAGCGCGTGCTCTTGCGCAATCCGGAGGGCGCGAACCGCACCGAGCGCAAGGCCGATGCGGAGTTGACCTTCCGCCCGGCGCACGATGTGCGGCATTTCGCGCGCATCGGTTTCGTGCGTGCCGAGGTGGCCGATACCGTGACGCGCGTGGCCATCGACTATTTCGCCGATGCCGCCGGGCAAGCCCAGTACATGAGCATCGGCTATGGCGTGGTATGGGATCGGCGCGATCTGCGGGCTTTTCCGCGGAAGGGCCACTACGCCGAGGCGCGGATCGATCGGCTCGGCATCGGCTTGGCGGGCGAGCATGCACCCGACATCACAACCGCTTACGCCACCCTGAAGAAGTGGTGGCGCGTCAGTGATCCCATCACGCTGGCGGCATCGGTGCGCGGGAAGCACACCTGGGGCACACCGCCTTATTATGTGCAGGAAGGGCTGGGCTATGCGCATCAGGTGCGCGGCTACGAATACTACGTGGTCGATGGCGAGCATTTCACCATGGGCCGTGCCAACGCGGTATGGCAACTGATCAAGCCCCGCACGGAGCGCGCCGAGTTCATGCCCGCCGAGGCCTTCCGCACGCTGTACATCGCACTTTACCTGAACCTCTTCGCCGATGGCGGCCGGGTATGGGACAGCCGCTATGCCGAAGCGAACCGATTAGCCGACGAATGGCTCAGCGGTTATGGCGCCGGCCTCGATCTGGTAACCAGCTACGATCAGGTGCTGCGCGTTGAGTACACGCTGAATGCCTTGGGCGAGCGCGGCCTATACCTACATTTCACGCAACCTTTCTGAATCATGCGAGCGGTAGTGAACGGGCGGGATATGGAAACGGACATGGCGCCAGTGGTGAGCGATGTGATCGGCCGCATGCGCACGGCCGGCATCGAACCAGTGCTCACCGCGAACATGGCCGCCTGGCTCTCGAACTGCGGCTATTCCGTGAGCGATGCGGTGCTTCCTCCAGGCGTCTCCGCCAATGGTGGTTTCAAGGGCATTGATCTCTGCATCAGCCTGGGCGGCGATGGCACCTTGCTCGATTCTGTTGCGTTGCTCAGCAAAGCCTCAGTACCCGTGCTTGGCATCAACCTGGGTCGGCTCGGCTTCCTCAGCAATGTGCGCATCGAAGATGTGGATGCGGCGCTGACGGCTTTGAAAATGGGCCGCTATGCCTTACAAGACCGTTCCTTGCTGGAGGTGGTGGACCAAGATGCGTTGCTGGGCAGCGCTTGCTTCGCGCTGAATGAGGTGAGCATTCACAAGCGCGACAGCGCCAGCATGATCGCCGTCCGTGTATTCCTCGATGAGGATTACCTGAACACCTATTGGTCCGACGGCCTCATCCTAGCCACGCCAACGGGCAGCACGGCGTATTCGCTTAGCTGCGGCGGCCCCATCCTCTTCCCCACGAGCGATGCCATCGTGATCAACCCCATATCGCCGCACAACCTGAACGTGCGCCCTTTCGTGGTGCCCGACAGTTTCTCCATCCGCCTCGAATTGGAGGCGCGCGGCGATCTATGCCTGCTCAACCTCGATGCGCGCAGCCACTCCATCGATGGGCGCTCGCGCATCACCGTGCGGCGCGCGCCATTCACCATGCGCATGGTGCAGCTCGAAGGGCACGACTTCCTGAAGACCCTGCGTGAGAAACTCAATTGGGGCCTGGACCTGCGGAGCGGCTTGAACCAACCGCTTCACGATCGTTAACGCGCGGTGGCTGAGGCCCTTCCGTGCTCTAGGGGTGAACAGGTACTTTCGCCCGGCCGTAGCACACCGAATACCACGGTCGTGCAGGTCCCGTTAGGCAGCCGAATGCTCCGTTCCATTGCCCTCTTCGCCCTTTGCGCAATCGCTGCTTCGGCTCGCGGCCAAGTGAATGAGATCGGCCTCACGGTAGGCGCTTCCTACTATATCGGCGACCTGAACCCCTATCGCCATTATCCCAGGGACACGAAGCTCGCGGGAGGATTGGTGTATCGGCACAATTTCACCGATCGTTACGCAATGCGGCTGCAAGGCCTCTACGGCACCTTGCAGGCCTACGACAGCGATTCGAATGATAGCCTGCAGCTCGCGCGCAACCTGCACTTCCGCTCCCGCCTGATCGAGGTCTCCGCGCTCTTCGAGATCAACTTCTTCAAGTACCGCCTCCGCGGGAAGGAAGGCACCAAGTGGACACCCTTCGTGTTCGGCGGGCTGGCCTACTTCAGGTCGAACCCGCAGGCGCTGCTCGACGATACCTGGTACGATCTGGTTCAGTTGGGCACTGAGGGCCAAGGAGCAACTGGCGGCGGGGAGGCATACAAGGTGGACCTCATGAGCATCCCCTTCGGTGGCGGTTTCAAATTCAATTTTGGCCGCGTTGATCTGCAGGTCGAATGGGGAATGCGTCGCACCTGGACCGACTACATCGATGATGTGAGCGGCACCTACTATGACAATGCCCGGCTCGCCTTCGAGAACGGCGCATTGGCCGCCACGCTTGCCGATCGCAGCGGATTGGAACAGTCCATCCCTGACCATAGCAACACAGGCCGCGCGCGTGGCGATTCGAATACGCGCGACTGGTACGTCTATTCAGGCCTCTCCATCACCTACATCATCAGCCGCTTCTCCGATTGCGAGGAGCAGTACAATTGGATGAAGCGCAAGAACTGAGCGCCTACTTCGCACCTTCGCCGCCCTTTTGGAGAGCACCGCACATACCGAAGCCATCAAGGCGCGCATCGATAGCGAGCGCGTGCCCCAGCATGTGGCAATCATCATGGATGGCAACGGGCGCTGGGCCGAGCAGCACGGCGAGCCGCGCATCAGCGGGCACATGAACGGCGTTACGGGCGTGCGCGAAGCCCTTACTGGCGCTTCGGAGATCGGGGTGCGTTGGCTCACGCTCTACGCTTTCAGCACCGAGAACTGGAATCGACCGCAGGCCGAGGTGAGCGCGCTCTTGCGATCAAGCGTGCGCTTGCGCGCCATCGGCGATGTCGAGAGCCTGCCGGAGAATTGCCGGCAGACGCTCGAAGATGCCATGGCACGCACTGCTGGCAACACGCGCATCACGCTCACGCTGGCTCTCAGTTACAGCGCGCGCTGGGAGATCACCCGCATGGCTCAGCGCATGGCCGCCGATGCCAAGGCCGGAACCTTGAACCCCGCTGCGGTTGATGAACAGGCCGTTGCGGAACGCCTCGCCACCGCAGGCATGCCCGACCCTGAACTGCTGATCCGCACCAGCGGTGAGCAGCGCATCAGCAACTTCCTGCTCTGGCAGATCGCTTATGCCGAGCTCTGGTTCACGCCCGTGCTCTGGCCCGATTTCCGGAAAGAGCATCTCTTCCAGGCCGTGCTCGATTACCAAGGCCGCGAGCGCCGCTTCGGCAAAACCAGTCAACAGGTAACCACGCGTTAGCATGCTCCGGGTCTTCAGGTTCCTTCCCTTCTTGGCGCTGGCGTTGGTTTCGCTTGGCCTGCACGCGCAGGAAGGGGCGCCGCTCATGGATTACGCCATGCCGCAGACCTACGAGATCGGTGGTATCACCGTGAGCGGCACGCGCACCGTTGACGCCAATGCCGTGAAGCTCTTCGCGGGCCTGCAGGTGGGCGATAAGATCGAAGTGCCCGGCGAGCGGATCAGCCGCGCCATACGCAACCTGTGGGATCAGAAACTGTTCAGCGATGCGCGCATCGAAGCGGCAGAGATCCGTGGGCGCACCATCTTCCTGCACATCGTGGTGGTGGAGCGTCCGTTGCTCAATCGCTGGAAATACGTGGGGGCCACCAAGAACGAATCGGAGAAGCTCGATGAGATGACCGGCTTGGCGCGTCGCCAGATGGTGAGCGAAGCGATGCTCACCCGCGCCCGCAAGGCCATCCGTGACCATTACGTGGACAAGGGCTACCTGCGTGCCGACGCGCGTTTCC
>JADJOG010000034.1 GCA_016713865.1 Flavobacteriales bacterium | reverse complement strand
AAGGAATACACCGGTCACATCACCGTCCTGCGCTGGATAGTTCCGTGCAATTGAACCGCGAAGGCCCCGGATTCGGGGCCTTCCTACTTTCGGGCGCGCTTCCTAACCGAACCAACCGATGAAGGTGATCGATCATCTGCGCAAAGCAGACCGCACGCTGTTCAGCTTCGAGATACTTCCGCCATTGAAGGGCAAGGACATGCGCTCGATCTACGAGGGATCGATCCGCCGATCGAGTTCAAGCCGAGCTTCATCAACGTCACCTACCACCGCGAGGAGGTGATCTACAAGGATCGCGGCCACGGCCTATTGCAGAAGGTGCGCCTGCGTAAACGGCCGGGAACGGTGGGCATCTGCGCCACCATCAAGGCCAAGTACGATATCGATACCGTGCCGCACCTGATCTGCGGCGGCTTCAGCCAGGAGGAGACCGAGGATGCGTTGATCGAGCTCAACTTCCTCGGCATCGACAACGTGCTGGCCCTGCGCGGCGATGCCATCAAGAACGAGTCGCACTTCGTGCCTGAGCGCGATGGTCATGCGCATGCCGTTCATCTGATCCGCCAGATCAACGGATTGAATCGGGGCAAGTACCTGCATGATGAAGAGGTTGAGGCTGCGGCCACCGACCTCTGCATCGGCGCGGCATGTTACCCGGAGAAGCACCCCGAAGCCCTCAACCTCAACGTTGATATCGCCTACCTGAAAGAGAAGGTGGACGCGGGCGCCGAGTACCTCGTGACCCAGATGTTCTTCGATAATTCGAAGTACTTCCGCTTCGTTGACCTGTGCCGCGAAGCGGGCATCTCCGTGCCGATCATTCCCGGCCTGAAGCCGATCACCACCCTCAAGCATATCGCCTTCCTGCCGAAGACCTTCCGTGTGGACCTTCCGGACTCCTTTGCGTCGGAACTCGTGAAGTGCCGCTCTGATCTCGAAGTGAAGCGATTGGGTGTTGATTGGTGCGTACAGCAAGCGAAAGAGCTCATGGCGAAAGGAGCACCATGCTTGCACTTCTACACCATGGGCCGTAGCGAGGCTGTTCGAAGCATCGTTTCGCAGGTGTTCTGATCCGCGAGGCGCAGGCTTACCTTCGAGCCATGCGCCGTACATGCCTGCTCCTGTTGCTCGCGCTCGCAACCCATGCTAACGCGCAGCTAGATTTCGATCCCGGCCTGCTGCATCGGATTGCCCAGTGCGAGGCTCCGCGGCAACTCGCCCCTTTGCTGAAGTCCGGTTCGCCCACGCGCGGCTACGATCTGACGCACCATCGCCTCGAATTGGAGGTCGATCCTGCGGTGCGCGCCGTTTCAGGCCGTGTCACGCACCGCTTCGTTGCCACGCAGCCGATCAGCGACGTGGTGTTCGGATCTGAGCACGGCCCTTACCGTTTCGCAAGTGCATCATCAAGGGCTTTCGGTCGCGTTCGAGCATTCCGGCGATCTGCTCAACGTGAACCTGCCAATGGAACTGCTTGCCACGCAATCCGATTCGCTCACGATCATCTACGGAGGCGTTCCGCCGGAAACCGGATTCGGCTCATTCATCCAAACCGATCACAGCGACGCTCCTATCATCTGGACGCTGAGTGAGCCGTATGGCGCAAAGGACTGGTGGCCCTGCAAGCAGGATCTGAATGACAAGGCTGATTCGCTCGACTTGATCGTGACCACCATCGCGGGCAACAAGGTCGCTGGCAACGGCGTGCTGACCGCCGAGGAGACGCTGCCCGATGGGCGCATCCGATTCCATTGGCGGCATCGCCATCCGATAAACTACTATCTCGTCGCTTTCGCAGTGACGAACTACATTGCTTTTAGCGAGACGGTACCGCTGCCTGGCACCGATGTGCAGGTGCTCAATTACGTTTTCCCGGAGAGCTTCACGGGGTGGCAGCAGGACAGCCCGAACATCATTCCGCAGATGCAGCTGTTCAGCGAGCTCTTCGGCGAGTATCCCTTCGCTGATGAGAAATACGGCCACGCCCAATTCGGCTGGGGCGGCGGCATGGAGCATCAGACCATGAGCTTCATGGGCGGCCACTGGTACGAACTGATGGCGCACGAACTGGCGCATCAGTGGTTCGGCAACATGATCACGTGCGGCAGCTGGGAGGACATCTGGCTGAACGAGGGCTTCGCCACTTATCTGCAGATGCTTTGCTATGAGAACCTGGCGCCGCAGTATTGGCTCCCTGTGCTGCAGGCGCGCCGCGACCTCGTGATCTCACAGCCTGGCGGCAGTGTTCGCGTGAACGACACCACTAGCGTGGCCCGCATCTTCGATGGACGCCTCACTTATGCGAAGGGGGCCTTCCTGCTGCACATGATGCGGTGGGTATGCGGCGATGAGGCCTTCTTCGCTGGCGTGCAGGCCTACTTGAATGATCCTGCGCTCCGGAATGGATCGGCGCTCACGGATGAATTCGTGGGGCACATCGAAGCGGCGAGCGGTGTTGACCTCGAAGGCTTCATGGCCGACTGGTACCACGGCGAGGGCTACCCGACTTACCAGCTGCAATGGGCCCAGGATGCGGATGGCGATGTGAGCGTGCTGCTCGGCCAAACAGTGTCGCATCCTAGCGTGAGCTTCTTCGAAATGCCCGTTCCCGTGAAGTTCAAGAACGACGCGAGCGAGCAAGTGGTGGTGCTAGATCACCAGAGCAATGGCCAGATCTTCCAGTTCAACCTGCCCTTCCAAGCGGATAGCGCATCAATCGACCCCGAGGTATGGCTGCTCAGCGGTCAGAACATCGCGCTGAAGGTGCCTGAGTCAGCGATGGGCAGCGCGCGAGCTGTGGTTTTCCCGAATCCGACAAGCTCGGGGGCTTGGCTGCATCTGGGTCCGGTCATACAGGGCATCGCGGAGATCGCCGTAATCGATGCCTTAGGGCGAGTGGTTCGCACGGCGCGGGAGGTCATTGCGGGTATGCGCGTTCCGCTGCCAGTCGAAGGCCTTTCAGCGGGAAGCTACCAGGTGCGCGCGCGCTCGGACCAAGGAACGATCGAGCTGCGCTTCGTGAAACAGTGATCATCGCTGGAGCATCCGCTCCACATACTTGCCCAACACGTCGTACTCCACGTTCACAGCATCGCCAGCGCGAAGCGATTTGAATGTGGTATGCGCATGCGTGTAGGGGATCACGGCCACCGAGAATGAGTTGGTATCGAGCCGGGCTATGGTCAGGCTAACGCCATTGATGCAGATGCTGCCTTTCTCCACCAGGAGGCGTGGCGACGGTGGCATGGCGAATCGGAAGGTCCAGCTGCCGGCTTCATCGCGCGCATCCAAACAGGCAATCGTCGCATCAATATGGCCTTGCACCATGTGCCCATCGATCCGGTCGCCGATCCGCAGGCTGCGCTCCAGATTCACGCCGTCTCCTACGCGGAGTGCACCCAGATTCGTGCGCTCCATGGTCTCTTTCACGGCCACCACCTCATGCGAGCCATCGCCCAACGAGGTAACGGTGAGGCATGCACCATTGTGGGAAACGCTCTGGTCTATGCGCAGTCCTGCTGACATCCGCGCGCGAACGCGCAGCAAGCGACTGCTGCCCTGGTCCTCGAGGGCGATCAGCTCGCCTACCTCCTCTACGATTCCGGTGAACATCAGTTCTGCTGTAACGATGAGGCCCCGCCAAGGAGATGCACGTAGCCTTTCAGCGGCAGCGCCTCGTCGCCCGCAAGGCGCGCGAGCACGACATCGCACACGTAGTAGTAAACGCCATCGGGCAGGCGCTCGCCTGTGTCGAGATAGGTGCCATCCCATCCGATGGCCGGGTCCTGGCTCCTGAATACCGGCATGCCCCAGCGGTTGTAAACGACCAGTGCTATGCTGCGCACGCCGCGGTAGGGGAAGGGCACGAAGAAGTCGTTGCTCTGATCGCCGTTCGGGGTGAAGACGTTGGGCAGCTCGTAGATCGGGCAATTGTCTCCGCACACCGGTGCGATGAAGGCGCTCTCGTTGCCTGCGGTATCGATCGCGGTCACTTGATAACAGCCCGCTACGCTGAACCCATCGCTATGCCTGAACGAGGTGTTCTCAGCACCCACGACAGTCCCCACCAAGGCATATTGCCCGCTCGGCCCCGTTGCGAAATAGATGCGGTACTGATAGGTATCGTCCGCGCAGCTCTCGTTGGGGTTGTTCCACGTAAGCGTGTTAAGCGGCAGCTCGCAATCGTTATCGAGCGCAACCGTTGGCGCGCAGGGCGGCGTTAGGTCAACAGGAATGCCGCATGCTTCTTGGCTGAAGTTGATCAGTGGCGAAACGATATCGGGGTTGCCGTACGACCCCGTGCTCTTTACGCGGTAGCAATAGCGCTGTCCATTGCTCAAGCCGGTTTCAGTGAAGCTGCCAGTGGTGCTCGTGCCCACAAGGGTCCACACGCCGCCGATATCGCGTTCTACATCGTATAGCGTGTTCGTCCATGGCACATTCAACGACCATTGCACGGTGAGCTGCTCATCGTTCGGAACCAGATTGATGAAGATCGTGGATGCTGGCGCACTTGATCCAATGAAATCCGGAGTCGCTTGATCCGCGCGACCGAAGAAATCGATGCGGTACACATGCGCTTGATCACGCGTGTTCAGGCCTGCGTCGATGAATTGCGTGTCGGGATGCGCGAGGAAGGGATGGAGAGGGCTCGTGTAGATGAGCGTGGTCGCGGTGTTGAATCCGGTTCCGCGGTAGAGCTTGAACAGGTAAGGGCCTGGCCGCAACGCGGTGTCCAGGTCGTACGCGTTGCTCCATCGCACGGTATCGAGGCCAACGGTCGGGCTGGTGATGCCGACGCTCGCGTGCGTGATCACCGGCACCTGCCGATCGAGGATGGCGCAGAACTCGATGCTCGCGATGCTCTCCGCGCCATCATTGAAGGTGCCCACGACCATGTAGCAGTACTGGCTGCCCACGGCAAGCGGCCCTTGATCGGTGAATGTGGTGTTGCCCGCGCCATTCACGGTGGCCAGCAGCGTATAGCCCGTGTATGCCGGCACGCCGGTCTCGCAATAGCCGGGCACGAATCCGTAGCTGCCAACGCGACGGTAGATCCGATAGCCCGTGGCGTTGTTGCATGACGGTTGCCAGGCCAGATCGATCGCGCTGCCATTCGGTGTTGCGGTCGGGTTCTGCGGCCGTGGCGCGATCACGCGGATGTTCATGGACCGGAAATCCTGCAGCTGCTCTTGTGGTGCGTTGTCAATGGCGTTGAATACCACTTGATATGGTTGCAAGCGAACATGGCTGCAGTTGGTTTGCCAGTTGAATATGCCCGTGACCGATTGCGCGGGCGATGGGCTCACGAAGCTGGCTGGCGAGTTGGCCAGCACGAAGGGCTGCCCCAGGGCGGTGAGCGTGACCGACTGTCCGAAATCGGGATCGTTGGCCTGCACCGGGAACGAGAGGAATGTACCGGCCACCACGCAGGTGTCATTCTCCTGGCTGATAACCGGAGGATTGTTCGAACAAGGTCGAACAGTCACTTGCATGTCGCGCGTTACCCAGCCCATCTGCACGAGCACGCCATTGACCCGACGCCACTCGTACACGCGGAAAGCGATGTTGTACTCGCCTTGCACCTGCGGATTCAGCCACTGGATGGTGCCGTTGGATGGGTTGATGGTATAAGTGGCTCCGGTACTGCCATTCACTTGATTTGGATATTGGTAGCCTGCGATGGGCGCGCATCCAAGACCAAGGCATACCACCGGCTCGAAGCTCAGGCTGTCGCCATCAAGGTCATACGCCACCGGGTTGTGTATCCATGGCCGATTGAGGCAGGCATCCTGGATCGGCTCCTTCAGGAAACGCACGGAGCAATTGTTCCCGGCGAAGGGCGATATCACCAGCTCGGTCTTCACGCAGAACGATTGGGAAACGGACTGCGGTACATTCACCACTCCAGCATTGCGATTCTGGTCATCGAAGGAAAGCACATAGGTGCCCGGTCCTGCGTAGGTGTGCTGCGCGGTGTACTCGCTACGACGGATGTCACGCACGGGATCATCTATGGGCGGCGATCGCTGTATCGTCGTGCTGGTGCCATCACCCCAGAGCAAGGTGAGTTCCGGCCTATCGGCAGGGGCGGAGAGCTTGGTATGCGTTACGATGGTGGCTTGATAGATCAGGCCCTGTCCGGTATAGCAAACGATGATCTCTCCCGCACGGTTGTGTGTGCCCCAAACGGTGGCGGCGGCCGCGAAGAGCAGCAGAGCGAGCGTATGGCGTAACGGCATCCCGTGCAAAGGTCGTTGTTCCAGCGGGGCAATGGTCGCCGCAGCCTGCCGAATAGATGCCGCTGATGCGTCTTCGTCCCCCGGGTCTCGGAGAATCCTGCCTGATCGCAGGCAGATATCTTCGGCCCCATGATGGAACTGGTGAAGGCCGCGCGGCCATCCTCCGCCCGCGACAGCCTCGTGATACTCGACGACCTTTCGCAATTGCGCCACCTCGACCTCGAGCGCGCCGACCGGCAATACCTCTCTGAGCAGCTCAAGGCCGACCCTGCGCTGGCGGTTTGCGACATCAGCGGCCGATTGGTGATGGCGCACCTATCGAGCGGCGAGGTCCTGAGCAAGCGAATGGAACAGGCCCGACGAGCCGGCGATGCCATGGCAGCCCGTCTCAATTCAGCTAAGCGGAAAGAGGCGCAGCTCATCAATCTGCAGGACGACTCCGGGCTCTGCCTTGCCATGGCCGAGGGTGCGGCATTGGGCAACTATGCTTTCCGCAAATACAAGACAGACGAGGCGGGCGAGCCCAGCCTTGAAAGGCTATCCATCGTGGCTAAAGAGGTCGGAAATGATGAGGTGGAAGAATTGCAAGACCTCTGCGAGGCCACTTGCATCGCGCGCGACCTCGTGAATGAGCCGGTAAGCTTCCTCAACGCCAAGCAGCTCGCTGCCGAGATCCGCAACCTCAGCCGCACCAGCGGGTTCAAGTTGCAGGTGCTGGGCAAGGAGCAGATTGCAGCGCGTGGAATGGGAGGCCTCATGGCCGTGAACAAGGGCAGTATCGACGAGCCTGCGTTCTGCATCATGGAGTGGAAACCGAAGAATGCGGTGAACAAGCAGCCTGTTCTGCTCGTGGGCAAGGGCGTGGTGTACGATACCGGAGGCCTTAGCCTGAAACCCACCGCCAACAGCATGGATCAGATGAAGTGCGACATGGCTGGGGCCGCTGCCGTGGCTTGTGCCATCAGCATGGCTGCGAAGCGCGAATTGCCCGTGCATGTGATCGCACTGGTGCCGGCCACCGACAACAGGCCCGGAGGCAATGCCTACGCACCGGGCGACGTGATCCGCATGCACAGCGGCCTCACCGTCGAAGTGCTGAACACCGATGCTGAGGGGCGCATGATCCTGGCCGATGCCCTCAGTTTCGGAGAGCAATACAAGCCCGAGCTCGCCATCACCGTGGCCACGCTCACAGGAGCCGCCATGCGTGCCATCGGCCAATACGGAAGCGCCATCATGGGCACTGCGCCCGACACGGAGTTCAGCAGGCTCGAGCAGGCGGGAGATGCCACTTATGAGCGTGTGGCGCGCCTTCCTTTCTGGGACGAATACGGCGACGAGATCAAGAGCGAAGTGGCCGATATCAAGAACCTGGGCAGCGATCTCGCAGGCGCGCAAACCGCCGGCAAGTTCCTTGCGCGTTTCACCACACGGCCTTTCATCCATATCGACATCGCGGGTCCTGCCTTCATCACCCGGCGCGATGGATATCGAACACGAGGCGGCACCGGAGTGGGCGTTCGCCTGCTCTATGCATTCCTGAAGAACCGAGCACGAGCATGAGCGAGCAACGTCAGCCCCTGCGCATAGGCATCTCATGCGGCGATCTCAATGGCGTGGGCATCGAAGTGGTGCTCAAGTGCTTCGAGGATCCGCGCATGCTCGCCGAAGCAACGCCCATGCTCTATGCATCGGCCAAGGTCGTCAGCCAGTATCGGAAAACACTGCAGCTCGATGATGTGCAGTTCAATGGTATTGCCGATGCGCGTGATGCCGTGGCGCGCAAGCTCAACGTCGTTGGTGCCTGGGATGAGGAGGTTGACATTGAGCCGGGTAAGCCATCGGGTCAGCTAGCCTCTTTCGCCGTGAAAAGCCTTGAGGCCGCGGTGCAGGATCTCGCATCCGGCAAGGTCGATGTGCTGGTCACCGCGCCCATCGACAAGAATGCGATGCAGCAAGCGGGCTTCGCTTACCCCGGCCATACCGAATACCTGCAGCACATGGCTGGCGGCGATGGCGAGGTGCTCATGATCCTGGTGGGAGAGGGTTTACGCGTTGGCTGCGTCACGGGCCATATCCCGCTGAAGGATGTTGCCGCGGCGATCACCACCGACCGCATAATGGCCAAGGCGCGTTTGCTGCACCAGAGCCTCATGCGCGACTTCGGCGTGCTGCAGCCACGCATCGCGATCCTCGGGCTGAACCCGCATGCTGGCGATGGCGGTGCGTTGGGTAATGAGGACAAGGAGCGTATTGCGCCAGCCGTGCGAAAGCTGAATGAGGAAGGCATTGCCGCCATGGGCCCCTATCCCGCCGATGGCTTCTTCGGGAATGGCAGCTACACCCGTTTCGATGGCGTGCTGGCCATGTACCATGATCAAGGCCTTGCGCCATTCAAAGCGTTGAGCTTTGGGCACGGCGTGAATTTCACGGCAGGGCTGCCCATTGTGCGCACGAGTCCCGAGCATGGCACCGGGCTCGATATCGCGGGCAAGGGCGTGGCGGACGAAGGCAGTTTCCGCGCAGCAGTCTGGCTGGCAGCCGATGTTCGGCAGAACCGCGAGCGTTACAAAGCCATCATGGCCAATCCGCTTCAGCCGCAGAAGAAGGAGAAGGAGCGCAAAGAAGGTTGATGAGCTCTATTTCTTCAGCGCGCGGCCCAGCAGCAGATCCATGTAGAAGCCGGGCCGCTTCAAACGCTCACGCAGATCAAGGTCGGTGAACATGCTGCTGATCGTATCGGCGAGCGCTGGATTCCGGTTCGCGCGATCCACCACGAAATCGAAGAGCCACGCGTTGCCCGCCATCCGCTGCAGGCGAGCGCTTATCGCCAACTCCTTCCCGAGCCTTTTCCATGCGCGCGCATCGTAGTCCGCGAGTGCCTTTGCCGATGTGTTGCCGGAGCCAATTGCTTGCGCAGCCACATCGGCCGCATGCATGCCGCTGATCATCGCATGGCTGATGCCCTCACCGGTGAAGGGGTCGATCAAGTGTGCGGCATCGCCCACGAGCAGGTAGCCATCACCACTGATTCGGTATCGCTTGCTGGCCAATGGCAGACCCATGCCGCGCACGGCTCCATCGCGCACCGCGTTCTTGAAGCGGCGGCTCAATGCAGGATGCTCGCTGATGATCCGGTCCAGCAGCTTCTTCAAGTCGAGCCGGCGATCGCGCACCACATCGGATCGGATGCCCAGGCCCACATTCGCGCGGCCGTTGGGCAGCGGGAAGATCCAGAGATAGCCAGGAAGCAATTCCTTCAGGAAGATGAGCTCGATGAATCCTTGCGCATCCAAACCCTCGACACCCGTGTAGTACGCACGTACGCCTGCCGCATGATGACGAGGCTCCATTTGCAGGCCTGCTGCGTGGCGCGCGAAGCCGGAGTTGGCCCCGGAAGCATCGATCACCAGCTTGCACCTGACCTCATCGTGGCCCGCCTCGCCACTCAAGCCAATGCGCCATGCGGTGCCGTCGCGTTCGAAGCTGCGCGCGGTGCTTCCTTCAAGTACCTGCACCGACGGCTTCTGCTTCATGCGCTGGAAGAGCAGGTCATCGAAGCGGAGCCGAGGAAGGATGAAGCCCGGAGCCTCGCCCAAGCCGGTCTCACGCGAGAACGGAACACGCAGCCGGCGTCCGCTGGGCGCCTCGAACACCACGCCCCAGCTCGGTTGGCTTTGCGCATCGCGCTTTACTTCCAGTGCCAGATCGGGATCAAGCCGTTCCAGCGCTCGCATCACTTTTCCGCTGAGGGCATCGCCGCACACTTTGTCGCGCGGGAAGCGGGCCTGCTCAATCAGTACAGAGGACATTCCCGATTGGGCGAGGCGCATGGCAGCCACGCAACCACCAGGGCCGCCTCCGAGGATGCAGACCTCGGTGTCCATCGCGCTCAGCCGAGGGTTTGCTCTGCAGCGAACCGGTCCAGGAAGCGGATGTCGTTCTCCCAGTACATGCGCAGGTCGGGCACGCGCCAGATCAACTGCGCCACGCGTTCCACGCCCATGCCTAGCGCGAATCCGGAATACGATTCAGGATCGATGCCGCAATTGGCGAGCACCGCAGGATCAACCATGCCGCAGCCCATGATCTCCACCCAGCCGCTGTGCTTGCACACCGTGCAGCCCTTGCCGCTGCAGATGGTGCAGCTCATATCCACCTCGGCGCTGGGCTCGGTGAACGGGAAATAGCTCGGGCGCAGTCGTACGCTCACGTCCTTGCCGAAGAGGCTCTTGGCGAAGTAGTCGATGGTGCCTTTGAGTTCTGCGAAGCTCACGCCCTTATCCACATAAAGCGCTTCAACCTGATGGAACATGCAGTGCGCGCGCGCGCTGATGGCTTCGTTGCGGTAAACGCGGCCAGGCGAGATGGTGCGGATCGGCGGCTTCTGGTTCTCCATCACCCGCACCTGCACGCTGCTGGTGTGCGTGCGCAGGGCCATGCCTCCCGGTCCTTGCACGAAGAAGGTGTCCTGCATGTCGCGCGCCGGATGGTCGGGCGGGAAATTGAGCGCGCTGAAGTTGTGGCGGTCGTCCTCCACCTCAGGCCCATGGCTCACCGTGAAGCCGATCCGCGCGAACACATCGATGATGCGCTGCCGCGTGATCGTGATCGGATGCTGCGCGCCCGCCGGCTCCATGAGGGCCGGGCGTGAGAGGTCGGCTGCTGGAGCTGAAGCTTGTTCCGCTTGATCACTTCCGGCCTTGAATTCTTCCCAGCGCGCCTGCGCGCGCTGCTTCAGCGCATTCATCCGTTGGCCCAGTACGCGCTTCTCTTCGGAGGCCACCTGCTTGAATGCTTCGAACAGTTCCGTGATGGCGCCGTTGCGCCCGAGCATGACAACACGGAAGCGCTCTGCCTCGTCGGCGGTGCGCGCCGTGGCCTTGGCCACTTCTTCCTCCAGATGTGCGATCCGCTCAGTAAGGCTCATTCGAGTATGCGCATGAACGCGCGAATATCGACCAACGGACGGTCACGGGCATCGCAGGGCGCCAAGGCGATCGCATCGATCACATCCAGGCCTTCGACCACCTGTCCGAAAACGGTGTAAGCGCCATCGAGATGCGGCGCGCCACCCACCAAGGCGTATTCCTTTCGTTGCTCGGCTGTGTAAGTCACTGGGGTGCCCATGTGTGCGTTGCGCTCGGCCACGCGGTCAAGCTCTTCACCCAAGTACCGGTTACCCAATACAAGGAAGAATTGGCTTCCGCTGCTGCTGTCGCTGTTGGCATTGTTCGGCTGCCGGGCGGCTGCCAGAGCTCCACGCTTGTGGATGAGGCCCGGTCGGATCTCGGCAGGTAACCCATAGCCCGGACCGCCCTGCCCCAATTCCGTTCCTGAGGGAGCACGGCGGCTTTCGGGGTCGCCGCCCTGAACCATGAAGCTGGGAATCACCCGGTGGAAGAGCAGGCTATCGTAGCGGCCTTCACGAACGAGCCGCAGGAAATTATCGCGGTGTTTCGGTGTTTCGTTGTAAAGGGCCACGATCATGGTGCCCCGGGTGGTGCGGATCTCGACCAAGGGCCGCCGAGGCGCCGGAGTGGCTTGGGCCAGCGTCAATGAAACGGCCGAAAACGCGAAAGCCAGCATCCATATCCGCCACCCCAATGGCCCTTCGCCGCTCTCCCTTACATTTGACATCCGTTGCGCTTTGGCGCGAAGGCTCAAAAGTATCCCAATGACCCGACCCCTACTCCGCAGCGCGCTTACCAGCGCTTTGGTGCTGGCCGCCGTGGCCGTGCTCGCTCCTTCTTGCACGAAAGAGAAGCCCACTACCGCCATCATCAAGGTGATGAGGGAAGATGGCACCGTTGTGCCGGATGCCTACGTGAAGCTCTTTGCAGACCCCCAGTTTCCGCTGGGCGACCCTTCGCGATTGAACAAGGAGAAGTACTCCGATGGCCGCGGCGAGGCGGAGTTCGATTACTCCGATTTCTACGAGCAGGGCCAGAGCGGCTTTGCCGTATTGGACATCATCTGCACCTTCGACACCCTCGTTGGCGAGGGCATCATCAAGATCGAAGAGGAGGAGACCAACCGCGAGACGGTGATCATCCTTCCGGCGCAGTAGGCTCAGATCGCCTGTTCCTCGAAGTAGGTCAACACGGCCTCTTTCATCAGTCTTTCCTGCGCATCAGGCCCTAAGTGCGGCAAGTCCATCACGCGCTCGAAGTGCGGCCACCCATCTGCGTCGCGGCCTAGTTCCTTGTAGTAGCCGTAGGGCAGCAGCAGCACGCAGATGCCGATGTGCATCAGCGCCACTTTCTCATCTTTCTTGAACTCGCGGGCATGCTGCCCCAGCTCCTGCACGCCGATCAGGAAGATGATGCTGTTGAGATCGAGCGTGCCGGCATCGAATCGCTTGGAGAGCGAGGCTACCAGGTCGCGCCAGCGTTTCTCGAAGGTGAGGTCCATGGGGCCGCGAAGATGGAACGCTTGCGCGCTCCATCTTCGCCCCGCATGAATTGGCTCGACATCCTCCTGCTCATCATCCTTGGCGCTGCGGCGTGGAAGGGTTTTCGGCGCGGCTTCATCATCGAGCTGGCCTCGCTGGTTGGCGTGGTGCTCGGTATCTGGGCGGGCATTCACTTGAGCGAGCGCGTGATTGATTCGCTCGAGCTCGAAGTGAAGAGCGCAGCATTCGCATTCCTGATCACCTTCGCATTGGTGCTGGCATTGGTGGTTCTTATCGGGCACGGCCTCACGAAGCTCATCGACCTCGCCAGCTTGAGCATTCCGAACAAGATTGCTGGCATCGCCTTCGGTGTGCTGCGCTCGGCCTTCACGCTCAGCATCGCGCTGAACCTGTTGCACGGCTGGACGGAAGGGAGCATGCCGCCAGCCGACGTACGTGAAGCATCACGACTTCACGCGCCGGTGAGCGCATTCGCGCCCTTGGTGGTGCCAGCGCTGAACGATGCGAAGTGGATGGAGCGCTTGAAGGAGGAAGTGGGGGTTGAACTCAGGAAGGATTGAACAGCCTTATGCTGCCGGGCGCTGAAGCGCCGCTCAACTTCAAGACCCACTCCCTGACACCTGGTAGATCAGCCGCACGAAGGGCAGGTAGCTCGGGCGATACCTGGCCTCCTGCCCCTCGTAGAGCGCGATCTTCTCCAGGCTCATCCGCAGGGCCATATCCACGGTGAACTTGTTGAACTCCAAGTTGGCTCCCAGCTGACCATAACCACCGAGCGAGTTCACCGTGGGAATCGAAGCATTGACCAATTGGTCAAGCCCCGGACCCACCGTCTGGGCGCGCAGGATGCTGTAGGTCCCGTCGCCGATGCGGAACTGGTTGCTCCGAACACGGACCGATGTGAGCAGAGGACCGAACTCCATGTGCACGCCGAATTCGGAGGGTGCGCCCAAGGCCACCTGGTATCCGAGGCTCAGGTTCATCCGGTCCTCCTCTCCGGTAATCTCGAAGTTCTCGTAGACCGGTTGGGTGAGCCCGGTAGTGCCGGGGTACTCGATCACGAAAATGCCGGCCGAGCGAAGTCTGGCGAAGTTCAGGTCCGCGACCACGGCGTGGGTCCAATTGAACTGGTACCTCACATGGCCTCCGATCGCTATTGCATTGTTGTACCGGTAGTCCTTCGGGTATTCGCTCAGCCGGTAATTCGTGGCCCGATCGCCAAGGGTGTTGATCACCTGGTCCCGGATGAACCACTGGTTCAGGTATGTATTCAGGTCCAGGAACCCGGGTTCCTTGGGCGTGCCATCGTAGAAGGTGGCCGGCTCGTCGTTGGGCATCAGGTAGCCCACGTTCAGGCCGAACATGAAACCCTTCTTCTCAGCCGGACCGCCCGCCTGGTGCTCGTCATCTTGAGCGGATACGACCATGCCGATGCATAGGCAGAACAGGAAAAGGAGATGCTTCTTGCGAATGGTCATGCCCGGTGCGCGAATATCGGGGCTGCGTTGACCACGGTCGCCCAAGGGAAGCAAACACGATGCGAGCCTTGTGGTTCTTTCAGGCTTTCAAACGGCGGCTATTCATCGCAATGCACCCACCTCAAATCCCGCGCGCGAGCATGGGGTGAAGCCATTGCCGTTCAACCCTCTTCGCAGAGCTCAGCTTTCTCCTATCCGCTAAGCCAAGTGAGTTGACTGATGATGGGATCTACCCTGCTATCGCAGCGATCCCCGGCAGCACCTTGCCCTCCAAGTATTCCAGCATCGCCCCACCGCCCGTGCTCACGTAACTGATCTTCGGCAAGGCCGAATTGGTTAACGGCCGCAACGCTATCGCCGCCGCCAACGAGTGAGAAGGCGCCATGCGAAGTGGCTTCGGCAACGGATTGCGCGATGGCGACGGTGCCTTGTTGGAAGGGCTTCATCTCGAACACGCCCATGGGTCCGTTCCAAAGCAGCGTCTTGCTCCGCAGCACGGCAGCGCGAAAAGCCTCCACGCTCTTTGGGCCGATGTCGAGCGCCATCCAGCCATCGGGCACCGCGTTGGCCTCGCATTGATCGGTGTTCGCGGTCTCGGCGAAGGCATCGGCTACTACCGCATCGGTGGGGATATGCAGCTTCACGCCTTTCGCTTTCGCTTCTGCGATGATGCTGCGCGCGGTTTCGAGCAGGTCCTCTTCAACCAGCGATGCGCCGGTTTGTCCGCCCATGGCCTTCACGAAGGTGTTGGCCATGCCGCCGCCGATGATCAGCTCGTCGCATTTGCCAATGAGGTTCTGGAGCACCTCGATCTTGCTGCTCACTTTGCTGCCGCCCACGATGGCGGTCATGGGGCGTTGCGGATTGCCGAGCACCTTGCCCACGCTGTCGATCTCGGCTTGCATCAGATAGCCGAAGAGCTTAACCGTCGGGAAGAATTTGGCTACGATGGTGGTGCTGGCATGCGCGCGGTGCGCCGTGCCGAAAGCGTCGTTCACGTACACATCGCCGAGTTCGCTGAGGCTCTTGCTGAAAGCCTCATCGCCCGCTTCTTCCTCCGGATGAAAGCGCAGGTTTTCCAGCACCAGCACTTCGCCGGGCTGCAATGCTCCAGACTTCGCCTTCGCGTCCGGGCCAGTGCAATCCATGGCGAAGAGCACAGGTTTGCCCAACAATCCGCTCAGGTGATCAGCTATCGGCTTCAAGCTCATGGCAGGGTTCACCTTGCCCTTCGGCCTGCCGAGGTGGCTCATCAGGATCGCGCTGCCGCCATCGCCGGTGATCTTGTTCACCGTCCGCACGATCGCTCGCGCACGCGTGTCGTCGGTCACCTTCCCATTGGCGTCCTGCGGAACGTTCAGGTCCACGCGCACCAAGGCCTTCTTACCCTTGAAATCGAACGAATCCATTGTGATCATGGCCGCGAAAGTAGAAGTGCGGAATGCAAATGCGCTGCGCATTACGCGATGATCTGTTACGGGTACTTGGTAGCGATAGAACCCGCAACACGGCACCCTTCAACGCGTAACGTGCTCGCTACTTTCGCCCCGTGCAATTCTCAAAAGTCATCGGCCACGCCGCGCTGAAAGCCAAGCTGATCGGCAACATCCGCGAAGGCCGCATACCGCATGCGCAGCTCTTCGTTGGGCCGCGCGGCAGCGGCAATCTGCCCATGGCGCTCGCTTATGCGCAATACCTGCTTTGCGAGGACCGGCAAGCGGTTGATGCCTGCGGCGAATGCCCATCGTGCCTGCAGATGGCGAAGCTCGAGCACCCCGATCTGCACCTGGCGTTCCCGATCTATTTCACCGACAAGGTGAAGGTGTGCGAGGCCTTCGTGACCGATTGGCGAAAGGCAGTGCGCAACGAGCCTTATCTCGACATGGATCGCTGGCGCGAAGGCATGGAGAGCGAGAACAAGCAGCTGCGCATGGGGGTCGATATCGCCCATGAGATCCAGCGGCGGCTCAGTCTCAAGAGCTTCCGCGGAGGACACAAAGTGATGCTGGTGTGGATGCCTGAGCTCATGGATGCCGCCGCATCGAACAAGCTGCTGAAGGTGCTGGAGGAGCCCGAGCCGAACACGCTCTTCCTCCTCGTGGCCACGGACATGGATCAGTTGCTGGCCACCATCGTGAGCCGGGCGCAGCTGGTGAAAGTGCCCGCGCTCGCAACCGATGAGGTCGCCGACGCCTTGCGGGAGCGCATGCCTGAACTGGGCATTGATGCGGCCCGGGCCGCAGCGGCTCGCAGCGAAGGCGACCTGCTCGAAGCCGTGCGACTGGCTTCAGAGAGCGAAGCGGAGCACTTCGTCTTCTTCCGCGATTGGCTGCGCGCCTGCTATAAGCGCGAGGTGACCACCACCGCCGAGCTCGCCGATGGTTTCGCCAAGTTGGGCCGCGAATGGCAGAAATCGCTCGTGCGCTATGGCCTCTTCATCATGCGGCAATGCGCGCTGCGCTGGATGGGCGCCGATGGCTTGGTGCGCGTTGATGGGCAGGAGCTCGAATTCGTGGGCAACTTCAGCAAGCTGCTCAGCGAGCGGAGCGCCGATGGCATCCGCCGCGAATTGGAGATCGCCCATACGCACATCGAGCGCAACGCCAACCCGAAGGTCATGTTCATGGACATGAGCTACCGGATGATGGGACTGCTGCGCGTTGATCGCCAGTGATCGCCCGGCTATCTTCGGCGCCAAAGCATTGCGAGATGAACAAAGTGGTGGCCAATGCCGACGCAGCACTCGACGGCATCGCTGACAACATGACCCTGATGGTCGGCGGTTTCGGCCTGTGCGGGATTCCCGAGAACAGCATTGCAGCGCTCGTGCGCAAAGGCGTGAAGGGCCTCACCTGCATCAGCAACAACGCGGGCGTCGACGATTTCGGACTGGGCCTCCTGCTGCAGACGCGCCAGATCAGGAAGATGATCAGCAGCTATGTGGGCGAGAACGCCGAGTTCGAGCGGCAGATGCTCAGCGGCGAATTGGAAGTGGAGCTGATCCCGCAAGGCTCATTGGCCGAACGTTGCCGCGCTGGCGGTGCTGGTATCCCAGCCTTCTTCACCCCAGCGGGTTATGGCACCGAGGTGGGCGAAGGCAAAGAGGCGCGCGAATTCAACGGCAAGATGCACCTGCTCGAGAGCTGGCTGCGTGCCGACTTCTCGCTCGTGAAAGCGTGGAAGGGCGACCGCTTCGGCAACCTGGTTTACAAGCGCACGGCACGGAACTTCAACCCCATGATGGCCATGGCCGGCAAGATCACCGTGGCCGAGGTGGAGGAGCTCGTTGTTCCGGGTGTGCTCGGCCCCGACGAGATCCACACGCCAGGCATCTTCGTGCAACGCATCTTCCAAGGCAGCGGCTACGAGAAGCGCATCGAGCAACGCACCGTGCGTAAGCGCGGCTGATCGCCATGCCCCCCCGCGCCGAGCGCCTGCTCCATCTGGTGATCGCCATCGCCGCAGGTGCATGGCTGGTGCTGCGCGCCGCGTGCGTGCCGCTCACGCACGACGAGGCAGCGACCTTTCAGACGTACGTGCTCACGGGCGTCTATCTGCCCTGGCAGGCGCATCTCGACGCAGGCAATCATCTGCTCGCTTCTGCAGCCACGCGAATCAGCTATCTGCTCTTCGGCGACGGCCCTCTTGCGCTTCGGCTTTTTTCGGTTCTTGCCTTCGGCCTGTGGGCGTGGTATGCTTGGCGCATCACGCGCGGAATGGCATCTGCAGCGCTGCGTATCGCCGCATCGTGTGCCTTGCTGCTCACGCCCTTCGTCTTCGAATTCTTCGCCCTTTTCCGTGGCTATGGTCCGGCCCTGGCGTTCCTGCTCATGGCCCTGCATCATGCCATGGCGTACTGGCATCGCGCGCAACGCATCGATTTGCTGCTCGCGCTCTTGGCCGCGTCAATCGCTACCGCCGCATCATTGAACATGCTCGTGATCGGAGCGATGCTATTCGGCATGGCCGCCTTGCGTACGGGAATGTCGAGACAACGCGATGCGGTGGCGTGGGCAACGCTCGTGCTCGTAGGAGCATTGCCACTAGTGGCCCTGGCCCAATACGGCGCTGAACTCGCCGCGCAAGACTTGCTCTACTACGGTTCAGCCGATGGCATCGTGCATGGCACGTTGGCATCGCTGGGAGCATGGGTCATGGGCCTGCGCTGGCCGCTCGCGAGCGCTGCGCTTTTCGTGCTTCCGTTGCTATTGGCAGCGTTCTCCCTGCGCAGCAGTCCGAATAGGCACGTGCTCGCCATGCTCATGCTGCTCTTCGCCGGCGAGCTGCTCGCGCGCTGGGTGCTGGCTACAGGGCGCGGTGTGCTTTATCCCACCGACCGCACGGCCATGCACTTGGTGCCGCTCGCGATCCTGCTCTTCGCATACGCGGCTGATTCAGCGCGATCCCGCGATCACGCACGGTCTTGCTGCGGCCATGCTTGCCCTATTGCCGTTCCGCGCGTTGCTCCACATGAATCTCGATCACACGAGTTTCTGGCCCGAGCAGGCGATTACCAAGAACCTGTTCGATGCCGCTGAGGAACGCCAGCGCATGGCTGATCGACCGCTTCTTGTCGGCGGTTACCACCAGAGTGCTTGCGTTTGGACTTATGAGAGCATGCGCCGCGGCGCCACACTGAATTTCATGGATGTGAATGGATTCCCGCAGCCCACCTGCGATCTACTGCTCCTGGATCCAGGCTATTTCGAGCCTCCGCTAGGGTTCATGCCAGTAGCAGAGGCATCGCACGGACGCGCCACGCTATACGAACGCGTGCCCCCCCTGCGACTCGCACCTGTGCTGGACACCGCGCTGGCGAGCTTCGAAGGCGATTCTGAGTACCATGAGCTTCCCGCGCTGCTGCCGGATTCGCTGGTCGGTAGTGAGTGGCTCTTGGAACTCGACGCGCGATTCACCAGCGCGCATGATCTGATGCGCTTGCGCATCGTGATCGAAGTGAAGGATGCCGAAGGCGGCACCATGCATTACGAGGCCAACGACTTCGAGCGCCTGCAAACCTCGTGGCAAGGCGATAGGTTGCGCGTGCTGCGCCGCATCCCCCGCTTCAGTGCGCCCCCCGCACGCGCCGTGGCCTACCTGTGGAACCCATGGCGACAGGCCTATCGCATGGAGGATGCGCGGGTTCGATTGAGCCGCGTGGTGCAGTAGAGGCTCCGTGTGCATAGCCGAACTGGCAATTCAGGCGGATATGTTGGGACTATGTTGGCTTGTTCCGGGCACACCCCACACGCCCCTGTGAACGAACAGCACGCCTCTTGCCGTTAGGGCCTATGGTGCGCCGGTAGCTTGCGCACTTTCCCCATGATCCGCACCCTCCGTCGTGTTGCACTCACCCTGGCCGTGGGGCTGGTGGTGGGCCTCACCGCGCTGGTGGTCATTGCCACGGTGTACGAGGAAGAGGTGAAGGCCAAGCTCATCGGCGCCCTCAACGAGCGGCTGCTGGTGCCCGTGAAGGTGGCCGACATCGAGCTCACCCTGATCAAGCGTTTCCCGAAGGCCAGCATCCGCATGCGGCAGGTGCAGGTGGATGAACTGCGCACCGACGGCCAGCCCGCCGATACCCTGCTCGCCGCGCAGGACCTCTACTTGGAGTTCAACCTCTGGGACCTCTTCGCCGGCGACTACGCCGTGCAGCGGATCCACGGGCAGGACGTGCGGCTCTACCCCGGCCTCGATGCCAACGGCGCGGAGAACTACCTCATCTGGCGCACCGATACTTCGGCCACGGAGTCGTCGCCCATCGACTTGCGCGCCGTGAGCTTCGATGGCTTGGCCCTCCGTTTCCGCGATGCGCGAAATGGCCTGGAGCTGCTCGCGCACAGCGATGCGCTGGAACTCGGCGGACGCTTCGGCACCACCAACGAGGCGCGGCTCAATGGCGATGTGCGCCTGCTGGGCATCACGCGCAGCGGCAAGCAGCTCATCGATGAGCGCGATGCGCACCTGGCCTTGAAGATGAGTTTCGGCGATGGCGCCTTCCGCATCACCGAGGGCGATGTGCAATTGGGCAAGGTGCCTTTGCAAGTCACGCTGGCGGTGCTGCCCACGCCCAAGGGCAAGGAGATCGATCTGCGCGCCAATGGTCTCGGCCTCGATCTGAGGCGAACAGTGGCACAGCTGCCCGGCGGGGTGCGCGATGAGTTGATGCGCTTCAGCGTGAATGGTGAAGTGGACCTCGCGGTGAAATACGCGGGATCGCTGGAAGGCGACGGACCGCCGCTGTCGATCGGTGCGCAAGTGCGGCAAGGACGCATGAAGGAGCGCAAGAGCGGCACCGCCTTCACCGACATCTACGGCGAGCTTTCGTTGGAAGTGGCATCCGATGGCGGCATCCGCAAGCTGAAGGTGAACGACCTGCGGGCCAAGAGCGGCAACGGGTCCCTGCGCGCCGATTGGAGCTCCAGCGGTTTGAAGAACGCGCCGGTGAAAGCCGACATCCGCTGCGACATGCCGCTGGCCGAATTGCTGCGCTTCGCCGGTGTGGATACGATGGAGCAGGCCGTGGGCCGCTTCACCGCCGACATCAAGGTGGATGGAACGCTCCGCGACATGAGCGATCTGCGTCCGAGCGATCTCCGCGCCGTGAAGGTGAGCGGCCACGTGTCGCTGAGCGATGCCACGCTGAAAGTGAAAGGCGTGCGCCACAAGGTGGAGCACCTCACCGCCGAGATGGGGGTCCACGGCAACGATGCCACCGTGCGCGGCTTGAAGGCCGTGGTGCAAGGCAGTCCCATCGAGCTGAGCGGCACCTTGCGCAACCTGGTGCCCTTCGTGCTCTTCGGCAACGAGCGTTTGGTGATCGAAGCCAAGGGCCGAAGCGAGCGACTCGATCTCGCTGCGCTGTTGCAGAGCGATGCACCAAAATCAGGCAGCAGCGATTACGCCGTGGTGCTGCCCGCCACCATCGAGCTCGACCTGCGCGCGCAAGTGGACGAGCTGGTCTTCGAGGACTTCCGCGCCACGGGCATCAACGGCACCATCCGCCTCAGGACCGCGTGCTGCGCATCGCCGGTCACCTTCAACACGGCCGATGGCGCTGTGCTCGGCAGCTTGAATTGGACGCCAGAGGCGGTGAGCGCGCCGCGCTTCTATCCGCTCGCCATCGATGCGCGGTGAAGGACATCAACGTTGGGAACTCTTCCGCGAGTTCCAGGATTTCGGGCAGGGGTTCATCGGCCGCGCGCACTCTGAGCGGAACGGCCCGCGCCAGCATCGCCTTCCCGCGCGCCGCTCTCGCCCAGCATGAAGCTCGATCGCGACCGCATCGCCTGCACCATCGACATCGCGGTGGACAATGGCGCGATCAAGGAGCAGGCGCAGTTGCTGGCCATTGCCGATTACCTGCGGAAGAACAAGCTCGTATCACCCTTCGTGGACACCGATGAGCTGCGCAAGCGACTGACCGAGATCCGCTTCGCCAAGCTCGAGAACCGCATCGAGATCCGCGACGGCGCCGTGCATGTGCCGATGATGGAAGTGCGCAGCAACGCCCTCGACATCGAGCTGGCCGGCACGCATTGGTTCGACGACCGCATCGACCACCGCATCAACTTCCGCCTCAGCGACCTCTTCCGCTTGGGCAAACCCACCAAGGATGAGTTCGGCCCCATCGCCGACGACGGCACGGGCATGCGCATGTTCCTCC
>JADJOG010000033.1 GCA_016713865.1 Flavobacteriales bacterium | reverse complement strand
CGATCGACATTCTGCACGAATTGCTTCTTGCTGTAATCGCTGCGGAAGATGTAGATCGGGTAGTCGGCGAGCTGCACCATCGGAAGGCCATCGGTCACCAGGCCAACCGGAGGATTATCGAGCAGCACCACGTCGTATCGGGCCTTCAAGTTCCAGCCTGCCAGCACTTCCTGCATCCGCGCTGATGATGAGCTCGGAAGGATTCGGAGGGATAGGGCCAGCGGTGATGAAGTCGAGGCCTTCCAGGTTGCTGTGCCGGATGGAGTCATCGAGCTGGTCCTTGCCGATGAGCACGGTGCTCATGCCAAGCGTGTTGTCCACATCGAAGCCCAAGTGGATCTTCGGCTTGCGCATGTCAAGGTCGAGGATGATGACGCGCTTCCCGCTGAAGGAGATGATGCCTGCGAGGTTGATCGCAACGAAGGTCTTTCCCTCGCCTGAGATGGTGCTGGTGATGGCGATCACCTTCGGTCCTGAGGTGTTGTCAACGAACTGCATGTTCGTTCGCACCGTGCGGAACGCCTCGGCGATGAGCGACTTGGGGTTCTTGTCGATCAGGAGCTGTGAGATCGGGATCTCTTTCTTGTATTTGGGTATCATGCCCAGCACCCCGATGCTGGCATGCGAGAGCTTGGCGATGTCGTGCAGCGAGGTCACGTTGTCGTGCAGGATGTATCGCACGAGAACGAGCATCAAGCAGATCAACAGCCCGGTCACGAGGTAAGTGATCCAAACGAGGTTCGGGTCCGGTGAAACGGGCGATCGCGGCAAGCTCGCATCCTGTAGGATCCTGTTCTCCGGCACGAAGCCCGCCTTGCTGATGCGGTACTCGATCTCGCGCTCGAGCAGCATCGTATAGTACTTCTGGTTGGTGTTGAACACGCGCAGCACCTTCGTGTTCTCGAGCTCCTTGCCCGGCAGATCCTTGAAACGGTTCTCGTATTCGTTCATCTGCGACACGATGTTGTCCCGCTTCGATTCGGCCATGCCGCGCAAACGACGCACCGACTCCAATAGCACACGCTTCTGGATGTTGAGACGCTCGTCCATGGCCTGCATCGCGGGGTGGTCCATGGTGGCCTCAGTGACCATGTCGGCGCGCCGCTGCACCAGCTCCTGCAGCTCTTGGAAAGTGGTGGCCAAGGACTGTTCGTATTTGGTGCCGATGCGGTGGCAGAAGGTCATAAGCCGCCATCTCCTCAACCGGCTTATCCGTGTTGCGCTCCATGGCCCTCAGTAACTCTAGCTCCAAGGTGGCATCCACCAGATCATCCTCCATCTTGGCCGTGCGCTCCAGGTATAGAGGGGTCATCAGGTTCATGTCGATCACCTTGTTCTCCACCTGCGAGTTGCGCAGCTCGTATTCCGAGTCACGCAAAGAGGCGAAAACCGTGTCTTTCTGGTCGCGGATGAATCCCAGAACGCTTTCGGCGCTCTTGCCCTGGCGTGCCACGTCCTCGTCGATATAGGTGGTGACCACCGATTGGCTGAGGTCCTTGGCGATCCATGGATTCTGATCCCGGCAGGTCACGTCGATCGTGCGCGCTACCGGGTCGAGCACCTTGATGCTCAGCCGCTGGACATACATGTCGAGCAGCCGATCCCTAGAATTGATCTTCAGGTAAAGGTTGACCTTGTCATCCTGCTGGCTCAGCACGGGATGGCTGTTCAGCTGCAAACGAGCGCTGAAGTGAGGAGTGCGAATCGGCTCATCGCGCCCGAAGGCTCCCTTGAACGGGGCTCCCGCGACCGTGTAGCTCACACCAACCATGTTCGGTACATTCAGGTCGATGGCCACCGGGATGTCCCGGATGGCGTCGTTGGTCACGACCAGGTCGGTGAGCTTGAAGAACGAATGGGTGTAGTATTCTTCAGTCAGGATCTGCCCCCGGTTGAAGTAACTGACCTCCATCGGAAGCCGATCGATCACCTTGCCCAGGAAGAGCCTGCTCCGCATGAACTCCACATCGGTATACAGGTTCTCATCCTCACTGAAGGTTGACATGGCCAGCACCTTCGCGGTATTGGTCTTGCGCACCTGCACGATCGCGCGCGCCTCGTAGGTGTCCGGCGTATAACGCAGGTAAAGCGCGGCGCTGGTGCCCGCGAGCAGCATGATCAGGAAAATCCAAATGAGGCTGCGCCGCAGGATGTAGAGGAACAGACCGAGCTCGAACTCATTGCTGAAGTTCGTGATCCGCTCCTTGTAATTGTCGAAGCTGGCGTTGCTCTGCGAGATTCCCTCTGAGATCATCGCACGGTTCAATTACTGAATCCGCGGACGATGCCGATCACGAGGATGATGCTGGTGAGCAGCGTGATGATCGGTTGAAGGTCCTGGATCACCTCGCGTGCCAATTCCGGGTTCGGTTGCACATACAGCACATCGTCGCCCTGCATCACGATGTCGGCATAGGCCAATCCGTCCACGGTGGACATGTCGAACTGGTGCGTTGATCGGGTCCCATCCGGATTCAAGCGGAAGAGCTTCACCCGACGTGCATCGCCCCGTTTGGCAAGACCGCCTGCCCGCGCCAGCACCTCCAGCAAGGTGGTGTTGTTGTTCTCCAAGGTCACAACGCGTGCATCGCTGCCACCTCTCGGGAACACCACAACGCGGCGATTGACGACCTGCAATTGGACGAACGGCCGGTTATAGTAGGTGGCGTAGCGCTCCTCCAGGAAAGCTTCGGCCTGCCGGATGGTCTTGTGAGCTATTTCCACGCGACCCAGGAGTGGCAGTTTCACTTGGCCATCGTTCTCGATGGTGTATGTGAAGATGTTCCTGTTGAGGAAAGTCGCCTCACGGGCGCCCCCATCGCTGATCAGGTCAATGATCTTGAAGCCATCATTGGCGAAAAGCCTGAATTGGAGCACATCGTTCGGCTGCACCACCAAGGCGGCGGTGGCAGAATCCTGGTACTCCTTGAACTGGTGTCCGACCGGGGTCTTGAACATGATGTCCCGGTTCACGGTGCAGCTCGTGAGCCCGAAGGCCAAGGCCGCTATGAGGGCAGGCCGGGTTGTCTTGCGGAATGGCATGGGCCGGCGAAGGTAGCGATCGCCTTCGGGCGATCAGCTGATCATGCTGCGGTACAGTTCCTCGGTATCTGAAACCAAACGGGTAAAGTGATAGCGGTCGCGCACGTGCGACCAGCCTGCGCTGCCCATTTCAGCCCGAAGACCGTCATTCTCGACCAGGCTCATCAATCGATCGGCCAAGCAATCGGCGTCCCCGGAGGGGCATAGGATGCCGGTTCGGCCATCAACCATCACGTTCTCCGTGCCGCCAACGCGCGTGCAGAGCACGGGTCGGTTGCTGGCTTGCGCCTCGATCAGGCTCACCGGGGTGCCTTCATTGAGCGATGTCAGCATGATGATGTCGAGGCCGGCATTCACCACATCGATCTCTTTGATCCAGCTGGTGAAAGTGATGGTGGCCGGTGCCACGGCCGGCTTGCCATTCACCCCGTAACCGAAGCCATGGCCATTGAAGCGTGGGCCTGCGACCTGAGTGAGCCCTAATGCCTCAACCCGCTGGCTCAGCCGCTCGCGCTCTTCACCGTCTCCAACAATGAATGCTCGGAGTTTCCGCCCGGTCCGTTGCGACACCTTGGTGATCACATCCAAGAAGAGGTCGTGGTTCTTTATCGGCACCAGACGGCCTACGATCCCAATGGCTATTTCATCATCCGCAAGGCCATACACATGGCGGAATCGCGCGCGTTTGGCTGCTTGTCCTTGTTGGAATCGGTCCAGATCGAAGCCGAGCGGCACAACAGTGACCTTCTCTGCCGCGCAGATCCGGTGCTCGTTCACCAACTCTTCTTTCTGCCGGTCGCTTATCGCGATGATTCGCGATGATCGCCGCGCCAGGAAGCGCTCGATGTTCTTGTACAGGGCTGTGCGCACCGGGCCGAAGTAGCTATGGAAAACATGTCCGTGAAAGGTGTGCACGATCGCTTTCACGCCCATGTCCGCAGCGGCCATGCGACCAACCGCACCGGCCTTGGCTGCATGCGTATGCACGATGTCAGGCTTGAACTCCTTGATCAGCCGCTTGATGCGCGTGTAAGCGCTGCGGTCTCGCCATGGCGCCACCTCGCGCTGCAGCTCGGGCAGAATCAACGGCTTCACGCCGAGGTTGTCCAGGATATGATGGCTGCCTTCTTCGTGCTCTTCTTGACTGCCTCCCACCAGCAGTGTCTCGAAATCGCTGGGCAGGTAACGCGTGAGGTAGCCCGCATTGTGGGTGGGCCCGCCAAGGTTGAATCGATTGAGTATGCGGAGAACGCGTGGCATGCGGGTCAGAGGGAGGGCGAATGTATCCGGCTGTTCTAGTGCAAAGGGGTTAGCCGACGTGCTTTTTCCACCACGCCATGAAGACGATCAGTGCATGCACGGTTGCCTGTGAACTGCCCGGGTCAGCACTATTGAAGCGAGCGAGAATCCTTTGCACGGATTCCGGATTCAGGCCCGAGTGGCGCAGTTGTTCCGCATCACAAAGGCTTTCGACCAAATGGCGCATAGGACCTTTGAGCATGGGAGTGAGGGGCACTTCGAAACCGCGCTTGGCCCTATTGAGCACTGTTGTGGGCAACAGATCGCCGAACGCTTCGCGCACAATTGCCTTTCCGCACCCTTTGCGCAATCGCGCCTTCGCCGGAAGCGAGAACGCCAGTTCCACCACACGGCGGTCGAGGAAGGGGGTGCGCACCTCGAGCCCGTGAGCCATGCTGGTCACATCAACCTTGTGCAGCATATCATCTGGGAGCACGGTGCGCAGATCAGCCCATAGCATGGCTTCCATCGCCGGGAATCGATTGAAGGGCTCCGTGATCGCGGCGCGGCGCGAGTCGAACTCGCCATTGGCAAGCGCTTCCAGAACGAGTTCGCGGGCATCGAGCTGGTCGTCCCAGCTGGCGAGCAGAAGGTATCGCTCGGGCGCGCTCAGTTTGGCCGTGCGCGCGAAGCGATCCAATTGGCGGATCCGATCGCCCATTGCGCTGTTGCGCGATTTGGGCAACATGTTCCATAGTGGCGCTCCTGCGAGTGCCATGCGTTCAGCGATGCCAGGCTGCGCTGCGCGCAGTTCGGCCTGATGTTTCCGATAGCCGCCGAAGAGCTCATCGGCGCCATCGCCACTGAGGGCAACGGTCACGTGGGCGCGGGTGCGCTGGTTCAGCACATAGCTGGGCAGCGCGCTCTGATCGGCGAAAGGCTCGTCCAAGGCAGCTATCATGGGCTCGTAGGCCGCTGCCAGATCTCCGCTGGTTAGGGTGAAAGTGCAATGGTCCGTGCCGATGTGCCGTGCCATCTCCTCGGCGAAAGGCGTCTCGTCGTAGTAGCGATCGGTGTAACCGATGCTGAAGGTGCGCAGGTCGGGCTTGTGGCGCATAGCCAATGCCGCTATGATGCTGCTGTCCAAGCCGCCACTTAGGAAAGAGCCGATGGGCACATCACTGATCAGGCGAAGACGCACGGCGTCATCGAGCAGTTCGCGGAGCCGTCCTGCAGGGTCGCTGGTCGTTCCGGTTTCTGCTGCTGCCGCTTCAACGTCGTACCAACGATAGGTGCGCGCGCCTTGTGCATTGGCCACCAGCGCATGGCCTGGCTGCAGCTTGAATGCGCGCTTGAGCATGCTGTGTGGCGCGGGCACATAGTAGTGGGTGAGGAATATCCGCAGCGATACCGGATCCACCTCGAAAGGCAGCCCCATGGCGAGCAACGCGCGTTGCTCGCTGGCGAAGAGCAAATGGCCGTTGTGCTCGCACCAATGCAAGGGCTTCACCCCGAAACGATCACGCGCCAAGAACAGCTCGTCCGTTTCCTTGTCGTGAATTGCGAGCGCGAAGAATCCATTCAGCCGATGCAGGAATCCGGGGCCTTCCTCGCGGTACAGTCGCAGCACCACCTCGGTATCGGTGCGGCTTCGGAAGGTGTGGCCCTTGGTTTCGAGCTGGGCGCGCAGTTCAGGGAAGTTGAACACCTCGCCATTGAACGCGATGGTGTAGCGCCCACCATCGTCGGTGAAGGGTTGGTGGCCAGCAGCGCTGGTATCAATGATGCGTAGCCGGCGATGGCCGAGCGCTGTGAGGCCATGCTTGAAAGTGCCTTCGTCATCGGGCCCGCGATGCGCGATCGCGCGCAAGGCGGCATTCAGGTCGGGAGCCGATCCGGTAGCGTTCGAGAAGGCGTGGTATCCGGCAATGCCGCACATGGCGCGCTACCAAGGGCGTTCGAGGTCCTTCGGCGCGAATACCTGATCACGCTCGAAGAATCCGCTACCATTCGCGGGCTTCTTCAAGTGCATTGGATCGCGGCCCAAGGCACGGCGCAGCAACGCGATGGGGGTGAGCACCACGAAGAACACGATGCCCAGGAGCACGCGTGATACCACATAGCCGATGGCTTGCGAGAGGCCTAACCAGCCCCAAGCCACCATGCGCGCGAGCCATGGCGATAGCAAGGTGGCCAGCGTGAGGCCCACCGCGATAGGCAGCCAAACGGGATGCTTGTGCAGCAGGGCCAGCAGCAGCAGGCCGAACACCAGCGCCAGTACGCTCTCGTACGCCTTCGAGCGGTCGGGCATCAGAACAGCGTGTAGATGTATGGCGCGAGCGCGGATCCACCACCGAGCACCAGCACGGCGGTGAGCAGCACGAGCACGATGATCACGGGCCCGAGCCACCATTTGCGGCGCTCTTTCATGAAGGCCCAGATGTCGCGTAAGAGTTCCATGCGATCGTTGTTTCCGGTTCAGTCCAGTACGTGCTCCTTCATCCATTCCTGCCCCTCGGGCCATGCGGGCTGCTCTTCCTTGAGGAAAATGCGGTCGTTCACCACCAGCACGTCCATCTCGGTTCGCATGAAGCAGCGATAGGCTTCTTCCGGTGTGCGCACGATCGGTTCGCCACGCACATTGAAGCTCGTGTTGATGACGACCTCGTTGCCTGTGCGTTGCCCGAAGGCTTTGATCAGCTTATGGAAGCGGGGGTTGGTGCGCGGGCTCACCGTTTGTATGCGCGCGCTCATGTCGATGTGCGTGATCGCGGGCAGTGTTGATCTTTCGTGGTACAGCTTGCCGCGCAGGTCGAGCGCGTGGTAGTCCGCTGGCAGCGGCTTGCGCAATTCGGCGCGCACCGGATGCACCATGAGCATGTATGGCGATGGTGTCCTGGCCTCGAAGTAGCGCTCCAGAGATTCCTCGGCAACGGCGGGCGCGAAGGGGCGGAAGCTCTCGCGGAACTTGATCTTCTGATTCAGCTTCAGCTGCATCTCGGGGCTGGCGGGATCGCCAATGATGCTGCGGTTGCCCAAGGCGCGCGGACCGAATTCCATGCGGCCTTGGAACCAGCCCACCACCTTGCCTGCCGCGAGCAGGTCGGCGGTGCGCTGCACCAGTGCTTCTTCATCCAGCGCTGGCGATGCCACTGCGCCAAAGCGGTTGATCACCTTGCGGATATCCGCTTCGCCATAGGCCGGGCCGAGGTACGAGCCGTTGAGCGCGTCGTTCGGATTCACGGTGCGCGGCTGCTCGAAATGCAAGTGGTAAGCGGCCAACGCGGCGCCTGGGGCTCCACCGGCATCGCCAGAGGCGGGCTGCACGAAGATCCGATCGAAGATGCCCGCGCGCTCGAGCAGGCCATTGGCCACGCAGTTGAGCGCCACGCCGCCGGCCATGCACAGGTTGGGGCTGCCGGTGATCGCGCGCGCGGTGCGGGCCATGCGCAGCACGATATCCTCGGTGACGCGCTGGATCGCCAGGCCCAGGTCGCAGTGATGCTGCTCCAAAGGGCTCTCGGGCGCGCGACGGGGGAAACCGAAGATCCGCTCCCAAGCATCGTCCTTCACCATGCGCAGGCCCTGCGCATAGTGGAACTTGCGCATGTCGAGCCAGATGGATCCATCGTCGTGCACATGCACGAGCTCTTTGCGGATCCGATCCTCGTAGTCCTTCACGCGCGCCGATAGCGGATCGCCATAGGGCGCGAGGCCCATGAGCTTGTATTCGCCGCTGTTCACGCGGAAGCCGAGGAAGTAGGTGAATGCGGAGTAGAGCAGTCCCACTGAATGCGGGAAACGCAATTCGCGCTTCACCTCGATGTCCTTGCCGCGGCCATGGCAGATCGAAGCGGTGCTCCATTCGCCCACGCCGTCGATGGTGAGGATGGCGGCTTCATCGAAGGGCGAAGGATGGAACGCGCTGGCCGCGTGGGAGAGGTGGTGCTCCGGGAACAGCAGCTTGAGTTTCTCCTTGCCTGTGGCGCCGGCATCCTTCAATCCGTCGCGCAGGAGCTTACGGGTGCTCAGCTTGCCGCCCACCCACACGGGCATGGCTTTCACGAAGGAGGCGAATCCGCCGGGCGCGAAAGCATAGTAGGTCTCCAGCAGCCGCTCGAATTTCAGCAGCGGCTTGTCGTAGAACGCCACGGCATCGAGGTCCTTCACCTCCAAGCCGGCTTCCTCCAAGCAGTAGCGCACGGCATTCACCGGGAAGCGGTCGTCGTGCTTCTTGCGGCTGAAGCGCTCTTCTTGCGCGGCAGCCACGATCTGCCCGTCCACCACGAGCGCGGCGGCCGAGTCGTGGTAGAATGCCGAGATGCCGAGGATGCGCATCCGGTGCGGTTACAGGTGGATCACTTCGCCGTAGGCCGCCGCTGCCGCCTCCATGATCGCTTCGCTCATGGTGGGGTGGGGGTGAACGGTCTTGATGATCTCGTGGCCGGTGGTCTCCAGCTTGCGGATGCTCACGCACTCGGCGATCATCTCGGTCACGTTCATGCCGATCATGTGCGCGCCCAGCAGCTCGCCGTACTTGGCATCGAAGATGAGCTTCACGAAGCCATCCTTGTTGCCGCCTGCGCTGGCTTTGCCGCTCGCGCTGAAGGGGAACTTGCCCACCTTGATGGATAAGCCTTTCTCCTTGGCTTGCTTCTCCGTCATGCCCACACTGGCCACTTCGGGAGAGCAGTAGGTGCAACCGGGGATGTTGTTGTAGTCGAGCGCGTGCGGGTTCTGCCCAGCGATCTTCTCCACGCAGATGATGCCCTCGGCACTGGCCACGTGCGCGAGCGCCTGACCCGGCGTCACATCGCCGATGGCGTAGTAGCCCGGCATGTTGGTGGCGTAGTACGCATCAACCTTGATCTTGCCTTTGTCGGTCACGATGCCCACTTCTTCGAGGCCGATGCCTTCGATGTTGGCGGCGATGCCCACCGCGCTGAGCACGATGTCGCACTCCACCACTTTCTCCCCGGTGGCGCTCTTAATGGTCACCTTGCAACCCTTGCCACTGGTATCCACTTTGGTCACTTCGCTGCTCGTGAGCACCTCCATGCCCTGCTTCGCGAAGCTCTTCTGCAGCTGCTTGCTCACATCCTCATCTTCCACCGGAACGATGTTCGGCATGTACTCCACCAGGGTCACCTTGGTGCCTATGGCGTTGTAGAAGTACGCGAACTCGCTGCCGATGGCGCCGCTGCCCACCACCACCATGCTCTTGGGCTGCTCGGCCAATACCATGGCTTCGCGGTAGCCGATGATCTTCTTGCCATCCTGCGGCAGGTTGGGCAGCGCGCGGCTGCGCGCGCCAGTGGCAATGATGATGTGCTTGCCCTCTACCACGCTCTTTTTCCCGTCGGCGGCGGTCACTTCGATCTTGCGGCCGGGCATCAGCTTGCCGGAGCCCATCACCACATCGATCTTGTTCTTCTTCATCAGGAACTGCACGCCCTTGCTCATGCCATCGGCTACGCCGCGGCTGCGGGCCACAATGGCCTTCATATCGGGCTTGCCCTCGCCCACGCTGATGCCGTAGTCCTTCGCGTGGTTGATGTACTCGAACACCTGCGCGCTCTTGAGCAGCGCCTTGGTGGGGATGCAGCCCCAGTTGAGGCAGATGCCGCCGAGCGCCTCGCGCTCCACCACAGCGGTCTTCAATCCGAGTTGGCTGGCGCGGATGGCAGCCACATAGCCGCCAGGGCCGCTGCCAAGGACGATCACATCGTAACTCATGTTGCTCTTGTTGGGTACGGCTTGGTGCCGGGGGCGGCGAAGGTAACCGCGTGACGAAATGCGGTAGAAAGAACGAGCCGGGCATATGGCCCGGCTCGCAAAGGCAACAAGGGAAGCCTTTCGAGAAGTCCTACATCGAGCCGCCGAGCATCATGCCGCCCATGCCCAAGGCGAACACCATGATCACATAGAGGACGATTCCGATGAGGCCGGCGAAGAAGCCGATCTTGGTCCACTTGCCAGCGGCTTGCTCGCCGTTTCGGCACCTGCGATATCGCCCGCATCGAACTTCGAGTTCACGCTAGCGGCATTGATGATGCCAACGATGCCGAAGGGAAGGCAGCAGAAAAGCGTTACGAGGATGGATTCGACAAGCCAGTTCTTGGGACGTGTTCCAGTGGTCATGTGGGTTTGGTTTGCGACAAGGATATCGATTGCGGCTTTATCACGGCACGCCATGTTCTTCACAATTGTTGATTACGACGGTCTGGTCTGTTCAGTTCCGATGGAGTTCGAAGGCTGCATATTTGAACCATGCGGTCATTCTTGGTCATGGCTTTGGTGCTGACGATGGGCGTGGCCTCGGCGCAGGAGAGGTACTCCATCAGATTCGGCGAGGTGCGTTCTTTGCGGTATGAAGCCCTGGGCGAGGACCGGGTGCTCAACATCCTCTTACCAGACGGCTACTCACCGGACAGTTCCGCCCGCTTCCCGGTGATTTACCTGCTCGATGGCGGACTCGAAGAGGACTATTTCCACATCGCGGGCCTGGTGCAGTTCGGCAGCATGCCTTGGGTCGATTGGTTGCCGCCCAGCATCGTGGTGGGCATCTCGAACGTTGATCGCAAGCGTGATTTCACGCACCCCACGAGCATCGCGAAGGACAAGGCCGATTTCCCCACAACCGGAGGCTCCGCCTTCATCAACTTTCTTGGCGACGAGTTGGTCCGCTACATCGATTCAGCGTATCGCACGAACGGCGATCGCCTGCTCATCGGTCAATCGCTCGGTGGCTTGCTGGGGGCCGAGGTGCTCTTCACTCGGCCGGAACTCTTCACGCGCTATTTGCTCGTGAGCCCAAGCCTGTGGTGGGACAATGGGTCCGTCCTCAAGCGGCCACCTGCATTCCTTGAAGCCTCTGCGCCGAAACAGGTGTTCGTTGCTGTGGGCAAGAGGGGAGGTGATGGTGAATGGCGCGAAGCGATTAGCGGCTAGCGTGAAGCGGAGCAAGGGTGCACAGGTGCGCTTCCAATTCATGCCGAAGGAGAACCATGCGAGCATCCTGCATCAAGCGGTGATCGATGGGTTGAAGTGGATGCGCGTGCAATGACGATCACGACTTCTCCGCGATCCCGCTGATCTCCACGTTCACGCCGCGCGGCAATCCTTTCACGGCTACGGCCTCGCGTGCTGGCGGCACCGCGCCGAAGTAGCTGCCATACACCTCGTTCACCGCGGCATAATGCGCCATGTCGCTGAGGAAGATGGTCACTTTCACCAAGTGGTCGTAGCTCAGACCAGCGGCGTTCAGCAAGTTGCCCACGTTCTCCATCACCTTCTTCGTCTCTGTGGCGATATCGGAGGTGTGCAGGTTGCCATCGCTATCGAGCGCGATCTGCCCGCTGAGGAAAACGAAGCCGCCAGCGTCGATGGCAGGTGTGTACGGAGCGAGCGGCTTGGCGGCGTTGGGAGGGAAGATGGGTTGCTTCATGTGCGCGTGCGGTCATGTGCTCATGTGCGCATGACTCTGCCGCGAAGATGCGTGACCATCCGAGACGCGAGTGCATCAAGCACGGCACATTTCGCGATGCCACATGCCCCCATGCTCGGATGAGCACACGCTCACATGAACACCTTCCCGCGCTTTCATCCGGATAGCTTTGCCGCCCAATCGCATGCGCCTGCAATGAATGATGCCCCCCTGATCCTGGTCACCAACGACGATGGCATACACGCACCCGGCATCCGAGCGCTGATCGAAGAGGTGCTGCCCTTCGGCCGCGTGCTGGTGGTGGCGCCCGACAAGCCGCAGAGCGCCATGGGCCACGCCATCACGATACACAGTTTCCTGCGCCTCCACAGCGTGGACCTGCTCGATGGCGCCGAGGCATGGAGCTGCAGCGGCACGCCGGTCGATTGCGTGAAGCTCGCGATCTACAAGCTGCTTGGTGGCAAAAGGCCTGATCTGCTGGTGAGCGGGATCAACCACGGTGCCAACATCAGCATCAACGTGCTCTACAGCGGCACCATGAGCGCTGCGGTCGAAGGTGCCATGGAAGGCATTCCCAGCGTGGGCTTCAGTCTCATGGATCACAGCATCGAAGCCGATTTCAGCCAAGTGCGACCCGTGGTGCGCAATGTGGTTGGCAATGTGCTGAAGCATGGCATGCAAGCCGGCACCTGCCTCAATGTGAATGTGCCGCGCAACGATGGAGCACCGCTCAAGGGCATTCGCGTATGCCGCCAAGCCAGAGCCAATTGGGAAGATGAGTTCGAGACGCGCCTGGATCCCGGCAACAAGGAATACTATTGGCTCAGGGGCGAGTTCCGCGGTCACGACCAAGGCGAGGATACCGACGTGTGGGCCGTTGATAACCGCTTCGTGAGCATCGTGCCCACGCAGTTCGACATGACGGCGCACCATGCCATTGCTGAACTGAACACGTGGAGCCATGCGGTGGGATAGCATCGCAACAGGCGTGGTGTTGGCGATCGCCCCTGTGCTCGGTTTCGCGGCGTATGGCGCCATCTATGTCACGGCCATTCGCCCGCATCACGATTTCCATTGGTTCGTGCACGACCTCTTCCTTGGCACCGATGAGTTCCGTACGCGCATCGTGAGCATCAGCCTCATAGCCGATGCGTTCCTCTTCTTCGTGTTCGACCGCTTCCAGATGCACAAGGCCATGCGCGGCGTCATCTTCGCGATGCTGGCATACGGCATCTACATCGTGTCGAGCATCGCCATTGATCAATTGAGCAAGTTCGGCTGGCTGTGAGCAAGCGCATCTACATCATCGCGGGTGAGGCCAGCGGCGACCTGCATGGCGGCAATCTCGTGCGCGAGCTCCGTGCAGCTGCGAGCGCAACTGGTCATTCGCCGCTTCTCATCCGTGCATGGGGTGGCGATCGCATGGCGGCGGCCGGCGCTGAAGTGGTGAAGCATTATCGGGATCTCGCCTTCATGGGATTCACGCAGGTGATCATGAACCTGCGCACCATCCTTCGCAACATTGATGCGTGCAAGCGCGACATCGAGGTCTTCAAGCCCGACGCGATCATCCTCATCGATTATCCCGGCTTCAACCTGCGCATCGCCGAGTGGGCGCACGCGAAGGGGATTCCTGTCCATTACTACATCAGTCCGCAGGTATGGGCGTGGAAGAAAGGCCGCGTGCATACCATCAAGCGCGTGGTCGATCGCTTGTACTGCATCCTTCCGTTCGAGTCCGATTGGTACGCGCGCTATGGAATGCCTGTCGATTTCGTGGGGCATCCGTTGCTCGATGCGATCGAGCAGGAGGGCAAGAGCGAGATGCTTCCGCTGCCGGATGCTGATGGCAGGCCGATCGTGGCTTTGTTGCCAGGAAGCCGCAAGCAGGAGATCGCGCGCATGCTGCCCTTGATGGTGCAGGTGGCGCTGCGGTTCCCCGAGCACCGCTTCGTGCTCGCTGCCGCACCCTCGGTGCCCGATGAGCTTTATGCCCCGCATCTGGCAGGCGCGCCCATCAGCATGGTGAAGGGCCGCACCTACGATGTGCTGCGCCAGGCGCGCGCCGCACTGGTGGCCAGCGGCACCGCCACGTTGGAGACGGCGCTGTTCGGTGTGCCCGAGGTGGTGTGTTACAGCGGCGGCGCGCTCAATGTGTGGATCGCCAAGCGCCTGGTCGATATCAAGTACATCAGCCTCGTGAACCTGATCATGGATCGCGAGGTGGTGCGCGAGCTGATCCAATCGGAGCTCACGGTTGAGACGATGTCGGCCGAGCTGGGCAAGCTGATCGCCGATGGGCCGGATCGCACGCGCATGATCGCCGACTTTGATGCGTTGAGAACGAAGCTTGGCGGCCCCGGGGCCTCGGCGAAGGTGGCTTCGGCCGTGTGGAAAAGTCTGCATGCCGCCGACTAAGGCCCGCAGCTCATCCCGGTAGTTTCGCGCCCGGCTGTCTTAGGGCAGCTCCCGATGAAGCAATCGCTCCTTTTCGTGCTCGCTCTCGCTGCGTTTCAAGCCGCTGCGCAGGATGGCGTGACTGAGCGGTCCATGCGCATCGGTCTGTTCCGTGGCCGCACCACCACCCAGGTGCTGGCCATGCCGGCGCGCGCGAATTGCAAGGTGATGGCCGATGGCGTCGCGAAAGGCGAGCTGAAGCCCACCGATGGGTTGCGCATCGAGGTGGCGGGCAAGCAGCTCACCGCGCGCTCGCTGAGCATGAGCTTCACGGCCAAGCGCATCGAGCTGGTGCCCGTGGCAGGCCATGGCGCTATCCGGCTGAAGGCAGGGAACAAGAACGAGGTGGAGCGCGAGTATCCCGGCCGCATCGAAGCGAGCGTTTCCGGCGCGGATCTGATGCTGGTGAACAAGGTGCCGCTCGAAGCCTATACCGCAGGCGTGGTCAGCGCCGAAGCGGGCAAGGCGCACCACCAGGAGTATTACAAGCTGCAGGCGGTGAGTTGCCGCACCTACGCGCTCACCAATCAGCGCAAGCACATCGCCGATGGATTCGAGCTGTGCGATGGCGTGCATTGCCAGGTGTATCATGGCCGCAATCGCAACGACAGTATCCGGATGGCCGTGGAGTCCACGCGCTCGCTGGTGATCGTCGATTCGGAGATCAAGCTGATCCATGCCACTTTCCATAGCAATTGCGGCGGCGAGACCATGAACGCCGAGGATCTCTGGACGAAGCATCAGCCCTATCTCCGCGCGGTGCGCGATACGTTCTGCGTGGGCGGCAAGCACGCGGTATGGGAGCGCACCTTCAGCCGCAGCGAATGGCTGGGCTATTTCAATCGGCGCTTCGGGTTCGCGGCGGCCGATAGCGCGCAGCAGCGCATGCTTCTCGAATTCGAGCCGCAGTGCCGATCCGTCTATTTCGGCAACGGCTGGCCCTTGTTCCCGCTGAAGGAGATCCGCGAGGACCTCAAGCTGAAGAGCACGCACTTCGCAGTGCTCTCCGAAGGCGATCAGGTGCGATTGGTCGGTCGCGGCTTCGGCCATGCGGTGGGCCTTTGCCAGGAAGGGGCCATGGCCATGGCGAGAGCTGGCCTCAGCTACACGGACATCCTGCATCACTACTACACCAGCGTGCACCTCGTTGATCTTGGCACGCTCGATTTCTTCCGCGACGATGCGGACCCCTTCCGTGCCATCGGGCGCGGAGGAGCGGGTCCGCGCAATCACTGAGCATGGCACAGGCCCGCATCCGCATCAACGATACCGGCGATCGCATCCGCGATGGCCATCCATGGGTCTTCGCCACGCAAGTGCTCAAAGAGGAGGGCAGCTATGCGCCGGGCGATGTGGTGCAGGTGGCCGATTCGAAGTGGCGTCCGCTCGGTCAGGGCTACATCAACCCGGCGAGCATGATCCGTGTGCGGCTGCTCACCACCGATCCGAACGAGCGCGTGGGCAAGCCCTTCATCCGTGCGCGCATCCAGCAGGCATGGGCGCATCGGCAGCGCATGGGCATGAAGGGGAGTTGCCGCGTGGTCTTCGGTGAGAGCGATTTCCTGCCGGGCCTCGTAGCCGACCTCTTCGTTGATGCGCGCGATGGAAAGCGTGTGTTGAGCGTTCAGTTCCTGACCCTTGGCATGGAGCGATGGCGCGATGCGGTGCTGGATGCGCTGCACGAGTTCGTGAAGCCCGATGGCATCTACCTGCGCAACGATGTGGCCATCCGGGAGAAGGAGGGCTTGCCATTGGAGAAAGGCCCTGTTGGCGGTCCTTTTCGCACGGAATTGGTGATCACCGAGGGAGAAGGCGACGCTGCGGTGCTCATGCATGCCGATATCGCTGAAGGGCAGAAGACCGGGCATTTCCTGGATCAAGTGCGCAATCACATCGGTGTGCAGCAATGGGGCCAGGGCCTGCGTGTGCTCGATTGCTTCACGCATACCGGTGGCTTCGGCCTGCACGCGGCGAAGGGCTGTGCTGCAGAAGTGCTCGGCTCGATATCAGCGGCGAGGCCGTGCGCTTGGCCACGCGCAACGCTGAATTGAACGGTTTCACGGATTGTGCTTTCCAAGAGGCTAATGTGTTCGACTTCCTTACCGATGCCGCGCGCACAGGCAAGCAGTAGGATGCCATCGTGCTTGATCCTCCTGCCTTCGCGAAGAGCAAGAGCGCCATGGAGAACGCTTACGCGGCTATAAGGAGATCGACCTGCGCGCTCAAATGCCTGCCGCCCGGTGGCGTCCTGGTCACGTGCAGCTGCTCGCAGCACATGTCGCCGCGCATGTTCCGGCAGATGGTCGATGAGGCCGCGCGCGATGCGGGCCGCCGATTGCGGGAACTGAATGATGGCGGGCAGCCACCGGATCACCCTGTGCTTTGGGGCGTGCCTGAGTCGCGCTACCTCAAATGCCTGACGCTGCAGGCCTGCTGAGCGTGTCGGTAGTGCTTGTTCCGATGAGCGCATCGATCACAAGCGGCAACAGTGCCGAAGCGCACGCCTCGCCGCCCTTGGCGCTCAAGTGGCAATAGTCGATCAGCAATTGCTCACCATCCCAGCGCGGATCATTCATCGCAGGGTTCAGGTCGGCGAAGGGCACGCCCCAGCGACCGGTCACTTCCTTGAGTTCCTCGACCACCACGGGATAGAGCGCGGCCACGTTGCGGTCGGTGTGCAGGAATGCGCGTTCGTTGGCCGATAGCGCGCGGTATCGCGCATCACGAGCGGGCTGAAGGCATACGATGGCCTTGATGCTGTCGCGCGCGAGCAGGAAGAGGTTATCGTCTATCGCGCGCAGGTATTGATCGCGCGCCACCTTCTTGTGGTTGCTGATCGTGGTGGCATCGTCCACATAGGCGCCTTGCCAATCCACGCGCATGCCTTCCTTGATCGCATCGCGCGTCATCTTCCACGCGAGGTAACCACGGAAGGCGCCACTGTACTTCGACATCCAGCTGGCGAAGCTCATCCAGGTGCCGCTGAAACTCGGCTCCTGCAAGTAGGGCTTCCAGAACTGATATCGGAAGTCGGTCATGTAGCGGTAGTTCGTGTCGTTCACGAAATGATCGTTGTTCCCATCGAAGAAGATCACCAGGTCCGGGCGATAGGCCAGCAACTCCGTGAGCAGGTATTGCGTGTGCTGGAACACCTGATAGCCCGTTACCGCGGCATTGATCACCTCCACTTTCTGGCCGGGCAAAGCCTCCTTGAGCATGCGCTCGAGATGCGCATCAACCGTCTCATCCTGATAGATGTGCACCACCGGGTAGGGTGCAGCGCTCGTGATGCCGTGCGCCGCCGAGCCACCGAGGAAGAACACGCGCTTGGTTCCAGCGGGCTTCGCGATCGATACCTCCTGCGACCGGCGGAATCCCTGGCCGTTGATCTCGATCCAATCGCGCTCGCCATCGCCTTCGCGGAAGCCCGGCACATGCTCATACACGCGGTAGCTGTTGAAACGGAACTTGTTCTCGCTGCTCTTCTGCAGCACGTTGCTCAGGTACCAGCGCGCACCGATCTCTACCAAGGCGATGGTGAATACGGACAGGAAAAGGAAGTAGGCGATGCGGCCGCGTCGGCTGCGGCGCTTCGGTGGGTGGTTGGGCCTGCCCGCGCGTTGGTGCGGCGAACGGAAGCGGCCTGATCGCGCGGGCATTTGCCGCAGCGCCACTGGCAGGCATGTTCGTGGGCCGATCTGTTCGGACCGTGGAGCGCGATACGCCGCGCACCGATGCTGCGCCTGGCATGGCCCTTCGTGCTTGGCGTGGCAGTGGCAACCGGCACCGAGCCCCGTCCGGAGCCCGCCATGTTCCTGCTTGCGGCAAGCTCGGTCCTGTTGCTCCTCATGATGCTCTTGCCAACGGATCCAGCTCGTCTTTGGCGCCGCGGCGCGATGCTCACGTTCTGGCTGATGGCCTACGGTGCGGCTTGGCAAGCCTACCGATCACCGCGCAACGATGCGCTCCATGCCTCGAATGTTCTCTCGGGCGAGGCCACCGGCGCCGTGTGGGTGAGCAGGTGAACCGGGCGGGCGACAGGGCGGTAACCGCCGAAATGCCACACTCATCGCTTTCATGGAGCGACGATTCGGTTGAGAAGCCAGAGGGCGTGCTGCTCACCTTCCGGAAAGAGGCGGATGACAGGTCATCAGCGGTGATCGCTTGCTGGTTTCGGGAAGCTTGCAGGCAATCAATCGCATACCCGATCCTGGCGGATTCGATCGGCGGCAATGGGCGGCTAGCAGGGCATCGCGCATGAACTGGCTGCATTCGGCGGGCGTTGGAGCGTGGTTGCGCACCATGGCGGTTGGACCGATTGGTTCGCTGGCATCCGGGCGCAGGTGGGCGCTTGGTTGGCGCAAAGCGGCCTGAATGCGCGCGAGGCGGCATTGGTCAAGGCCTTGGGGCTGGCGAGCGCGATGAGCTTGATGGCGAGCGGAAGGATGCCTTCGTGCGCAGCGGTACCATTCATGTGCTCGCTGTATCGGGCATGCATGTGGGTCTCAATCTGCATTGTGATACAAGTGCGTTGCGATGGTTGGGCCGATGGGGTTGGGCCCAGGCGATCTTACGGGGCCTGCTCGTGCTGCTTCCTCTGGTTCTATGCGGGCCTCACCGGTGCAGCGCCTAGCGTGATGCGCGCGACGGCCATGTTCAGCTTGTTCACGCTGGCAGGGATCGCGCAGGCGCGCACCGATTCATTGAACAGCCTCTTCGCTGCCGCACTGGTGCTGGCAGGTTTGAATCCGGCTGCTACCATCAGGAACAGGCGAGCCTCGCCTCTTTCCTTGCGGTCTTGGGCATCATCCTGTTCCATCGGCCCATGGAGAAGCTGTGGTCTCCGAGCAATGGATTCGTGCGCAAGGTGTGGTCGCTCGCGGTCATGTCGATCTCGGCGCAACTGCTCACCACGCCGGTTTCGCTCATGCTTCAAGGGTTTCCCCATCTGGTTCCTGCCAGCGGATCCTGTGGTGGTCGTTGTCGCGGCCTTCCCGTGTATGGGGGCGTCGCGTTGATCGCAGTTGCATGCCGTGCCATTCGTGAGCGATGCATCGGAATCGCTGGTTTGCGGTGTCACCAGCGGCTGGCGAAGTGGATGTGGCAACCGGCTTTGTCGCGCAGCTGCCCTTCGCCTCATCTAGCGGTGCGCAAACCAGTTGGGCCGAAGCGATTATCGGGTACGTGTTGATCCTGTCTGCTGGCGCGTGGTGGCAATGGCGTTGGAGCGCGGCCCGGTTCGCGGCTCTTGGTTCATGCATGGCCTTGCTGGTCGGCTGGGGGCTCCGCGCCGATGCAGCGCGTGAACGCGACGCCATGGTGTTGTACGATCAATCGCGCGGCTTTGTCGCTGGTTTCGCAACAGGCCGAACCCTTGTCTTGGTCTCTTCGGCAGACAGCCTGCTCGCCGATGCGCGCGTGATGGCCAAAGTGGAGCGCCATGCTCGAGCATTCGGCATTTCGCGCATAGTGCCGGCCGGTACCGATAACCATGGCGATTCTATTCTGGAGCACGCCGATGTGCTCATGGCAGCTGGTGTGTGCGAACACCTCGGTTGAATGTGCTTTTTCACGATGGCACGCAATCCGCCGAAGCGTTTGGCCGCTACGATGCCATCGTCCTTCATGGACAACCGGCCATCAGCGAAGCAGAGGTGGCGCTGCTCGCGAGCCAGACCAGCCGATTCGTACTGAGTGCCGATCTGCCCTGGAAGGACCGTGCTTTGGTGAGCCGCTGGGCCGAGCAGCACGGATTCGCGGTACACGACATCAAGTGGCAAGGCGCATTCGTGTTTGAATGAAGCGATAAGGGGGCCAGTGAAGAGCAACAGCTGGGAGACCGATGGTAAGTGACGTCCACAGCTTCTAGGTTCTCGCAATACGAACCGAAAACTGATGCCGATTGCGTGATGCTGTGGTTGTTGGATTTTCCGGCTTTCGGGAGCAATGCGCCAGTGTCCCATTCAGTTTATTCCACAGCACCGCCAAAAGCATGACGGTTACCGTTCAGCTGTTCATTTCTATCGAGTGTACCTGACAAAGTAGTTCCATTTTCAGTTCCAGTAAGGGACGCTTTTCGTAACTGTCGAATTGGAGGCTATTGAAGCTGATATGCTCCGCGGGTCGCGAAGGCGCTTCTGCTCTTGAGTTAGCTCCTTGACGAAGTACATCTCCTTTTGTGGAAGATAGTAGGAGAATCCAACAATGTTGAACATGTGTCTCTCGTTCTGTGGGCGTGCGGCAACGACATCTACGATGATGTATTTTCCATTTTCGATTCTGAATATTTCGCTTCCCTTTATCTTCTTCACAGTGTCTTCATAGTCGTTCCTCCACCATCCATTCAGAATCTACATCTCCTCACCGATACAAAATGTTGTGGTAGTGTCAAGTTGATTGGTCGTCTCACTTGCCTTTACCTCCATAGTCAAGAGTGCCGTTTTTGTTTTCTGCGCTTCTTCCTGTGTCGTCTGCTCTTGCTTGAGGACGTTTTCAAGTAACGTTGTTCTTGCCTGGAAGTCCTGCCGAAGTCTTATGTAGTTGCGAACTGATACTCCTCCTTCACCTTTTATCGCGAGTACACTGTCAGTGCCACGGCGGTTAACGTAGGCAGTGAAGATTTGAATCAATGCTCTCAGCGGCTGGCAGGGCCAGTACTAAGAGCGCAGCAGTTCCAAGGTAGCCGAGCGAGCGGTAAGGCTCAATATGATCTTCGATGTACTGTACAATCGAAACATTCAGGTCATTGGCTGAATTTGTCCATAGCAGCACAACGACCACGCGCCAGTTCCAAGCTATCCATGAGCATATGAAGGCAAAATATGCGGATTTGTGGAAGCGCTCCCTCAGGCTTGTAAGAAGCTCGTCGATGCTGCTCCCGTATCGTTGTCATGCGCCACTCTATTGAGCAAAATAAGTTCGAGAGCGCGCTCAACGGGAAGGCCTCCTGGCCGAACGCCCTTCTCGGTGCGCTCCTAACGTTGCATTGGTTCACGGGTCGCTCGAAGGAGAGGACGATGCCCTCGTCGGCGGCCACTTCCAGAAAGTCCGACTTCTCCTGCATGGTGAGCAATGGGCGCGTATCGTAGGCCATTACCCAAGGCAGCGGGATGTGGTGGATGCTCGGCAGCAGATCGGCCATGTATGCTATCGTGCGCCCCTTGTAGCGGATGTGCGGGATCATCATCGCATCCGTGTGGCCGTTCACCAGGAACACATCGAAGCCCGGGAAGACCTCCTTGAGGTACACGTTCTCTTCTTCGCTGCGCCGGCCCACATGCACGAACTCTAATTGACCGC
>JADJOG010000032.1 GCA_016713865.1 Flavobacteriales bacterium | reverse complement strand
TGTCATCCGCGTTATGAAGGAGAAAGGCCATTGCAAAGCCATACGCCATCCTTACCGCGCACGGCTTCACTCACCATACGGCATACCCGCTACCTACGGCAGGCCGGCCTCCATCAGCTTGACCCACCTCGAAAAGCTCTGCCGCATTCTCTTATGCGAGCCCCACGACCTCCCTTGCCTATACCCGCGATTCATCCGTCCCTGCGCTAACGATCATCTGGCCTTTCTGGAACGGAAAGAGTCCGTGAACATGCACGCCATCATCAACACGCTCACCCACCGGCAAATGGTCGAGCTAGCCGCCGAGATCGCTGAAGCGCTACCGCAAGGCGAGCTAGCGTCGGCGCTGCGTGCCGCGTTCAGTGCGTATCTTCAGGTCTACGGCGATTCCGGATCGCACCAGCATATGCAGCAGATTCTGTTTTGAACCTCCGCAGGCTCTGCGCTTCGGGACCCGATCATGCACTTCTCAGCCCGCACTAACCCCGAATCAACCTTAGCATAAGCCTCCACGCCACTAGCTCCGAGACCTTCTCCGGATAAGCGTTCTGCGAGGTCTCCCAGTCGTAGAATTTCCGAAGCGCTTCCAGGAAGTGCTCTTCGCTCGCGTAGATGATGTGATCCGGGTAGTCACCGTAGTCTGAACGCACGAAGCGCTGACCATCCCAACTGATCTTCGTGCCGCCCTCCTTGTGTGAGGTGGAGAAACGTGCGCCGCGTTTCATCGCAGCCACGATCGTTTGTTGGATCGCGGGAACAGAATCGAGATGCGCTTCGGCGTTCAGCGATGCGGCGCAGATCTTCTGGTAGCGCTCGGAGGACCCTTCATCAACCTCGGGCGGATAGGCGGGCTGTAGATCGCGCGTCCAGTGCTCGAACCAAGTGCCTGCCGTGTGGCGGTAATAGTCGTGGTGCGTGGCTGCTGCATCCGCCCAAGAGGTCTTCACGCAGAGCGAGTAGCAATTGGTGTTCGGCATCGCCGCCTCAAAGCGCAGTTCGAAGTGATTCCACGAACCGACCACCTTGGAACTGGCTGTCATGATCAGGCGGTCGTTCTTCATTGTGGCGTCGAAGAGCGTCATGAGGTCCCGTTCCAGCGCGAACTGGATCTCGTGCGGTGCGCGATGGTCGTTGAAGTGCAACAGGCGTTTCGCGCTGGTGGCGGTCTCCGTGATCGATAGCGCGCGTGCTCGTGCGTTCGCTTTCTGTTCCGCCATGCGCTCATCCAACAGTGCCCTGCCGAATTCCACCCCCGAGCCTGCTTCGCGTTGTGCCAAGGTCGTCAGCACGTCCGGCTTCGGCTCATGCGCTTTGCGGATGGCGTCCATGTCCGGCTGCGGTTCGGGCGGCAGCGGTGGTTCGAGCACGAAGAAGTGCCGTTGCTCAGTGGTGAATTCGCCCGCGTAATTGGAGTTGTTGCGCGCGTAGAACTTCACTTCGCCCCAGGATTTGCGGCGTTCGTCCTGGACCGCCTTGGTCCAGCCTTCACGGAAGCACCGCACGGCGCGGCAGGAAAGCCGTTCTCGATAGCAACGATGCTGTTGCCGGCATTGATCTCGGCCTCCACGAGTTCGCGCAAAGGCCCGGGGAACTCCGCGAGTTGCTGGCGGAAGGGTCAGGGATCGTCATCGGTCCGTTCGTTGATCCACTATTCCAATTCCATCTTCTCCTTGTACCACCCCTGCGGCTCGGAGAAGTCGACGCCGGTGCCTGCGAACTTCTCGGGTAGTATGCGGAATAGCTCATCGCCAAATCCCCGTATGCGCTTCATGTTCTCCGACGTCGTGTAGTTGGGCGCGGGAGCATTGCTCAACCAACGTCCCAAAGCGTTCAGCGCGGGACGGGCGAAACGTAATCTTTCGTCAGGCGTCAACTCCGCATCGCGCACGAACGCCAGCGCAGGTTCCGCATAGCCTGAATCCAGCATGGCGGCCATGCGAGGCATGAACTCCGGATCCGAACGGAGGCGTGCTGTAGCCGCCTCGCACACGGTTTCTCAACACGGCTCGCCTTCCAGACCAGCTTTCGAAATCGTTCTTCCGGATCGAGCCGCCGCTCGGCGAGCTCTTCCTTGGTCGCTGGCAAGAGGACGATTATCCGCGTGGCGACGTCGGCCAGACCGCGACCGCTGTTGTTGATGATCCAGTTTCCAGCGAAGATCAAGCTGCCCACAAGGCTCAATGCGGTGAACCACGTCCATGGCCGAAGCAACCATTGCACGGACACTCCGGGCACGAGCTTCTGGTTCAAGCTCACCACCACCAGCAGCACCGTGGAGAACAGGATGAGATACAGGAACGGACTGTAAAGGCCGCGCGGCGTGAAGCCGGGCCGGAGATACAGGGCGATGAACACGTAGGAAGCGCACGCCAGCGCGAACGCAGCAGCTACGGTAAGCAAGTAGAGCTTGCCGCGTCCCAGTTTGATCCAGTCGAACCCGCCGCTGGCGGTCATGCACAACAGGGCGACCATCATCAGGCCCCAGATGGGTGCGAGGATGTTCAGTGCGGGTATCGCCCATTGGTCGCTGCTCGTTTGCTTGCCCGTCCATTCCGACAGGAACGGCAGCAGCCGCAGGAAGAAAAGCAGCGCGGCAAAACTGGCGCTAACGGTACCGATGATCTGTTGCAAAATGGAAGGATTCATTCGCGGGATAGGGGGAGAGCGATGTGCAAGGCGATGCCGAAAGTAGATTTCTGCGTGAACCCTGCGAGTAGCGATAAGTCTGCGGATCCGCAATCAATCGTCCACCTCTGCCGTTCCTTCGTGCAAGGCCCATAGCCCATGCATTTCGTAGGCCGCACGACCGCCTAACCTGCAAGCGCTTTAACAGGTGACTGTATGCCGATGGGTCACCGCTGCTCTACAGGCAGCCCCATGCCTATTGCTTAAGGTGTGAGCGGAGCGCCCGGCTCAGGAGACGCGCCTTACGGCCGCACCCGCCCGGCTCCGTTGCACCTGCCGCACACACCGCTATTGCTGAGGCTGCCGCTGCCGTTGCAGCAGTTGCACGCTTGCTGCACCGTGCTCTGTGTGTAATAGCCGATGGGCGTGGTTCGCACATAGTAGCCTGCTCCTTGCGGGCCATCGGCATTATAGTAGGTATCGGTCTTCTCGCTCGTGCGGTGGAACTCCGAGGTTTGGGTGCTGTAGCTGCCGCGGCCATTGCAGCAGCTGCAGGTGCTCTGTTGCAGGCCGGTACCATGGCAGGTGCCGCAGGTGGGCCAGGTGGCGGGCACGGCAGCCTCGATCTGCTGCATCAAGTTGCCTAGGGCGCTGCCGGGCGCGGGGGCTGCGTTTCGCTGCGCCCATTCCTGCTTGCGAATGGCTTCGAGCCGCGCCTGCTCCGCTTGGCGCGCCACCCGCTCACGGTATTGCCGCAGGGCCTCGCCGTAGCGCGCATCCATGGGCCACGAGCTCATCTCCAGAGCCAGTGGTGCGCCATCCAGGTCGGGCAGGCGCAGCTGTCCTTTACTGGCATGGGCCAGCACGAGCAAGGTGCCTTGTGCGCCAGGGATCTCGCCGTTGGAATCGGCCCGTGGCATCAGCGGCATCCATTGCAGCCCGAGGCCGACACCGAGCGAGCTGGCATCCATGCCGCTGGCCAGCACGCCCAGGTGGCGCCCGCCCAAGGTGCTCAAGGTGCCGAAGTACATTTCATGCGCGAGCGGCTCGAAGTAGAACGTGGGCGAATTCTCCACGATGGGCGAAACGGCTACGTGCAGGATGGTGTACACGCTATCCGGATGCATCCGGAAATGGAAGCCTTGGGCATAGTAGCCCTTAGCACCGGCGGGGCTGTCGATACGCTTGCTGGTGCGCCAGCCCAAGTTGCGTGCATCGCTGAGGAAGCTGTTCAGCACGCTCTGTTTGCGCGCCAGGCGTTCGGCCATGTGCGTGGTGAGGTCGGACACCAGGCTATCGTACATGGCGTTGTACCGGACGATCTCCGCGGCTCTCAAGCTATCGGCCACGAAGCGTGCGGCCATGGCCTCGTCCACGAAGGGGTTGCTCAGCCGCAGCGTGCGAGGATCGCCGATGAGCACGCGATCGCCGTGCTCCGTGGCGCGCGAGAGGAAGAAGGCCGAACCATCCGGGGCCAGGCCGGCATCGTTCACCTCGGTGAAGGTGGTATCCAGCAAGCGCTCCAGACCGGGCAGTTGCCAGATGCGCACTTGGCATTTGCGGTCGGTGGAATAGTAGTCCAAGGTCATCCAGCGCCCGTCGTTGCTGATGCTCTCGGATTGCGTGCATCGGTAGCAGCTGGTGAGGTATCCGCGGCCGATCGGAAGCGCCTGCTGTGTTTCCGCATCCCACAAGTCATCGCCGTACCGCACGAACCGTTCACTGACAGCAAATACCTTGTCGACTCCCTCCATGCCTTTGCACCCATGCTGTTTGCCGTCATAGTCCACCAGTATCATTTTCTTGATGAAGATGTCGTTCCCCTTGGCGGCCAGCACGCACTTACGTTGCGGCCAATGGGCCAGCACTTCCACCTTCTCCGATAGGTCGAACGCGGCCACTTGGTTCTGGGCACCATCGCGCACGATGACCTGCTCGCCGTTGCGCTCCACGCCGGAAAGCGCGCGTGGCTCATCGGCCCGCTCTTGCCCATGGCAGGGCATGCTGGGGTCGAATACGGCATGGGCCATGGCCTCGCTGTGGTCCGTGTGTCCGTAGCGGCGGGCCAACAATGCGAACGCTTGGTGATCGGCCCGGGAGGAGCAACCCGCATCAGTGAGCCTGTAAGTGCCCGCAAGCGCACCGGTGCGCACATCATAGAGGCGCACCTCATCGGCTTGGCCATCGAAACGCGCCAATTGTCCACCGCCCACCAGATAGGTGCACCATGTGCCGAGCTTGCCCGGTAGCAAGCCCGCGTAGTTGGCGCGATCGGGGTGCAGGCCCTGGGCGTGCGCGTTATGCGCGCATGCAAGCGCGACGGCAAGGACGGTTAAGCAGGTGCGAATCTGGTGCATGGTGCAAGTTGAGGGATTATAATGAGTGGCGTCGTGAGGGTCGTCAGGCGCCATGATGACGTCTAATCGCGATAGCGGCGCGGTAGGGAAGGGGGCTATTGCACCCATTCGGCCGCTGCTGTGCCGGATGGCCTACCTTCGACCACGTTACGCGCCACGCAGGCATGTACAAGGCGCACATCGTAGTCGTGCGCCACCGGCCCCCGGAAGAGTCCGGCCCCGTCGTCCCATCTACCATCGCGGGAGCACCTCCGTTCGCCGCTACAACACCGGTCGGCGGGCCACGGAACAGTCATGGGTGTACCCATCCCTCGTTATATCGGCAACGATGCCACCACGAAGCCCTTCGCCGCTGCGCTGCGCGCGCAGGTCCACGCGCACTTCCAGCAACAGGGCATCGGCTTCAAGGCCGATCGCCGAATCGCCGTGAAAGTGGTGCTCATGCTCGCGCTCTTCTTAGCGCCCTTGGTGGCCATAGTGGCGCTCTCGCCACCGGCTTGGCTTGCCGTGCTGCTGTATGTGGCCATGGGCGTGGGCATGGCCGGCGTAGGCATGGGCGTGATGCACGATGCGCTGCACGGCGCCACCAGCACGCACGCTTGGGTGAACCAATGGCTCGGCGGCACCATGTACCTGCTGGGCAGCGATGCGCACACCTGGAAGCTGCAGCACAACGGCGCGCACCATACGCATACCAATGTCGATGAGGTGGATCAGGACATCGATCCGCCGGAACTGCTGCGTTTCAGCGAGCATGCGCCGCTGTGGCGCGTTCACCGTTGGCAGCACGTGTACGCCTTCTTCTTCTACGGCTTGCTCACCATTGTGAAGCTCGGCAACGACTTCTTCTCCTTGGCGAAGGCGCGCCGCACACGGCATCTGCGGAAAGAGAAGTACAACTACACGCTCGCCTTCATGGCCATGGTGGTGGTGAAGGCGGCGCATGTGGCCCTCTTCATCGGGCTGCCGCTCTGGCTCACGCCGTTGCTGTGGTGGCAGGTGCTCATCGGCTTCGTCCTCATGCACTTCACCTGCGGCGTGATCCTGGGCACGGTGTTCCAGCTGGCGCATGTGGTGGAAGGCGCAGAGCAGCCCTTGCCCGATGCCAATGGCGTGATCCCGACGGAATGGGTGGTGCATGAGCTGCGCACCACGGCTGACTTCGCGCCGTGCAACCGTTTCGTCACCTGGTTCACCGGAGGCCTCAACTACCAGATCGAGCACCACCTCTTCCCGTACGTCTCGCACATCCACTATCCGGCCATCGCTCCCATTGTGGCGCGTGTGGCCGAAGAGCATGGTCTGCCTTACAACGTGAAGAGGACCACGCGGCAGGCCATCCGCTCGCATGTGCGGCGGTTGCGGCATTTGGGGCGCGGTTGAATGAGTGGTTCATCGTGCGGCGGCGATCAGCAGCCAGCATCAACGTGGAAGCGTAGTACAATGCCGCGTTGGCCCTTACTCCCGCACCACCTTCAGAAGTGCGTTCACCTCCGGAATCACGCAGCTCCAAGAGCAGGATCCCGGTCGGCATCGCTGAGATATCAATCGGCCCATTCATCCATCTTCCTTCCGCCAACAACGCACCCGTTACCGAATGCAGGCGCCACGTGCTGATGCCATGCCCCGGCCATTCCACCCAGAGCTGTTCGTGCGCAGGTGATGGATAGGCGCGAATGCTTGTGCTAGACATGCGTTCATCCACCGAAGTGGTGATGTCCTGCATGAGCCGCAGGGTGGAGCCGCCCACCACGTACACAGCATTGTCGCTGCCGAGTGCGAAGCCCTGCGAGTTGCTGCTGCCGGCGGTGACGTTCCATGCGCTGCTGCCATCGCTGTGTACCTTGCAGATGCCCATGCTGAAGAGGATGCCCGCGCACAGGTAGGCGTTGTTATCGGCGTCGAGTAGCATCTGCGCGTGCAGCAGGAAATTGTTGGGGCCATCGGCATCGTTGTTCACCCAGAGCTGGTCGCCATCGGACGATGCTTTCAGGAAGGCCGCGCCGCCGCTGCCCACCAGGGGGAAGCCGCTCACAACGGGTGCGCCATCGCTGCCCGCCTCCACGCGATAGGCGGTGATGGGGTAAGTGTACTCCCAGATCAATGTACCGGTGGGCGATAGCTTCTTGATCACGCTGCCGCCGCCGCTGGCCGGTGTGCCATGCACGCAGAACGTGTTGCCGAACGCATCGCCGGCCGCATCACCCACTGTGAAGCTGTTCACGCCGGGCAGGCTCCAGATGGTGTTGCCATCGCGGTCGATGCGCGCATAGCCGTTGATGGAACCAGTGATGCCGCGGGCGCTGATCACGAGCTGGCTATCGGGCGTGAACTTGATGTTGATGGGCGCGCCGATGCCTTGCGCATCGTACCAATCCCACACGGTGCCGCCGTCGGGGTCCAGCTTCTTCACCTTGGTCACCATGCCGTTCGGTCCCATGCCCAGACCCAGCACGTAGATGTTGTTGGCCTTGTCCACCACGCATTTGCGCGTGGAGGAGCCATCGAAGTCGGTCTCGTACACCACGCGCCAAATCAGCTCGCCATCGGGATCGAACTTCATCACGAGGCTGTTCGCGTTCACGGGGCTGCTGAAGCCGCTGGTGATGGTGCCGGTGACGATGGCATTGTCCTGTTGGTCGGTGGCCACCCAGGTGGCGCGGTCGGTGCGCGTGGTGCTGGTCTGGTCGTACGCCGCGTTCCAGATCAGGCTGCCGTTGGAAGCGCGCTTCGTCAGGGTGATGTCACCGCCGAGGTTGGCGTCGTAGTTCACCGTGAACACGTTGTTCTGCTGATCAAGCGCGATGGCGAGGCCATTGAGCGGCTGCACCCAATCGACGGTGACTTGCGCGTGCGCGCTAGTGATGGATGCGAGGAGGAGGAGCGATGTGCAGAAGCGAGTCATGCGAGGTGCTGGTTGTGCCGTTCAAAGCTGCCCGAAGGTGGGGCTTGCGAGCATGACGGGAATCAGCTGGAGCACCCGCTAGGGCACTGCGGTGGACGAAGCGGGAAATGGGGTGGATGAAGTGGAGGACGCGAAGGCTATCAATACGACCCCGGCACATCCGCATCTACGCAGAGGATGATGTCCGCCTGGCCGAGATTCTCGGCGGGCAGCTTCTTCAATTGATCCGAAGTGATGGTGGCGATGGTGACCACTTGGAGGTCGGGACGAGCGCGCTTCAGGTACCAATAGATGCCTTCGTGGTAATCGGAATGGAAGCTGCCGTTGAAATGGAGGAAGCGGCCCGTTGTCGGCAGGTGCTTCAGGATGAAGTGGGCCATGGTGGCGTCCTTCAGCGCTTGGGCCTTCACGGTGTTTGGCGTGGCGTGATCGCCCAGCATGGCCAGCATCTTCACGTAGCCTGGCAGGGTGGGGTCGAATGCGATGGGCAGTGGAGCAATGAAGCGGCGCTGATCCGTTGGCACGGTGTCCAATGCCTCGAAGCCGCCCCGGTTCACGGCGCGCGCATAACGGCGCGGCACGTTGCAGGCCACGAAGGGCAGCTTGCGCGCCTTGGCCAATTCAACCAATGGCGCGTAGTCGGTGGGATGGTTCTTCCACAAGCGGGCTAGCGTGTCGAAGGCTGCTTGGTCGATCTCGCCGCGCAGGTACGCATCGAGCGTTGCTTGATCATCGGCCTCGATCATCTCGGCGCCTAGAACCAAGTTGCCGCGCATGGCGAGCTCGCGCGCCACTTCGAGTTGCAGCCAGTGCGCGATGGAGTTGTTGTGCAGCTCGCCGAAGAGCACCACATCGGCGGCGGCCAAGGTTTGCAGCATGCGTTTGTGCGAGACCTTGCCGCCCTTGGCGTTGAATAGCGCATAGTTGGGCAGTACTTGCGCCGAAGCATGCCCGATGCAAAGCATCGCGACGATGAATAGGAGCGAGTGGGGGAGAAGGATGCGCGGCCTCATGCAGCGAAAGAACGGTTTCTGATCGGTTGCGAAGCTGACGACCGCGAGGAGACGAGGATGGATTAATCGCCCATGGCCTCGCGCGCCGCAAGCACTGCGCTTACCAATGTGATCGGCGTGAAGATGAGTGTCTCGCGGAGGTCTATGGCGAAGAGGTTGCCGATGGTGTTGAGGAGGAAAAGCGCGCACACCAGCCACATGCCCCACATGCCGAATGCCGACGAGGCGCGCCCGATGATGCCCATGCGGTTGAGCACGGCGAGGGATACCAGCACAAGCACGCTGATGCTCACCACCGCGCCGACGGTGCGTTCCTCCGCATTCTGCAAGCGCCCGCCCCAGACCATCTCGGTGGGGATGAAACCCGCAAGGACGGTGAGCTGGAAGATGATGGCCGCTTCGAAGAGCAGCAGCAGCGACCATGCTGCAAAACGGAAGGGGATGCGGCGCATGGGGGCACGGTATCGGGTGCAAGCGATGTGTGAAGTCCGTGCTGGCGCGATCTTTGGCCACCGCGCGACCATGCGACTACTCGTTCCTGTTCTCTTTCTCTGCGCCTCAATGGCCCATGCGCAGGCACCCTTCATCTATCACACGCCGCGCGCGTAATACCTCTTTCCGGAGGAAGCCGACCCCGTTATGTGCTCTTCGCCGACGCTCCGGTGCACAGCGAAGCTTCGATGACCGCGCCCGTGGTGCTGAAGGCCCGTGCTGGCGAAGAGGTCGCTGTGCTCGACGTGTCGCAAGACACTTTGGAGCTGCTCGGCATAATGAGCCATTGGTATCGTGTGGCACTGCGCGGCACCGAGGTTGGACCTGGGGCGGCAACCTCGCGCAACGCAGCTTCGGCAGTCATGCCGACGCCAGCGTGAAGTTCTTCGGCGGCATCGATCATGTGACGCGGTCAGACACGGGTCGCATCGACTTCAGCTATCGCATCGTTGCGGTGAAGAATGGCCGGGAGCTGGACCGCATCGTGCTGCGAAGCTTCGCCTGGGGCTTTGAGGAAGTGCGGAACAACGGAAGCCTCGGCCTGCGCAACGTGGACGATGTGATCACGCTCAGCGTACCCTGCGTTGACGGCTGCGGCTGCACCACTGGCGATGTGGTGGTGTTCTGGAGCGGTGATCGTTTCCACCACGCGGCAGACCTGATGGGCACGCCCGATGGCGAATACAGCGAGAGCGTGACCTTCCTTTATCCAAGCGACATGCAGGGCGAGGCCGATGCCGTCGTGCGTGTGACGAGCACCTACGAAGAAGCAGAGCAGCAGGAAGGCGAAGACGAAGTGATCGCGCCCATGCTCACGCGCATCCTTCGCCGAGAGCACCTGCGCTGGGATGGCAAAGCATTGGTGCCGAATGGCAAGGTGATGGAAGAGCGGCGCTACGTGGTGGTGGAGGAGGAGTAAGCAGGGCAACTCAGCGGCCCCATCGATCACAGTATGCGCGCTGCTCTTCGAGGAAACCGAGGCACGCGCGCGCCTTCACGCACTTCAGGTCATGGCGATCCTTGCGCACATGGGGCCGCCACCCGAACAGACGGAGCGTTCCCGGCACACCGCCCTTTATGGTGTAGCACCGTTCCATGAGGTCGTCCACATGCCCATCCCGCGTGCGTAGCACCACTCCGAGCGTATAGGTTCCGGGCCAGGTCTGCGCCTTGGGCACGCATCGGTCCCAGTCCACCTCTAGCACGCCGATCTGCCGGCGCAGCATCTCATACAGTACCATCATGCGCACCTCGGCGCTCCCCAGGTGATGCAGCGCGGTATGGGGCTGGAGCGCAGGGCCTTCGCGTTGAATGAACCGGCGCATGCAGCGATCGATGCGATGCACGTGACCGCTCTTGATGGCTGCAGCAAGTTGCGGGTCGTTGTCGGCGTGGGCAACCAATGGAAGAAGGAGCGTGAAAAGGAGGGCGAGCCGCATAGCCACCTGTACACAGCTGCCAACGAAACGTTCGAACCGAATCGCGCTTCGTGTGTACTGCGCTCCGATGAAGCGCGATCATCCTCTTCGCGCTGCTCTTTCCCGTGGGCCTTTCCGCCCAGCACTGCGGCTATGATTTCTCCTCCTTGATCGCGGTGCGGCCACATGCCAATGGCGATACGACCATGGTGGAAGGCCTACGGGTCACCCTGTTGGATAGCAACAACGTACCTGTGACCATAGCCGGTAGGCCCATTGCACCGTTCGTGCGCAATACCGACCGCACAGCTTGGGAAGTTCCGGACGTAAGGCATCGCCCGGGACCTCAGGCGAAGTACCTGTTCCCCTTTGCGGAAGACAATTACATTCTTGTGGTGCCCAACAACTTCCACACAGCGAAAATGAAGGTGCTGGTGCAGGATGAACGCGATGCCGGGCCATTGAACAAGCGAAGGGATCAATGGCCTGTGCGCTACAAGCAAGTGGTGGTGCCGCTCAGCGCGTTCGACAGCTATCCCCTGTGCAGCGTGTTCGACGAGTCCGTGTATCCGGAACTTCACGACCGTCCCGCTTTTCACCCAGTTGCCATCACCTTGTATCCGCGATGAAATTCCTGCTGCTGCTCAGCTTCCTGCCGCTCTTCGTAGTCGCGCAGCCAGGCCCTGAACTGTTGTTCCTCGATCCCTGCGGCATGGGCGGCTACGGCGTGCCTCTCCAGGACATTGCACGCAACGATGTACAGGTGATGACCCTGGGCGTGGGCACCGATGATGTGCCCAGCAGTTCGGGGAATTGCATCCGTCGTGTGGTGAACTATGAGCATTCCGAGTTCCTGCACGAGAAGGATCGCCAAGGCTATTGGGTGATCGCAGCACCGAAGGCGGGTGATGTGCTTCATCCGGATTCGTTGAAAGCTGGTCTTGCTGCCGGTCGCTTGCGTTGGGGGCCAGGCGCCTTGCACGTGTGCTACAAAGGCTATGGCGCGCAGCACGATGGCAAAGGCTGGATGATGATGGAGCCGCGCGACTGGGAACGTTCCATTGTGCGCATCACCACTTCCGAGGCGGTATACCTGGCTGAGATGACCATCACCCTCCTGCTGCCGGATGGCACACTCGATGTGCGCGGGCGTGGTGTGCTTGAAGGGACACCCTTGAACATTCAGTGATGACCACCGGACCTGTACTATTCCTGTTCTGCGCACTGGCGTGCATGAACCTGCGCGCGCAACCAGGCACACCTACCCTGCCGCGTTTCTACGGATGCGGGTTCCCAGCGCCAGACAGCGTGGACATGACCGGCGATGGCATCATGGACCTGTTGGTATCTGGCATGCTCGGCGAGAGCACCTGCGACATCCCGGTGAGCTATGGCGGTTGCCACGTGGTGGTGCGCACGCTGCCGGGCACCTTGATGTTGGGTCGCGTCGGTACAGCGAACAGTAGTGAAGCACACGGCTTCGCTCGGGGCGACACCATACTTGCATTGGGGGTGGTCTCGGATGATATGCGCATACAGCGTTTTGGTTTCATCGATGGGTTCGTGACTGCTCTCGATTGGAGCTATGGACGCAATGGCGTGGCATCGGCGCAGCCATCACGCATAGCCGATGGGACCTTCATTTATTCGACCTCTCTTGGAGAGCGCATCTCCTACGGCAGCTTCTCCCTGAAATCCGACCTTGCGAATCGAACCGTGCGCATTGTTGCCGGACCTTCGCCGCAGGTCGATGAACCATTCGTAGTGCGATGATCAGACGTTTTTTTCTGCTATCCTTTTGTCTCCTTGTGGTGCGTGCAGCGGCTCAAGGCGACCGCATCATCCCCGGCGCCCCGCCCGATGAATACGTGGACGTGACCGGCGACGGCATCGCGGACCTGCTGATCAACAGCCGGACGATTCACATCTCCGATCCAGAGCAACCCGGATACTTGGGCAAGCACCTGTTGGGCGTGCGCACGCTCAGTGGCAATGCCGTGTTGATGTGGAACACGCCCAGCAACCAACGCTGGTACACTTTAGAAGACAGCACCCGGCTCGATACCGGACTGCTCGCTGAGCGCATCCACTTCAAGCAACTGATCTGGACCGATGAGGACCACCCCACGGAGTTCTGGCTGCTGGAGCGGCCGTTCGGCCCGGCCATCGGCGAGGATCAGGACGGCTGGTACGGGACCGGCGACCATCACGACGGGCTCACGCTCGTGTTGCGCAGCGCGAACCACCCCGGCACGAGCATCGCGGCCTTCGAATTCGAACTCCCGTATCCCTATGGCCGGGTGGTGGTCAAGACGAAGCATGTGGTGCTTGTGCCGAACGGCTATGGTGAGGAAGGCGATCCGCTTCCACCGAAGCCTATAGTCCGGGATCCGCTCTTCGACTTCGGTCATGAACCAGCGGAGCCGCAGGTGATCATACCTGCGGGCATCCCTCCGGATGAACACGTGAATTTGAATGGTGATGAGGTGGATGACATTGTCATCATCGGGCAATTCGAGCCTGTGAATGGGATCGGAGGACCGGGGCACTTCGTCCGCGGCTTATCTCCTTTGACAGGTTCCATGCTGCTGATGACCCGCGAACGCTGGGGCGTGCTGGGTCCCTTCCGTCTGCGTGAGGAAGAAGTGCTTACACCGGAGCGGTTGGCGAAAGGCCTGGCAGGGAACGTGTTCGTGTGGGTCCCTTCGAGGACGAACGCGTGTTCATACCGCTCGTGAGCCATCCGTTCGGGCTGCCCGATGAGCCGCCAGGCTGGGCCTTCGCTGCGGATGACATAGATGGTGCACTGGTATACCGTACGCTGGAGTACGGACGACCCATCATTGGCGCACTCGAGATCGTCGCGAACACCCGGGAGGTGAATTAAGCGTGCGGTCGCAGATCTGGGTGGAAGAGGGGCAGGTGCTGGAGCTGCGGTGATTCGCTTGGCATGAGCATCGGAGCTCGGCTCTACAGCACCACCACCAATTTTCCACGGCTCACGACCAAGCCATCGCGCAAGAGGGTGTGCATGTACGTGCCGCTGCGATCCAGGTGCAGGTCAATAATGCTGGCGCCTTGTGCAATGGGAATGCTGCGCACTTCGCGTCCCGCCATGTCGTGGATGAGCAGATGGTGATTTCCCGCTGCCCAGTTGCCCGCGAAGCTCACGCGACCGGTGCCGGCTTCGGTGTACACGCGCAGCGCATCAGTTTCTGAAGCTTCGGCCACGCCCACGCCGCTGCAAAGGCCGGGTATGTTGGTGTCCAACCAGGCCAAGCGGATGGCGATCCATTGCTTCAGGAATTGCAGGTCCTGCGCATAGGTGGCGCCGAAGGGGCCGCTCTCAGGCGCAGGGCCTGACATGCCGAGGATGGGCCATTTCTGGAAATGTCGCGCTTGCGCATTCTGCACCAAGGCGCCCACACTATCAATGAAGGCATCGATGGAGGCTTGGCTTAGCGCGTGCAAGCGCTCGTACTCATAGGTGCAGCGCAGTTCGGTGGTGAAGGTGTTGTCCTGCAGCAGGCGGATCATCCAGCCGGTGGAGTAGTTGTCCGTCGGGCAATCGTTGATGCGATGCGACCACCCCGAACCGTTCGGTCCTTGCACCACGTTGCACTCGTTGATGTTCTTCCACGCCCAATCGAAGTCCCACACCGGCCCGGCCTTCAGCTTGCCGCCATTGCTGTTCTTGTTCTTGTGGAAGAACACGCTCTTCTTGAAGCCATCGTTGCTGCGCGCCACCTCGTTCACCAGGAAGTAGTTGATGAAGGAGGGCACATCGAGGTAGCGGCGGTAGCCGATATCAGGATCGGCGAATGCGGGGCTGTACAGCGCAGTCTCCAGGCTATCGATGAAACTGGCGATGAAGGCGCGCTGCTGCGCAACGATATCATCGGCCGATGGGTACTCGTAGAGGAAATGAACATCGAAACCGGGATGATCGATGGGCGAGAAGTTGGACTCGAAGCTGTCGTTGGTGCCGCGCAGGTTCTGCTGGAGGATGTATCCGCCGGTGAGATCATCGCCCGCGATCTCGTTCGAGTCCAGCCGCGCGATGTTCACGCGGCCATTGTCGCGCTTGATCTTCTCGCCGAAGGTGTAGATGCCCCGGTAGTTGCCATTCAGGATTACTTCGCAGAGATGCACGCGCGGCGCATACTGCCCCATGCTGCGTGCCAAGTGGAAGGCCAGCGCGTTGCGCACCAAGGAGCGGTCGTTGTAGTTGGAGAGCAGCACCCAATCGTTCTCGGCGGGCATGCCCAGCAAGGCCACGTTGTTGTTCGCGCCGGTGCTGGTGCGCGTCTCCATCTTGTAGGGCCGCTGCGGATAGCCCGCGGATGTGGCGCCGCGCACGCCGATGGAGACCTGGCCATTGTACTCGTTCGATGGTCCACTGAGGAAGGTGAGGTTGCCTGCGCCAGCGTACTTCAGTTCCATCTGGGCCGTGATCCCGCCTTGAAAAGGGATGCTCTGCCCATTGGTGTTGATGAGCATGATGGGTAGTTCCGAGCTGATCACTTCTATGGTGCCCGGGTCTGCGACGCACAGCTCGAATGCGCCACTGGCACCGCCGTAGCCGAAGACCTGGAAGACCAGCAGATCGCCCGGCGTGAGCTCTTGCATGTAGATCCGTGAGAAGTAGTCAACGCCAGAATCGTCGTCGCAGGCACGACGGGTCAGCGAGAAGCAGTTGGGGCCGGTCCACAGGGCGAGCCCTGTATCGTTCAGCCCTCCGGTGTTCTGGGTGTGAACTACTACAGTGCCCGAAGGAGGCACCACCATGCTGTACCACAAGTCGCCGCCTTGGTAGTTGGCGCAGCCCGCGGCGATGCCAGAGCCTGCACTACCACTGTTGTTCACCAGCACGCAATTGGCGGTATCGATGGGAAGCGCAGCGCAGGGCACGGAGCCCGGCAGCACGGTCGCGTCGCAATCGGTGGTGCCGCTCCACACCTGGCCCACGGGCGGGTTAGGACCTGCCGCGTGTAACACGTTGCCTGCAGTGCCATAGAGCTGATAGCTGTTCTCTTCCTCCCATGCACCGGCGGTGTAGGTGAGCAGGATGACATCTCCGTTGCATGCCTCGAAGCTCGTGATCGATCCGTTGCCGCTCGCGGAGTAGGTGCCGATGAGCACGCCATTGATGCGCACTTGCAGATTGCCACCGTTCCATCCATCGCCGTAGGTGTCTTGCATGGCCAGCGTATGGTCGCAGCATTGCGCCAGCACATCGGTTCCCAGCAGCGCGCAGCACAGCGCGGCACCCAAGATCTTGTAACGCATCAGTCGAGGACCTCCACTTGCACTGCACAACGAACAGCCGCTTGCGGTAACATGGAAGGCAGGCAAACCTAACGACCGGATAACATCGGCTTTTGACTGCCCGACCGACACTTCAACTTGTTGAAGAAGATTCTAGGAAGGCTGCAACGCACTCAAGTGGCAGCGTTGGTGCCGATCTCCATCTTCGCCGACCGATGACGGATCTCGCCCTCGCTCGCGCCCTTCGCACGTTGCGCCGCACGGTGCTCATGCTACAGACCGAACTGCGGCACGGCCGCATCGATGAGACGCTCATCGCCGACATCGATGCGCAGATGGAACGCGGAATATCAAGCGAGCCGCGCTGCGCGGATCTCGTGAAACAAGTTGATGCCTTGCGCGAGAGCACGCTTACGCCGCGCGCGGAACTCCTGATGGATACCGTGCGCGCCTGCGAGAAGCTGAAGGATGGGATCGAGGAGGTGGTGAGCCGCTTGTGATCGCGGCTCACAGCGTGCCGTTCTTCAATGCAATGCCAACTCTCCGAGTGCGGCTGCGCCGAGCAAGGCGGCATCATCATCCTCAAGCCCGCTCACGGTCAGATCAACACGGCCTTGATAGATATTGAGCAACGTTGCATGGAAGCGCTCGCGCAAGGTATCATGAGCAATTCGCCGTTGCGCGCGATCCCGCCGAAAATCACGATGCGTTTGGGACCTGTGGCGCATACGGCATTCGCCAATCCGATGGGCAGCCACTGCGTGGTGCGCGTGAAGCACTCTATCGCGGCGGCATCGCCATCGCGCGCTCGCTCCGCGATTCTTTTCACATCGCTCGGCGCACTTGCCGCTTGCTGCTCGCCGCACACCGCTTCGCGATACGTGGCGATCATGCCACGAATGCTGACGTACGCTTCGAGGCAGCCCTTCCTTCCGCAGGAGCAATCGCGACCGCCGGGGATCAGGATCGTGTGGCCCAGTTCACCTGCATTTCCAGCGCTGCCCAGCACGAGTCGGCCATTCACGATGAATCCGCTTCCTACACCCGTTCCTAATGTGACCACAAGCAGGTCGTCGATGCCTTGGCCCGCGCCGTAGCGCCACTCGCCCAGCGCGGCAGCATTGGCATCGTTGCCGAGCGTGGCAGGCACACCAAGACGATCGCTCATCATGCGCGCCAATGGCACATCGTGCTTCCACGGCAGGTTGGGCGCCATCTCGATGATCCCCGTGAGCTGGTTCGCATTGGGCGCGCCGATTGCCACCGACAGCATATCCTGACCGAGACCCACTGCGAGGCGTTTGGCTTCTTCCGCGAGCGAGTCAGCGAAAGCATGATCATCGGCATGCCCGGTTGTGCTGATGCGCGCGCGAGCGATCACACTGCCATCGCGTACCAAGCCGAGCTTGCTGGTGGTGCCGCCGATGTCGATGCCGAGGATCATGCCGGGCGCCGTTTGGTGAAGAAGCCGTACGATACAATGAAACCATAGCACGCGAGCAGCAGCACGAAGGCAGTTTTAAATCCGAAGCCATCGGCCAAGCGGCCCAAGAGCGGGGGGATGAACGCGCCACCAGCGATTGCGGTGCATAGGATGCCCGATGCCTGTGGCTTCAGGTCGCCCATGCCTTCGATGGCTTCCGTGAAGATCGTGGGGAACATCACGGAGTTGAACAGGCCAACGGCAAGGATGCTCCACATCGCGGTGAAGCCATCGGCGTTCATGCTGATGAGTATGAGGCCGATGGCCGCGAAGCCGAATGCCGCGAGAACAAGAGGTGGTCGCACCACCAAGGTGAGCGCTGATCCCACGAAACGGCCGACCATGGCGCCGCCCCAGTACAGCGCGACGAAAGAGGCCACCACGCCTTTCGCATCAACCGAGTCGAGCGGCTTGCCGTGCAAGGTGGTGGCCACCCAATTCGTGAAACCGTTCGTGCGAATGGCCTCGGCGAGGTCCATGCTCAGGAAGTAGTTCACGAGGTAAGTGCCGATGGCCACTTCAGCGCCCACATACAGGAAGATGCCGAAAGCCCCGAGCAGCAAGCGCGGGCGGGAGAGTGCCTGCCAATAACTGCCCGTGTGCTCTGTATCCAGGATCCTCGGCAAGCGCGCCACGGCAACAATCAGCGCGAGCAGCAACAGAGCGCCCGCCAATACGAGGAATGGGCCCTGCACGGCGCTGGCTTCAGCGGCGAGATAGGCTTCACGGTCATCCGCGCCGAGCAATGCGATCGCGTCGCCCGAAAGGATCTTGTCGCTGAGGATGAACTGCGCGCCTATGATTGGTGCGATGGTGGTGCCCACGCTGTTGAAGGCCTGCGCGAGATTCAAGCGGCTGCTGGCTCCGCGCTCTTCGCCGAGCACGGCCACGTACGGGTTCGCGGCTACTTGCAGCACCGTCATGCCTGCGGCGACGATGAAGTAGCCCATGAGGAAGAGGGGGAATACGCGCAGCCCGGCAGCGGGCCAGAAGAGCAAGCAGCCAGCACCCATGGCGGCCAGGCCGATGAGCATGCCCTGCTTGTATCCGATGCGCGCCAGCAGCCAGCCGGCCGGTATGCTCACCAATCCGTAGGCGATGAAGAAGGCGAACTGCACCAGGCCCGCTTGGAAATAGGAGAGCTCGAACACCTCGCGCAGCCGCGGCACCAATGAGTCGACCAGCACGGTGATGAAGCCCCACATGAAGAAGAGGCTGGTGACCGTGGCGAAAGGACCGAGGTAGGACCGTTGATTCATGCTCGGCCAAAGATGGACGTTACATTGGCTCGCGCATGACGCAGGATCGGAGGCATTTCATCAAGCTCGGTTTGGCCGGCACGGCTGCGCTGGCAACCGGTTGCACAGGACAGGAGGGAACGAAGGTTGGTGGGTCCGTCGTGCTCGCCAAGGGTAAGGGCCCAATCATCCTCAGCACATGGGATCATGGCATGCCTGCGAATGCGAAGGCCATGGAGGTGCTCGCCAATGGTGGCAGCGTGCTCGATGCCGTGGAGCAGGGCGTTATGGTGACCGAGAGCGATTTCACCAACAGGAGCGTAGGCCTCGGCGGCAATCCCGATCGCGATGGGCACGTGACGCTTGATGCCTGCATACAGGATCATGAAGGCAGGGCGGGCTCGGTGGCCTTCGTGCAGCGTTTTGAGCATCCGATCAGCATTGCGCGAGCCGTGATGGAGAAGACCCCGCATGTGATGCTCGTTGGCGCCGGTGCTGAGCGTTGGGCCTTGGAGAACGGTTTCGAGCGCAAGGATCTGGTGCTGGATGATGTGCAGGCGGCATGGCGCAAATGGGCCGAGACCTCGCAATACAAGCCAGTGGCAAACATCGAGAACCACGATACCATCGGCCTTATAGCCATGGATGCGGAAGGGTGGCTCGCGGGGTCATGCACCACCAGCGGCATGGCCTACAAGATCCACGGTCGCGTTGGCGACAGTCCCATCATTGGCGCGGGCCTCTTCGTCGATGGTGAGGCCGGTGCCGCTTGCGCCACAGGTGTCGGCGAACTCATGATCCGTACGGCGGGCAGTCATACCGTGGTTGAGCTCATGCGCCAAGGCCGAAGCCCGGAAGAAGCCTGCCGCGAAGCCGCGGACCGAATCATCCGCAAGCACAAGGATCTGAGCGATATGCAGGTGGGTTTCCTCGCTATACGAGCCGATGGCGCATATGGCGGCTTCGCGCTGCGCAAGGGCTTCAGCTATGCGCTGAGCACTGTAGGCGGCACCACGCTGCAGCAATCCCAGTTCGAGCTCGCTTGAGGATTTGGATCCTATTCGACGGTCGCCTACATTTGCCTCATGCTCAGGCTTCTTCATGCGATCACCGTCAGCGCTGCCATGGCTTTTTGCCTGCCTATGCATGCCGAAGGCGGTGGCTGTGAATCGAATGCGAAGCTGAATGTGAGTTGCTCACGCGCTTCGGCCTTCGTGCAGGTGCAGGTGGCCAATTGCAAGAAGCTCGGCAAGCTGGTTCTGGAGGTGCGCGACCAGCAGGGCCGCGTGCTATACCGCGAAGAAGGCAAGGCGTTCACTGGTGATCTGGTGCGCCGCCTCGATAAGGGCCAGCTGCCACGGGGCACGCATGTGCTCTCCATTGTTGCGAAGGAGGTCTCCCTCTCGCAGCCGTTCACGATTGAGTGATCACCAACCGGTGGCCAGAAGCGCCAGCACCTCCGGGCTTGCGGCCAGGTTGCCCGTCATGGCAGGTGTTGCAACAGAGCTGACCGTCGTGGTCACCTTGCC
>JADJOG010000031.1 GCA_016713865.1 Flavobacteriales bacterium | reverse complement strand
GCGCCTTCCTTCAGCGCGTACTTGCTCCACGCCAATTCGCGGATTCCGCCGGCTAGCAGCACGCGGTCGATCTGGATGAGCGCGTAGGGGAGGGTGTCCACGCGGTGCTCTGGCAGGCCGGGCACTTGCAGGCGCTGCGCGCGATCCATGCGGAGCAAGCGGTCCTTCAGGGCATCGAACTCCAACGCGGTGAAAGGGCAGGGTCGGCATTTCGGGCGCTCGGAACGCCCCTCGCCCTGCGGCGATAATGCGCGCCAGTGAATCGAAGCTGCCCGCGCTGCCCACGAGCACGTGCGGCTCTTGGCGCTCCACCACGGCATAGAGCGCTTCCAATTGGTCGTCGAGGTGCGCGGCGATGCGGGCCTCTTCTTCAACGTTGATGGGATCGCTGATGGGGATGCGTTCGCGCAAGCGCGTTACGCCCAGCTCGAAGCTGCGCTTCCACATCAGCGCCTTGTCGGTGGCGAGGATGAACTCCGTGCTGCCGCCGCCGATGTCCATCACCAACGATGGCTGCGATCCGAAGCGCACCGCTTGCCGCACGCCCGCGAGGATCAATTCAGCTTCTTGGTCGCCGGGGATGATGCGGATGACGATGCCCAGCTCCTGCTTCACCCTGCGCACGAAGTCCTCGCCGTTGCGCGCATTGCGTAGCATCGATGTACCGAAGCCGCGGATGTTCGTAGCGCCATGCTCCATCGCCGTGGCCTTGTTCCTCCGCAGCGCCTCCATGCCGCGCTCAAAGGCGTCGGCTGCGATCATGCCTTGCTCAATGCCTCCTCTTCCCAAGAAGACGGGCAGCTCCACGCTATGCACAATGCGCAATCCCGCTTCGCCCTGCTCATAGATCAGCAGGTTGAAGGTGTTGGTGCCGAGGTCAACTATTGCGTTCATTCCTTTCATCCTGGGTTGGACCGCGGAGGGATCGGCCTTACAATCGGACTTCATCCTTGCGATTAAGGTGCAGCTCGCGACCCAGGTCAACCTTTCGTAGATCAACCACCTTCCCAATTCCTTCCAGCTCACCTTCTTGCCGTACATGAGGATGCCGGTGCGGTAAATGCGGCCCGCCAGCCATACGCTTCCGAGGAAGGTGGCCACTAGCAGCGCCATGCTCAGCACTAGTTGCCACATCGGCACGGTGCCCATCACCACGCGTACCATCATCACAATGGGACTGGTGAGCGGGATCATGCTTCCCCAGAACACCGCTGGACTCTCGCTGTTGAGCACCGCGAGCTGCGCGATGAAGATGGCAACGATCATGGGGATGGTGACGGGGAACATGAACTGCTGCGTATCGGTCTCGCTATCAACTGCGCTGCCGATGGCGGCGAGCAAGCTGGCGTAAAGCAGGTAGCCGCCGATGAAGAAGAAGGCGAAGACGGCGAGCACCACTGGGATGTTCACTTGCGCGATGAAGTCCGTGACCTTATCGGCATCGATCGGCGGCGCCGCTGCCTGGGCTTGCGTAGCCATGAGCTGTTGCTGCATCTGAGCGGTCATGCCGTTCTCTGCAAGCACGGCGGGGTCGAACTTCGAGCTGGCCAGAACCGCCAATCCGATCACGAGCATCAAGGAAGTGATGCCGATCCACAGCATGAATTGCGTGAAGCCCACCATGGCCACGCCCACGATCTTGCCCATCATCAACTGGAAGGGCCGTACGCTGCTGATGAGCACTTCCACGATGCGGTTCTGTTTCTCCTCCATCACGCCACGCATCACTTGCACGCCGTACATGAAGATGAAGATGAACATGAAGTAGCCGAAGAAGAAGCCGATCATGGCCTTGGCATCGGCCATCGATTCCTTGCCCAGGTCCTTCACGTCGTAGAGCTTCAGGTCGAGCGGCTTGCGCACGCGCGCGTACGCTTCGCGGTCGATGCCTTCCTTCTGCAGCTTGGCGATCTCGAGGCTCTTCTCCAGCTCGGCGCGGATCCACTGCTTCGCGAACTCGCTGGGCTTGTTCTTGTAGATCAAGTCGGCGCGCGGATTATCCGTGATGCTGCCGGGCAGCAGCCTTACTTGGACATTGTAAGGGCTCTCCTTGAAGGCGCTATCGGACCACGCAGCACCATCGAGGAAGAAGGTGAGGCGCAGCGCCTTGTTGTCCTCTAGTCGGCGTCCAATAAGGCCCTCCTGATCCACCACGACCACCACCTTGTAGTCCGTGGCTTCTTGCATGCCTACCCATGCCATGGCCAGCACCGCGCCCGTGATCAGCAGCGGCCCTAGGATCGTCATGATCAGGAAGCTGGGCTTGCGCACGCGGGTGATGAACTCGCGCCAGATGATGAGGCGGATGCGAATGTTCATGCGCTCATCCGGGCATATGCGTTGACATTGCCGTATGCGCTGGTGTGTTGGCCAGTGATGGTTCAAGGGCGGCCTGCTCATTCAGTCATTCCTTTCGTGATCGCTTCCGGCTCGCGCTCGCTCACCACTTTGATGAAGATGTCGTGCATGCGCGGCACTTCCTCCTGCACACCATGGATCTCCACCGAGGGCAGCAGCTGCTTCAGCACATCATTCAACTTCGCATCCTTGGCCAATCGGATACGCGCGATGTTGTAATCGTCTGATTCTGTTGCGTCGAGCAGCTCGCCCATGAAGGACAGTGCGTTGGCCAGCGCCACTTTGTTGCCCTTGTACTCGATGCGGTACGTGTTGTCGGCGTACTGGCGGCGGATCTCGCGCACGTTGCCATGCAGCATCAGCTTCGCCTTGTCGATGAGGCCGATGTGGTCGCAGAGCTCTTCGACACTGGGCATGCTGTGGGTGCTGAGCATCACGGTCACGCCGGCATCTCGCAGGCGCAGGATCTCGCTGCGGATCAGCTCGGCGTTGATCGGGTCGAAGCCGCTGAAGGGCTCGTCGAGGATCAAGAGCTTCGGCTCATGTAGCACCGTGGTGATGAACTGCACCTTCTGCGCCATGCCCTTGCTCAACTCCTCCACCTTCTTGTTCCACCACGTGCTCATCTCCCAGCGCTCGAACCAGGCCTTCAATCGCTTCTGCGCCTCGGCCTTCTTCATGCCCTTGAGCTGCGCGAGGTAGAGGGCCTGCTCGCCCACCTTCATCTTCTTGTACAGGCCGCGCTCCTCGGGCAGGTAGCCCATGCGCGCCACATCGTCGGGACCCATCTCGTGGCCATCGAGCAGCACGCGCCCTTCATCCGGACCGGTGATGCGCGTGATGATGCGGATGAGCGTGGTCTTGCCCGCGCCGTTGGGGCCGAGCAGCCCGAAGACCTGCCCCGTGGGCACATCCATGGTGATGGCGTCGAGGGCGGTGTATGCGCCGAAGCGCTTGGAGATGCCTTGCAGTTGCAGCATGAACGGCGGCGAAGGTATCGGCATCCGCAGCACGAGGCGCCGCTGGATAACGCTGGAATCCGTTGGTGTGATCAGGGAAGGAATCGCTCACGCTCTTCCGGCGTCGGCAACCTGCACGTATCGTGCTTGCCGAACCACTTGTAGCGGTTGCTGGCCACCCACGCATACACAGCATCCCGGGTGAAACGCGGCACGATCAGCAGCAGTCCATAACCCTTGCGCCATCCGCCAAGGTCGATCAACGCCCGCAAGGCCGCATCGGATCGCTGCAGGATCACGCCATCGCGGATGTAGACCACGCTTTCCAGCGCAGCGGCCATGCCATCGGGCAGAAGCTGATTGGCGGTTGTGCCTTGCAACGTGGCGAAGCGGAATGAGCCACGAGTATCAGCGGCCAACAGCCGGTCCACGAAACGGTTGCACAGGCCGCATACGCCGTCGAAGAAGATGATCCTGCTCGTGCTCACGGCGCGAAGGTACTGGCGTGGAATGCAGCGGCCCCCGCGTGATGCGAGGGCCGCCGATTCTTCCGTGCTGTCGATTTGAGTTCACTTACGGCTGCACCACCAAGCGCTCGGTGAACTGCTGCTCACCAGCAGTGATGCTCACCGTGTAGAGGCCAGCGGCCAACTCGCCGTTAAGCTGCATGATCGAGTTCACGAAGCCATCGCCATTGGCTGCGATCGTACGTGCGCTCACGCGCTTGCCGAATGCGTCGTAGATATCGACGCTGACCGTCTCGATCGATGCATCGATGCCCGTGAGATTCACGAAGAGCTGATCGCCGCGGTTCGGGTTCGGGTACATGCGCAGCTCGCTCGCGCCACCTTGCTGGGCCATGTTCTGGTTGCCGCCGCCCTGCACGCAGCTCACGGTATTCAGCAAGCATATGTCTCCCCATAGGCTGCCCGCATGGCACCACGTATTGCCGCCATCAAAACTTGCGCGCACATCAACCTCATAGGTCTTGCCGCAAGCGAGGCCCATGGTGTTCACGAAGTATTGGCCCGTGCCCACCGCACCGGTCTTGATCAACTCGAAGTTCTCCGCGACGATGCGGAAGCGGAACTGGTAACGATTGGCGCTCAGGTATGCCGTGCAACCGGGCTGAAGGCGGCGCACCGGTCGAGCGAACACATACACGTTGTTCGCAATGGCGAACGGTTGCGTGCGGCAGCTCACGAATTGCGGGTCAGGCTGGTCGTAGAGTTTCGTGCGCGGGCATTGAGCCTCCGCATTGTTGATCATGAAGCGGCAGGCCGGCCCCCAATTCTGGAACACATTGTTCACGATGCCGCGCACCTTCACGTTGTAGAAAGCGCCATTCTGCAAATGATTGATGGCTGCCCAGGGTGTGCTGGGGTTCGAAGTGGCGGTGTTTATCCGGAAGTGCGTGGCGCGATTGGCGATACTCGCCGTTGTTCACGTTGCGCTTCTGTGTGCGCTTGAAGCTGTAACCGCCATTGGGGTCGTACCACCACATCTGGTAACCATGCGTAGCATCGGCCGGCGTGTTGTTGAAGTTGCCCACGGCAGGGTTGTCGTTGGCCACAACATATTCGGGCGAGCAAGGGCTGATGCGCCAATCGTGGCGGTCGCAATTCGCCGTGATCAGCCGGTCGGTGCCTACTGGCAGGCAGAAGCCCTCGCCTCCCGCGATCTGGCTAACGGAGCCGCTGTTGAATCCGCCCCGGCCGAACGCGTCGTAGCGGTTATCGATCAAGCGTTGAGCGCTATTGATCTTCAGGATGTATCCGCCGCCCATGATGCCAGCGCCTCCAAGGTCGGTGACCACGAGGTAGAAGCAACCGTCAGGCAGGCAGGTGCCCTGCGATCCGCTGCCTAACAAGGAGCCGCCATTGCTCTGCACCAGGATGTTGGTGCCTTCCTCGTATAGCTCCCAGAAGAGGTCGCCCGTGTTGTCCGACTGATAGATGAAATCGATGTCGGTCGTGCAGGCTGTGCCAGCGCAACCGCATGTTGCGTTGGGCACGGTGCCGCTTTGCACATACACATCAAGGACCGTATTCGGGTTGCCATCGTCACACGCGCTTCCCGGGGTGATGTTCGCCAAGTTGTTGCAGGGGTCGCACGCATCGCCATCGCCATCGTTGTCGTAATCCGCTTGCGCTGGATTCGCTGCTCCGGCGCAATTGTCGCAGGCATCGCTCACGCCATCGCCATCGCTATCGGGCAGCAATGTGATGGTCACATCGGCACTGGTGGCTGCGCAAGGCGCATTGCTGATCGTCCAGCGCAGCACGATGGGCCCTGATCCGCTCGTGTGCGTGAAGGTGGCGTTCGGAGTTGTCGCATTCGGGTTGAAGGTTCCACCGCCGCCGCTCACGATGCTCCATGCGCCTGTGCCATTCACGGCTGCGTTGCCACCCAGTCCGAGCGTTGTTGCGCCTAGGCAGATGCTCTGGTTCCCCCCAGAGGTGGCCGTGGTCGGCGTTGCCGATACGGAGAAGCTCGTGGGCATGCGCACCGATTCGCACGCCGCGAACGCGCAAGATGCGTGGAAGGCCGTGGTGCCCGGAGTATTGTTGTTCACCACAGCAGCGCCAACCGGATCGAAGATCGAACTGGAGTTGACCAGTGTTCCAGCCGCGGGCGCTGTGTACCAGCCCAGATTGGAGGGCAGCGTGAAATCAACCTCGATGGTCGCGCTGCGGAAGGTGATGTCCGGATTCGGCGTTCCATTCGTGGTCTGTCGGGTTAGGATGTTGATCGTGCCGCCGCCCGATGGGAAACCCGGAAGGTTGATGATCGGATCAGGCGTGATGGTGCCTGCCCCGGTCTGCGTGGTCACTTGCAACTCCGCCAGGGCGTATGCTCCTGAAAGCGCCAATCTTAGGTTTTGCCTTTGAGCGCCTGTGGCAGCCACCACATTAAACAACTTTAGTCGAGCAGCAGTAACCACTGCGCCGCCAGGCAGTGCCGGAACAGTGACGTTGCCACGGTTGGTGAGGGTTGTGCCCTCGCTGATGATGCCCGAAGTGAATGGAACCGATATGGTGCGTGCGATCGGAGCGCATGTGGCTGTCAGACCTTCACCGCCAGGAACAGTTGACCCTTGGCAGATCGCATAGCTGCCCACGCCAATCGTTGGAGCCGTGGGGGCCACGCCGCAGGGAAGCAGCAGCCACTCCAAAGTGAAGGTGCCTGTGGCAGTGCCCACGCCATCTTGGATCCACCATACACGCTGCGTGCTGCCGGTGGTATTCGTCCAGAAGACCCAGGCAGTCTCCCCACCCTCATCGTCGATGCAGGCGATGGGCGTGGTGCCAGGGCAAGCACCGCCATAGCGCATGAAGTGCAGCGAGTTGTAATTGTTCACCACTTGCCGCATGCGGAACTCATAGCCATTGGGCACATCCATGAAGTAGATGGCGTCGGGCGCGGTGTTCGCGGCCGCACTGCCGCAGGCCATGCTGAAATCATGCACCCGCCCCACTGTGGTGCCGCTGAGCGGGCTGGTCTGGCTGGCCAGATTCTGTGCGTTGCCACAGTTCTCTGCCGCCGGGCAAGAGAGCGCGCCGGTGTAGTTGCCCATAGACACATCGCAGGCATCGTCGCTCTCGTGCAATAGTTTCAGGTTGATCACGGAGCCGGCTGAGAAGGGACCGATCACCGTATTATTTCCCGTAAGCAGGCCCGTTACGAATTGCGGCGCGCCTCCATTTTCCGTGTAGCGCAGGGTGGCGGTAGAGCCATCGCCGGTGGAGTTCATGTACACATCGAGGTTGAAGTTCGGACAGGTTTCCAGCACTGTCACGTTCGCATTGGGCGGATCGCAGCCCGGGGTGCAGAATGCCTCCATGCTCCACAGGCATTGCTCGCCCGAGGTGCAGCTATTGGAGCTGTTGCTGTTGACCACCAGATGGATTGCCGGGCCGGTGCTGACGAAGGAGAGCCCGTTCAGGCTCGATACGCCTGTGATGGTCCCGATCTGCGGGAAGCCGGTGTTCGGTCCGTCGTAGGCCAGGATGGCATCGTTCGGCTCAATGCAGCCGGAGAGGTTCACCGTCACGGTCTCCAAGAACGAGTTCGTCTGGAAGGTGAAGGTGCGTCCATCGATGTTGGTGTAGCAGTGATCGACCAGCACCGAGTTGCCGCAGATGAAGTTGTATGTGCAGGTGCTGTAAGCATAGCCTGTAACGGCAGGGCAATTCGAGGAGCCATTGCTCACGTTGTATTGCACCAGGGCGCTCGCTGGGAACGGCCCGATCACGGTGGTGCCCAAGCCGATGTTCGGCAGGTACGTAGGGCTGCCGTTCACGGTGTAAAGCAGATTGGCTACTGAGCCGCTTCCATAGCTGGTCACATTCACGCTTGCCGTGAAAGTTCCCGCGCCGCAGTTCTGGTTCGTATTCACCGTTGCTGCGAGCGGTGCCTCCACAGTGTAGTTGCCGACTCCACCAGCGCTGGATACAGTACCTGCTGGACAGGTTATCACCACCGGGCCTGTGGCAGCCGCAGATGGTGATACAACAATGCTTGTCGTGGAATTTGAAAGAATGGGCGCTGGTTGCCCGCCGATGGTAACCGATGTGGCGCAGCCGAGGTTGGTGCCTGTTATGGTTAATGGCGATCCGATGCATCCAACGGATTGCGAGAATTCCGTGATCGTGGGCGCCACCATGCGCGTCTGGATCTGGATGTTGCCGCGAACCGCACTGTAGGTGTATGCGATCACGCGATAGAGCGTGCCCGCATTGAGTGCCACGCTCGGGATGATTGAACTCAGGCCCGAGGCTGCGCAAGCGGTGCTCGCATCATCGTTGCACGCGACCTCACTGAAAGTGCCGCCGCATGCGCCTGTTGCGACCACCAAAACGTGGTCGATCGCACCCGATGAGGGCGCATCGTTCTGGCAGGTGCTGAAGCGATAGTTGCCACTGCATGCGGGCGTGAAATTGTACCAAATGCTCGCGTTGGAGGTTGCCTGGCAGGATGGCGTGGGCTGGCCCGGGTTGGTGGCGGCTGGATTGCTTTGCACGTTCGTCAGATGCGGGAATGGTCCGGCTCCTGGAATCGTGATTGCGTTGGCGCAGAGGTCGTTCGGTGGATAGGCAACAGGTTACCTCCAAGCTGAACGCGGAGTTTGAATCGAACCCTTAGACCTTGATGAAGTAGGTGGTTCCCTGCTTCCCGGCCATGAGAAGCTGGCGGGAGTCACGGTGCACGAAGGCCCGTTGTCGTCGTTACCACCAATGCAAGTCAGTGATGTGCAGGTGCCGGAATACACCGAGATCTTGCTATCCCATCCCGAGGTCGCGCACAGGCTGGCGGTCATGAATCCATTGAATCCGGCAACGCTGTACCACACCGCTGGCTGGGCTTGCGCCGTACCGCAGGTCGAAGTGCCTTCATAGGTGCCGGTGGAACCGGCGCCAACGGTAGTGCCTGATGTAGTGCTGCCGCACGCCACTGAAATCGCGTTGCATACGAGGTCGTTCGCCGGCGGCGGTATGGTCCTGTAGAACAAGGTCGAATTCGCATTCAAGTTCGCGCACGTGCTGAGAAAATTCGCCCATCGCGACAGGTGCACGGAATGCACACCTGTGGTAGCCGCCGTGAAGGTGACATCGGATAAGTTGCCGCTTGCGCAGCCTTGGTCCGCTTCTGCAACCAAGGTGCCCCCGCCGTTGCCATTGTAAATGCGCAGATAAGTGTCCTGTTCAGTAGCCCCGCATGTGTAGAAGTTGTAGATGACCCCTGCTGTTGCCGTAAAGGTCCAGTATCGCTGGTCACCACTCAATGCGCCAGAGCTCTGCACCGTCGCTGTGGGTGTGATGTTGGCCACGAAGCCCGCCGAATTGCAGAATTGGGCATGGCTAGCTGGCAGCAGGAAGCCAACGGCAATTACCGTAAGGGCCAACGAGCGGGATCCGAGAACGCGGTGTAGCATGTGCATCATGTGTCGGAGGGTTGAGTTCAGTGGCTTTTCTAATCAGTCAGCGTGTCGGTTGCTGCTTTGGCGCTTGACGTTTTCGAAAAGTTGAACGAAACTAGACGAACTCGATTCGCCAAGTCAAGTCAATTCGTCGATGGAATGCCGATTTTTATTAACCAATAGCGCTAATTGTCCGACGAAGGCAACCTGGTTGATTGACGCTCGTCTATGCCAAATTGACCAAATAGATCTGCGGCCACGCACTGAGCCGTGCCTCGGGAACAACTTCAAGCAGCACCGCAATCGTGTTGGCAACAACGCGAAAGGCGCCTTGCGGCGCCCTTCTCCAAACTGGTCCTCGACTGAGCTTTACTCCGCCAGAACCAGCACGGTGTTGTTCATCACCTCAACCACGCCGCCCTTCACGGGGTAGCTCTTTTCCCCTTCGCTGGTCTTCACCTTCACATCGCCAGCACGCAGCACGGTGATTAGCGGCGCGTGGTTGTCCAGGAAGCCCAATCCGCCATCGATGCCGGGCACGCCCACATAGCTGGCTTCGCCCTTGAAGAGCTCTTGGTGTCGGGGGTGATGATTTCGACTTTCATTTTCTGGTGCCGGTTGGGGGTTGGTGGTTGGATGTTGAAGGTTGTTCGTTGAGGCCCGAGTCATTCAACCCTCAACCCATGTCAACCTTCAACCCTCAACCTGCCTTAGGCTTTAGCAGCTTCTGCAAGCATCTTCTTACCGGCGGCGATCACGTCCTCGATGTTGCCCTTCAGGTTGAAGGCCGTCTCGGGGTATTCGTCCATCTGTCCGTCGAGGATCATGTTGAAGCCCTTGATGGTCTCTTCAATCGGCACCATCACGCCCTTGAGGCCGGTGAACTGCTCGGCCACGAAGAAGGGCTGGCTCAGGAAGCGCTGCACCTTACGGGCACGGAATACGCTGAGCTTGTCGTCCTCGCTGAGTTCGTCCATGCCGAGGATCGCGATGATGTCCTGCAGCTCCTTGTAACGCTGGAGGATGGCCTTCACGCGCTGGGCGCAGTTGTAGTGCTCCTCGCCCACGATGGCAGGCGTGAGGATCCGGCTGGTGCTATCGAGCGGGTCCACCGAGGGATAGATGCCGAGCTCGGCGATCTTCCGGCTCAATACGGTGGTGGCGTCCAAGTGCGCGAACGTGGTGGCTGGCGCGGGATCGGTCAAGTCATCGGCAGGCACATACACCGCTTGCACAGAGGTGATGGAGCCGCGCTTGGTGGAGGTGATGCGCTCTTGCATGGCGCCCATCTCAGTAGCGAGCGTAGGCTGGTAACCCACGGCGCTCGGCATACGGCCGAGGAGAGCCGACACCTCGGAACCCGCCTGCGTGAAGCGGAAGATGTTGTCAACGAAGAAGAGGATGTCGCGGCCGCCGCTCTGCTCATCGCCATCGCGGAAGTACTCGGCGAGGGTGAGACCGCTCAAGGCCACGCGGGCACGGGCTCCGGGAGGCTCATTCATCTGACCGAACACGAAAGTGGCCTGCGAGCTCTCGAGCTGGCTGTAGTCCACTTTGCTCAGGTCCCAGCCGCCTTCTTCCATGCTGTGCTTGAAACCGTCGCCGTACTTGATGATGCCGGCCTCGATCATCTCGCGCAGGAGGTCATTGCCCTCGCGGGTGCGCTCGCCTACGCCAGCGAACACGCTGTAGCCGCTGTAGCCCTTGGCGATGTTGTTGATCAGCTCTTGGATCAATACGGTCTTGCCCACGCCGGCGCCACCGAACAGACCGATTTTACCGCCCTTCGCGTAGGGCTCGATCAGGTCGATCACCTTGATACCGGTGAAGAGGATCTCGGCGCTGGTGGTGAGTTCCTCGAATTTCGGAGCCTCACGGTGGATGGGGTAGCTCTTGCCCGTGGCCAGAGGTTTCATGCCATCGATGGCATTGCCGGTCACATTGAACAGGCGGCCCTTGATCGCATCGCCCACCGGCATACTGATCGGCTTGCCCATGGCTTCGACCGCGTTGTCGCGGGCCACGCCGTCGGTGCTCTCCATGGAGATGGCGCGCACGGTGTCCTCACCGATGAGCTGCTGGGTCTCCAGCACTAGGATGCTGCCGTCTGGACGGGTGATGTGGAGCGCGTCGTAGATGTTGGGCAGGTCGTTGCCGCCTTCGAAGCGAACGTCGACCACGGGTCCGATGACCTGGACGACCTTTCCGATGTGCTTGGCCATGAGGGAGTTGTGGTATGGATGCGGGGATGCATCCGGTTTTGCGGGCGCGAAAGTAGGGGTTGATAGCGCATAGCCAAATGGAAGTTTGACAAGTTGAGAATCAGTATTGGAGCAGATCACCAGTTAAGCAGTGTACCAGAGGCGCTTCGATTGCAGCTCAGTTCAACAAGGCGCCTCTGGTACACTGCTTAACTGTTCCACCGTTCCTCTGACCGCGATTCCTTGCGATGCGCCAACCACTCCAAAGCAGACCTTAGCGCCCCGTGCTCGTCCACACCGACATCGCCGACTTCAAGGGCGTGAAGCGCCCCGTGCTCACCACGGGCACCTTCGATGGCGTGCATCGCGGCCACAGGGCCATCATCGAGCGATTGATCGCGCGAGCGAAGAAGGAAGAGGGCGAGAGCGTGCTCTTCACTTTCCACCCGCACCCGCGCATGGTGCTCTTCCCAGGCGATAACGATCTGAAGCTGCTGAACACCCAGGAGGAGAAGCGCGCATTGCTGGAACAAGCAGGACTCGATCATCTGCTGGTGATTCCGTTCTCGCGCCAATTCTCGCGCATGCACGCCATCGACTACGTGCGCGATGTGCTCATGGGCGCCATTGGAGCGCGCGCGGTCGTCATCGGCTACGACCATCGCTTCGGGCGCAACCGCGAGGGAGACCTGGTCTTGCTGCGGCAGCTCGGCGAGGCCTACGACATCGATGTGGAAGAGATACCCGCACAGGAAGTGGACCACGTGAAGGTGAGCAGCACCAAGATCAGGCAAGCGCTGTTGTCTGGCGATGTCGATGGCGCGAGCGACCTGCTCGGCTACACCTATCCATTGAGCGGCGTGGTAGTGAAAGGCGACCAACTAGGCCGCACCATCGGCTACCCCACAGCGAACATCGGTGCCATCGATGCCTACAAGCTGATCCCCGGCGATGGCGTGTACGCAGTTGAAGTGCGCTTGAAGGATGGCGAGCACAAAGGCATGCTCTACATCGGCGAGCGGCCCACGGTGAGCGGTGGCCTGCAACGGAATGTGGAGGTGAACATCTTCGGCTTGGACCGCGATCTGTACGGCGAGGCCATCACCGTGCGTTTCATCCATCGCATTCGCGGCGACCAACGATTCGAGAGCATGGAAGCGCTGCGCGAACAGCTCCACATCGATAAGCGCATGGCGCACGAGCACTTCAAACTGCGCATGGCATGAGGGCATCACTCTTAATCGCCTTCTGTTTGCCGCTGCTCGCCAAGGCGCAGTTGCTTTCGCAGGCCCAACTCGACAGCGCTCGCACCTACCGCAGCCTCGAGCGAGCGCTCGCCGAGCCCGAGAAGGTTTACCGACTCGACCTAAGCGGCAAGAAGCTGAAGCAGGTGCCCGAGGAGGTACGCCGCCTTCCGAACCTGAACGCGCTCGACCTGAGCAGCAACCGGCTGAAGGAACTGCCCGCTTGGCTGGGCGAATTGCAGAGCATGCAGGAGTTCCGCGCCTCGAAGAACAAGCTGGCATCGTTCCCGGATGCGGTATGCAGGTGGCGGTCGCTGAAACGGTTGGACTTGAACCGCACCCCGCTAACAGCGCTGCCCAAGTGCCTTGGTCAACTGAAGCAGCTTGTATCGCTCGACATCTGGGATACCGATATCGGCGAATTCCCGAAAGAACTCGGGGGCATGGAGAACCTCCGCTTCCTCGATCTGCGCAACATCCAGTACAGCCAAGAGGAAATGGACCACATCGAGGATTTGCTGCCGCGCGTGAAGATCCAGTTCAGCGCGCCGTGCAATTGCGGCATGTAGCATAGAAAGTTGAGGTGTTGAGAGGTTGGCACTTGCTCAACCCCTCAACCCCTCAACCCCTCAACCCCTCAACCACCGCTTGAACTGGACCCTGATCGAAGCCATCGCCGCCGCAGGAAATCTGGCGTATACGGTGCTCATGCTCTACGAGCGCCGTGTGGGCTGGCTATTCGGCATCGTGGCATCGGCCATGGGCATCGCGCTATTCATGCATCAGCAGGTTTATGCGCAAGCAGCGCTCAGCAGCTACTATGTGGCCATAGGCGTTTACGGCTGGTGGTCTTGGAAAGGCGATGGCGCGAAGCAGATACCAATCACGCGACGCGGTGCGAAGTTCCATGCACTCATGCTGTTGGCTGGCACGTTGCTCGCGCTCGCCCTGGCTTTCACATTGAAACTGCTGCCTGATGCGCGCTTCACGGGTCTCGATGGTTTCGCAACGGCCTTCAGCCTTCTCGCCACGTGGATGCTGGCGCGCAAGATCCTGGAGAACTGGGCCTACTGGATCGCGGCCGATCTGGTGGCCATTGTTCTTTACGCCTTGTTAGGCATGTGGTGGTACGCAGCGCTCTATGCCATTTATGTGGTTCTGTCGGCTACGGCGTTACGGCGATGGGGGCGCGAGTGGCGCATCGCTCACGACCTTCCCTGATCGCTGCGCAAGGACTTCGACTTCGCCCTGCCGCGCTCGTGGAAACCGATCACGATGAGCAGGAAGAATAAGAGGTAGATGCTATCCTCGACAGGGATCGTATTCATACGGATGCCCAGGTTCTCGGTGTTGTTGTACCACACAATGGGCTCGGGCAACAGCCAACCGGTGAGGATGCCGTTCACGAGGAAGAAAGGAACAAGGCTGATCGCATAGCCCATCCAGAAGCGGCCGAGCCATGCGCTCTTGAGCACCGCGCCATGCAGGAACAGCAGGGCACCACAGCCGATGAAGGTGATGCTCGTGTACAGTCGATGGGTGTACATGCCGCCGATAACGAGCAAGGCGATGGCTGCGCCGATGGCAAGCGGTCGTGCGGTCTTCGAGAAGGGCTCGCGCTTGATGGAGTAGCGCATCACTTCATGCAGATACACGCACGAATAGGGGATGCAGATGAAGAAGAGCCACTCTTCGATTGGCAGGCCGAAGAGGTCAATGCCGAGCGTGTGGCGTGCGTTGAAGCCCCAGATTCCGCGTTCTGTGAAAGCCGCATCCCATGGGATGAAAATGACCATCATCACCGCGATGCCTGTGAACAAGCCCTTCCAATGCCTATAGAAGCGCAGGCGTTGCTCGAAGCTGGCGGCCAGCGGAAAAGCGACGCTCAGCAAATTGATGGCGAGGTAGAGCCAGCGTTCCATGCGATGGGACAAAGAACGCGCGAGCCGCCGGTTTGTGCGGCGGCTCGCTTTGGCGTTGTGGCCTTTATTGCTTCACGAAACGCGCGGCCAATCGGCCATCGACCTGCACGAGATAGGCTCCTGATGCAAGACCCGATGCATCAATCATCATTGTTCCCGTTTGACGGCTTTGTGGCGCAAGGGCTTCGCGACCCATGCTGTCACGTAGCGTGATCTTCGCGGTAGATGGCTCGAGCGCAGGCCCGAAAGGCGCACAGCATCAATCACTGGATTCGGCGCGGCTGAGAGGCTGATCATCGGAGTCTCGTCGATTCTTGTGGTCAGCGCAAGCGACGACAGATGCGGCTGCCAGAGCTCGAACTCGCCACCGATCACCAAGGCGGCCTCATGCACGCACACAGCATTAGTCTCGCCATCAGTCGCGGCGAGTTCCAGCACTAGGTCCACACCGCTCCAGCGAGCGATGTTGTTTCCGATGGTCATCATGGACGCTGACACGATGAAGGATCCACCGAAATAGATGTTGCCATTCTCTTCTGCCAGGCAAGTGATTCGCGGGTCGCCTAACGCAGGGAAGATGTAGTTGGCCAGATTCGGCATGAGCATCTCCTGCTGCCCGCGCTTAGCGCCCAACCGGGCAAGGCCGAAGCGGGGCACGATGTTGTTGATCATGTCGCCACCCGCGTACAACATGCCTCCCGCGCTCAGCAGATCGCGAACCGGTGCATCGAGGCCAGCGGCGAGATTCACCCAATCCGTGCTGTTGAACTGGGCCACGTGGCGCACGATCGGTTCGGTGGGGATGGCCAATTCCGTGAATTCGCCGCCCGCAATGAGCATCCCATCATGCGATGCGAGCGTGAGCACCCGACCGTTAAAGGGGCTGCCAACCGGCTCCCATGTAGCGCCATTCAATCGCTGCACGAATTCGGTAAGCCCCGCGAATCCCATCACGGTGCCCGCCGCATGCAGCACGCCATTGTGAACATGCAGCGCGCTGATGTAAGGGTACTTGCCATCGAAAACGGTGCTGAATTCCCACGCGTTTCCGGTCCAACGTGCCAGATCGCTGGTGCCGCCGAGCATAGCGCCGCCGAGGTAGATGCTGCCGTTGTACTCCACAGCGCAAGTCACATCGCCTTGCACGCCGTTGCCCAAGGCCTCGTAAGCACTTCCATCCCAAATCGCCACTTGGCTCGCTGCAATGCCGCCGGCATTGGTGAACGCACCTGCTACGAGCAGTCGTCCATCGTTCAGCTTCTCAAGTACGGTAACATCGCCATTGCTGCCGCCGCCCAATGGTTGCCATGGCAGGCTCGGCGGATACCCCGGCTGTATCCATGCCAATTCATCGGCCGTGAAACCGTGGTCGTCGGCCCAAGTGCCTACGGCTTCGGAGTAACGTGCATCGGCGATGAGCTCATGAACGTAGCCAAGATTGAAGCCCTTGCTGATGCTGCGCGCGAGATCGGCATGCCCGCTCTCGATCATGAGCCAGCCCACGGCGCAGGCCACGCCATAGGGGTCGATGAACACCGGATTACGATAATCCAGCACATGGTTTGAAGGGAAGCGACGACCGTTCGCATAGTCGCCTAAGCGCTGAAGCAGAGCGATGCGGTTCGCGCGCTGCGCAGGCGCGAGCGCATTGTTCGCGCGTTGAGCAAGTCTCTCTCTCACCAACAGTAGGTGCGTGCGTATGCGCTCTGATTCGTCATTGAATGCCGAAGCATCCGATAGACGGGTGAGCGCAGGATCCTGCGACTGCCATTGCGCATTCACCTCGAGCAGGTGATCGTGCATCGGAGCTGAGCGGAAAGGCGGGAGCGCCGCCTTGGCCGAAAACGCGGCAAGAGCGATGAGCAGTAGGGTGGAGGTGATTCGCATGTGTTCTCGTGTTATTGATGCGATGACATGGAAGGTGGGCGCGCCGCTGCCTATGGGTTGACGGGACGTTACTTCGTGGCCCATGAGCCTGCCAAAGATCGCCATCGTTGGGCCAGAGAGCAGTGGGAAGACAACACTCTCCGATGAGCTGATGATGCGCATCGGTGGCGGCCGTGTTTCCGATGGCACGCGCGAACTGCTTGAGGAATTGGATCGGCCCTACGTTGAGGATGATTTGCTTCAACTGGCGCGCAGCCAAGCACAATGGTTCGAGGATGCGCCACAATTCGCAATGGAGCATTGGGCCGCAGTGAGCAGCGATGACCGATTCGAGAGCAATGCCCCCATGGAGCCCGTGTACTTCGATTGCGACATCCTCAACATCAAGATCTGGAGCCAGGAGAAATTCGGGCGCGTATCCGGAGATCGAGCGCTTGGTGCGCGAACTCCATTACGACCTGCGCTTGCTCTGCCGCCCGGATATCCCTTTGGGAGCCCGATCCGTTTCGCGAGAATCCGCACGACGCGATCGGCTCTTCGAAATATGGGAGCGTGAACTCAAGGCGTATGGCTTCCTTATGCGATCATCGAAGGCAAGCGCGAGGATCGTATCAGCAAAGCGGTGAGCGTGGTGGAGGCGCTGCTGCGCGGATCTGGATCATGAGCGCTCGTCTGTTGGTCGATCACCGTGCCTACATTCGTCCCGTCTTGCAACGGGGTGCTTCGCCAAGTGGCGAAAGCTGAGATCATACCCGAAGAACCTGGGCAGGTAATGCTGCCAAGGGACACGGTCCACCATCCGGCGGACACCTCCGTGCAGGCGTTAACACGGAGGAACATGCGCACCATTCTCTCGCTATTTGCTTTCGCGATCATCAACGGCATTGCGGCACAATCACGGCTTTCAGGAGTCATCATAGGTGAAGGTGATGGGCCACTGCTTGGTGTGAATGTGGTCGTCGGCGATCGAGCATTCGGAACCACCACGGACCAGAATGGGCGTTTCGCGCTTGCCGGGTTGCGCGCTGGTGCCAATCGCTTGCGATTCTCATTCGTCGGCTTTCAGCCTTCGGATACGCTCATCATCCTTGTTGAAGGCGAGAACACGTTCAATCTGACAATGAAGCCCGATCGCGTGATGCTCACAGCTGCCGAGGTCACCGCGTTGCGCGCTGGTGATAGCGCGCCTTTCGCGAAGAGCACCTTGAGCCGCGAGGAGCTCGAACGCATCAACACGGGTGTTGATCTGCCTTTTCTTCTGGAACAACAGCCCGGCGTTGTAGCCACCAGCGATGGCGGCATCGGCATCGGTTACACCTACATGCGCATTCGCGGCACCGATGCCACGCGCACCAACATCACCCTTAATGGCGTGCCCTTCAACGACCCCGAGAGCCAAGGCGCCTTCCTCGTGAACTTGCCCGACCTGGCCACCAGCGCCGAGGATATCGAGGTGCAGCGCGGCGTGGGAACGAGCACCAACGGACCGGCTGCTTTCGGCGCATCGGTGAACATCCGCACCACCGCAGCGAAGCCGCAGCCATGGGGCTTGGTGAGCATGAGCGGTGGCAGCTTCAACACGCAGCGTTATTCGGTGAGCGCTGGAACGGGCCTGATCGATGGCCGTTTCAGCCTCGATGCGCGCCTTTCTTCCATAAGCACCGATGGCTACGTGGATCGCGCCAGCGCCGACCTGAAGAGCTACTTCATGCAAGCCGCGTGGCTCGGCGCGAAACGATCATTGCGCTTCATCCACTTCCGAGGGAAGGAAGTGACGTATCAGGCCTGGGGAGGCGTGGCGCGCGAGGTGATCGACACCAATCGCACGTTCAATCCATACACCTACGAGAACGAGGTGGACAATTACGACCAAGCGCACTACCAATTGCTCTTCGATCAGAAGCTGGGCAAGAACGCCACTTTCAACCTCACGCTATTCCGTGTGCGCGGTGCGGGCTACTTCGAGCAGTTCCGCGAAGGCGATGACCTGCTGCGATACGGCATAAGCCCAGCCTCGATCAACGGCGATTCGATTTTCACCACGGACCTCATTCGCCGCCGTTGGCTCGATAACACCCTCACCGGCGCCAATACAAGCGCCGAGTTCAAGCTGGGGGCGCATCGACTCGTGGTCGGTGGCAGCCTCAGCGATTATCGCGGGGCGCACTTCGGCGAATTGATATGGGCGCGCTATGCGGGCAGTGCCGACATCCGGGATCGCTACTACGACAACGATGCGCGCAAGACCGATGCGAATGCCTACGCGAAGATCTCCTACGCGCTTCGGAGCAATATCGATGTCTTCGGCGATGCGCAGTTCCGCGCTGTTAGCCATGAGCTCGAGATGCTCAACGAAGCCTTCGAGCCGGAGCAGCAGTCCATCGGCTTCGGTTTCTTCAACCCCAAAGCCGGACTGGTGTGGCGCATGCATGAAGGCGGAAGAGCGTATGGCTCTATAGCGGTTGCGCACCGCGAGCCGAACCGTGAGGACCTGCAAGAGACCACGCCAGCGAGTCGTCCGCGCGCAGAACGGCTCGTGGATTATGAACTCGGCTACGAGCGCCGCACGGGCCGCATGAGTACTGGCATCAACCTCTACTACATGGATTACGCGGATCAGCTCGTGCTCACCGGTGAACTGAATGATGTGGGCGCAGCCTTGCGCACCAACGTGAAGAGCAGCTACCGTGCTGGCGCTGAACTCACGCTCGCAACACGAATCACGCGGCGATTGACATGGCGCGCCAACGCAGCGCTCAGCCAGAACAAGGTGCGCGGCTTCACGGAGTTCGTTGATGATTGGGACAACGGCTGGCAGGTGGCAACGACATACACGGAGAGCGACCTCTCGTTCTCGCCGAGCCTTGTGGCAGGAAGCGAGATCGGGTTCCGTTTCTGGGACCATTCGAAGCACGGCAATGCTGATCTCACATTCGTGACCAAGTTTGTGGGCAAGCAATACCTCGATCTCAGCGCCAGTGCCGACCGCATGCTCGATCCTTTCTTAGTGAACGACCAGCGCCTGAACGCGACCTGGATGGCCAAAGGCACCAAAGGCATCGACTTCAATATCACCGTGCGCAACCTGTTCAGTGAGCTCTACGAGAGCAATGGTTGGGTGTACAGTTTCGTGAGCGATGGAAGACGGCAGGAGATGGTGGGCTTGTACCCGCAGGCGCCAATGAATTTGATGGCTGGGGTGAGTGTGCGGTTGTAACCAAAGTTCTATTAGACCTGGAAGAACGGCCTGATGGTGAACAGCTTCAATTGGATACTCGCCGTGCCCGCGCTCACCGGCGATGTGCGGCAGCCTGCGCCTGCGGTGCCCGCGCTTGAACTAGGAGATGATCTCGAATTCCATCATCAGCGTGAATGGCATCCCGGACGAAGATCCCAATGGGAACCTGCTGACGGTTGCGATGGACGCGCTGCCTTCGCTTGCACAAGGCGGCGACATGGAGGTGCGTGTGGAATTGGGGGATGATCCGGGTTCCATTGTATGGAAGGTGACCAACCCGCTCAATCAAGTGGTGGCCAGCGGCGGACCCTATGAGGATGCGAATCAGCTGGTTATTGAAGACATCTCCGTGCCTCCGGGCTGCTACACTTTTCAGGCCTTGGATCTCACTCGGAGCGAAGCACCGGATGCGGTGGTGAGCGTTCAGCGCGATGGCAATGTGCTTCTTGTGGCGCAAGACCTTTCACAGCCATACGCGGAGGGCTTGAAGACAATCGCTGCAGCGCCATGCGCCAACAATCTGTACATGGCGGTTCGGACCGATGAAATGGGCAGTGAAGTGAGCTGGGAGCTTCTTTCAGCGGACGGGGCAACACGCTATTGCACGAGCACGCCCTATTCGGATGTCGAGCAGACCTTCACGGGCGCATGCTGCGTGCCCAATGGCTGTTATCGTTTGCGGGTCTTCGATGCCGGTGGCGATGTCACCGGTGGTGGCTATGTCCGTTCAGCACGACCACCGGTGCGCGCGTTATCGATGCGAACGGCGCTTTCGTATCGGGCGGTTTGAGTGCCATATCCAATGGCGAGGGCTTCTGCTTGCCCTTGGGGGTGGATCGGCTCATTAGCACCAGCTGCGATAAATTGGATTGGCGCGCGGCTCCCTGTGGAGCGGAATACGTGGTGGCCAACAGCAACCCAGCGGTCGCTGCCCAATACGGAATGACCCATACCTCCAGCGGTAACCAGATGTGGTGGTACGACCCCAATGGAGGCTACAGCTTCAAGCGCATACAGTACCACAGCACTACCAACGGGCTTGCAGCCAGCGCCACGCGCGCATGCCATTTCAAGGTCAACGCATGGAGCGGCAATCAACTTTCAGAGGGTGGCTTCCTCAACGTGAAGGTGCGCGGGATCGTTGCGGGCGAATTCCAAGCATGGGGACCTGCATGCCGCTTCATGCTGAACAGTGCTGCGGCCCAATGCCCGCGCACCAAGCTCTACGACTTAGTCGACCCCTGCACGCTGAGCACGCCACCATGCATGCAAGGCAGCGGCAATCAATACGTGATTGCGGAAGGAGTCGCATCGACTGATCGAAGCGATGGACTCGTGCTTTACCCGAATCCATCTAATGGAGGCCCGGTGGCCCCGCACATCGCCGAAGGAGTAGCTGGCCCGGTCGACGTGGAGGTGCGCGATGCCAGTGGCCGCCTCGTGCATGGGCAGCGGATGGCCATGCAAGATGGTCCGTTCACGGACCTGCTCGATGCTTCTCAGCTAAGCGCCGGTATGTACTTGGTGAACGTGCGCGCGGGCGAGAACGTGATGGTTCAGCGGCTTGTGATCCGGTGAGGAACAAGTCGCCTGAGAAGAGAGCCAGAGCCAGTTCGCAAGTCGCGCGATACCCTTGGTTGTGGTGATTAATAGGAACGGGTCAGCCTTTGCTCGAACCTCGGTCAACGAAATACATATCCATCTCGCCTTTGCCCTTCGCCTGCACTTTGCCACGCGGGGTGAATAAGAACGCAGGCGAATGGCGATCGGGAGTTGGTGAATGGGTGGATCCTCCATTCGCCACTGACCATACGCCATTCACCAACCTATACGTCGCCTCGCTGATGTTCACCTGTCCCGTTTCGCCGGAAGATTCCATGCGGCTCGCCGTGTTCACCGTATCGCCCCAGATGTCGTAGGCGAATTTCATCTCGCCCACCACGCCTGCCACCACCGGGCCCGTATGGATGCCGATGCGAATCTCGAAGTACGGTTGGCCCGCCAAGGCTTTCCGCGCTTTGCCCTCGGCGATGAAATCGCGCATCTCCAGCGCCGCCATGATCGCATCCACGGCGTGCGTGTTGTTTGGTGTGGGCAACCCGCCAGCGGCCATGTAGGCATCGCCGATGGTCTTGATCTTCTCGATGCCGTGCTTGGCGCAGATGCGGTCGAAGGCACTGAAGCATTCGTGCAGGTCCCTCACGAGTTGCTTGGGCGTGACCTTCTCGCTCATGGCAGTGAAGCCCTTGAAGTCGGTGAAGAGCACAGTGACCTGATCGAAGAGCCGCGCCTCCGCTTCGCCCTTGTCCTTTAGCTCTTCGGCAACCGCTGCGGGCAGGATGTTGAGCAACAGGCCCTCGCTGCGGTCCTTCTCGACTTGTATGGCAGCTCGCGAGCGGCGCGTGTAGCGGAGGCGGTTCCAAAGTCCAGCAGAAAGCGCTAGCACGCCAAGGCCGGCATAGAGGAAGAGGTTGCGCCGTTCCTTCTCGCTGGCGATCTGCTCCTGCGCTAGCAGCTCCTGTTCGTGGAGCTTGCGCACATTGTCCAAGCTGTCGGCGAGCATGCGCTCCTGATAGGCGCGCGTGACCTCCAATCGGGTGACCTCCTTGCTGTTGTTCACCTTCAGCAGAGAATCGTTCACGCTCATATAGGCTGACTGGGCTGAATAGGCGCTGCGGAAGTCGCCTGCGAGCTCATGCGCGCGATGCAAGCATTGCAGGCATTCCACGCGTTGCTGAAGCAGGTTGTTGCTTTCGGCGATACGCTCACCTGCCCTGCATGCGGCGATGGCTTCTTTCGCTCGCCTCTGCTCGATGAGGATGGTGCCACGGTTCACGTGCGTGCGCACGAGCTGCCGCGAACTGCCCAGCGCGGTGAGGATAGCCTCTGCGGAATCGAGGCTGGCGAACGCATCGTTAACGCGACCGAGCTGCCCATAGGCTCGGCCAAGGTTGTTGTAGGCCATGCCTTGCTCCAATTTCCGGCCGAGCTGCTTATAGAGCGCGAGCCCTTTCTTGAAGAGCTGCGCGGCGGTATCGGGCTGTGCCAGATTCAGGTAGGCGCTTCCGAGGTTCAATGCTGCCTGTGCGCGTCCGCGATCGCTTTCAAGCTCTTCGGCCAGCGCTGCGCTTCGTTCATAGTGCTGCAGCGCATCGCGATGATTGTTCAGCTCCGTCTGGATGGTGCCCATGTTGTTGTAGGTGCCGGCCAATCCTTCCTTGTTGTCGAGTTCGGTATCGATGCGGAGGCTCTTCTGCAATTGGGTGAGCGCCATGGGAAGGTCGCCGAGGCTGCGATAGACATTGCTGAGGTTGCTGTAGGTGTTTGCCTCGCGCTTGAGGTCCTTCATGGCTTTCGCCAAGGCCAGACAGGCGTGCAGGTGCGTGAGCGCGGCGGAATAGTCGCTCTTCATGCTGCTGCCCACGGCTAGCGTAGTGCTCGCTTCATATTGCCCACGCTGCGATTCCACGCGCCGCGCGAAGTCGAGCTGCATGCGCGCCAAGGCCATGCCGCTATCGGGCTGCTCGAACACGCCCTTCCATGCAAGCGTCTGCATTGCGCTCAGCCTCGCGCTGTCCGGTGCCGATGCATCGTTCCACACGCGCCAGAGCGAATCGGTTTGGCCAGCGCTGGTGAACGCGAAGGTGAGCAGCAGGAATAGGACAAGGCCGCGCATGGGCTGAATGTAGCGGCTCACCCGTGAACCGCCTCGCTCAACGCGAACACGATCTCCGGATCCTGTTCGATGGCCGTGCCAACCACCAGCACATCGGCGCCCGCTTCGCACAATGCGCGTGCCTGTTCCGCATCGCGGATGCCACCACCAACGATGATTGGCAGATCGACCGTGGCGCGCACAGCAGCGACCATTGCTGGCGATACGCTCTTTGGTGCACCGCTGCCGGTATCGAGATAGATGGTGCGCAGTCCGAGCAACTCGCCGGCGAGCGCGGTGGCCGCCGCAATGCCCGGCTTGTCGTGCGGGATGGGAGAGGACTGGCTCACGTAATGCGCGGTGGTGGTGCGCCCTCCATCAACCAGCATGTAGCCGGTGGGAATGGCCTCAATGCCTAGCGCCTTCACCGTGGGTGCGGCGGTGACGTGATGCCCGATGAGCAGTTCCGGGTTGCGCCCGCTGATGAGTGAGAGGAAAAGCACCGCATCGGCGTGCGCGCTCAACTGAGAAGGACTGCCCGGAAAGAGCACCACGGGTTTGGTGCTCCAGCGCTTCACCAGCGCCACGCAGCGGTCGAAGGAGGCTGAAGTGAGCAAGCTGCCGCCCACGAAGAGCAGGTCGGCCTGCGCCATGCAGGCGTTCTGCAAGGTGCGCTCCAAGGCGGCTTCATCGGTGCCGAAATCGGGGTCGATGAGCACGGCGAGCAGCTTCTGCCCCTTCGCCTTGGCCGATTCAAGAAACTTTAGCACTTCGCCCATCGATGCGAACATACCGCTTCACTGCTTGTTCCGAGCCAAGAGGCTACTTTCGCGGGCCGCAAACGTCATAGCAGCGAACACGACAGCACCCATGAGCACCAAGACCGCCGAACAAGTGAAGTACAAAGTGAAGGACATGAGCCTCGCCAGCTGGGGCCGCAAGGAAATCGAACTCGCCGAGGCCGAGATGCCCGGCCTCATGGCCCTCCGTGAGAAATACGGCAAGGACAAGCCGCTGAAAGGCGCCCGTATCGCAGGCTGCCTGCACATGACCATCCAGACCGCCGTGCTCATCGAGACCTTGAAGGAACTCGGTGCCGACGTGAGCTGGAGCAGCTGCAACATCTTCAGCACGCAGGACCACGCCGCAGCGGCCATCGCCGAGGCGGGTATCCCCGTGTACGCATGGAAAGGCATGAACAACGAGGAATTCGATTGGTGCATCGAGCAGACCATCTTCGCTTTCCCCGACGGTCAGCCCCTGAACATGATCCTCGACGATGGCGGTGACCTCACCAACATGGTCTTTGACAAGTACCCCGAGCTGGTGAACGGCATCCGTGGCCTCAGCGAAGAGACCACCACCGGCGTGCTGCGCCTGAAAGAGCGTGAGAAGAACGGCACCTTGGTGATGCCCGCCATCAACGTGAACGACAGCGTGACCAAGAGCAAGTTCGACAACAAGTACGGCTGCAAGGAAAGCGCTGTGGATGCCATCCGCCGTGCCACCGACATCATGATGGCCGGCAAAGTGGCCATCGTGTGCGGCTACGGCGATGTGGGCAAGGGCACTGCGGCTTCGCTCCGTGGCGCTGGTGCGCGCGTCATCGTCACCGAGATCGACCCCATCTGCGCGCTGCAAGCGGCCATGGATGGCTTCGAGGTGAAGAAACTGGTGCCGAACGTTCACCGTGCGGACATCATCATCACCACCACGGGCAACTTCAACATCGTTACCGAGGCTGCCTTCCGCAAGATGAAGGACAAGGCCATCGTGTGCAACATCGGCCACTTCGACAACGAGATCGACATGGCGTGGCTGAACAAGGCCTACGGCAGCACCAAGGTGGAGATCAAGCCTCAGGTGGATAAGTACACCATTGATGGCAAGGACGTGATCATCCTGGCTGAAGGCCGCCTGGTGAACCTGGGCTGCGCCACGGGCCACCCCAGCTTCGTGATGAGCAACAGCTTCACCAACCAGACGCTGGCGCAGATCGAGCTGTGGAAGAACCACGCGAACTACGAGAACAAGGTCTATGTGCTGCCCAAGCACCTCGATGAGATGGTGGCCAGCTTGCACCTCGCCAAGATCGGCG
>JADJOG010000030.1 GCA_016713865.1 Flavobacteriales bacterium | reverse complement strand
GTTCTAAGCTGCGCTGGCCCATGGCGCGCAGGTCATTGTCCGAGCGGTGCATGAGCTTGCGCAACGCGGCTTTCAACGATTCCCGATCACCCGCAGCGAAACTGAATCCATTCTCGCCATCGATCAGGAAGCGTTCAGCGGCGCCAACAGCAGAGCTGAGCACCAATGGCAATCCCGTGCAAGCATGCTCGTGCACCACAACCCCCCAAGGCTCGAAGAGGCTCGGCAGCACGAAAGCGCCGCATTGCTCAACGATCCCGTTCATCTCATCGACCTGCTTGAAGCCAAGATGGCGTATGCGCGCATGCCTGCCGCTCGCAGAATCGCTCACCTGCTCCAGCAACTCGCCTGTGCCCGCGAACCACAACTCCCAATCGCCAGCTTCGCCTGCATCGCATAGCTCCGCGAACGCATCGCATAGCAACTGATGGCCTTTGGTGGGGATGTAGCGCGCCACACATAGCATGCGATGCGGCCATGCAGCGTTGCGATCGCTGAGCAGTCGCTTGCCCATCGCGGTGAATCGATCCGCGTCGGCGGAATAAACACCCGTGCGGATCCGTGCATCGGCGAAGCCGAGCCGCCGGGCGTATCGCGCTTGCGATGCGCCCGGCACCCACGCCCACGTGAAGGACCGGCGCAGCTTGAAGCGCGAGAGCAGCGCATTGGCCCATTGCCGCGCATCGCCGCGCCAAGCGGTATCGAGGCCGAGAATGCTCGTTCCTCCGAGGCGCTTGACCTCTGCCGCTGCGCTTAAATAGCCTTTATCGACCCATCCGCTGGTAAGGCAGAGTGCTGGCCGAATGCTGCGCACAAGAGCGAGCAACGCATCATCGGAAAGCTCACGGCGCTCGTGCACGGTGATGCGCTCATGGAAGTGCAGTTCGAAGGGTGCTTCCTTGTTCACCGGCCACCGCACCAGGTGCAGATCGGCATCGGCGGCTTCGACCAGCGCGTTGAAGCATGCCAGCACGTATGGCGCCAGTTCGGTGTACAGCACAAGGAAGGTGGGGCGCGCGCTGCGGCTCACGGCGGCCAAGGTATCCGACCTGGCGCCGCACCTTGATCCGGATGTCGAAGAGGTCGCGGCTCCTCCTCCTCCGGCGAAGCGGGCCTTGTAGCCGGACCCACCAGGCGATCAACGGCGCACCAATGATCGTAGGCCACAGCCATTGCAGCCACTGGGGCTGGATCATCTCGAGATTCACCGCGCTGAAGGCCGAAACCGTGGCGATGTAACCGCCGAGGAAACCCGTCATGTGCGCGTATAGCCATTCCCGCTTATCGTGGCTGGTGCGGTAGAAGCGCTGCACATCGCGCCACACGAAGAGCAGGCCTATGGCGCCGAACACCGTGAAGATGATGGGGCCGCCCCCTTTGGCACCGAGGCTCAGGTTGACCACTCCCCAGATGAACAGGCCGCCATTGACGATGCCCGCGCTGAAGGTGAGCACGCGATCCATGGGCTGCGGGCGCTGGCCCTCATGCAGGCGCTTGTGGTAGAGCGCGCGATAGCCGCTGGCGATCATGTGGAAGCTGAACACCGCCACCATGGCCATGAGCCAGTTGTTCTTGGTAACACCGAGCACGACACCGGTGACCGCCACCGCCGCCATGCTCCAGAAGTAGGCCTTTCCCCAGCGACGGTGCCAATCGCCGCCTTTGCGCGATATCATGGCCAAGGGCGCCACGATGAGGGCGATGAAGCCGAAGAGGGCGTGCAGGAGGTTGATGGGTGGCATGATTCAGCGGAATTCCCGCTCATGTATTGGGCTCTAGCGAAAGTTCTACCTCCAGCGCATCATGTCGTATCCGCCGTCCGGTGCCTCAGTTTGGCGGTGGTGCTATTCGCTCACATGGCGCTGGCAGTCAAGCTACGATCATTCCTTGAAAGCACCACGCTCGGGCTCGGACTCTCCATTTGGCTGCTTGGGTCCGGAGTTCTTTCATACTACGCCGCGAACTACCTGCCGGATTCGATTGCATACGGGCTGGTGCTCCTGGGCTGGGCTATCGCGATTCCGAGATCGATGGAATCGTCTACTGCGCCGAAGCCCTTGGCAACGATCTGCTTCGCACTAGCAGGACTGATCAAGGCAACCACATCATTCCACCTCATCACCTATTCAGTGATCTTGTTTTTGGCGCATGGCCGGTTGGGCAGGCGTTGGAGAACCATGGTTGGGCCATTGACCAGCATGCTCATGGTGGCCGCTTGGCATGTGCATGCGAACCTGTACAACACCGCTCATGAGACCCACTACTTCTTGACGACAGCCATGCCGGCTTGGTCTGTTCCATACGCTGAGCTGCTGACAACCTCGGACCTGGTCATTCGCTATTGGTGGTCGAAGTACCTGCATCCTTCCACGTGGCACGCACTATTGCTATTAGCCGCCATCGCGTTGATCAAGCTCTTAAAGCTGACCCCCTTTATCAAATGGGCCATGGGATTATCATCACTCGGCTCGATTGGCTTCGTGGCGCTGTTCTACCCCAAACTGGCCGACCATGATTACTACTTCCTCACCGTGCTTCCAGCTATCGCGTTTATCATGATCGCTGGCTTGCAGGAGCTCATTCGAATTGCTCGAACGCGCCTTGCAAGGATGGTGATTCTCGGGTTCGTCTGGGTGCTCGCCTTCGCCAGCTTGCATCTTGCGAAGGTTGAATTGCATCGCCGGTTCACGGCCGCGCCTGACTCTTATTCGAAGGTGGGCGAAGCCTTGGCAGGGATGGAAAAGGCTTCATCAGTTCTACCGCTTGATGCGAAAGTCGTGGTGCTCGGCGACAACACTCCGCATGGAGCGTTGTCCTTCATCGGCCGCAAAGGATGGTCATTCCCTGGTTACCCTATTCAATCAGCGCCCGAACTCAAGGCTCTACTTGATGCCGGCGCTACGCATGTGCTCACGGTGGACGATTGGCCTTTACCAGATTGGGGATTGGAACAGCTCGTCGCGACGGAGAGGTGCGCTCTGTGGCGAATCACTCGACCATGATGGTCAAGCCTCTTGGTGCAACCCATTCGCGCTTATCGTGGAAGCGTAGCAGGTAAAGTCCACTTGCCAGCGTTGGCAATTGAACTTGCTCACCATGGCTCCTCAATTCACCATGCAGGCGGCCACATGCATCGAGAATCTCCATGCGGCCAGTCGTCGCAGCGATTCCGCTGATTCTGATCCAGCCGCCAGATTGAACAGGATTAGGGGATGCGACGACTTTGCTGGGCCATTGATGGGAATCCACCCCAACATCATCCACCGTCTGGATCACCGCGCCATTGAGCGTATCTCCATTGCTTCGTACAACGAAGATCGCCATAGCACCGGGCCCGTATGACTCGGTCATGCCGGCAACGTAGTAGCCGCCATCTTCCGTGAGGTCCAGGGTATGGGCCACTTCATTGCTTGCTCCACCATACGTCGGCCCGCCGATGAAGCTGCCGTCAGGATTCGCGAAGAGCAAAGAGAAATCACTGCCACCCGCACCATATTCCTTCGTGTAACCTGCGATCGCGAATGTCCCATCGGTGCGCATCACCATGCCAAAGGCTTCCCAGTCATTGCCCGAACTCGTGATGGTCCCCTCATTGATCACCTCGCCATCCATCTGCATCCGCACCATGAACATCTGTCGTTTCGGGGCGAAACTGCTCGTATAGCCAACAGCCACCAATTCGCCATTGGCAACCATGATGTCACGGCCCACCTCATCGCTTGCACCGCCGTGCACCGTGTGCCAGAGGTACTCACCCTCCTCATTGAACTTGACAACGACCATGTCCGTAGTGCCGTCCGGTGCTTCAATCGTGCCGGTCACAGCAATCGATCCATCATCCAGCACCGCAAGCGCATTGCCTTCCATTCCCGGTTCTGCAGCAGTGGTGGCAGACCATATCAGACCACCATCCATGCTCACTTTGATCAGCCATGCTTGAGACGTGCCGGTTTCCAGATATGTACGGCCGACAGCTAGAATAGCATCATCCACAACAACAATTCCATTGAGTGCATCCCATGCTTCAGCATCACCGAAATCAACCTGCCAAATCACCTCTCCATCGGCGGAAAGGCATGCGATCAGACCTGCATAATCACCACCGCGATTCGCAGAACCCACGACGATGACACGCCCATCTCCGTGCAGATCGACATCGTTGGCGACCTGAGGCCCAGGCCCTCCTAACGCACGTGACCATAGCACCCCTCCATCTGTTTCCAGACGCAGCACATACACATCACCACCCGTCCCGAAGCTGCCTGTGCTCCCTACAACCACCGCACCATCATCACTAGTGCGCTTTATCGCCATTGCCCGGTCGATGTCAGCTCCGCCATAGGTTCGCTTCCAAGTGACCTGTGCGAATACGACCATGGGCGCCAACAACCCGAGGCATATGATTGCCGAGGCCATGGCGCCTTCGCCCACCCGCCCAGATACCTTCGCCGCCATGTCACCCGCTGCGCTCCGCAACTTCATCATCTTCTTATTGGTGCTCATCGCCATCGACCTGTATGCCTACAAAGGTGTGAATACCGCGCTTGCCCAGCACAGCATCGTGCTTCGGCGCATGGTCCGCTTCCTCTATTGGGTGATCAGCATCGGCCTTCTGGGCATGATCGTGTATGTGGGCTTCAACTTCCGCGACCCCGAGGCGCGCCGCGATCACAGCTTCGCCTTCAGCATGGTGGCGCTCTTCCTGCTCTTTTTCCTGCCCAAATTGGTGATGGTGGTCTTCCATGGGCTCGACGACCTGCTGCATATGGTGCGTTGGACCTGGGATAAGCTCACGCCCGGTCCGGTGGATATCAGCGGCGAGGGCATCGACCGCGCGCGCTTCCTCAGCCAACTGGGCCTCATCATTTCCGTTGTGCCTTTCGCAGGCGTGCTCTATGGCGTTACGAAGGGCCGCCGCAACTTCAACCTGGCGCGGGTGCCCGTGCGCAGCGATAAGCTGCCTGAAGCATTCCACGGCATGCGCATCGTGCAGATCAGCGACATGCACCTGGGCAGCTACGGCGGCGACCTGAGCATTGTGCGCAAAGGCGTGGATCTGATCATGGCAGAGAAGCCTGACCTGATCGTCTTCACCGGCGACCTGGTGAACGACTTCGCGGAAGAGGCCGAACCCTTCATCGAAGAACTCGCGCGGCTGCAAGCGCCATTGGGGAAATTCTCAATCCTCGGCAACCACGATTACAGCGACTACCCCAAGTGGGACAGCCCGGCACTGAAAGCCGCGAACCTCGAGAAGCTCAAGCGTATCCACGCACAGATGGGCTTCCGCTTGCTGCTCGATGAGCATGTGCTCTTGGAGCAAGGAGGATCGCGCGTAGGCTTGCTCGGCGTGCAGAATTGGGGGCATCGTTTCCAGCAGTACGGCGATCTCGCGAAGACGATCAGCGGCACCGAAGCCCTGCCGTTCCGCATCCTCTTGAGCCATGATCCCACGCATTGGGAGCATCAGGTCCAAGGCACGGGGATCGACCTTCAACTCAGTGGCCACACGCATGGCGCACAGCTCGGCGTGAAGTTGGGCAGCACCACCTACAGCCCCGCGCAGTGGGTGTATAAGCAATGGGCCGGCCTCTACAGCGAAGGAGACCAGCAACTCTATGTGAACCGTGGCTTCGGCTTCATCGGATTCCCCGGAAGAGTGGGCATGCCGCCGGAGATCACGGTACTGGAACTAGTGAAGGCATGAACAAGACCACACGAAGCCACTAAGACACGAAGGCCAAATGCTATCTGACGAAGAAGTGGTCACTATCGTCATCAACGAGGCATACCACCTGCATAAGGAACTCGGGGCCGGCCTTCTGGAAAGCGTTTATTGCACTTTGCTCGCACATCGGCTCAACCGCAAGGGACTCGACGTGGAGCGTGAGAAGAAAGTTGTGTTCGAATACGATGGCATCCGATTCGACCAAGGCTTTCGTGTGGACCTCTTTGTGCAAGAGCGCATCGTTGTGGAACTGAAGTCTGTTGAGCAGCTGCACCCATCCGCTTTCAAGCAAACCTTGACCTATCTCCGGCTGATGGACCTGCGCATCGGGCTGCTCATCAATTTCGGCGCAGCAACATTCAAGGAAGGAGTTCGCCGTATCGTGAATTGAGCCCTTTGTGTCTTCGTGGCTTCGTGTGATGTCTCACGGGAACACGCCCCCGCCTCGGCCACGCATCGATCTAATTGCGCGAGATCAAGACCCGCTCCCACTCCTCGCTCTTTCAAGCTCGGCGCGAACACCTCCATCTGCAGGTTGCCCACGAGATCATCCTCGGCCATGGGGCAGCCGCCGTAGCCCTTGATGGCGCCATCGAAGCGGCGGCAGCCGGCGTTCCAAAGCGGCATCGGTCTTCGATTTCCAGTTGTCGGGGGTGCAGTGCAGGTGCGCACCGAACTCGACATGCGGCAACGCAGGGATGAGCGCTGAGAACATGGATGCGATGTCCTCGGGACGCGCCACGCCAACGGTATCGCTGAGCGCGATGATGCGCACGCCCAACTCGCTCGTGAGGCGATTGACCCATTGTAGGGCCACCTCCGCGCTCCACGGATCGCCATATGGATTGCCGAAGGCCATGCTGATATAGACCACGAGTTCCTTGCCTCCCGTCCGCGTGATCTCAGCAATGCGCGCGATGCGGTCCCACGAGCCTTCGATGCTGGTGTTGGTGTTGCGCTGCTGGAAAGTCTCGCTGATGCTGAAAGGATAACCGAGATAGCTGACGCCTTCTGCTTCACAGCTTCCTCCGCGCCGCGCTCGTTGGCCACGATCACGAGCAATTTGCTCTTCGATGCGCTCGTGTCGATGCGTGCGAGAACCTCGGCGGTATCGGCGAGTTGCGGTATCGCTTTCGGGCTCACGAAGCTCCCGATGTCGATTGTATCGAAGCCGACCTTGAGCAGCTCGTTCAAGTAGCGCACCTTCACATCCGTGGGGATGAAATCCTTCAGCCCTTGCATAGCGTCACGGGGACATTCGATGAGCTTCACTTGTTCCATGAGCGAGGCGTTTTACGTTAATGCGGAACCACGGATGGACACGGTGCTTCGCGGTTCATGAATTCAGTGCGGCGAACGCCGAATTGATGCGATTCACCAAGGCTGGCCCTTCATACACAAGCCCTGTGTATACCTGCACCAGATCAGCGCCTGCCTCAATCTTCTCTTTCGCCGCCTTCCACGAATCGATGCCACCTACGCCGATGATGACGAACGGCTTGGGCAACCGTTCTCGCAGGTAGCGAACGACCTCGGTGCTGCGCGAACGCGCAGGTGCGCCACTCAATCCGCCCGCGCCGATGGCTTGCAACGCGGCTTGTGGCGTGCGCAATCCATCGCGTGATATAGTAGTATTGGTTGCAATCACACCGGCGATACCGCTCTCCTTCACTACGCTCACGATGTCGTCGAGCTGGCCCTCGGTGAGGTCGGGGGCGATCTTGAGGAGGATGGGTGTGGGTGGCTGAGCGGTTGAATGCCGAAGGCTTTTCACCTTCAACGCACGAAGAATCTCGAGCAACGGCCCTTTCTCTTGCAAGGCGCGCAGGCCGGGCGTATTGGGACTGCTCACGTTCACCACGAAGTAATCAACCACCGGATGCAGCGCATCGAAGCAGGCGATATAGTCGTCGATGGCGCGCGCGTTGGGCGTGTCCTTGTTCTTGCCGATGTTGCCGCCCACGATGATGCCGGGCTGGCGCTTGCGTAGGCGCTCCACCGCCGCTTGCACGCCGCCGTTATTGAAGCCCATGCGGTTGATCAGCGCGCGATCAGCCTTCAACCTGAACAAGCGCGGCTGCGGATTGCCCGGCTGCGGCTTGGGTGTGAGCGTGCCCACCTCGATGAAGCCGAAGCCGATGCGCGAAAGTGCATCCACATGCTTGGCGTCCTTGTCCATGCCGGCGGCGAGGCCAACGGGTGATGGGAAACGCAGGCCCATCAATTCAGTCGCTGCGTTGCTTGGCGGCTTGGCGCCTCCGACTAGCGCAAGCATGCCGGGAACGCGCGATGCGATGCCCAACAGACGGAAGGTGAGGTGGTGCGCGCGCTCCGGCGGGAGCAGGAAGAGCAGCGGGCGGATCAGCGCGTACATGGGAGCGTTGTGAATCAGGGCAGTGGTTCCTGATGTTCGACCGCGAAGGTCTCCCACGCACCTAACTCGGCGCGATCGGATAGAATGCACAGCCTGCAAGCAGCACCTTCGGATTGTTCGGCGCTCAAGTATCGGCCTTCGGTGGTGCGGAATGCGACCCGGTGCGAATCCAAACGGACGACCTCGAGCAGTTCCCACTCGCCCACAGAATCGCGGTCGGCTACAGCCTGGAAAGCGCCATCGCGCTCGGCGCTCACGTACCTGCCGTTGCTCGCGCGCAGCGCGTAACGCGAACTGTCCTGCTTGATCAGCTCGAAGCGCTCCCATTCACCCACGGTCTCGCGATTAGCGAATAGCGAACCTGGGCGCTGTACGCCCTCGGCCTGATCGGCACAGACATAAAGGCCGTTGCTCGCGCGTAAGGCGATTAGCTCGGTCAATTCAGTGCTTGGCTGAACAGGAACCGCTCTGGCGCGGAACCCGTGCGGGCCGGACCGCAAGCCACCAGGACAACAGCAGCACCCAAGGTGATGCTGGTGATGAAACGATGTGTTTTCATGGTTGAGGCCGCGAAGATGGCTTACGCCCCGCATCCGCACCGGTACATTCGCGGCCCTCGCAATGCCATTCGAACTCATCTCTGAATTCACGCCCACCGGCGACCAGCCCGAGGCGATCAAGCAATTGGTTGAGGGGCTGCGCGAGGGCGTGCGCACAAACACTGCTGGGCGTTACTGGTTCGGGCAAGACCTTCACCGTGGCCAACGTGATCGCGCAGGTCGATCGGCCCACGCTCATCCTCAGCCACAACAAAACACTGGCGGCGCAGCTCTACGGCGAGTTCAAGCACTTCTTCCCCAACGACCGGGTGGAGTACTTCGTGAGCTATTACGATTACTACCAGCCCGAAGCCTACCTGCCCACGACCAACACCTACATCGAGAAAGACCTCTCGGTGAACGACGAGACGAGAAGCTGCGGTTGAGCGCGAGCAGCGCCCTGCTGGAGCGGCAGGCGCAACGCGATCGTGGTGGCCAGCGTGAGCTGCATCTACGGCATCGGCAATCCGGCAGAATTCAAGCACAGCGTGGTGGAACTGCACCGCGGCATGAAGGTGAGCCGCAATGCGCTGCTGCATCGCTTCGTGAGCGCGCTCTACAGCCGCAAGGACATCGATCCGGCGCGCGGCAACTTCCGCGTGAAGGGCGATGTGGTCGAGGTCTTCCTGGCCTACGCCGATGAAGGCATCCGCATCCACTTCTGGGGCGACGGATTGGAGCGCATCGAGCGCTTTGACCTTGGCACCACCAAGACCATGGAGACGGTTGAACAGGTGACCATCTACCCCGCCAACATCTTCGTGACCAGCCGCGAGACCATGAACGGCGCCATCAAAAGCATCCAGGACGACATGGTGAAGCAGGTGGCCTTCTTCCAGGAGATCGGCAAGCACCTCGAAGCGAAACGCCTCGAAGAGCGCGTGAGCCACGACCTGGAGATGATGCGCGAGTTGGGCTATTGCAGCGGCATCGAGAACTACAGCCGCTACTTCGACCGACGCGACACAGGCCAGCGCCCCTTCTGCCTCATCGACTACTTCCCGGACGATTTCCTCCTGGTGATCGACGAGAGCCACGTGACCGTTAGCCAAGTGACCGCGATGTACGGCGGTGATCGCAGCCGCAAGCGCAACCTGGTGGAGTACGGTTTCCGCTTGCCCAGCGCCATGGACAACAGGCCCTTGAAATTCGAGGAGTTCGAGAGCATGATGGGCCAGGTGATCTACGTGAGCGCAACCCCCGCCGACTACGAATTGATGCAGAGCGAAGGCGTGGTGGTTGAGCAAGTGGTGCGGCCCACGGGCCTGCTGGACCCGCCCATCGTGGTGCGCCCCAGCCACAACCAGATCGACGACCTACTGGAGGAGATCCGCCAGCGCAGCACCAAAGAAGAGCGCGTGCTGGTGACCACCCTCACCAAGCGCATGGCCGAAGAACTCGATGAATTCCTGAAGCGCAACGGCGTGAAGTGCAAGTACATCCACAGCGATGTGGAGACCTTGGAGCGGATCGAGATCCTGCGCCAACTCCGCTTGGGCATGATCGATGTGCTCGTGGGCGTGAACCTGCTGCGCGAAGGATTGGACCTGCCGGAGGTTTCGCTCGTGGCCATCCTCGATGCTGACAAGGAGGGCTTCCTGCGCAGCAACCGCTCGCTCACCCAGACCGCTGGCCGCGCCGCGCGGAACGTGAATGGCTTGGTGATCTTCTACGCCGATAAGGTGACGGACAGCATGCAACGCACCATCGATGAGACCGATCGGCGCCGCGCCAAGCAGATGGCCTACAACGAAGAGCACGGCATCACGCCCGCGCAGATCAAGCGCGACCGCGCCGATGTGCTGAAGCAGACCTCGGTGCTCGAGATCCAAGGCCCCACGCCGAAGGCTTACTTGGAACCGGAGCCGGAGTTGAGCCTCGCCGCCGATCCCGTGATGCGCTACATGAGCGTGGAGCAACTGGAGAAGAACGCCGAACTGCTGGAAACGCAGATGCGCAAAGCCGCGAAAGAGCTCGACTTCATCGCCGCCGCGCAACTGCGCGATGAGCTCTTCGCCATGCGCAAGCTGATTGAGCAGCGCGGTCAGGAAGCCAAGAAGGACACGTAATCGAAACGACCAACTCGTCGATACGGATTGCCGGATGGTCGGCAGCAACCACCGATTTCGTTTAAGTCGAGGCGCCGAGGATGTCAGGTGTTCGCTCATTTCCGAGTGGCTGTCGGTTGATGTTGTGGCGACAGGTTTATCTTCGGCGGCAGACAACGCAAGAACCAGAACCAATTCGACCCATGAGGAAAGTCCTTACGCTCGCAGCTCTTGTCGCCGCATCCCTGCCGGCAGCTGCTCAGGTCTCGTTCGGAGGCCAACCCTACGGCCTCACCAAATCGCATCTTCCTGCCCCTACGGTGCATCGCATGCCGGAAGTGGATGCAGCTGCCTTGATGGCGGAGGATGAGGCCCGCATCGCACAGGGCATCAAGGGCCCCTATCGCTTCGGCTTCAACCACGTCACTGATATCAGCACGGCCAACAGTGGCGTCTGGAGCACCCTCCCGAATGGCGACGCCGTATGGCGCACCGCGATCGAATGCCCGGGCGCTTTCAGCATCAACTTCGAGTTCAACGACTTCATGGTGCCCGAAGGCGGACAGGTCTTCGTGTACAACGCTGAAGGAGAGACCTTGGGCGCATTCACGGCGGAAAGCAATCCTGGCAACACCCTCTTGGGCGTTACCCAGCTTCCAGGCGACCGCATCACCATTGAGTATGTGGAGCCATTCGCGGTTCGCGGCGAGGGTTTCCTGCGCATCGGACAGGTAACGCATGCTTACCGCGACCTCTTCCGCACGCTCAAGGGCTTCGGCACCAGCGGATCCTGCAATAACAACGTGATCTGCCCCGAAGGCGATCCTTGGCGCGACCAGATCCGCAGCGTGGCCATGATCACGGTTGGCGGAAGCGGGCTCTGCACCGGTCAGCTCATCAACAATTGCCAGAATAACGGCACGCCATATTTCCTCACGGCGAACCACTGCTTGGGTGGAAACAACAGCTGGGTGTTCCGTTTCAACTGGAACAGCCCCAACTGCACACCCACCACCAATGCTGCCACCAACCAAACGGTATCAGGCTCGCAGCTCCGCGCGAACAGCGCAGGATCGGACGTGGCCCTGCTCCAACTCAACAGCACACCGCCCGCCAATTACAATGTGTTCTATACCGGCTGGGATAAGAGCTGAACGGCCCCGACATCAAGCACCTGCATCCATCACCCTGATGGCGATATCAAGAAGATCAGCTTCGACTACAATGCGGCAACGCAAGTAAGTTGGGGTGGTGCCGCCACATGGCGGATAGGCGCATGGGAGGACGGCACAACCGAGCCTGGCAGCAGCGGAGCCGGCTTGTGGAACCAGAACGGATTGCTCATCGGCCAGCTCTATGGTGGAACGGCTTCGTGCAGCAACAACATCAACGACTATTTCGGCCGCCTCAGCACCAGCTATCCCCTGCTGCAGACCTGGCTGGGCGATTGCGGGAACACCCTGCAAGGCTATCCGCTCACCACGAGCGTGCAAGAGACCTCGGCTCCTGCCGAACTCACCTTGGCTCCTAACCCCACCAATGGGATCGTGACCGTGACCCTGCCCGACGCCATGCGCGCTGGTGGCCGGATCACCGTGTTCGACGCCCTTGGCAAACAGGTGATCAGCCGTCGTGCCGGCCAAGGCACGGAGCGGATTACTCTTGACCTGAGCGCGGCCCAGGAGGGCATCTACTTTGTGGAAGCCACGGCCGATGGATACCGCACCGTGCAGCGCCTAGCGCTCACCCGCTGATTCCCCAACGCCTCTTGCCGAAGACCGCCGCGACCCGGCGGTCTTCGCTTTTCCAAGGCCCTCTATCTTCACGCGGCCTAGCCGAAACGCATGATGCTCATTACCCGCGCGCTCCTCGCATTCACCGCCCTGCTGCTCACCTGGCTCCCTGCGCATGCGCAGATCGCCTTCGGCGGAACACCCATCGGCCTGATGAAGCACCGGCCATGGCTCGAACCCGCCGAAGAATTGGTGCTTCCCGAAGTGGATGCCGCCGCTTTGATCGCCGAGGATGAAGCACGCCTTGCTGCTGGCATCAAAGGGCCTTGGCGATTCGGATTCAACCACGCGGTCGATTTGCGTTCAAGCAACTCCGGCACCTGGACCACATTGCGGAATGGCGATCGCGTGTGGCGCATGGCCATCACTTGCCCCGGGGCATTCAGCATCAACTTCCGGTTCAACCGCTATGTGATCCCCGAAGGCGGCCGCGTTTTCGTTTACAACGATGCGGGCGAGTGGCTCGGAGCCTTCACCGCGGCCAGCGCGGGAGGCATGCAGAGCATGGGCGTTACACAGATCTCTGGTGAGCGCATCACCATCGAGTACCACGAGCCGCTTGCTGTTGCCGGGCAAGGTGAACTCGCCATCGACCGTGTGACGCACGCTTACCGCGATGTCTTCCGCACCCTGAAGGATTTCGGCGACAGCGAGTCGTGCAACATCAATGTGATCTGCCCCGAAGGCGATCCTTGGCGCGACCAGATCCGGAGCGTGGCCATCATCACCACCGGCGGCAGCGGCTTCTGCACCGGCACACTGCTCAACAATTGCGCGCAGGACAGCACGCCTTATTTCCTCACGGCCAATCACTGCCTCGATGCCGATGTGGAGAATTGGGTGTTCCGATTCAATTGGGACAGCCCAAGCTGCGACCCCACCGAGAATGGCCCCACGAACCAGACCGTGGCCAATTGCGTGCTCTTGACAAGCAGCACCACCACCGATCTGGCATTCCTTGAATTGAGCGCGAAGCCGCCTGCCGACTACGATGTGTTCTACAGCGGCTGGGACAAGAGCGGCGCAACACCCGATTCGGTATGCGGCATTCACCATCCCAGCGGTGACATCAAGAAGATCAGCCTCTCGCAGAGCCCTGTGGGCCAGGCGAACATCGATCTCGGGACCGGTGCCGCCGATTGCTGGCAAGTCACGGTGTGGGATGCTGGAACCACCGAGCCCGGCAGCAGCGGCAGCGGCTTGTGGAATCAGAACAAGCGGCTCATCGGCCAGCTCTATGGCGGTGCGGCTGATTGCGCGAACAGCGTTGATGACTACTACGGCCGCTTGGATGTGAGTTGGCCGTTGCTTGAAACGTACCTCGGCAGTTGCGGCGATACACTGCCCGGGCTTGGCGAAGTGCCGATCCCAATACTCTACGACGCAGCCATCACCAGCATCGTGAACATCCCAGTGCTGATCTGCGGCGACTCGGTCGTGACACCCATCGTGACCTTGAAGAACAATGGCATCGCGACACTTCTGAATGTCACCATCTCCTATGGACTCATGGGATCGCCGGTGAACGTATTCAATTGGAGCGGCTCCTTGCTGCCACTGCAAACGGCCAACGTGCAACTGCCAGGATCATCGCTTCATCGGGCAGCCAGCTCCTATTCGTGAGCAGCAGTTTCCCCAATGGCAACGCGGACGAAATTCCCGAGAACGACCTCTGGCAATACCCCTTCAACGTGAGCAATCCCGGCGGCAACGTCACGCTGCGCCTCACGCTTGACAATTGGGGCAGCGATGTCACATGGACCTTGAGCGCGCTCTCGGGTGTTGTGCTTTACAGCGGCGGCCCCTACCCCGACCTGCAAGAGGGCCTGGTGATCGAGCGCCAATGGTGCTTGACCAACGATTGCTACATCTTCTCGATCCTCGATGCCTTTGGCGATGGCATCTGCTGCAGCGAAGGCGAGGGCAGCCTCGAGATCGTGAATTCCGATGGCAGCGTGCTGGTGCAGAACGACGGCCAATACGGTGAAGGCTTCGTTACCGCGCCGCCCTTCTGCGTTGAAGTGGTGGGCGTTGCCGAACGCGAGCGCACGCGCACCATGCTCATGTACCCCAACCCGGCGAGCACGGAGGTCAGCATCACCCTCGATGGCTTCGGCCCTGCTGCACGCGTAGCGGTGCTCGATGGCACAGGCCGCTTGGTGCGTGGCTTCAGCAGCAATGGCAGCCGATTGGTCCGCATCGGGCTCGATGGTATTGCACCCGGCCTGTACATGGTGCTGGCCGAGGACGATGGCGGCCGTGCCGTGCAGCGGCTTGTCGTGCGGCGCTGAGCGCTCAGTGCTTGATGGCGTAATACAAGTGCTTCATGCACTCGTTATTCACCATGATCAAGCCTTCCTCGCTCTCCCACCAGCGATCAGCATCGTAGCGCTGCGAGCGCGCGGCGCGCACGATCACCGTGATGCCCGACCCCTTCATCGCCTTGCGCATCACGCGCGAAACACGTAGCGTATGGAACTCGGTGGACACCACGATCACCGTGTCGGCCCCGATCCCAACCGCATGCGCGCGAATGGCATCGGCCTCTTCCTTCGTGCTGGTGCCATCGCGCAGGATCACCAGGCGCTCAGGTGACAAACCCGATCGCAGCGCGATGCTCGCACCTAGCCCCGCTTCGCAGCTATCGATGCCGAATGCCAGCAACAGCTCGTTCTGCGGGCTTCCGGTGAAAACGGCCATGGGGGCATGGCCCGCATTCACCAATCCCGCTCCTTTTGCCGCGCGCTCCAAGGGCGATCCGCCAAGCACGTACACCGCATCGGCATGCGCAAGCGGATCTCGTGTATCAAGGCATCACCAACGGAGCGCAGGATGGTGAAGCGCAGCATCCAGCCGATCGTGATAAGCGCCAAGAGGATGCCAGCGCGCCACGCCCATTTGCGCAAACGATTGCGCGCCGTGCTGGTTGCTTCGTGCCCGATCGCCATCACCATCAGTATCCGCCCGCTTGCCGTCGCATGGCCCACTCAGCGGCGAGCAGCAGTACGATGAGCACGAAGGGCCAAGGCGATGCCACCAGATCAGTGAATCGCTGCTCCATGTAGGAACGCGAGGGGATCGATGCTTCGCCCAGCAGCGCGGTGCTCAGTGAATCCAATCCATTGGCACGCACGAAGCGCCCATTGCTGCGCGCGGCGATGTCGGCCATGAGGCCATGATCCGCCACGGTGCGCGCCTGCTCGAGACCCAGGGCCTGCACCGTAACGCTGCCTTGCGCGGTCAGGCGCTCGCCAGCATGCTCGGCAACCGCCTTCCACGCGTAGCGCCCGGCGGCTAGCCGTCCCGCATCGGCACGGTAAGCGCCTGCATCGCCTTGGAACACGCTGGCGAAATCGCGACCCGCGCTATCGGTGAGGGTGATGTCCACGCTTGCCCCCGATACGGGCTCGTACGAGGCGTTGTACAGCTCGGCATTGAACACCACCGCATCGCGTGTGGTCAGCAATGGAGCATGATCCACACGGAAACGCTTCTTGTCGGCCCGCAGCGCGAGGTATTGCGCCAGCTTGCGGATCAATCGGTCGAAGCGCTCGTGCGAACGGCCATCACGATGATCGGCCAATCGCCAGCGCCACAATCCCTCACCGCAAACAACCGCCATGCGCATGCCTTGCAGCTGCTGCACCGCGATCAGCGGAGCCTCGGTGCGTACCGTGCCGATCCGCTGCGAGGCGAGCACCTCGGCGCCAAGGCCCGCCGTGTATTGGCCGAAAGGCACCTGCAGCGGCGGGAAGCGCTCCATCGCGCGCACCAGATCGGCCTCCAGATTGAATAGCGAGAAGCGCGATTGAGGCTGAGCCATCGCATCCGTGGTGGCGGCTTGCGCACCATTCACCGCAACGCCTGCGCCCAACGCATTGAAGGCCTTGATGTCCGTTGCAGCGCCCAGCACCACCAGCAGCGGGATTCCCTTCGCTCTGGCCTTGGCGATCGGAGCCGCTCCTCCCCTTGCCGATGGCAGCTGGTGCAGCACCAGAAGGTCGAAATCCTCAACCGCTCCGGCGAAATCATCGGCGTAGGCGACCGTCACCTCGTAACCCTCCACACCGCTCAAGGCCAAGCGCATTGCCGCGATATCCGGATGAGCCGCATGGGCGAGGATGAGCACCTTCTGGCGGGCATCGAGCACGTCCACATAGAATTCCGCAGCATTGTTCGCGGCGCTATGCTCGCCTTCGATGGCCTCGATCACCGCGGCATAGCGCTGCATGCCAGCCTTGGCCGCACGCACCAGGAAGTGCAGCTCACGGCGGAATGGATCGCTCTGCACCGTTATATCCTTCGCGTGCAGCACCGCGCCATCCTGCTTGATCAGCACGCGCGTGCGCTTGCCTGCGAAATGATCGGCTGATACGTGCACCGTTACCGGGAAATCGTTGCCGAGGAAGGCGATGCGGTTGTGGTCAACCGATCGGATCGCGAGATCGGGCCGCACGGTTGTATCGCCCAGCGCGATCGCATGCACGGGCACGCCCAGCCGCGCTGCCTCTAAACGTGGATCGCGCCCGCGGTTCACGATGCCGTCACCATCGATCAGCACCAATCCAAGATCCGGCCCTTGGAAACGGTCATGCACTTCGGCCAGCGCCTGGCTCAAATCGGTTAGCCCATCGCTTTGATCGCGCAGCAAACCTTCGCGCACGCGCTCGCCATAGGTGAAGGCACGCACCTCGTAGCGAGCGGCTAAGGCCTCCGACATGCGCTGAAGGCCATCCATATATGCGCCATGCAATGCAGCGGTATCGCCGGCAAGCGCCAGCGAGCGGCTGCCATCGTGCAGCACCACGGCCACCGGCTTGCGCACCTCGCGCACCTGCATGCGCAGCATGGGCTCCAGCAGGAAGAAGGCGATGGCCGCCACCGACAGCGCACGCAAGGCCGCCATCACGCGCGCACGACGCGGATCGAAGCCCTCCTTCCCCTTCGCCCGGCGATACAGCCACCACGCCATGGCCACGCCCAAGGCGATGCACAGCAACGAAAGCCAGAGGGAGTGGGCGGTGGTGAGGGACATGGGGCGCGAAGATGCGGAGCGAAGGGGCGCTATTCACACCCACGGATGCAAGGCAATGCGCAAGGCCATTCACCCAGGCAACTCACCCCCGAAATGGGGATGCTGCTTGTAGCCTGCATCGGCGCGCGCGAGGTAATGCTCCATGTAAGCGTCGAAGCTGTCGTTGACGGGAACGAGGAGGTCAACCGCAACGAAGCATTGCTCCCACGGCTCCAACTCCGGTGCAGTATAGGCCACATACGCTGAGAGCATCATGCCGTGGTCGATCAGGTTGGCAAGTGCGCGGTTCTCGCCCATGGCCAGATAGCCCAGCTTGTGGCCTTGCCAATACACGGCGACGGCATCGGGGTCGTGCTCATTGGCATACTCGCGCACCAAGTCAAGCTCATCGTGGTCCTTCATGCGCGCGATCACTTGCGCACCTTCGTGGAACTGGAAGCCGCGCACGAATCCATCGTACACGAATATGCGGTGGCAATCGCGGGTCCAGGCCAAGCGGTCCTGCTCGGCCGAACCCAACAGCTCCAGCGGCGGCAAGGTGATCAGTGCCGTGCTGCCGGGGAGGGAACGGAGGAAGGTGGGGCGGTCCATGGGTGTAAAGAAGAACCGCGACGCTTGCGCGCCGCGGTGTTGGCCTGTTAGCCCAGTTCTCACAACGGAATAATCCTTATTGTGAAAGACTTCAGGTCGGCACGAATGTAAACATGAAAAGCTACTTTCAAACCCGCCCGCGTCATTGGACCAATTGGAAGGGGCAACATTGAACTATCAAACCTCACACTAAATGGACAAGCAAGAGAAGATTATCGGTCTGGATATCGGCAGTAACAGCGTGGGGCTGGGCCGTGGTGACCATGAAGGGCAATGAACTCGTGGAACTCCATGGGATGGGCTCACGAATCATCCCAAGCAACGACGACACCAAGAACTTTGAACAGGGCAAGGCCCAGACGCGCAACGCCGACCGGAGGCGTTATCGCAGCATGCGCCGCAACAACCACCGCTATAAGTTGCGCAGAGCCAACTTGGTGAAGGTTCTGAAGCTCATCGGCGCATGGCCGGATGAGTTGGGTGACAGCCTGCGGCCAGGCGACACACTGCTCACCGCCACGGAGCTGTACAACCTCCGTGCGCGCGCTGTGGACGAGCCCATCAGCCTTGAGGACCTCGGCCGGGTGCTCTACCACATGAACCAGCGGCGGGGCTATAAGGATATCGGCGACCTGATGGACGAGCTGCAAGGCAAGGAAAAGGATGCAGAGGAGAAGGACAGGCAACGACCACCGAGGTGAAGCAGGTGACCATCGCCTCGTATGATGTGGAGGATGCCAAAGGCAAGAAGGAGATCCTGCGGATCCGGCTTTCGGACGGAACCGAGGGCACCACGATGCAAGCTAGCTTCAAGGAAATCGTAGGTCAGGAACTCTACATCCAGATCAAGACCAAACGCACTGCCAAGGGCGACACCATCACCTTTTCCCGTGTGAGTGTTAGCGATTGGCTGAAGAACAAGGATGCCTTGGATGAGAAACTGGAGGCATCGGGCAAGCATCCGGGACAGTACTTCTACCAAGAATTGCTCGACAACCCCAATAAGCCGCCCCGCTTCCGCGAACGGGTCGTCCTGCGCGAACGCTACAAGGATGAGTTCGATGCCATCTGGGCAAAGCAAGCGAAGGAGCATACGGTGCTGCGCGATCCTGCCGTGCGCGATACGGTCCTGGCGGCGCTCATCCCGAACAATCTCGAATTGCGGCAGCAGTGGGCGGACAAGGACCTCGGCACTATCGTGCGCGATTACGTGATCTATTACCAGCGCCCGCTGAAATCGCAGGCGAAGAGCAAGGGCCAATGCCGTTTCGAGCGCAAGCACGTGGCGGCGGTGAGCTCTCCCGTGTACCAGCTCTTCCGAATCTGGCAGCAGGTGAACAACATCGTGCTGCGGGACAAGTACATGAAGGAAGAGCCGCTGAGTCCAGAGCAACGTGCCGAGGTTGTCGAGCTGCTGTTGCAACAAGGCACCCTCACCGAAGCGGGCTTGCTGCGCGCACTCAAGCTCAGCAAGAGCGGTAAGGAGACCAACCTTCGCGCCGAGCTGCCGGGTCATGTCACGCTCACCAAACTCCGCAAGGTCTTGGGAGCATGCCTGCTGGCCGCAGCTCGAAGCAGAGGCGCAGCAACCCAGCGGCATGGAGGGCACCCTGCTCTTCAAACTCTGGCATGTGTTGTATGCCGAACCCAAGCAAGAGCACCGGAAGACAACCGTTCAGAAACTGCTCGAACTGACCGAAGAACAGGCCGAGGCCCTATCCAAGATCCGCTTCGAGCGCAAGCACGGTGCGGTCTCCGCGCGGGCTGCGGCTCGCATCACCCAACTCATGGTCTGCGGCGCCGCATGGAGCCATGAGCAATGGTCTGCTGGCCTGCAACGTAGCGTTCAGCGCGTGATCGACAACCGGGGCGACGATTCCATGAAGGAAGAGATGCGCCGCGCCGTCGCGCACCTCACATCCATCGAGCAATTCACCGGCCTGCCATACTGGGTGGCGGCCACCGTGGCCTATGGCGACCATCGCGCCATCACGGGCAAACCCATCGAGAAGCCCGAGTGGATCAAGAGCATGCCGCGCGGTTTCCTGCGCAACCCAACTGTGGAACAGGTGGTGAACGAGGCGCTCATGGTGGTGCGCGATATCTGGAAGGAATATGGCAAGCCCGACAGCTTCCGTATCGAACTGGCCCGCGAGCTGCGGCAGAATCAGGAGCAAAGAGCCAGCGCGCATGAACGGAACCGCAAGAGGAATACAGAACGCAAGAAGACTGCGGATACCCTAATCAAAGAGTTCAATCGGCCGAAGCCGAGTCGCAAAGACATCGACAAACACGACCTCTGGAAGCAGCAGCAGCAGCGCTGCATGTACTGCGGACAGGGCATCCAGAAGCCAGATCTGTTCAACACGCGCGAGGCAGACATCGACCATATCATCCCACAGAGTCGATTCTATGACGACAGCCTGACCAATCGGGTTATCGTGCATCGCAAATGCAATGCAGGCCGGGAAGGCAAGGACGATATGCTCGCTGCTACGTATATGAAGAGCAAAGGCGATTCGGCTTATCAGGAATACGTGGGACGCATCTCGGAATGGGACCTGCCGTATGGAAAACGCAAGCTGCTACTAGCGGAGGAAGTGCCGGACGGATTCATCAACCGGCAACTGAACGAGACCCGCTACATCGGCACCGAGCTGCGCAAACTGCTGGAGCGCATCGCGCCAGTGAACACCACCGTGGGCCAGGTGACCGACGCCCTCAAGAACGAATGGGGCCTCACCACGGTGTACAAGGAAGTCTTGAAGCGTCGCTTCGAGCGCTTGGAGCGCATCACCGGGCGCAAGCTCATTGAAGAAATTCATCGGACCAACGGCGCGAAGCATGTGGACTACAAGATCGAGGGCTACGACAAGCGCATCGACCATCGGCACCACGCGTTGGATGCACTGGTGGTGGCACTCACGCGGCAGAGGTACATCCAGAAGATTGCGCAGTTGAAGCAGAGAGAGCGAAGCCCTCACCCCAGATGAAGCCGCGGCAAGCTCACCCAGGCCCCTACCGCACACCTCGCTGCGCGACATCGTGAAGCATCAATTGGAGCGCACTATTCCCAGCATCAAGAACCGCCAGCGCCTGCTCACCAAGGCCAGC
>JADJOG010000029.1 GCA_016713865.1 Flavobacteriales bacterium | reverse complement strand
ACGGTGCGCTTCCGTTTCCGTTTCATTAGCAGCGCCTTCAGCGGCAACCTCTTCATCGACGACATCTGGATGGGCGTTCCGGTGGGCATCAATGAAGTGGGCGCGAGTTCCTTCATCTCACTTTATCCGAACCCGGCCAACGACCTGTTCAACGTGCAGGTTCTCGGAATGGAGACCTCGCCTACGGTGATAACGATCACGGACATGCGCGGCGCCGAGGTCTTCTCGAAGACCTATCAGCCCAATGGCAGTGCTGGCATCGAGATCAGCAGCAAGGAATCCGGCCTATCTGATGGCATGTACCTGCTGCATGCGCAGAACAAGTCCGGCCGCAGCGCTCAGAAGCTCGTGGTTGGCCAGTAAGCGACCCGAGTTTTTTTCCCAGCGAAGCCGCCCAAAAGGCGGCTTCGCTTTTTCACGCCCTATCGAAGAGTTCGCCCGTCGGAATTATCGAATCGAAATCGAATGAATGCCAGTGGAAATCTTGCCTACTCATACAAGCAAACCAAGCTAATCGGACAAGTTTACCTGCTCATTGGAGACACTAGGCTTCCGATGGCGTTGGCGGCACTGCTTCGATTATGGCATCCGGCTGGCTGATCAATGAGCTACAGACGCAGGGCTCCGCAGACAGCCGCATCAAGTACATTGTTTCTTGCTGAGACGACATGTACACACTGCCAGCAGCAACATTCCTATTGTGCGAGGCTGCATCAGAACACTTTGCGGCTGCTCACCTGCTCCGTGCTCTTGGAGGCATTTGGCCGCTAGGCCTGCGCCGCTTGAAGCAGGATTTATGTTGTTTCCACGGCTCCGGCTGGTTGTAGCTGCCAGGTCGATTCGCCTCGCTGCAACGAATCCTCAATCACCTCGTGGCAAATCCAGGTTCAATCTCGTCACCACTTCATCTGAACTCAGCGTGCGCCTGCGATGCTGTGACTCAAGCGAAGTCGCTGCTTTCTGCGCAACAATAGCCCAACTGAAGGCACGGTGCCTTGCGCCGCATGAATGTGAGCGGTGCACGCCTCTATTCCATCAGACCAAAGGCGATAGCTCAGATCGCCTGCTTCTCACGCTCGCCTCGATTCCTTGTCCAAACGCCTATGCCAGAGCTCTGCTGAGATGATGCTCTAACACTGATCGTGCTTTCCCGACCGGGTTCAATCAATTTCGCTTCTCCTGCTACAATCCGACAGATAGTTCCGGGCTACAAATACGCGTATCGCCCAGATGCTCTCATTGTATGTCCTTGGTATCGAGCATCCGGTTCGGTGAGGTCCGACGACGAGGGAACATCTGATCGACCTCGGGTCTTCACGGTCCCGTTTTGCTTGATTCGCCTTCTATACGTGTGAAAGCAATGAGGCCCCGGTTTTCACCGAGGCCTCATATTGATCAGATTGCGGCTTACCGCTCAACCTGCACGCGTTGCACCTTGGTCCAGCTCGCAGTGCTGAGCTGAACGGCATACTGACCAGATTGCAGCCCGCTCATATCGAGCGAATGAAGCGCACCTGAACGGAGAACCAATGGTGAATCAATCACCACCCTTCCGCTCAGATCCATCACACGCAGGCGCGCTGCTCCGGTTGCAACCGGGCTCACTGTGATATTCAGCAGACCCTCTGTCGGGTTGGGGAATACGGCGAATCCGCCGCTGGCGATCTCTGCCATGCCGACAGCTCCACAGCCCACGGTCCAGCGCAGCGGAACCGCAACTTGACCATCAGAGCAGGACCCGCTCGCGTTGCTCTGGATACGCAGCGTGATGGCATTGCCGGGATTCTGTGAATTCACCGCGAAGCCCGCGAGATTGCCGCCATTGTTGCCTTGGTAGATCACGCCGGCGTTCTCATCAACACCATTGTAAACCACAATTCGATCACCCGTTGGCATCTGACCTTGGGTGAAGGCGATGGTCGTAGGCACCGCCTGAGCAGAGCGGAAGGTGTACCAGCGATCCTCGTTGTTACCATAGCAGTAATCGTAATTGTCGAAGCCGCACGAAACAATGTGGCAACTTTCACTTGGATAGGCGAGTGAATCGCTCATCCATGTGCAACCAGGCTCGCTCAGATCAGTGATTCCGAAGATGCTCAGGCTGTCGGTTCCATAAGGACCGAAAGAATACACACCCGTCGCAGTCACCGATTGGGACTGTCCGGTGATCACATTCTGAATGGTCATGCCTTGGGCGCTAGGTGCAGCCGTGATCGCCCACCTCGGCCATGTAGCTACGGCTGCGGCAATCGGGCACCAGATTGTATGCGACACCTGGCGCAGCGCATCCATTGCAGGTCACATCCGCATCCAGCTGTCGAAAGTGGCAGCCGTGGTTGCGCAAGAGACGGACGCATCCGTAGTGAGCACCATGTACAGGTTCTGGCCGCTGCTGGTCACGTTCACGGTCTCATAAGGAGCCACGCTGTTCACAGCACTGCCAGCAGGTCCCAAGTTGGTGGTACCGGTTCCGTGCTGGAAGAGGATCGCGCCACTCGCGTCAGGTCCATCGTAAATGCGCAAGTTGTCCCATGTGTTGCTCTCAATGGTACCAATCTGGAACGCAAGGTTCAAGGTCGCTCCCGTCGAAGGCGCTGCCCATGCCCATGCGCGGTTCTCGCCATTGCCGTAACAGTAAGTCTCCGTGAGAGGCGATGCACCGCAAAGGATAGTTGGGCAAAGTGGGTTCACCAAGGTGCCGCTGTAGATGTTGCACAGGCTGTTCAATGCGTTCTCAACGGTCACTTGCACAGGGGTTCCGCTTGTGAATGGCCCCACATTGTATGTGCCTGGGGCATTTGCCGTTACAGCTGATGCACCACCATTGTTGGTGATCTGCATGCTGCTGGCGCTGCCAAGGCTCGTGAGGTTAACCGCGATGGAATACTGGAAGTTATCGCAGTCCTGCACGATGCTGAAGGTGCCCGTTGGCGGGGTGCAATCGAGACAATCCACAGTGAAGCTCACCGGGTTCTGAGTGCCGCTTGATGCGCAGTCCGTGAACCCATTGGCCAGGATGCGCACGCACAGGCGATGGTCCGGGTTATTGGTGTAGAAGAAAAGGCCAGCCACGTTCGTTGCTGTGCCATTCCCAGAGTAGATGAGCGGCGCGTTGATGTCACCACCGTCATATACCTGCACAAGGTCACCTGCGAACACGGTGCCTTGGTTGAAATAAATACCCAACGGGAAGCTGCCCGTGCCCTGGAAGTACCAGCGCAGATCGTTGTTGTTGGCATAGCACGAAACCACATCAACAGCGGTACCGCAAGTGATCAGTTCAGGACAGGTGCCGGTTTCCGTGAAATCTCCTTTGGGGATATTGCAAAGGCTGTTGCTCTCGTGTGCTAGGGTGACATTCACGACCTCGCCGAAGGCGAAAGGCCCGAGGGTGGTTACGCCGGTGCCGAGGCCAGTGAGTTCCTGAGCCGCGCCTCCGTCAATCGTGTAGGAGATGGTCGCCGTCGTGGCATCGCCGGTGTTCGTGATGTCCACATCCAGACTGAATTCGTTGTTGACGCAATCATCCACTACGGTAACGGTGCCTTGCGGGATAGCACAATCCAAGCACACAACGTCCCAGATCCAAGGGTCGAAGCCAAGGCTTCCGCACTGAACCGACCCATCGGAGGTGAGTTCCATGTAGAAGCTGCCTGAAATTGAATAGAACTGGAGACCGTAGAAGTTCGTGTAGGTATTGTCGGATGCACTACCTGGAGGGCCTAGGTGCGTTGTGCCGCCAACGTGGTCGAACAAGAGCGTTCCTGTATTATCCGGGCCATCGTATATGCGCAGATGATCCCACGTGCTGCTCTCGAGGGTACCCTGTTGGAAGGTGAGGCGCAAAGTGCCGGTTCCGATAGATTGATAGCTCCAGTCGCGATTCTCCAAAGGACCATAGCAATAGTTCTCAACCAGTGGTTGAGCACCGCATACGATCAGGTTGGGGCAATTGTCGCCATCAGTGATGGCACCAAGCGCCACTGAACAAGCGGGATCGCTACCATGCTGCACCAGGACGTTAACCACGTCGTTTATGGTGAAAGGTCCGAGTGTGGTAACACCCAAGCCGACTCCACTCAGGACAATTGGCGAGTTGCCGTTCACGGAATAGATCAGGCTCACCGAAGCCGCATCGCCCAAGCCCGTCACATCTACCGGAATCGAGAGCATTGTTTGGGCAATCATCGACATTCGACGCCGTGGCCGCGGGTAATTGGCAATTCAAGCACTGTACCTGCCAAGTCCATGGGTCAACTGCTTGTTCCTCACATGAGCCGAAATCGTCCGTAGTCAGGTGATGTGGAACGCACCTGTGGTTGAAGCGATGAACAACCCGGAAAGATCGAAGTCGTTGCCATTCGGATTGGTGAATAGAACCGGTCCGGTGGCATCGGTGCCATCGTAAATGGTGAGGATATCGCCGAACGCTTGAATACTGCCCGCCACGTAAGTGAGCACCAAAGAACCTGTCCCTCCCTCGGACAGATAATTCCAGACCTTTTGTTCTCCATTGCTATAGCAATAGGTGAATTGTTCAGCTGGCGCGCCACAGAACAGGTATACCGGACACTCACCGGTCTCCTGGAAGCTTCCAAGATCCATATCGCACGCCGGGTTGCTTTCATGGTTCACCACCACTTCCACGGTCTCGCCGAAATTGTATGGGCCCAATTGGAACGGACCAACCGCCACACCAGTGAAGGTGCTCGGGAACCCACCCGCTGTAACCGTGATATCCACCGTGCTTCCACTTCCTGCGGAGACGACATCCACATTCACGATGAAGGTCTGGTTGTCACAGTCTTCCGTTATTTCCGCAAAGGCCAGAACAGGCCCGCAGTCCCCGAAGTACTGAACGCTGGTCTCCACGCAGGTGCTCTGTTGAGCGCAAGCATCATCGATTGTCCAATGCGGGTAAAGATCAGCAGTGCTGGCGGCAAGGAAGTCTACGACGGCGAAGCCCTGTGCTACTACTGGACCAGTTGGCACGCCCTCTCGCACGGTGATATAGCCGCCAGAAGCAAGCCTGAAGCGGTAAGTAGCACCACTCTGGATGCCCGAAACCTGCGAGTACTCGGACTCGAAGCTGCAAGTGGAGATGCTGGTGATGGCTCCTCCGGCATCGGGTATGATGGCCGCTCCGGGGTACTGGAACTCATTCAGGCAGTCGCCTTGGGCGAAGACGGGTGCCGTTGCTAGAATTGTTACGCTCAGCGCAGTGCCGAGCAGGCGTCCAAGTCGAGACATGGTCTTGGGTTTAGGTCCGTGAAGTTGGCGCCGAAGGTAGTTTTTTGAAACTGCCTTCTCAGCGTACACGAACTACCTGTCAACAGTGCTTGTTGGAAGGCTCCGCCAGATGGGCATTACGGCTATGCCTCAGGGCCTTGCGAAGGCCGCCTTTACCGCGTCGTATGCCGGTTTCGGATTGCCCTCGTAGTCGATGATGCTCCAGCTCGGCCCAGGCCAGCAATCGTTCAGTTGCCAGAGCAAGGTGCCCATGCAATGCGGACGTGCATCCATGTGGGCATCAATGGCCATTTGGTAGGCTTTGGCCTGTGCTCGCTGGCTGGCCTCGATGAAGCCGCCCAAGGTGGTGGGGCGCTCCTCTCCTAGCTCCCGTTCGATGGCTTCCCAGATGGGGCGGTCGGTCTTGTAGCTGCGCTGCAAACGCGCCACCGCGGGTGAACCCAGGTAGAGGCTGTCCGTAGGGATGTATTTGGCCAGCAGCGCGCTATCGGGGTAGCTCTGGAAGCCCCACTCGCTCACGAAGCGGCCCACGTTGTTCTTGAAGCTGGAGAAGGTGCTGTCGCCGTGCCACACGCCCCAGTAGTGGAGGTCGCCGTACTTCAGGCCAACCTCACTCCCCCAATTGCTTATCGGTGAGGTCGCCGTGTAATTCCTTGGAGAGTGCGGTGCCGCATTGTTGCGCAGTTCTTGGCTCCACAGTCGTTCGTTGGCTTCGATCACGCGTGTCGAATCGGCACCATGCAAACCGTATCGTTCCTGCCAGCCCCAATTGTGCCAAGCCACGCGCAGCTCGTTGTTACCGCAGAAGATCAAGAGACTGGGATGCTTCGCGATACGGCGTGCCTCCTCGCCTGCCTCCTCTTTTAGATTGACAAGAAACTCCCCTTCGACAGGGAGCATGCTGGCCACCATGAAATCCTGCCACACCAGGATGCCTGCCGTGTCGCACGCGTCGAAGAAGGCCTCCGGCGGATATATGCCGCCGGCCCACACGCGCACCATGTTCATGCCGGAAAGCTGCATGTGTCGCACCTGCGCCACCCAGGCTCTGTCACTTAGGCGGGAAGGGATCAGGTCAGGAGGGATGAGGTTGCAGCCTTTTGCGAAGAAGGGCTTGCCATGCACGATCGGGGTGAATCCGCTCCCGATGCTGTCTGATACCATGGCGATGCTGTGATCCGTCCACGCGAATGGCACCCTCACCTCCGATAACACGGACTTCCGTCTCAGCATCCGATAGGTGACCTCCTGGACTTCTCGTTGTCCATGCCCAGCCGGTAACCATCGCCTCGTGGTCAGTTCACTGCGTTTCACAGAGAGCTTCCATAGATCACCGGGCCTGTTCCTTGCGGTTGCGATGGTCCGGCCGTTCATCTCGACTTCAAAGTGCAGCTTCCGCCCTATGCCATTATGTCCATACTGCGGGAAGACTATGAAGCTGACCTGTTCGCCAGAATGCGTAGTCAGCACATCATGGATCCTCGCCCCACTCCACCCCCTCAACTCCACCCCTTCCAGATACCGCTCGTTACCAGCCGCGGGCAGAAGTCCCAGCCGAATTGGTAGGCCGCTTTACGGATGTAGGGACTCACGCCGCTGGGGTCGCTGTCGTGCGGCAGTTGGATGCCGTAGGCCTCGCGCAGCTTCGCGCCTTCGGTGATCGGGCTGCGGAAGATCACCTTCAACTCGTTGTCGCCTTTGCGCAACGCGCGCCGCACATCCCACTCCCAGGTGCGGAACATGTTGTCGGCCTTGCCGATGAGCGAGTCGTTGAGATAGACATCCGCGAAGGTGTCGAGGCCTTTGAAGACAAGGTCGAGGTGCTGGTGGCGCAACAAGGTATCGGCCACGAAGAGGTTGCGACGGTAGATCCAATCCTCGTTCTCGATCCATTGCACGCTGTCGATGTTGCTGCCCAGCATGAAGTCCGGGATCAGCTGGTGGCGCAGCAGATCAGTCTGCACCACGCCGGGCACTTCGGCGCTGCGCCACTCCTCCTTCCCTACTTGGCAAAAGCTCCAGCCATCGTTCAAGGGAATGTGGACCTCCTGTGCTAAGGAAACAACCCTCACACCGATCCAACCGACAACCCACAACCAGCACTTCATCGGAGCCCCGCTTTCACCAACGCGTTCAGCACACCTTCGATCTTGGCGCGATCCGGTTCCGTCTCGAAGCTCACACCTGCATTCGCCGAACTCATGGAGGCGCCGTGATGCTTGGCGGGCATCGGTCGTTGCGCAGCGAAATGCACTTCGCGCACGCCGGTACGCTCAACCAATTCAACCACGTTCCCTGGATTGATACCACCAGCAGCTGCGATCACGCAACGGTCACCGGCATGCTCCACCATCGTCTTCAAGCGCACTGCACCATTCAACGCCAGCGTTTCACCGCCCGAGGTGAGCACCCGGTGCAGCCCCATGGTTATGCAGGCTTCCAACGCATGCAGCATATCCCTAGCGTGATCTATGGCGCGGTGGAAGGTGACCTCACTCTCGGGGGCAGCGTGAAGCACGGCGCGCAGCACGCTCTCGGCCACGGATCCATTCGCCGTTAGCGCACCGGTGACCAGGCCCAAGGCCCCACCACCAAAGATCTCGGCATCCGTTACGAGCGCATGCAACTCGGCGGGCGCATACACGAAACCGCCCGGCGAGGGCCGTATCAGGATTCGCGCCCGCACTGGCAACGCGCCACGGATCGCATCAACCAATCCGGAACTCGGCGTTATGCCCCACAGGCCAGCCAAGCGCAAATCTCCACGGCATCAACGCCTGCTTGGGCCGCGGCTTCCGCTTCGGCGAAGGACGACACGCAGACCTCAACTGCAACTCGCATGGGGCGAACATAGGCCCCAAGGCCGCAACAGATGAGGCAGAATGCCGTAGGAAGGCGCCATGCCCGCAACTCTCATCATTCGCTTGGCAAGCCTGTGCGTGGCCTCTTCCATGGCTTTTGCCGCCTTAGCATCGCATGCTCGGGATAGCCTGCGCTACGTCCTAGAGGCCGATGCTCCACCCCAAGAGCGCGTTTCAGCAATGTTGCGGATAGCAGCAAGGCGAGCTTACACCGATCCTAAAGGGAGCGCAGACCTCCTCGATGACGCTACCGTTGTGGCCCGGATGGCTGGGGATAGTGCTCTCGTGCACGAAGCTCTGGTAGCTGTGTGCGACGCTCAACTACGCGTGGGCAATTGGCTTCGGCACATGAGCGCGAGCATGCAAGCACTCAGGATCGCCAAGCACTTAGGACAAGCTGAATGGATCGCATTGGACCTGCAGAGCATCGCAAGGGCTTACCGCAAGCGAGATGAGCCGGAAAGGGCCATCAGCGAAGCGCGCAACTCCCTCGCCATTGCGCTGAACGCAGGAGCGACGAAGCTTAAACAAGGTGCTGAAGTGCTTTTGTTGGAATCGCTCATCGATGCCGGGCGTCTCGCCGACGCCCATCGATTGGCCACTTCGGCATTATCCGATGGCCAAGCAGACAGAACGCATATCGCCCGCGTACAGGTGCTTCTGGCGCGCATTCTTCTGGCGCATGGCAAGCCGTTCGATGCTCGCCCACTTCTACTGGCTGCCGAACAGACGTTGGCGAGCGTGCCCGACCCTGAAGGTGTACTCGCCGCCCGCATCTCCTTGTGCGAAGTCGCCACGGCGGCAGGCAATCTCTCGGAGGCGAGGTCGATCCTTCAGAAATTGAGCGAGGATAAGTCGCACTCGCAACCCGAACGCGCCACCGTTATTCGGCTCAACCATGGTTTGGCGCTGGCTGCAGGCGATTTCCGTGCAGCGCATGACTATCTCACGGCGCTAAAGGCCTCAGAGGATTCAACCCGGAGAATCGACCGTGATCTGCTCCTATCGGGCATGCATGCACATTATGACCTCGAGTTGAAAGAGCTCGATAATTCCCAATTGAAGAAGGACAACACGCGGCACCGGACTGACCTAGCCAGCGCACTGGAGGCGAATGAAGCTTTGATCGCGGCGATCGCTGCACTGGCAGTGCTTACAGGAATGCTTGTCGTGCTCCTATTGAAGGACCGGCGATCCAGCAAGCGCTCACGACTCAAGAGCGCGGTGATTACCCGCCAGCGAGACGAATTAGAGGCCAAGAAGCTGGAACTCGAGCATCAGAATCTCCGATTGCGGGAAGCGCTGCTGAACGGCGAGCAGAAAGACCTGATCATCCGCGAGATCCACCATCGCGTGAAGAACAACCTGCAGGTGATCGATGGCTTGCTGACCCTGCACATTGGCCAGAGCAGCGACCCGCAAGCGACCAAGGCGATACGCGAAGCTCGGGGCCGGATCGCCGCCATGGCACTCGTGCACCAGGCTATCCACAAGCATGGCGGCGAAGAGGGGCTCCCGCTTGCGAAGCACTTTTCCGATCTCGCGCGATTAGTGCTCGTGGCCCACGGTCGTCATGATTCAATCTCCGCGAACGTTAACGCAGAGGGCGACCAGATGGATGCCGAAGAACTCCTGCCTTTGAGCCTGTTGGTGAATGAACTGATCACCAACTCCATCAAGCATGCCCTGCCGAGCGGCACTCATGGGGCGATCACCCTATCCATCGGCCGGGAACCCGGGCATGGATGGCTGCTACGATATGCGGACGATGGCGTGGCACATGCAGGTCAACAAGGAGCATCGCGACCGGATTCGGTTGGCATGGGACTGATCCAGTGCCTTGCGGATCAACTGGAAGGCCAACTCGAAGCGAGCTTCGAGCACGGCACCCGGATCACCTTCCGTTTCGGATCAACAAGCAGAGAGTCGCCCGGCGCGCCTCCTGATAGCCGTCTATATTCGCGGCCCTCAGCGCACACGCGCCACTCAAGCATGGATTTCAAATCACTCGGTATCGGTCAGGAGCTCCTTGAAGGACTCGATGCGATGAACATCCGGGTACCCACCCCGATTCAGGCGCAGGCCATACCTGCCGCACTGGATCACCGCGACCTGATCGCCTGCGCTCAAACGGGAACAGGCAAGACCGCTGCTTTCCTGCTCCCATTGATCGATGTGATCACCAGTTATCGGCCTAAGGTCGATGGCAGCATACGCGCCTTGGTGGTGGTGCCCACCCGCGAGCTCGCCCTGCAGATCGATCAGCAGCTGCAGGCCATCGCGTACTACACGCCCATCACCTCCATTCCGCTTTACGGCGGAAGCGATGGCAGCACCTTCGACCAGCAGAAGCAAGCGCTCACGGGAGGTGTTGAAGTGGTGGTGGCGACCCCTGGCAAATTGCTGAGCCACCTCAATCTGGGCTACGTGCCGGTGAAAGGGATCGAGTTCCTCGTGCTCGATGAGGCGGACCGCATGCTCGACATGGGCTTCATCGACGACATCAAGCGGATCATCAAGTTCCTGCCCGCCGAGCGGCAAACGCTCATGTTCAGCGCAACCATGCCGCCTGCCATTCGCGATCTGGCCAAGCAGGTGCTGCACGACCCGGTGGAGATCACCATCGCGCTGAGCAAACCTGCCGAGGGCGTTGACCAGCAGGCCTATGTGGTGTTCGACATGAACAAAGCCAATGTGCTGGAGCATGTCTTGCGCACCAATCCCGCTGAGTGCATCGTGATCTTCGCTGGACGCAAGGTGGAGGTGAAGAACCTGAACCGGCACTTGCAGAAGCGAGGATTCAATGCGCGTGGAATGCACAGCGACCTGGACCAGAGCGAACGCGAGGAAACCATGCTCGCCTTCCGCAACCGGAAGTTGCGCATACTGGTGGCCACCGATGTGGTTAGCCGAGGCATCGACATCGACGACATCGACCTGGTGATCAACTACGATGTGCCGAAGGACCCCGAGGACTATGTGCATCGGGTGGGCCGCACGGCGCGTGCTCAAGCGGAAAGGCACGGCCATAACCTTCGTGAACGAAAAGGAGATGCGCGAATTCGGCCGAATCGAATCGCTCATCGGCTACGAGGTTAAGAAAATGCCCATGCCGGAAGGCATGCCCGCAGGCCCGCACTACGATCCCAGCCGTCGCGAAAAAGGAAACGGCCCCCGCCAAAGCGGAGGCCGTTCCAGAGGGCGCGGTAGGCGCTGATCCTATTTCTGGCGGAATTTGTCCTTGTATTGGCCTAGCACAGCCACGGCATCCCATGCCTTAGCGGCCTTGCCAACACGTTCGATGCGCACGGTCTCCATCACGTCATTCTGCTGAATGGCGTTCACCACATCCTGCCCGGCGGTCACATAGCCGAACACAGCATGTTTGCCATCGAGCCATGAGGTTTCCTTGTGCGTGATGAAGAACTGGCTTCCGTTGGTAGCGGGACCTGCGTTGGCCATGCTCAGCGCTCCTGCGCGATTGTGCTTCAGGTCCGGATGGATCTCATCGGCGAAGGAATAGCCGGGGCCGCTCATGCCCGTGCCGGTAGGGTCGCCGCCTTGAATCATGAAATCAGCGATCACGCGGTGGAACTTGATGCCGTCGTAGTAAGGTGTGCCCTCTGGCTTGGCGGTGTTCTTCATCTTCCCTTCGGCCAGCGCTACGAAATTGGCCACCGTCATAGGGGCTTTCTCGTGCTCGAGCTTGATGGTGATTGTTCCCTTGTTGGTCTTGATGTTGGCGTAAATGCCCTCGGCTTGGTCCATGGTCTTCTTGGGTTGCTGATCGGCCGCGGCGCTTCCGTCGCTGGCTGGTCCGCAGGCAATCAGGTTGAAGGCGAGCAGTGCTGTTGTGCAGAAGGTCATCGGCATGTTCATGTTTGGTTTTTGAGAGGCGGCAAATGTATTGGAGGCGGAGGGCTTCACTGATCCAGCAAGGTTTCCTCCATCTTTTCGAGCTTTTCCAAGGTGAAGCGACCTGAGGTCTGGCTGAGGATGGCGCCATCGGGACCCACCACGAAGAAATGGGGCACATCGCGGTCCTTGATTCCTAAGGCGCCGAGCACCTCGTCCGAATCGGCCTTGGCGAAGACCACCCGATCCACCACCTCGGGCGTGGCGCTCTTGCGGAATTGCTTCAAGCTGGGCTCGTAACCAGCCTTGTTCAAACCAGTGAACAAGGGCACGAAGTACACCTCTGTCGTGTAGGCATTCGCAAAGAGCCCATGCTTCGCGACGAAACGCGCATAAGCCGGCTCGTACCAGGACTCCAAGTCGGATTGGGCTTTCTTGCTCACGGCCAAACCAATCACGATGGCGTGAGTAGGCTGTCCGGGCAGTTCTTTCAACCGTCCATCGGCGAACTCACCTTGGAGCGATGGAAAGCGCCCTTGCGCTTGAAGCACCGAGGAAGCGAACAGCACAACGAAGAGCGAAACGATTCTCATGCGGAGCGGCCCGCGCCAGCCAACCATCATGCCACTAGCGAACGCCATCGTCCGGATTCTTCCCCTTGTGCGGCCTGAACCATTCCTTCATGCGAGCGATGTCGGCCTCGGGATCATTGGTGAGCGGAAATGGCGCTGTGATGATGCAGAGCTTGTTCGGATAATCGAAGGTGGTGAGGATGATGGGCACGCCGGCCCCTGTTGCGATCCGATGAAAGCCGGTTTTCCAGTTAGGCTGGTAGCTGCGCGTGCCTTCAGGCGTGATCGCGATCTTCTTGATCTCGCCGCTCTTGAACATGGCCACAACGGCATCCACCATGTTGTTATGACGGCTGCGATCCACCGGATAGCCGCCCAGTGCCCTGAAGAACCAGCCGATCCACGGCTTGAAGAGGGCGTTCTTCGCCAGATACTTCACATCGTGCAGCCTGGCAATGCTGCGCACGGATAGGCCCACGATGAAATCCCAATTGCTCGTGTGCGGGGCTACGACGATGATGAATCGCTCGAGACCCGCAGGGCGCTCGTCTTGAACACGCCAACCCAGCATGCGCTCGAAGACCAGCTTGTAAAGTGCTCGCATGTTCTGCTTCTGGAATGAAAGAGCGCCAAAGATGGGCGTTGGTGGTTCGGCGGCGATATTTACGCCCCGATGATCGCCAGAGCCCCGCAACCGGCAACCCCTCCCCGCCTTCCGGCGTATGAGGTCGCCATGCACGGGCTGAAATTCGCGGTGATCGATGTGGAGACCACCGAAGGCGATCCATTGAAAGGCCGCGTAATGGAAGTTGCGGTGATCGCCATGGATGGCGGAATTGAGCGCATGCGGTGGGAGAGCTTGGTGCATCCGGGTCAGCGAGTCCCTTGGTTCAGCCGCAAGCTCACCGGGATCAACGATTCCATGCTTTGCGATGCTCCCCGTTTCCATGAAGTGGCGCGCACCATCGCAACGCTCACGCAGGATCGGATCGTGGTGGCCCACAACGCCCGTTTCGATATGACTGCGCTTGCGCATGAGTTCGCGCGCACCGGTCTTCCCATCGAGCGCGCCACCATTTGCACTGAGAAATTAGGCCGTCGCTTGGCCCCTCAGCTGGAGCACCACAACCTGGGTAGCCTCTGTCGGCACTACGGCATCAACTTCCCGAAGGCCCACCGTGCCTTGGCCGATGCCGAAGCCACGGCCGCTTTGCTCGCGTGCTACTTGGAGCGTTTCGGAGCCGATGCCATCGCCCAGGCGATCGTGCCGGTTCAGCGTGCGCTGCGCGCTTAGTTCAAGAGCAGGTTGCTCGCCCACAAGGCCCACATCAAGAGGGCGCATCCCGTTCCGATCGCGGATAGCACCAGGCCGATCCGCGCCCTGCGGACACTGCCCGGCGTGTAGCGCAGGAAGTGCTTGCTCGCCTTCCAGCGGCACCAGAATCCGATGCCGATGCCGTAGAATCCGAAGACTGCGGCTAATGAGCACAAATGACCAGCAAAGGCCAATGGAATGCTGATTCCGCCGAAGACAAGCGCCACTGTGCTCAGCGGCATCCGTTTCTCCGGCTCCTTCATCCGGCAGCGTTGAGCAGTTGCTGATGGATCTCGAGCACTTGCGGGATCTCCATATGCTTGCCGTCGGCAATGATCACATGATGCGCGATCGCCAGCCGCTCGTCCTCGCCAGCTTGATACCGAATGCGGACACGCACCTGCTCTTCACTCACACCATCCCGCGCCATTACGCGTCGCACGCGCTCCGGCTCAGGGCAACTCACCGCCACTACGCGATCGAATCGCTTCCAGCCATCATTCTCGGCCATGAGTGCGGCTTCCATGATCACGTACGGCGCTTGCTGCTTGATCACCCATGCGCCGAATGCCTTCCTCACCGCAGGATGAACAAGCGCATTCACCGCCTGCCGTGCCTCCTCATCGTTGAAGATGATGGCTGCTAATGCGGGGCGATCCAGCGTGCCGTCCGGATAGATGCGCTCACCGAAACGAGCGATCAGTGCCGACCGGAGTTCCGGATCACTTTCCATTAAAGCCTTCGCCGAATCGTCGGCACGGAACACTGGTATGCCAAGCACCTCGAATACGCGCGCGATCGTGCTCTTGCCGCTGCCTATACCACCAGTGAGGCCGACTCGAAGCATGCGTTACGGTTTTCGCCACCGATAGTACATCGGCAGGGTCTAACTCAACCCTTCGCCGTCGCTTCGTTCAGCTGCTGGGTGTTGTCCATCGCGATCGCGCTCTTCTCGAACCGCAACTTCACGTTGCTGTCCACTTCGAGCAGGATGGTGGTATCGGCCACCTCCAAGACACGACCGTGGATGCCACCAATGGTTACAACGCGCGATCCCTTCTGCAACGACTCGCGGAATTTCTTGGCGTCCTTGGCCTTCTTCTGTTGCGGGCGAATCATGAAGAAGTAGAAGACCACCATGAGGAGGCCCATCGTGATCCAGAAACTCGCTGGATTCTGGCCTTCGGCTGCTGCTGCTTGCAGGAGGATGTTGAGTTGCATGTCGTGCTATTGTTCTGGTTCGAAGTTGGGGCCGATCACCTCGCCGGTGAGGGTGAGCACGGTGCTCGGCGGATTGGTGTTGCTCACAACGGTAACGCTCTTCACTTGCCGGCCGGTTCGCCCGCTGCTGTCGAAGGTGACATCGACATGCCCAGTGCCTCCGGGCGGAATGGGATCGCGCGGCCAGTCCTTGCCCACCGTGCAGCCGCAGGTGCTATTAACAGCGCTGAGCACAAGCGGGCTCCCGCCGGAGTTCTTGAACGTGAAGCGGTGCTGCACCTGAGCGCCTTCGGCAATGCGACCCATGTCAATGGTGTTGGCATCGAACTGGATTGCTGGTTGATCCTTGGCAACGAGCTTCTCATAGCCTGAAGCCGGGAAATGCACATCGCCCGTGGAAACCTCGTTCTCGGAATGATCGGTGAGCAGGCAGCCGGAAAGCAGGAGGGCGAACACGAAGGACACAAGGCCTCCGGGTCCACTAGGAAAGAACGCTTCAGGCTTCTGCATCCGTGGGTCAGCTTTCAAGCAGGCCTCGGCCCACCTTGCGTATGCGGCCATCGGCCTTGAACTCGGCGAACAGCTTGTCGAGCACGCCGTTGATGAAGGTCTTGCTCTTGGGCGTGCTATAGGCCTTCGCGATCTCGATGTATTCATTGAGCGTGACCTTGACCGGAATCTGCTCGAAGATCCGGGCCTCGGTGAGCGCCATCTTCATCAAGATCATGTCGCTGGTAGCAATGCGCTCCGCATCCCAGTTGCTGGCCTTAGCGGCGATGAGCGCTTCGTGCTCGGCATCGAATGCGATGCACTGGCGGAAAAGGTCGGTCACGAAAGTGCGTTCTTCAGCGGGCTCGTGCGTGAGCGGCTCCATGCATTGATCCGCGCCGCCGTTCTGCTTCCACTGCTCCAGCACGCGCTTCACCATGCTCGCGGCCAGATCGAGGTCTTCAAGCCAATAGATGCTGCGGCCCTCGAAGATGTCCTGGATGGTCTCGCTGTTAGCGATGCGCTCATCGAAGAGTTGAACAATGAACGCTCGGCTCTTCTCGAACGATGGCGACTCCAATGCGAGGTACTCCTTGTATTCAGTGCTCTCTTCCAACTGGCGCTGCGCGGAGGGGAACACCTCCATGCTGCCAACCCAGCTCAAGCGGCGCTTCTCGCATTCGATGCGCAAGCGTTCGCTGGTCGCAATGGCGAGGAGGATAGGATGATCAATGAAGGCGCGATTCGGATTGAGGTCCTCGGCCGTGGCGAGGTGCTTCTTCTTGCGATCCTCCATGCGCAGCTCGGCCGCGTGCCGCAGCTCTCCGAAAACCAGCATCAATTGCAGGTATAGGTCGTGAACGCGCGTAATGCCCTGAATCAGCTCCTTCTCGAGCCCAGCCGTGCTGCTGTGCTCGCCCTGGCTGTATGCGTAGAGCGCCTGATAGGCCTTGATGCGGAGGTATCGCCGGTTGAGCATGTGTGCCGTTAGAATCGAAGGCCCGCTTCGCGGATGATCGTGATGCGGTGTTCAGCGGCTTGATTCGCGGCCAAGTATGTAGGGATGTCGAGGTCGGCGCTTGCCTTGAAGATGCGCAGCGCAGTATCGTAGATGCCTTCGGTCTGGCCCATCGCCGCCTTCCGGTTATAGCCCTTGCGCTCCCATGCGCAGTTGATTATTCCGCCAGCGTTCACGAGGAAGTCCGGCGCGTATAGGATGCCCTTCTTCATCACGGCTTTGCCATGCACAGCTTCATCGGCAAGTTGGTTGTTTGCCGCACCGCGATCACGCTGCACTTCAGCTTCCTCAAGGTTTCGTCGTTCACCGTGGCGCCCAGAGCGCAGGGCGCATAGATGTCGACGTCGAGGTCATAGATGTCATCGGGCTTCACCAAGGTGATGCTCGGGTATTCAGCCTTGATCGCTGCGAGCTTATCGTCGTGGATATCGGTGAGGAAGACTAGTGCGCCTTCCGAGACCAAGTGACCCACGAGGTAGCGGCCCACATTGCCCGCGCCTTGAACGCTCACTTTGCGGCCGCTCAGATTGTCGCTGCCGAATGCATTCTTCGCAGCGGCCTTCATGCCGCAGAACACGCCGTACGCGGTTACAGGGCTGGGATCGCCGCTGCCCCCCATCTCTTCTGGCAGGCCCGCAACACTGTTCGTCTCCTTCTTGATGTTCACCATCTCGGTGGTGCTCATGCCCACATCCTCCGCGGTGATGTAGCGGCCATTCAAAGAGTCAACGAACTGCCCGAAGCGGCGGAACATGGCCTCGGTCTTCTCCGTACGCGCATCGCCGATGATCACAGCTTTGCCGCCGCCTAGATCCAGACCGGCCAAAGCGCTCTTGTAGGTCATGCCGCGGCTCAGGCGCAGCACATCGTTCAGGGCTTCCGCTTCCGTGGCATAAGGCCACATGCGCGTTCCGCCCAGGGAAAGGCGGCCAAAAGTAGAAAGTTCCTCTCCGCGCCGATGCGACCGCTGCTGAAGCTGAATCCGTACTTCGCCAAATACCCCTGGCACTTGCTGCTGGGCACCTTGTTCATCGTGCTCAGCAACCTCTTCGCGGTTTACGCCCCGCAAGTGGTACGGGAGGCCATCGACCTGATCACAACAGGTTTCGCGCAAATGCAGCTTCCGGAATCAGAACGCACCATGGCCGTGCCCGATACGCTCTCCCGATGGGTGGGCTGGACAGGAGTCGGCCTGCGGGAGCGTGTGCAGCGCCTCGGCGATGGAGGCGAGATGACAAGCACCTTGGTCTGGCTGGCCGGACTGCTGGCGCTGCTCTATCTCGCCTTGGCGCTGCTGAAGGGCTTCTTCCTCTTCCTCATGCGCCAGACCATCATCGTGGTGAGCCGCCTGATCGAATACGACTTGAAGAACGATGTCTTCAATCACTACCAGCGCTTGGATCGCGCCTTCTACAAGCGCAACAGCACCGGCGACCTCATGAACCGCATCAGCGAGGACGTGGGCAAGGTGCGCATGTACCTCGGACCGGCCGTGATGTACACCATCAACCTCGTGGTGCTTTTCGTGATGTGCATCGGCTTTATGCTGCACGTGAACACCGAACTCACGCTTTGGACATTGGCACCACTGCCGATCATGAGCATCGCCATCTACTATGTGAGCGATGTGATCAACCGCAAGAGCACCGATGTGCAGGTACAGCAGAGCCGGTTGAGCACCTTGGCGCAGGAGAGCTTCAGTGGCATCCGGGTGCTGAAGGCTTATGCCAAGGAGCCGATGGCGGTTGAGCGATTCCGCGATGCGGCCAGCGATTACCGTGCGCGCAGCCTTTCCCAAGCCAAGGTTGATGCGACGTTCATGCCCGCCATCATGCTGCTGATCGGCGTAAGCACAGTACTCACCATCCTTGTGGGCGGCTTGAAGCTGATCAACGGTGACCCCACGGTGAGCGTGGGCAACATCGCCGAGTTCGTGATCTACGTGAACATGCTCACTTGGCCCTTCGCATCGGTGGGCTGGGTAACCTCATTGATCCAGCAGGCGAGCGCTAGCATGGTTCGGATCGATGAGTTCATGAGCGCAGCACCCACGATTACCAGCGAAGCCGATGATCTACACGAGGTGCAGGGCGCCATCACGTTCAAGAACGTGAGCTTCACCTACCCCGATACTGGAATTGAAGCGCTGCGAGATGTGAGCTTCCAGGTGCCTGCTGGCGGCACCTTGGCCGTGGTGGGCCATACCGGTTGCGGCAAGAGCACGCTGGTGGATCTCATCGGCCGATTGCATGACCCCACCAACGGACAAGTGCTCATCGATGGCGTGGATGCGCGTCGCGTCAAGCTGGACAAATTGCGCCAGAGTTTAGGCACTGTTCCGCAGGACGTCTTCCTCTTCAGCGACAGCATCCGCAACAATATCGGCTTCCGTCTCGATCCCAGCGCCGACAACGAGGAGCGCATTGTGCAAGCCGCGCGCATGGCGCAGGTCCACAACGACATCCTCGGCTTCCCCAAGGGATACGTTACCATCTTGGGCGAGCGCGGCATCACGCTCAGCGGCGGGCAGAAACAGCGCGTGAGCATCGCGCGCGCCATCATCGCACGTCCGCGCATCCTGCTCTTCGACGATGCGCTGAGCGCCGTGGATACCGCGACGGAAGAAGCCATCCTGCGCGAGCTGCGCGGCGTGATGAAAGGCCGCACCACGGTGATCATCAGCCACCGCATCAGCGCCGTGCGCGATGCCGATCACATCCTGGTGCTGGATCACGGGCGCGTGGCGGAAGAAGGAACGCATGCTTCGCTGATCGCCAAAGGCGAGATCTATGCGCGGATGCACGAAGAGCAGTTGCTGGAGGAGGCGGAGGGGTAACCATTGGAGCCAACCGAGCAGAGCCTTGCCTTCCGAAAATTTGAACAGAGGACTCGCCGAACGAACATCACTAGAGCTGCCGAGAACTGCATTCATTCAAACCTTGACCTTCGCAATTATGGCCGAGTCGCGGAACCAGATTCAACTCGCGTCGGCAAAGCCCAGCCTAATCGATTTAATGTAGAGCGATGGAATCAGAACAACCGGAGTTCTATTGAAGGGAATGCGTGAATGCCAGGCAGAAAACCGAACTGCAACCAAAGGCAAGCGCAGCCCCATGGCCGATACCTTCGCCGCCTCTTCCACGAATCGCACCTCATGCGGAACCTGCTCCTGCTCATTCTGGTCCTCCAATTTTCGCGCGCGAGCGCTCAGCCACCTCCTGGCTATTACGATCAAGCGCAAGGATTGACGGGCGAGGCGTTGCGTGCGGCACTAGCCGATATCATCAGCCCGCATAACGTGCTCGCCAATAGCCAGCTCTGGGCTGCCTTTGCACGCACGGACCGGAAACCCGATGGCTCCGTTTGGGACATGTACAGCGATGCTCCGAGCGGCACTCCGCCCTACACCTACCAGTTCGTGGTGAATCAGTGCGGCTCGTACAATAGCGAAGGCGATTGCTTCAACCGCGAGCATACTTTCCCTGTGAGCTGGTTCGGCGACATCGCTCCCATGAACACGGACCTTCATCACCTCTACCCCACTGATGCTTGGGTGAACCAGCAACGAGGCAACTGGCCATACGGCACCGTGAACTCAGCCGCATGGACCAGCCAGAACGGCGGTAAGCGAGGGCCGTGCGCTTGGCCCGGATGCACTGGAACCGTCTTCGAACCGATAGACGCCTACAAAGGCGATCTGGCGCGAGCCCATCTTTACATGCTCACTCGCTACATGAACGAGAGTGCTTCCTGGTCCTCGCCGGTGCAAAGCAGTGGGTTCTGGCTGCCTTGGGTCGAGAGCCTTTTGTTCACGTGGCACAATCAGGATCCCGTGAGCTTGAAAGAGACGGCGCGTAACGATTCGGTTTTCGTGATCCAAGGCAATCGCAATCCGTACATCGATCATCCGGAGTGGGTGGCCAGCATCTGGGGGCCAGAGGCAACCATCGCCGAGGAAACGGCACGCCTTACGAGGGCATGGGCCGTTGATGGCCTCTTGCACATCGAGTGCGCCGATTGCGATTGGCATACGCGATTCGATGTGCTCGATTGCACTGGTCGCGTATTCCGGACGTTAACGCTTAACCACGGCTTCTGGGAGGGCCGCATTGAAGCAAAACCCGGCATCTATTTCCTCGCGGAGGAAGACCGGGCTGGCGCTATCCGGATCAAACTCTAGTCACGCACAACGCGCACCGGCGCGAAAGCGCTGTTGGCGGCGGTAATCAGGTATGCACCTGACGACAAAGCAGTTAAGTCGAGCACGTTCGTTCCGATCGTGAGTCGCTCGCGCATAATCACACACCCAGCCACATCGACCACTATTGCTTCCGTAGCGGAGGGCGAAACGATATTCACCACGCCCACAGTCGGGTTAGGCCATGCACCGGAATTGGCGGAGGCGAATTCATTCACTTCGGTCGTAAGGCCGCAGGTGACCGGAGCTGAGCAGATCAGTTGACCGAGGAAGAGTGACACATAATCCATGGCCTCGGCGAAACCACTGGCTCCGAGGTATCCCACATGACCATTTCCCGGATAGCTCTTGAAGCAATTGACCAGCCCGACATTGTTCGCCCTGATGTGGATGTCGTGACTCCCGCTCGCGGTGAGCCCCGTTGGGAGGCCGACCACATAAACAGGCGCCGTGTAATAAGGCACCACGCCATCACCCACTTCGTGAAGGCTCACCAAAGGCTGATCGCCAGGCTCGACCCAGACCGAGTCGCCCAGTGCTCCACTGAAGCTGTAACAAGCGAATGGCTCGCTTGAATAGCCGGGGTTGCCGCTGTTACCCTCGATGCCGCCCAGGCTCGCGATCTCCGAAAGCAACACGGCTGGAATCTCAGAATCTTGATCAAGATAAGTCGCGTGTAATCCGCTGATCGCGCCAGCCGATACACCACCAACAATGATCCGGTCGGGATCAATGCCATACGGATTGCCCAATTCGGCTACCGACTTGCGCAAGTATCGCACGCAGGCCCGCATGTCGTGCGCGCCGCGCATAACCGCTCTGGTTGTTGTGGTCTGATTGGGCAGGAAGAAGCCTACGCGGTAATCATTGGCAACGGCAACATAGCCACGCTTTGCTAGGTCGGTGCACACACTGGCCACATCGGCTCGTGTGCCACTGATGAACGATCCGCCGAAGGCCACCACAACAACCGGGCGCAATGCAACTTGGTCACCAGTCGGCTGGTACACGTCCATCCGAAGTGTTTGGGTGCTGCCGCTAACACCAATATTGCTACCGAACACCACGTCTGTAGTGACCGTGACTTCAGGGAACAAGTTGGGGCTCACGTATCGCCCCGTGCTGCAATCCTGTGCGATTGAGCAGAACGGGAGGAAGGCAAGGACGAGCGCGGAAAAATTCTTCATATGCCGGAGGTTTGTGTTGGAACTGGCTGCAATGTAGGTGGATAGGCGGAACTCACAAGCTCGGCTGGACATATCATTGCCGACTTTGAAACCGCGTTGGCACGGGGTTCGCAATTTCGGCCCGCCCGCAAATTGGGCGCCTCATGAAAAAGCACCTGCTCTCCATCGCGCTGACCGCCTCCGTATCGGCTGTCTCCGCGCAATTCCAAGTGAACCCGCAAGCAGGCGTGGTGTTCCAGAACCTCACCAACCCCGGATCCGGCATTGAATACAAGGCCAATATCGGCTGGCAGCTCGGCGCCGATCTGCGCTTCGGCGATCGCCTCTATTTCCAGCCCGGCGGTTTCTTCGGGCGCAGCGCCACCGCCATCAAGTCCACTGCCTCCGACACGCTCACCTTTGAAGACGATCTGGTGCGCACGAACCTCCGCTTGAAAGCCATGATGGGCTTTCGCATCATCGATACCTACCAGTTCGATGTTCGCTTCGCGATGGGCCCGACTTACGATGTGCTCTTGAGCGTGGACAACCGGAAGGATGAGATCGCCTACGACAAGGGTGATTTCCGTCGCGGCTCGATGAATATCGATGCGGCCCTGGGTTTCGATATGGGCCTTGTGTCCGTTGAGCCTAGCGTAAGCTTCGGATTGAGCCGTGTGTTCAATGACAATCCCGCCGTGAAGGACATCGGCTCACGTTATCTGCTCTATGGCCTCACTGTCGGAATCAACCTTGGCAACGACGACAAGTAGCCTCCGCTCAATCATTTCAGCAAAGAAGCCCTCTGCGAGGGCTTCTTTGGTTTTGGCGAAGAGATTAATGGCGCTTGAACCGCAGTTCGCGAGCAACCATCCAGGCGTCATTTGATTACGGTGTGCGCCTTCCCGAGCCGTAGCGGCTCCATTTCCCTTTTGCTGAAAACGAACAATCGCAATGAAGCGGCTTCAAGACTTATCGAGGACCTCGAGCCAACCGCCGCCGTTCTCTATGCCGACAAGGCCTTGCGACTTCAGGTAGGCTAAGGCTTGGCCGCTGCGGGCCCCACTCCGGCAGCAGAGTACGACAGGGCGCTCCATCGCTTGAAACTCGTTGATGCGCTTTGGAAGCTCTTGCAAGGGCATGTTCACCGAACCGGGCACATGGCCTTCAGCGAATTCCTCCGGGGTGCGAACATCAACGACAGTGGGCATGGGAGATGGTTGTGGAGCTGATGGGAGTCGAACCCACGACCTCGTCATTGCGAACGACGCGCTCTGGCCAGCTGAGCTACAGCCCCGGGGTGGCGAAGTTGCGAAGGATCGGCGAACCACGCGACGGCGAGTCTCGTACCAACGCGCACCATGAAACGAGCTTCAACCCTGTTCATGTGCGCTCTCAGTGTCGTGCTCAGCGCCAAGGCACAAGGCGATCTGGCCTACATGCCTGCAATTGCACCCGAGCGCACCGCCGACGATGCATCGATTGAGATGCACGAGACGAGCGAACCCGGTATCGTCCGCTTCGCGATGCCGCCAGGGACGCATCGAGTCGACCTGCTGAACGCCCAAGGCAATGTGATTGAGCAACTTAGCGACATTGAAGTGAACGCATTCGACATCAACCGTCTTCGCGCCGGCACATGGACTTTGCGCGCTCACACACCTGCCGGAATTCGTGTGCGTCGATTCGTGGTGCATCATCAGAACGGTCAGCACTGGGTGAACGAAGTGAAGACCGCCCAACGCCGCTAACGCGGCTTCACGCGCACTCCCCTATCCGCCAAACGATTCAGGCCCAAAGCAGCGGCCGTGTGGTCCGGCGCCAGGCGGATTGCCTGTGTGTAATCCCTGTGCGCGCTGTCGAGTTGTCCTAAAAGCTCAAAAGCAAGGCCCCGGTTGTAGTACGCATCCGTGTAGTCGGGCAATAGATTGATTGCGCGACCGAATTCGGTCTTGGCTTCTGTGGGATCATTGCGCTTCTCCAGCAGGATGTATCCTGTGTTGTAATAAGCCAATGGGTAACGTGGTTCCACGCTCTTGATACGCTCATAGAGAGCAAGCGCCATACTGTCCTGATCCATGTCCTGGGCAGCAACCCCATAGTTGTACAAGGCTTCGATACTCGTTGGTCGGAGCCGAACGGCATTCTCATAATACGCGAAGGCCAGTTCGCTTCGCCGCGCCGCATGCAGAAGGCCGAGCGATATGTAGGCGTCATACAAGCCAGGGTCGCGTTCAACCGCCGTCTGATAGCTGCTGACCGCCAGATCGGTATCACCCGCGCTCCTGTGGATCCAGCCTTTCAAGTTATAGAGACTGCCATCGAGCGGGTCAAGCTTCAGCGCGATGTTCGCCTCGGCCATGGCCTCTTTGAAGCGATTCTGGGCCAGGTACAATTCGCTCAGTTTCACACGGGCGGCAATACTATCTGGCTCAATCTGGATGGCCTGTCGGAATTGTTCTTCCGATTCGCTCAACCTGATCTTGCGGAAGTAGAGGTCACCGAGGCGTATACGGTAATGGCCACTCCGGTCATTCAAGGCGATGGCCCTTTTCCAATCCGCTTCAGCCAGTCGCACACTGTCCAATTGCTCGAAGTAGGCCGCGCGACGTGCATAGACATCCGGATTGTTCGGTTCAGCAAGTATCCGTTGCTCGATCCAAGGCAAAGTGCCTTCTTGCGGGTCAACAGCATCCTGGCCGCTTTGCGTTCCGCCGCAGCCAATGGTTGTTGCGAAAAGGAGAAGGACGCAGGAGAAGTTGAGGATGCGCATAAAGCGAAGGCCCCGGTTTCACCACCCGGGGCCTTCAAAAGTAGCGGGGCAACCCTTTTAGGCCATGACCGGCTGCTCGGTCTTAGCCACCGCTTCCTTGATACGATGCTCGAGTTCTGCGCAGAGTTCCGGATTGTCTTCTAGCAATTGACGCACGGCATCGCGACCCTGCCCGAGCTTATTATCCTCGTAACTGAACCAGCTGCCACTCTTTTTCACGATGTTCAGTTCCACCGCCATGTCGATGATCTCGCCCGTCTTGCTCACGCCTTTGCCGAACATGATGTACCTTGCGGAACGGCGGCGCGACCTTGTTCTTCACCACTTTCACACGAGTGCGGTTGCCGATCACATTCTCCCCTTCCTTCAACTGGGTCACGCGGCGGATATCCAGGCGTATGCTCGCGTAGAACTTGAGCGCATTGCCGCCCGTGGTGGTCTCGGGATTTCGAACATCACACCGATCTTCTCACGGAGCTGATTAATGAAGATGCAGCAGCAGCCGGTCTTACTTATGGTGCCGGTTAACTTCCGCAGGGCCTTGCTCATCAAGCGGGCCTGCATCCCCACCGCGCTATCCCCCATCTCGCCCTCGATTTCGGCGCGTGGTGTAAGGGCCGCCACGCTATCCACGACAAGGAGGTCAATGGCACCCGAGCGTATGAGGTTATCAGCGATCTCCAGGGCTTGCTCGCCATTATCGGGCTGGCTGATCAGGAGGTTCTCGGTATCGACACCGAGGCTTTCGGCATAGAACCGGTCGAAGGCATGCTCGGCATCGACGATGGCGCAGATGCCGCCTTTCTTCTGGGCCTCTGCGATGGCATGGATCGCCAATGTGGTCTTGCCCGAACTCTCTGGACCATAAATCTCCACTACACGGCCCTTGGGATAACCTCCCACGCCCAACGCCAGATCGAGGCCAAGCGAGCCACTCGGAATCACCTCCATCTGCTCGATCGCATCATCACCGAGTTTCATGACCGCGCCTTTGCCGAAGGTCTTTTCCAGCTTATCCATGGTGAGTTGAAGGGCCTTCAGCTTGTCCTTATTGATTTCCGTTGCCATTTCCGTTCTGTGTTGGTTCGTGAGCCTTAGATGTTCCGCATTGACGGTTTTTCTGTCGACAATGCGACGCACAATTAAGCATCACCTCAGGGCCATTGCCAAATTTCTTGACAAGAAGTTTTGAACAGCAAGGCGAAATAAGCTTTGCAAATCGCTTACAGAACTCAGGTCGAATCCAGAAAGAAGACCCAACCTTCGGGGCACCGGATTGGTAGAACCACCCCTTCCAACGTACACATCGAGCGCATCACGGGCACCGCCCCTACCTCAAATGGCTCCACGAAGTTGAACTGAGCGACATCCCGACCGTAGGTGGCAAGAACGCTAGCCTCGGGGAGATGATCCAGCGCCTGAGTAAACTCGGCGTGAAAGTGCCCGGCGGTTTTCGTGGTCACGGTGGCTAGTTATGAGGCCTTCATCGCGCACAACGAACTCGACCAGAAGATCAAGGACATCGTAGCGGGCCTTGACCCCGATGATGTGGAGAGCATCCGCCGCACCGGCCTCGCCGTGCGCACGCTCATCAAGAACGGCAAGTTCCCCGAAGAGATTTGGAAAGGCATCCTCTCGTGGTATGAGAAGATGAGCAAGCAGTACGGCCAGGAGCAGACCGACGTCGCCGTGCGTTCATCCGCTACGGCAGAAGACCTGCCCGCTGCCTCCTTCGCTGGACAGCAGGAGACCTACCTCAACGTGCGCGGCCCGCAGGA
>JADJOG010000028.1 GCA_016713865.1 Flavobacteriales bacterium | reverse complement strand
TGAATGAACGGACCGTGAAGGCACTGAAGCGAACCGAGAAGATCGACCTGAAAAACCATCCGCACTACACGGAGAAGATGGTGCAGGAAATGATCGCGGCCGACCCCACCATCATCGGGCTCGGGGATCTGGTGATCAAGGACAAGGAACGCATCCAGCCCCGTGCCGGGCGTTTGGCCCGGCTGATGCAGGACTCCGAGACCAACCGGCGCTATGAGATCGAGCTGCAATTGGGCCGCACGGACGAGGCCCACATCATCCGCACCATCGAGTACTGGGACATTGAGCGCAGGCGCTACCCGCAGTACGACCATTGCGCGGTGCTCATCGCGGAGGACATCACCAGCCGCTTCCTGAATGTCATCAGCCTCTTCAACGGCCACATCCCCATCATTGCCATCAAGATGAACGCCGTGAAGGTGGGCGATGAGATCGGCCTGGTCTTCACCAAGGTGTTGGACGAGATGCCGCTGGGCCTGCTGGACGAGGACGAGGAAGTGGCCGAGGTGACCGACCGGGACTATTGGATAAAGCGCGGCACCCAAGCTACCGTGAAGATGGCGGACGAGGTGCTGGAGATGATCGCTGGTTTCGCCCCCGGACACACACTGAAGTACAAAACAAGTCCTACATCGGCCTGGCGAAGGATGGACAGCCGCACAACTTCGTGATCTTCCGACCGAAGAAGAACTACCTCCGTATCGAACTGGCGCTACCGCGCACCGCCACCACGGACGAGATCATCGAACAGGCTGACCTGGACGAGCTGGGCTATGATACCCGCTGGTCCAAACCGCATCCGCCTCAGCAAGGGTGATATCAAGCACGAGGCGGTGCTGTTGCGGTTGCTGAAGATGGCGGCGGAAAACAAGGGGGGATAACCAGTAGCCATCAGCATGACCGCTCTGATAAGACCGATCCTCGAAGGGCCGTCCCGTATCGTGGGCTTCCTGATGGCCTTGGATGCGAAGGTGGCGGGCGTGGTCGGCGGTGTTGCGGCGGCGGAGAATTGGAAGAAGGGACTACTACAGCAGATGTTCGTCTAGGTGACTATGATTGCTATGATGGACTATGAGAACTCAAAATGCCAGCGAGGCGCAAGGCCTGCATTTCATCATAGCCCATCATAGCCATCATAGTCTCATGAGTGAAGAAGCGCACAAGCACTCCGAGTTGACCGGTCAGATTATTGGCGCAGCCATGGAGGTGCATAACGTCCTCGGGAATGGCTATCCTGAAATAGTCTATCAGCGGGCCTTGTCCATTGAGTTGGAGTTGCGCGGGATGCGAACACCAGTGCGAATTGGAAATGGCGCTTAGCTACAAAGGCCGAAGCATTGGCAGCAGGCGGGTGGACCTCTTTGTGGGAAAGCACCGTGATGGTGGAACTGAAGGCTGTGCTGGAACTGGAGGATGGCCACCTGGCGCAAGCGATCAACTACCTCGAATGCTCAGGTCTTGAGGTCGGCCTGCTCCTGAACTTCGGCAGTCGTTCGCTACAGTTCAAGCGCGTCATGCAACCCTACGGAAGGCAGGCAAAGCCCGCAGGCACCATCCGACCGAAAGCCGACCCCGGCATTCCATCATAGTGCATCATAGCAATCATAGTCAGTGAGCTTGCCCCATCTTCATAGCATCGCCGAGATCGTCCGGGTGTGGGACACCAACATCAACCCGGTGCAGGTAATCGCCGATGATGTGCGGGACTACGTAGCAAAGCACAACCGGGGCATGGAGCCTTGCTCGCGTTTGCGCAACGAACTGTTGGCCCATGCCTATGCGGAGATCTGGGGCCTGCCGGTGCTGGAGGCGGCACTGCTGAAGGTGGACCCGGCACATGTAGGGCAGCATGTCTCCAGCACCTGCCAGCCAGCTTACTTCAAGCACACCTGTTTCGCCACGCGATATCGTAAAGGGTCCACCGAGTTCAACCAGTTCCTAGACCAGGTGAGCTATTACGAGAGCAAGCGCTTCCACAACCGGCAAGACCTGTTGAAGATCGCGCTGTTCGACATCTGGCTGGCCAACGACGACCGCACCGGCGGCCATCCCAACCTGCTGGTGACCGCCGACGAGGAGGGGCACACCATCCGGGTGATGGACCATGAGGGCATCTTCTACGGCAACAATCCCGACCGGCCGTTGCCGCTCTTGACCTTGGAAGACAGCATACTTACGCATCCGGCCATGCCCAAGCTCTTGGGTAAGGACTTCAACAAGGACGCGGCTTCGGTCGATGCCCTGGTACATAACCTCTACCTTTGGGCCAACGCTTGCGAACAGCGCACCGATGAGATCCTATCCTGCCTCCCTGCCGACTGGCGGATCGATGTAGCCACCTTCACGCCGTTGGTACACCAACGGCTCTTCACGGAGGAGTGGCTCCGTACTGTCGGTCTTCACTTCCACGAACTGCTCAAACACTGTTGAGCCATGAACAGCTTCTATTCCATCCTCTATGCGGGCATTAACCCGGCCAGCGGCGATAAACTCGCGGTGGGGCTCTTCATGCACGGCGGCGATAAGCCGCGCTTCGCATGGAGCAAGCATCGCGTTGCGCTTGTGCGCGACCTGATGGGTGCTGATGCGCAATTGTTGTTGCGCCAGAACCTGAAGGCGCTGCAACGTAAGGCCGAAGCCGACAGTCCTGAACTCGGCGACCTGTTCCAAGGGGCCATACCCAAGAAGACCGGCACCTACGAACTCAATGAACCTTACTTCCACTACCTGACCAAATACAGCAGCAATCTGCTCACCATTGGCCCTGTAACGCGGATCGAGCTGCAAGCCGATGACCAGAAGTTCCATGACCTGTTCCATCTGCTCGTCGATGACAGGTCCGTTGCAGTGCTCAGCAGTGCGACGAAGGACATCGAAGAAGCCAAGGTGCAGTTGAAGGACCGCATCGGCAGCCGGGTGAACTGGAATGCCGAACTGAGCCAGAAGGAGATCCCTGGGTTGCTCCTTCCGACCATCAAGCTCGATTTCATCGGTAAGAATCACAAGGATGTGATCGGCGAAGTGGTGGACTTCGAGAAGCGTGAGTATTTCCTTGAAGCCGATATCAACAAGCTGGACAATGTGACGCACGTGTTTGAGCAACAAGGCACCTTGGGCAAAGCCTTCGTAGTCGGTGATGAGCCTGACAAGAAGGAACACCCTCAGCAGCATCTCGCATGGCTTGCACTCAAGAATTCAAAGCGCATTGATTTGGTGCCGACCAATGAGATCGGGCGCGTGGAAGAGCACCTGGAGCGCCAGAATGTGCGGCCGTGGCGCTGAGTTGAAGGAAGTCGCGATCTTGGGGCGGTAAGCTCTTCGATGTCCACCCAACCCGAAGCCCTCCTCGAAGCCGAGCTGGTAACCCAGCTCAATGGCATGGGCTATGGCTTCGTAGCCATTCAGGATGATGCCAGTTTGCTGGCCAACCTGCAGGCGCAGTTGGAGGCCTTCAACACCACCACGTTCACGCAGCGGGACATGACCCGCATCCTGAACCATCTGCAAAAGGGCACGCTCTACGACCGCAGCAAGATCCTGCGCGACCGTTACGCCCTGGAGCGCGAGGACGGCACGGTGACCTACGTGCGCTTCTTCGATGACGGCGATCCCAGGGCCAACAAGTGGCAGGTAACGCAGCAGGTCACCAATGTGGGCAGCTACACCAACCGCTACGATGTCACCATCCTGTGCAACGGCCTGCCCGTGGTGCAGGTGGAGCTGAAGCGCAGCGGACTGGAGCTGAAGGAGGCCTTCAACCAGATCAAGCGCTACAAACGCCACAGCTACTGGGCCAATGGCGGGCTGTTCCAGTACATCCAGCTCTTTGCCATCAGTAACGGGGTGAACACGAAGTACTACGTGAACAACCCCACCGAGGCGCTCACCTACGCTCAGACCTTCTACTGGACGGATGAGCATAGCCGCCGCAAGAGCGCCCTGAAGGACTTTGCCGCCGACCTGCTGAGCATACCGCGCTTGGGCCGCATGCTGGGGCACTACGTGGTGATGAACGACCGCGACCGGCGGTTGATGGTGCTGCGCCCCTATCAGGTGTATGCCGTGGAGGGGCTGGTGGACAAGGTGCGCCGCTACGACCCGGCCGCAAAGGAGCGCACGGACAACTATGGGTACATCTGGCACACCACCGGCAGTGGTAAAACGCTCACCAGCTTCAAAGCCAGCCAGGTGATCATGGGCCTGCCCGAGGTGGCCAAGGTGGTCTTCGTCGTGGACCGCAAGGACCTCGACTACAAGACCATGGAGGACTTCAACGACTACAAGGAGGGCAGCGTCGACGCCACCGAGAACACACGCGGGCTTGTGGAGCAGTTGGGGGACCCGAACACACCGTTGATTGTCACCACCATCCAGAAGCTGCACATCGCCATCAGCAAGGTGCGGCACGAGCGCAAGGTGGAAGGGCTGAAGGATGCGCGCATGGTCTTCATCTTCGACGAATGCCACCGCAGCCAGTTCGGCAAAACGCACGGCGACATCACCAGCTACTTCACCAACGCGCAGCTATTCGGCTTCACGGGCACGCCCATCTTCGCCGAGAACGCCAACAAGAACGAGCTGGGCAAGCGCACCACGAAGGACCTATTCGGCGAATGCCTGCACAAGTATGTGATCACCGACGCCATCCGCGACGAGAACGTGCTGCGTTTCAGCGTGGAGTACGTGGGCCGCTACACGCAGAAGGACGGCAACCCGCTGGACATCGAAGTAGAGGACATCGACCGCGCAGAGGTATTCGATGACGAAGCGCGCTTAGGCAAAGTGGTTGACCACATTATCGGCATCCACGACCGCAAGACCCACAGCCGCGAATACAGTGCGCTGTTCGCCATCAGCAGCATTCCCACGTTGTTGAAGTATTACGACCTCTTTCAACAGCGCAAGGCCACTGGGCAACACGAACTGCGTATCGCTGCCATCTATAGCTATGGCACCAACGAGGAGGACGACGAAGCAGTTGGCGCTATCCCCGACGATAACAACCTCGCCAGCGAACCACCCGCCGCTTATGGCAATGGCCACAGCCGCGACGGCATCGAGCGGATCATAGCGGACTACAACAATCAGTTCGGCACCGCCTTCAGCACCCGCGACCAGAAGGGGATGGAGAACTACTTCAAGGACATCACCAAGAAGTTGCGCGAGCGGGAGAAGGCCAACGCCAAGGACAGTGACCGCATCGACCTGGTGCTGGTGGTGAACATGATGCTCACCGGTTTCGATGCCAAGAAGGTGAACACCCTGTACGTGGACAAGCGCCTGCGCTACCACGGGCTCATCCAGGCCTACAGCCGCACCAACCGCATCCTGAACGAGAAGAAGAGCCAGGGCAACATCGTGGCCTACCGCAACCTGAAGAAGGCCACGGACGAGGCACTCGCCCTCTTTAGCAACAAGGACGCGAAGGAGGTGATCTTCCTACCACCCTACCAAAAGCTGGTCGCCAAGTTCATCGAAGCCTACAAGCGCTTGCTGGAGGTGGCGCCCACCGTGCGCGCTGTGGACGACCTACTGGACGAGGAGGCGCAACTGTCTTTCGTAGCAGCCTTCCGCGAGCTGATCCGCCTCTACAATGTGCTGAAGACATACGCCGAGTTCGACTGGCGCGACCTGCCCCTAACGGAGCAGCAGTTCGCTGACTACACGAGCAAATACCTTGACCTGAAGGACAGCGTGCAACGCCAGCGCACAAAGGACAAGCACAGCATCCTGGAAGACATCGACTTCGAGGTGGTGCTGGTCCATCGCGACGAGATCAACGTGGCCTACATCCTGAAGCTGTTAGCGCGCTTGAAGGGCGAGAGCAGCGAGGCGAAGCGCGAAGCCGTGCGCAAGCAGATAGCGGCCCTGCTAGGCAGCGAGGTGGAGCTGCGCAGCAAGCGCGAGCTGATCGAGAAGTTCATCGCCGAGCACCTGCCCAAGATCACGGACGCGGATCGGATTCAAGATGCCTTCGACCAATATTGGGAGGACCAACGCGTGCTGGCGCTGCAAGCCATCTGCGAAGAAGAAGGTTTAGATCAGAGGCAATTCTCCAACCTCATTGAGGCGTACATCTTCACCGGCCAAGAGCCGCTGAAAGACGATGTGTTCAAATGCCTTGAGTCGCGACCGAGCGTATTGAAGGCGCGCGAGATTGGCGAGCGCATCGTAGAGCAGATGAAGGAGTATGTGAAAGTGTTCTTGGAGGGGATGGTGGCGTGATGCCCAATAGCCCCCCACTTGAGCTGAGCGTTGCCTGTGGCTCCGTTCCTTAAGTTCAGCATCCTCCCAATCTAGAGCTTGTTTGCCCTGCTTCAGTTTCAGCGACTCCAATATTCAGAGCTCCTGCGCATCTACTGTACTAATCAGTCAACCACCTCCCCTATTCCCGCCCAGCTCCACGCCCTCCTCTTCCTCACCTCCACTCTCCTTCTGTCCATCGTGCCTCTTCTTGCAGCACGAGCACACCAGCAGCCCGAGGTCGCGGGCGCGGTGGTAGAGATCGAGGCGGCAATGCACACCCAGCTTCTGGTACACGTGGCGGCGGTGGGTGAGCACGGTGTTCACGCTGAGGCCCATGATATCGGCGGCCTGCTCAACGGTGGGCTCCGGGTTGCCGCAGAGCACCTGTATGCACTCCAATTGGCGGTCGCTCAGTTGGGGCGCTTCGGTTGGGGTATGGGCCCGGGTGCGCTGCACCAACCAAAGGAGGGCGTGCCGGACGCATTCACTAACGTAGTTTTCACAGGTGGGCGGGACGTATTTTTCACAGGTGCGCGCCAACCCGTGAAGGATAATTTGCCCGGCTCCTCCCCTAGCGTTTCAGTTCAGCCGCCGGCCCTTCAGCGCTCTTCTCAACGCGCAGTCCGCCCACCTTCAGTTTCACCTGCTTGGTTTCCTCCTTGTGCTTCTTCTCCTCCTCTTCGGTGGTGAGGTTCAGTCGGCGCCGCACCTCGAACCAGAGCGACTTGCCCATGAAGCCGATGCTCTCGCCGGTATCCATGGTCTTGGTTGGCGGCGGCTCGGTTGCGGGCTTGGCGGTGGCGGCTGGTTTCGGTGGCGCGCCCGCTACTGGCGTTTGCGCGTGCAGCGCCTGAGCGATAATGAAGGCGAGCGCCAGCATCGCGCATCGCGCCACAACTACCGAACCCTGCTGCACTGCCATGCCCGGCGAATGTGCAGCGAGTCTGTGCCGTCTCGGACGCGGCTGCGTGGGGTTCGACTGTGTGACGGTTTGCCCCGCCGGAAGTAACATTGGCTCCCGATGCCCGCCGCCACTTGCCCCAATTGCGAGCACCCGATGCAAGCCGATGCGGCCTATTGCGCGGCGTGCGGCCAAGCAGCTGTTGGCGACAACACCTTCAAGGCCTTCCTGCACCAGTTCCTCGGCGACTACTTCACCTTCGACAGCAAGATCACGCGCAGCCTGAAGCCGCTGCTCCTGAAGCCGGGCGAGCTCACCTTGGAGTACATGCGCGGCAGGCGGCAGCGCTACATACCGCCGGTGCGCCTCTTCATCTTCCTGAGCGTGCTCTTCTTCCTGGTGGTGGGCTGGGGCAAGGCGGCCGCACTCGATGGCGAGGATGAGCTGCTTCGCGAGCAACTCTTCTGGGACAACTTCTTCGCATCGGTGCTGCCCAAGCTCTTCTTCCTCTTCCTCCCGCTCTTCGCCGCGCTGGTGCACCTGCTGCACCGCGAGAAGGGCGGCTCCTTCGTGAAGCCCTTCATCTTCTCGGCGCACTTCCATTCGTTCGTGTTCCTGGTCTTCGGCGGCTACGGCGTGGTATCGCGACTGCTGGCGCGCTGGCAACTGGTCGCGGTGAACCAGGTGCTAATCGCGGTGCTCGCACTATGGGCCTTGGCCTATGTGTACCTCGCACTGCGCCGCGCGTTCCGCAAGAGCACTGGCCGACAAGTGCTCGCGTATTTCGCGCTGCTGCTGCTCTACCTCACGGTGCTGGTGATGGGCTCCATCGGCGCGGCGTGGGTGATGGCGTGAGGGTCATGATCGTGGGCTGGCATCGCATCGAATGCATGTGACAGCATAGAACGCGCGATTGGGTTCCAGAGCCGCCGGTGGGTTCAAGTACAGCGTGCGGTGGACGTCCACGATCCGCGCGGCCGCGCCCGGCTCGGGAGCATGTGCAGCGGGCCTGTGCGAGCCGGACCGCGGCTTGGATCGTGGTCGCCTTTTGGCTCCACCTTTTGGCGAAGCAAAAGGTGGAAGAAGAATGCTTGGGCATTGATCCGCAAGCAACGGCCACCTGTGACCGCTCTCCTCCTGAACGACCGTTCGGTACTTTCGCCCGGCCGCATGAGCAAGCACCGCATCGTACTGGAGCCCGGCAGCGCCGACCGCCATTATTGGCGCGACCTGTGGACCTACCGGGGGCTCTTCGGCTTCCTGGCCTGGCGCGACATACTGGTGCGCTACAAGCAAACGGCCATCGGCATCGCCTGGAGCGTGCTGCGTCCGCTGCTCACCCTGGGCACCATGGCCTTCCTGGGCTGGCTCTTCGAGAGCCAGGTGCCGGGCGATGTGCCGCGCCTGCTGCTGGTAGCCGCCGCCACCTTGCCGTGGACATTCTTCAGCACCGCTTTCAGCGAGGCCAGCAATAGCTTGATCAGCAACAGCAACCTGCTCACCAAGGTCTATTTCCCGCGCATGATCGTGCCGGCCAGCACCATCATCGTGTGCCTGATCGATTTCGTGATCGCGCTGGCGCTCGTGCTCGCGCTCATGGTCATCTACCGTTTCGTGCCCGACGCGCGCCTGTTGCTTCTCCCGGCTTTCTTGCTGCTCGCCTTGGTAGCCGCGCTGGGCAGCGGACTGCTCATAGCCGCGCTGAACGTGAAGTACCGCGACTTCCGCTACATCGTGCCCTTCATCGTGCAGTTCGGCCTGTACGTGAGTCCGGTGGCCTTCACCAGCAGCGATATCCGCGATAGCGCGCGCATCCCCGATGCCGTGAAGTGGCTGTACGAGCTGAATCCGATGGTGGGCGTGATCGACGGCTTCCGTTGGTGCCTGCTGGGCGGTCGCACCGAATTGCACGCGCAAGGCTTCCTGCTCTCCGGCGCTGTGAGCGTGCTGCTGCTGCTCATCGGCATCCTTTACTTCCGCAAGACCGAACGCGGCTTCGCCGATGTGATCTGACCATGGCCGCACCGATCATCACCGTTGAGCAGTTGGGCAAGCGATTCATGCTACGCCACCAGCAGCAGGAGCGCTACACGGCGCTGCGCGATGTGATGGCGAATCGCGTGAAAGGGCTCTTCCAGCGCAAGGCGCAGGAGAGCATCGAGGAGTTCCGCGCGCTCGACGATGTGAGCTTCACGGTGAATGCCGGCGACCGCGTGGGCATCATTGGCCGCAACGGCGCGGGCAAGAGCACCTTGCTGAAGATCCTCAGCCGCATCACTCCGCCGAGCAGCGGCCGCGTGACCATCGATGGCCGCGTGGCCAGCTTGCTCGAAGTGGGCACCGGCTTCCATCCGGAGCTCACCGGCCGCGAGAACATCTTCCTCAACGGCGCCATACTGGGCATGAGCCGCGCGGAGATCGCCTCGAAGTTCGACGAGATCGTGGCCTTCGCCGAGGTGGAGCAATTCCTCGATACACCGGTGAAACGCTACAGCAGCGGCATGTACGTGCGCCTTGCTTTCGCCGTGGCCGCGCACCTGGAGCCGGAGATATTGGTGGTTGATGAGGTGCTGGCGGTGGGCGATGCCGATTTCCAGCGCAAGTGCCTGGGCAAGATGCGCGAGATCAGCACCGGTGCCGGTCGCACCATCCTCTTCGTGAGCCACAACATGGGCGCCATCCGCGCATTCTGCGATCGCTGCGTCCTGCTCGATCGCGGCCGCCTGCGCGCCGATGGCCCCACCGAGAAGGTGCTCCCCCTCTACTTCGGATTGGCCAAGAACGCCGAGCACAAAGGGATCAAGGTGACCGCCACGCCCATGGATCCTTCGGGCGAATGGGTGGCCGGCAGCGCCATGGCGATCGAGATCCATTGGGAGCCCGGCCGTTACGCGCCGGGCTGGCACGCCGATATCGCCTGCTACACCATGGAAGGCCAGAAGCTCTTCGCCTTGCAGAGCCACACCATGCGCCAGTTCGATTCGAGCGCGGGCGCCAGTCGCGGTGTGCGCTTCGAGGTGGTGAACCCCGGCCTGATCGATCACGATGTGCGGCTCGACATCGGCCTGAAGCCGAACGCCTATGTGCCATACGACACCTTGATCGAGAACGCGCTGCAACTGACGCCCGGCAACAAGGGCCACGAGGAGAACAGGCTCGCCGATGTGATCCTGGTGCCGCAAGCCACCTGCACCGCCTTGCACGCATGAGCCAGCAGACCTTGGTGGAGCAAGCCTATTGGGACGCGAGCTATGCGGCCATGAAGCCCACCATGGCGCCCGCTGGCGATGCCGTGCGTGAATGGCTCGAGCAGCACGTGCCGAAAGCGCAAGGCGAGCAGCACGCCTTGGAGATCGGCTGCTATCCCGGCCGCTACCTATCGGTGATCGGCAAGCTCGGTTATGTGGTTCACGGCATCGACCTCACACCTGCCGTCGAGCGCATGAAGCCCGCGCTCGACACCATGGGCCTGCGCACCGGCGAATTCAGCCACGCCGATTTCCTGAAGCACGATGCCAAGCGCCGCTACGACCTGGTGTGCTCCTTCGGCTTCATCGAGCATTTCCACGATTGGCAGGGCATGGTTAAGCGGCATGGCGAGCTAGTGGCCCCCGGCGGACTGCTCGTTCTGGAGACACCGAACTTCCGCGGATGGCTGCAACGCTTCCTCCATCGCGCGCTCGATGCCACCAACCTGCGCAGGCATCATCTGGGCGCCATGCAGCCCGAGGCCTGGGCGCGGATCCTGCGCGCAAGGCTTCGAGGTGCTCACGCAGGGCCACATGGGGCAGTTCGATTTCTGGAGCGATTCGCCCCCGCCGAACTTCTTCCAGCGCCTCTTGCTGCGCGCCTTGAATAAGGCAACCCCATGGCTGCGCCGCAGGACGCCCGGAAGCGCGGCGCTCTCACCCTATTGCGTGCTCATCGCACGCAAGCCGCGCCTAGGAGCATGATGGCCTCGCCACGGTTGCATGGCTGTCCTTTGCCGCGCGGGCTCTTTCTTCGCTGTCCATGGCGCATGTGGCGATCCGGCTCATGGGCGGACTGGGCAACCAGCTGTTCCAGTATGCCACGGGCGCTGCATTGGCCCAACGCCATGGAGTGCCCTTGCTGCTCGATCGCGGATTCCTCGACCATCGTCCGCACGATATGACGTGGACGCCGCGTGCCTTCGAGCTGGACCGCTTGCGCGCGCCCATCGCATTCGCGCCCGCATCGCTCGTGCGCGCCCTGCGCAGGCCATGGACCATGCGCGGCTACCGGCATCTGCATAGGCTGCTGCCCGGACGTTTCCCGATGCATGGCTACCGCGAGCAAGGCACCGGCTTCGATGCGCGCGTGGCCGCGCTGAAGCCACCGATCTACCTCGAGGGCTTCTGGCAGAACGAAGGCTACTTCGCGGAGATCGCGGAACAGTTGCGCACGCAATGGTTCGTGCCGCGCGATGCGCCGGATGCGCGCAATTCGGAACTGATGGCGCGCTTCGCGAGCGAGCCCTGCGCCAGCCTGCATGTGCGGCGCGGCGATTACGTGACGGACCCGCAGACCGCCGCGCTGCATGGCATATGCGACGCTGGCTACTATGCGCGCGCAGCGGAAGCGCTCATCGCGCGATGCGATGTGCAGCGCTTCGTGGTATTCAGCTACGACCCTGCTTGGGCGCGCGCCAACCTGAAGCTGCCGAGGCCTGCCGACTTCATTGATCACAACACCGGCGATGCGAGCCATTGGGACCTCTTCCTCATGAGCCGCTGCACGCACCACATCATCGCCAACAGCAGTTACAGCTGGTGGGGCGCTTGGCTGAATCCATCCTTCACCAAGGTTGTCATCGGTCCCAAGCGCTGGTACAAGGGCATCGATGCGCCCGCTCACGACATATTGCCCGCAGCATGGATCGCCCTCTGAGGATCGCGCATTGCGTCGAAGGCTACGCGCCTGCTGGCGGCGGCATGGCCGAAGTGGTGCGGCAATTGAGCGAACGCATGGCGCGCCAAGGGCACCAAGTGACGGTGCTCACGAGCGCGCATGCGCAACGGCCAGATGGGGTGATGCAAGGTGTTCGCGTGCGCGGCTTCGAGGTGCGCGGCAATGCGCGTGTCGGGATCACCGGCGATGTCGAAGGCTACTTGCATGCGCTGCGCACCGGCGGCTTCGACATCATCACCTTCTTCGCCGCGCAGCAATGGGCCACCGATGCCGCATTGCCCCACTTGGACGGATTGCCGGGTCGGAAAGTGCTAGTGCCAACCGGTTTCTCCGGCCTGCACGATCCGCAATGGTCCAGCTACTATGGGCAGATGCCGCAATGGATGGCCCGCATGGACCTGCATGTGCTGCACACGGAAGGCTATCAGGATGCGGTGTTCGCCCGCACGCATGGCATAACGCGCACGGCACTCATCCCCAACGGTGCCAGCGAAGAGGAATTCGAAGGGCCCATCGCCTTCGATTTCCGCAAGGCGCATGGCATCGCGAGCCAACAAGCGTTGATCGTGCACATCGGGGGCTTCACGGGCATCAAAGGACAACGCGAAGCGCTGGAGATCTTCATCGCGGCCGATACCGGAACGGCGGTCCTCGCGCTCATCGGTCATGGCATTAGCGTTCTCGAGCGCGCCTTCAACAGCCATTGGCGCTTCTCGTGGATGAGGTTGCGCGCCAAGCTGAAGGGCAAGCGCATCCTCTTCCTCGATCCGCCGCGCGAGCAAGCCGTCGCAGCCTTGCGCCAAGCCGACGCATTCCTTTTCCCCAGCCGCATGGAATGCTCGCCGATCGTCCTTTTCGAGGCCATGGCGGCCGGTGTCCCCTTCCTTTCATCGGAGGCGGGCAACAGCGCGGAGATCGCGCGCTGGGGAGGCAGCGGCCGCATTGTGCCCTGCACGCGCGAAGCCAACGGATTGATCACGCCCGATCTTCGAGCAGGCGCGCGCATGCTCACCGAACTGCTCAGCGATGCTTCATTGCGCGCACGCATGGGCGCATCTGGCAAAGCCGCATGGAAGGCCGGCTTCACCTGGCGCGCCATCGCGCAGCGCTACCTCGATGCCTACCGCGAACTCCTGCTACAGCCATGACGGATAGCGCCCCGCTCGTCTCCGTGGTGATGCCGGTGTTCAACGCCGAGCGTTTCCTGCGCGAGGCCATCACCAGCATCCTTGAGCAGCGCTTCACCGACCTCGAGTTCATCCTCATCAACGACGGCAGCACCGATGGCAGCGCGGCCATCATCGCATCGTTCACCGATCCGCGGATCACGGTGATCACGCAGGCCAATCAAGGGATCTCCGCCGCGCTGAATACGGGCATCGCGGCAGCGCGCGGGGGATTCATCGCGCGCATGGATGCCGATGATGTGTCGCATCCGGATCGCATCGCGCAGCAAGTGGCCTTCCTGCAAGCGCATCCGGACATCGGCATGCTGGGCACGTGGGCAACCGTTGAAGATGAGCACGGCAACCGCACCGGCGAATTGGAGCACCCCACCGATGATGCGCGCATTCGTTATGCCCTGCTCTTCGATTCGCCTTTCGTGCACCCGAGCATGATGGTGCGTGGCGCCCTGTTCCAGCGCACCGGCGGCTACGATAGCGACCCGGCCATCTTCGAGGATCACGACCTCTGGAGCCGGATGATCCTTCACACCCGTGCCGCCAACCTGCCTGCGCATCTGCTCCGCAGCACTTCAGGCAAGTGCATGCCTTGCTCAATGCGCACATCAACAAGAGCCTGCCCGACCCGGCCGCTGCGCGCGAAGCGCGCCAGCGCATGAACCATGCGATGATCGGCTACCGGTTGATCCCGCACCTGACGCAGCTGCACCGCGTGGCTGATCGCATCCTGAAGGAGCTTCTCGTGCTTGCTCTGCGCGCGTTGGCGCCTTCGCGTTGACCCGAAAGGGCTTTGTCCATCTTTGCCGCGATGCCGCAGGAGACCGCACCGGTTGATGTGATCATGCCCTTGTACAATGGCGAGCGCTTCGTGGAACGGAGCATCGGCTCCGTGCTCGGGCAATCGCTGCCGCCTCGGCGCATCATCGTGGTGGACGATGGTTCTACTGATGGCAGTGCTGAGCGTGTGCGACTACTGAGCGACCAGCACGCTGGCCCTACCAAAATCGTGCTCGTGCAGCAGACCAACGCCGGTCCGAACGCCGCGCGCAATCACGGGCTCCGTTTAAGCGATTCGCCATACGTGGCCTTCTTGGATGCCGATGACCTATGGCATGCGGAGAAGCTCGCGAAGCAATTGCGCTTGTTCAATGAGGCCGGATCCGATCTGCTGCTGGTGTATTGCCACGGGCATTGGATCGATACGGAGGATCGGACCACGGATGGTCCGCCTTTGCGCGAATCGCGACCGTTGCGCGGCCGGGTGTTCGAGCAACTCTTGGAGCGCAATCGCATCACGGGCAGCGCGAGCGCGGCGCTCATTCGGCGCGAGGCGTTCAGCCTGGCTGGACCATTCGACGAATCGCTGCGCACCATGGAGGACTTCGACATGTGGCTGCGCATCGCGGAGCATGGCCGCATCGATCTTGTCGCAGAGGACCTCGTCGGCATCCGCACGCATGCCACCAACAACACGAAGAACGCGCCCCACATGCTCAAGGGCATGCTCCGGTTCACGACCAAGTGGTTCTCACGCGCGCAAGGCCATCCATCCGTCATGCACGAATGGGGGCATCTGATCGCGCTGCTCACCATGCGCTGCAACGATCGCCGTGCGGCCTTCGCGCTGGTGAATGAGCACCTGAGCAGCGAACAGCAACGCGTGCTCTTCCGCAAGGCGTTCGGATCATTGCGGTTATACACGCTGCTGAAACAGTTGCGCCGGTCCGTTTCATCCGAATCAACCAACACGTGAAAGCGAATCCCATGCGCTCCTTCCTCCGCGACGCATACCGGCTGCTCACGTACTCGCCGCTCGGCGTTCTGCGTCAGCGCCGCGCCCTGCACGAAGCGCTTGAGGCCTGGAACGGCCGCTTCCTCTTCACCTTCCCCTACATGTGCGTGGGCGGCGCAGAGCAGATCCACATCGATGTGATCGGCACCGTTTCCGACCTGCAACCGCTCGTTCTAATCTGCTCCTACAATCCGGATCGGTCGTTCGAGGACCGCTTCCGGCGCAATGGCAAGGTGGTGGAAGTGAACCTCGTGCTGCACCATCCGTTCACCCGTCGCAGCGCGCTGCGCGCCATTGCAAAACGCGTGGATGCCGCTCCCGCCCCGGTGCTCTTCTCCTCGCTTACCGACACTTTCTTCGACCTGCTGGCGCTGGTGAAACCCGGCGTGCGCGCCTACCATCAGCAGCATGCGTTCCTTTATCAGCCCGAAGGCAATGCGCAGCAGAAGCGGTGGATGGCGCAATTCCCGCGCGTCACCAGGTTCATCTTCTACAGCGGCCAGGCCATGCGCGATTGGGAGCGCTTCATGCTCGACAATGGCCTGAGCTGCGAGCGCGATCGCACATTCGCCGTGATGCCCAATGCGGTGCATCGCTTCAAAGAGCCGGTAGCAGGCAAGAAGCCAGGCATCCTCTTCGTAGGCCGTCAATCGCCCGTGAAAAGGCCCGAGCTCTTCTTGGAGGTATGCGACCGCTTGGAGAAGGAGATGCCGGGGCAACTGCGTTTCTCCCTGGCGGGCTACGACAGCATCGGGAATCATCCGCAGGTGGAATTCCACGGTCGTGTGAGCGACCCGGAGAAGCTCTCGGCGATCTACGCGGCGCACGACATCATCGTGCAGACATCGACGCTCGAGGGTTATCCCGTTGTGATCATGGAGGCCATGGCGCACGGCTTGGCGGTGATCAGCACACCGGTTGGCGATGTACCCAATCAGGTGAACGGTTCATTCGCGCTCTTGAACAGTTCTGCGGATGCGGACACTGTCGTGAATGAGACCACCGGTTTCATCCGCGACCTTGTTCGCGATCCGCAACGCTTGGCAGGCATGCGGCGCGCGGCGTACGATCATGCCCGTCGCGAATACGAACCGGAGGGCTTCCGGAAGCGCTATAGGGCTTTCCTCGAAGGCAGCAGCGGCGCTGCTTGATCCAGCATCGCCTGCACGAAGGCCTCCCAGTTCAGCACGTGCTCGAAACGCCCGCGAGCTGCCCGTCGCATCGCGGTCAGCCGCGCGCTATCAGCTAGCAGCCCTTGAATGGCATCGGCGTATTGCTGTCCTTCAGCATCAAGCGGGAAGAGCAATCCGGTCCGACCTTCTTCAACAACGGTGGGCACGCCTCCTGTGCGCGTTGCAAGCACAGGAAGCCCGTATGCCGCTGCTTCGCAGAACACGATGCCATACGCTTCGAAGCGCGTGGGCACGATGAGGAAGTCGGCCGTGCGCAGATGCGATTGCAGCCGTGCCAATTCCTCCGGCTTGTTCTTATCGAGGAAGCCTTCACGGATCGGTCGGGATCGTCGCACGCGCTCGGTGGCTGGCAGCCGCACACCACCAATTGCGCATGAATGCCCGCGCGCTTCAAAGCCAACAAGGCATCGAATGCGATAGGCCCGCCCTTCTCCTCCCAATACACGCCGAGGAAGAGCAACTTCAACGGGCCGTTGGGCCATGTGCCGGTGCTGGGCGTTGCAGGTGCTTCCGGCAGGTTCGCGCCGAAGGGGATCATGCGCACGCGATCGGCGGCTTCGGGCAAGGCCAGCTTCGCGGCTTCGGCCGCCCAGGCGCTGCTGAAGATGCTGAGCGCGGCCTTGTTCAACGCCGCTCGTTCGGTGGCCCGGCTCTGCTCGCGCGACCAATCGAAGAGGTCCTGCAGCACATCGTGATAGCCCAGAGCGCCCGCGATGCAGCGATCGTTGATGTAGATGATCGGCGTTTCGGTGCGCAGGTATGCCACAGTGGATAGTCCAGCAGGCGCGATGAGGAGATCGACCGGGCGTTGCTTGAGCTTGCTTTCGATGATGCGCGCATAGCTGCGGGCCACCCAGGGCGAAGCGCGCCAGTTGAAGCGTTTGCCCGGCACACGCAGCAGGACTTGGTTCAGCAGGCGTGCGCACTTCACGGCGAAGGTCTCCGGCAAGGGTCCGAAGAGCTCGATGCGCTCCACCCGGCGCTCCAACTCCTTCAAGAGGAAATGGTGCGTGCCCGACCAGGTGCGGCGATCGCGCGCATCCTCGATGGTGAGGTAGCCGATGGTGATGGGCAGCTTCAAGCGGCGGCGAAGTTCGTCGGTTTGCTTGGTGATGGCATCGGCTCACGAACAGACGCATGTTCACAGCGCTCAAGCGCCAAGCGCAGTCAACATCGCACCGGTTGAAACATGGCCGTGCCCAGCACCCTTGCGGCCGACATGCCCCGGATAGTTTCGCCCGTGCCGCTCTTACCAGCGGAACCGATGAGCCAGAACGAGATCCGAGCGTTGATCACATTGATCGACGACCCTGACGAGGATATCTACACCCATGTGCGGCAACGCATCGTGCAAATGGGCGACGACATCGTTCCCGAACTGGAGCGCGCTTGGGAGACCGACGACCTCGGCGACCTCTTCCGCAACCGCGTGGAGGACCTCCTGCACACCATACACCTGAGCCGTGTGACCGTGCGCCTGAAGGCCTGGCTTGAGGGCGGGGGCGAGGACCTGCTCGAGGGCGCGCTCATCATCAGCCGCTACCGCTACCCCGACATGGACGAGCAGAAGGTGAAGGCGAGGCTGGCAGCGATCCGGCAGGACATCTGGCTGGAGCTGAACGACCACTTGACGGCCTTCGAGAAGGTGCGCGTGTTCAACCACATCTTCTTCCAGGTGCATGGTTTCAAGGGGAACAAGCGCAATTACCACGCGCCGCAGAACAGCTACATCAACGAGGTGCTCGATAGCCGCAAAGGCAATCCGCTCTCGCTCGCGATCATTTACCAAGTGCTCGCCGAGGATCTGGGGCTGCCCATGCGCGGGGTGAACCTGCCGAACCATTTCGTGCTCGCCTACCTCGATGAAGAGAGCATCGGAGGCGCCGATGCCGGACAGCAGGGCGAAGAGAACGTGCTCTTCTATGTGAACGCCTTCAGTCAGGGCGACATCCTTGGCCGCAACGAGATCAATGAATTCCTCGCGAAGCTGAAGATCGAGCCGCGCGCCTCCTTCTACCAGCCGTGCACCAACATCGACATCATCAGGCGCCAGTTGAACAACCTGGCCAACAGCTACGCGAAGCTGAACGACAGCGAGCGCGCCGAGGATCTGGAGAAGCTGCGCGACATGCTCGGCAAGGTGGAGGATTGATCGCGCGCTCCAGGTGACATGAACGAACGAGGCCGGGTTGCGCACCCGGCCTCATCCATTTCCCGGTTGAGCTATTCAACCACCAAGCGCCCTGTGGCGCGTCCGCGCGCACCCTCAACCGAAACGAGATAGACCCCCGGCGATGCGCCGCTCAGGTCCAAGATGAAACGCTCTCCCGATGTTCGGTGCGTCGAGACCACGCGTCCCGTCGCGTCGGTCACCGTGATAAGTGATGGCCCCACATCGCTCAGCGCGAGCTGGAAGACGCCTTGGCTCGGATTCGGGTATGCGCCAACGCTTCGCGCGTGCTCATCCATCCCGATCGTTGCTGCATCAACCGTGCGCGCACCTAAGCTTGCCACCGGCCCGCCCACGAAACCGATGAACCAGCTGCTTCCATTGCGGTTCGGGCTGGTCGGCTGGTCGAGCACCTGGTCGTTCATGGCATAATGCACATCCTCATTGTAGCCGAAGAACAGCGCCGGATTCAATGCCGCGGTGCAAATGAGGTATCGGATGCCATCCATGAGCACAACGGGTTCATCGAAGGGCAGATGGAGCTCTGCCACGTTGCCCGTGGCGGTGATCGAGTGCTTCTGCTCGTGGACCTGCGCCAGGGATGAGATGCTGAAAGCGGGATCGCTCATTCCGGTGAATCCATCGAGCCATTGGTACACGCGGGTGAAGATCAATTCGCCTTGCAGCGTTGCAGGCGTATTCACGGAGAAATACCGGTCGACTCCGGTGATGGCCACACGGCTCGCATGCGCATCGCGGAAATGGATGCAGCTCTCGAACTCGCCGCTCGATGTCGCCGGATGCATGCCGATGGTTGATATGGGCCGGCCATCCGCGATTCCGATCGGGGCCAATGCGATCGCATCGCCCATCGTGAACGGGATGGTGATCTCATTGTCCATGATGTGCTGGTCGGCTGTCGGATTCACCAGCGTATAGATCAGTTCATGACGCCCTTGCCAAGCGGCTTGCTGCGCATCGGGAAGCGTCACGAACGCGCTGTCGCCCGCGTTGAGCGCGAAGGGTGCCGTGGAGTAGTCGTAGAGGACGCTGCCTGCTTTCACAACACGCGCGCGCAGTATCAGTCCCGTAAGCTGTTGCATTCCAAAATTATGGACACGCGCTGCCACCTGGATCTGGAATTCGCCGGTATTCGCGGCCAGCAGCGATGGGTATGCGAGCGCCTTCGGCATGAGCACATCGCCTTTGCGGAAGCCCGCATCACTCGTGTAGTAACCATCCTTGTTGCCCAGCAAGGCGGTCAGGCTTCCACCGTTCTCAAGCTCTTGCCGCCACGCAGCGCCATCAGCAGCGGATATCTGGAATACCGGGATGGTGACCTGCGCCCCAATGGAGCCGGCGCCCATTTCGGCCGGCGCACCGGGGACGTTATTGATGATCACCACCGCAAGCGCGCCCGCATCCTGCCAATGCTTCGCCTTCAGCGAATAGTCGCAGGTGCCACGGTACAGCAAGGCCACTTTGCCAACCAGCTCGCTCGGATTCTGGATGGCTTGGCAGCAGAGGCTATCGGCCGCTGATGCATCGTAGGCGAGCGCGATCCCCGCGACCACGCGCTCGTGTGGATCGAGCATGTTGGGCGTTGCCCAAGAGCCCGCCTGAGGTTCAGCCCACGTATGGGCATAGCTGCCGTTCAGCGCGCCAGCGCTGATGATATCGCAAGCCACTTGGGCCTTTGTGGCGCAAGCGACGAGCAGGAGTATTGCAGTAGTGTAGCGATGCATGCTTCGGCGTTTTGTTGCGCACGAAGGGAGCACGGCACGCCACCCGAAGCCGCGTTAAAGGTGACGAGGGGTGCGTCCGTTGATGGAACGCGTTCAGCCGCGCAGCAATCGGGCAGCCGTGGCGAGCATGATCCGCAGATCGAGCGCGAGGCTCTGCTCACGCACGTACCGCAGATCGAGCTTCAGCTTGGCGGGCATCACTTCTTCGATGTAGGCGCGCTCCGGATCAGCAGCTCGGCCCAGCACCTCGTTCTCATCGATGTACTCGATGCTCGCGATGCTCGTGAGGCCAGGCCGCGCGTCAAGCACCTGTCGTTGTTCAGCGGTGTAGAGCGCCACGTAGCGCGGCACCTCCGGACGCGGCCCAACGATGCTCATATCGCCCGCGAGGATGTTCCAGAGCTGCGGCAGCTCATCAAGCTTCGTCCGGCGAAGCCAATAACCGATCCCGGTGATGCGCGCATCGCGACCGCCCACGGTGATCTGCCCTTGCGCCTCGCTGCCCGGCCGCATGCTGCGGAACTTGAGCAAGCGGAACTCACGACCTCCCCTGCCCACGCGCACCTGACGGAAGAATGCACCACCCCGCGATTCCACCGAGACCGCTAATGCAATGCACAGCAGCAAGGGCGATAGCAACACCAGCGCGAACAGCGATACCACGATATCGAAGAGCCGTTTCATCACGCGCCCATCACCTCGGCCACGGAGCGCTTCACCGCCTTCACCACCTCATCGACCTGCTTGTCGGTGAGATCGTAGAAAACCGGCAGGCTGATCTCGTTGGTGTACAGCGCCTGTGCCTTGGGATAGGCCGAGATCTGATGGCCTTGCCCCTTGTAGAAGCTCAGGAGCGGAAGCGGGATGAAATGCACGTTCACGCTAACCCCGCGCTTCGCGATGGCTGCGATGATGGCATCGCGCTGCTCTTCGCTGGCACCAGACACACGGAGCATATACAGGTGATGGCTTCCCTCGCGTGTCTCATCGGCGAGCAGCGGGCGGATGAAGCGCGCATCGCCCTCGAAGGCCTTGTGATAGCGCTCGCAGATGGCCCGGCGGCGGGGCTGGGTCTCGCTCTCGTATCGCTCCATCTCCACCAAGCCGATGGCCGCTTGGATATCCGTCATGTTGCATTTGAAGCCGGGCATGGCCACATCGTAGCGCCATGCGCCGGGCTGCAATTTGGCCAGCGCATCCTTGCTCTGCCCGTGCAGGCTCAAGGTGTTGAAGTAGGCGTACACCTCTTCATGATCGAAGGGCTCGGGAAGGTTGAATGCGAGCGCGCCGCCCTCGGCCGTGGTGAGGTTCTTCACCGCATGGAAGCTGTATCCGGTGATGTCGGCCTGCATGCCCACCCGCGCGCCCTTGATCCGCGCGCCGAAGGAATGCGCGGCATCGGCGAGCACGAGCGCGCGGCCCAAGCGCATCTGCGGATTGCTGCCCGCCACGCGCAGGTTCACCTTCGGCGTGAACAGGTGGCAAGCCTCGGTGGCGATGCGCACGATGTCGTGGACACGCGCTGGCAATCCGCCGATATCGACAGGGATGATGCACTTGGTGCGCACGGTGAGCGCCTTACGAACTGCGTCAGGGTCGATGGTGAAGTCGTCGAGCACATCCACCATCACGGGCTTCGCGCCCACATGCATCACGATGTTGGCCGTGGCGCAATAGGTGTAGGCAGGTACGATCACCTCATCGCCCGGACCGATGCCGTACCAACGCAAGGCCAGCTCAGCGGCGTTCGTCCAGCTGTTCAATGCGATCACCTTCGGCGCTCCGCAATACTCAGCGATGCGGCGCTCGAACTCCTTCACGCGCGGGCCAGTGGTGATCCAGCCGCTGCGCAGGGCCTCTTCCACGGCCTTCACGACTTTATCATCGATGCGGGGCGGGCTGAAGGGTATCATGCTCGCGAAGATGCGGACCCAAGGCACGGCATCCATGGCAGGCGCTCGGGATCTTATTCACGCCTCGCACCGCATAGTCCAAGGAACCACTAGCCAGCGCAAGGCTTGCTGCTGCCACTCGCCATGGCATTCAACCTCGATTGCTTGGCCACCAGGCCACCCAGCAGATGAAGGCCATGAAGAGCACCCCGGCCTGCACTTCGAGCATGCTCTCCACGGCGAGGTTCAGGATGGCCACCAGCATCAGCAGGCGTCGCATGCCTCGGTCGTTCGCTGAACCGCCCGGCCAAAGCATGGGCAGGAACAAGCCGAGGATCAACAGGATGAACCCAGCAAGGCCGAGTGCCGCGAACGATTGCAGGAACTGGCTATGCGCATTCAATCGTTTTTCCAAGGCGTGCGTGGCGCCGATGCGCTCATACTCCTTCAGCAACTCATCCTTCACATCGCCGGTGCCGGTACCCAAGGGCATGTTCACCAGACCGATGTCCCACGCCGCGCGCCAGGTTATCGTGCGCACAGCTGCGCTCTGCGTGGCGTCGGCTTGATCGGCTGAAACGGCATCGACCAGATCAACCAAGCGGGCGCGAACACCTGCGGAACCTAGCACCAGCGAGGCAGCGCCAACCACCGCGAGAAACAAAAGTGCGAGCAGATCCTTGCGCAGCACTTGATCGCGCCAGCCTTGCGCAAGCGCCCACAGCAGCACGATCGGCAAAGCGATCCAACCCATGCGGCCCTGGCAGAGCACCACACCGAGCAGCAGGATCAGCAGGCTCGCATTGCGCCAGAAGCGCGGCAAGCGCTCACGCGATTCGCCGGTGAGCAGGATCACGATGGCCGTAACGAGGTACCACGCGAGATAGCTTGGATGCATGCCGACAGCGAAGCGCGAGCTCATGAACTCCTCGAGGCCCGCGCCATCGGTATCGAGCGCGCGAACAAACGCAATGGCCAGATAGAGCAGCACCGCTAGCGCGCAGCCGAGGCAGAAACTGATGAGCACGGCATCGCGTCCTTGGCGCCCGCTTCCGCGCATGATCGCGAGCAGCGGCAACAGGAACAGCGCGAGTTTGATGCCGATATCGAACCAGCCGAAATCCTGGTTGGTGGTCCATGCCATGCCCACCACATGCGCGAGGAAATAGAGCAAGAGCCATGGCGATGGCGAGCGCCAATCGGCCTGGAGCAGCGGCTTGCGCCACGCATCGCGATGAATGAGCCGCGCGACCACCATGACCACCATGAGCAAGGGCAGCACCAGCGGGGCCAAGGGCAGCGCAGCGGCGAAGAAGCACGCCGTGAGCAAGCGCCAACGATCAGCCGCATCGCTGCCGCCTTCGGCATACAGCTGAAGCAATGCGATGTGGAGGCTCCTGAAGCTCATCGGGTGAGTTGCTCGTGATCGGAACCGGTGCCGCGCCGCAGTAACATAAAATGCCACAACCCGTGCAGGTAGCCGATACCGTAAGCGAAATGCAGGGTGAAGAAAGCAAGCAGAACGCCCGGCGCATCGCGCAAGCCACGCGCGGCCTGCATGGCGCTGATCAAAGCGACGGTCACATAAAGGCAAGCGCCTGTGATCCACGGAAGGCGAAGCAATGGGACAAGCAACGCGAGCATGGCACCCGGAACGAAAGCGAGCACAAGCAATGCGGGCACCAGTTGCCGCGTGGTGGTTACCGCTCCGTGTATGCGGTTCACGAGCACTTTCCAGAAACCGTATTGCCGGTATTGCCGCCAGAGCTTGCCGTAGGTGCCGCGCACGTGATAACGGCTCCGAATGGCACTGTTCAAGCGGATGCGGAATCCGGCCTTCACCACGCGGTAGTTTAACTCATCGTCCTGGTTGCGCGCAAGGCGCTCATCGAAATAGCCGATGCGATCGAACACCTCGCGCCTGTATGCGCCGAAGGCTACCGTATCCACCTCCCCTTCCTTGAGCCCGGTGCGGAAGTGCGCCGATCCCACGCCGAAGGGATGCCCCATGGCCAGGCCGATGCGACGACTCACCGCATCGTGATACACGTTCTCGATGATGCCGCCCGCGCAGCCCGCTTCCGGATGCCTGCGCAATTCATCGACGCTGCTGCGGATGAAGCCGCGATCCACTTCGGCATGCGCGCCCAGGATGAAACCGACATCGTATCCGTCCGGACGCAATCCGGCATTCATCGCATGCGGCGTGGTGCGCTGTGGATTATCGACCATCGTGATCCAGGGGAGGCGCGCGGTGAAGGCACCCACCTCATCACGCGTTCCATCGTCGCTCAGGCCATCGCACACACGAACCTCCACCTCCAAGCCTTCGCGATCGCAATCGACCAGCGACTGCAAGCAGCGCGTGATATAGCCCGCCTCGTTCCGGCAAGGAATCACCACGCGCACACGGCGGAGATCGGTGACCCTGGCGCTCATCTTTTCTTCCGTTCAATGGTACGCTCGATCACCCACAGCATCCGATCCACGCAATGGTCCCAGCTATAGAGTTGCTCCACACGCACGCGTCCCGCACGACCCATGCGCGTGCGCGATGCTTCCGAGAAGATCAGTCTCGCGAGCGGTTCGGCTGCTGCATGGGCATCGTCCGGCGGCACTATGAAACCGGTGACATCCTTCTCCACCACCTCGGGCAATCCGCCCACATCGGCCACCACCACCGGCAGGCCGCAAGCCGATGCCTCCACCACGGCCACGCCGAAGGTCTCGCTGTGCGTGCGCGATAAAGCCGCGTAGATGCGCATGCGCCGCAATTCCTCCGGCACACGATCATGCGTCACCGGTCCGATGAAATCGACCTGCGCGGCAATACCCAACTCATTCGCGAGTCGCTTGAGCGCTGCGCCATCGGGTCCTCCCCCTAAAATACGCAAGCGAGCCTCCAGAGCGGGATTCCGCTCTCGCAAAAGAGCGAAGGCGCGAATGAGCGTATCGATGCCATACTTCGGCGCGAGGGTCTTCACGGTGCCGATGACCAAGCCGGGAGCTGCAACCGTTGCCGGATGGAAGCGCTCCATATCCACACCGAACGGCACCACATCCACATGCGGCAGACCAGGACATATGGCCATGGTCCGGCGCGCCATCACTTCACTGGTGCTCACCACCTGATCGGCATGCCGCAGGTTGCGCTTGATCAACGCTCGATGCAAAGGACTCGTATCGGGGAACTCGTACACATCGCTGCCCCACACATTCAGCACGAGCGGGACATTCGATTCAACAGTGGCCAACGTGCCATAGCCCGATGCATAATGCGCGTTCACTGCATCGGGCGTTATCCGCTTGATCAACCTCGCCATCGCGGGCCGATTGAGCACGTAGCCCAACCCCATGAGATGCGGCAGGCGATGAAGAATCACGCGTGCATCGAAACCATCGACCGGATCATGCTGCGTGGCCATATGCACTTCATGTCCGCCGGCAACGAAAGCGTTCGCCCAGCGCATGGCATGCACCGATGATGCGGCGGCCGCGAGCAGCAGTCTCATGATTCTGCAGGTTGGTGCATGGCCACCGCGCGCAAATGCTCCAGCACGGAACGAGCAGCCTCGTCGGAGCCTGTTTCAGCTTCGATCACGAAAACCTCTGACGCGCGCCACCACAGCAGCTCGCGCATGGCATCGGAACGGCACACGATGCCTGCGGCGAAGAAGGCCGCGAGCTGCGAGAAGAGTCCGCCGAGCCATGGCCTTGCAAGACCGGGCACATCGCGCCGATCCAGATCGTCGCCGGCGAACACCACCACCACAGGTTGCGCGCTGGCGAGCACGGTGAACAGGCCCGCCACGGAACCATAAGGGACCAGCACCGCATCGGGTCGTTCGCGACGGATCATGCGCTTCAACCGCTGGCGATCGCGCAATAAGCGCAAGGCCGATGTGCGGCTGTTCAAATGAAAGAGACCCACGCGCGCACCAAGGCGTTCAAGCTTGCGCGCTTCGGCACGCTCCGCGTCATACACCACACCGGCCTCGTGCTCCGGCACCACCATCACCACGCGCAGGGCCTTGCTCCCTTGGGCGCCCAAGCGCCGCAATTCCTCCTCAACGAAGGCGGCATCGCGCCACGTGGCGTAGCCGAGATAGGCCATGGCCGCTACGAGCACGATGCCCATGGTGTACCACGGCGTTGGCACGAGCAGGTGGATGGCGCTGCCGGCGAGCAGGATGCCGAAGGAGCGCAAGAGGTTGATGCCATTGCGCGGCGTTCGGAAATACGCGTCGAGCAGGCTGCGCATGCCATTGAAGTAGGCGAAGGGCAGCGCGCCGATGAAGACGATGCGCGACATGCCCACATAAGCATCGCCTGATTCGCCCAGGTACAAGCGCAGCAGGGGCGCCGAAAGCAGCTCGAAGCCCAGCACCAGCGCGATGGATGCGAACAGGATCAAGCGCGAGGCCCTGGCCACGGCATCGGCCAGCTTCGCATGCTGCCCGCGCGCCAATTGGCCAGCGGCCGACGGCAGCATGAGCAGCGCCACCGGCGAGAACACAGCCGCGGCGATATTGAGCAGCGTTGCGCCGAAGCCGACCTCGCCGCTGAGGCCCAAGCCGTGCGTGCGCAGCGCAACGTAGCCCGGCACGGTGAGCAACGCGCCTAGCGCGATATCGCCCGGCACGCGCGGAAGTCCATAGCGGAGCAGTTCGGCGCGGTGCCGACCGATGGGGCCTTGCACGCCTTTGAGCAGATCCGGCAGGATGGAAAGCAGCGGCGACAGCACCCACCAAGCCGCCGTGATCCACAGCGAGCGCAGCATGCTCTCGAACGCTGCGAATGCGATGCAAGGGCCGATCGCCAGCACCATGAGCTGCAATGCGTTGGCCATGCCGATGGCGCCGCGTCCGCGCAAATAGCCATAGGCCATACCATGCAGCGCCACGCCCACCACCATCAATGCGATGGGTGTCACCAGCGGCGCATCGTCCGGGTTATCAAAGAGCATCCATGCGATCGCTGCGCGAACAGGTAGCCGAGCAACGCGAACAGCGCGCCCAATGGGAGCACCCACGAGAGCGCGCCGAAGAGGTAGCGCCGCGATGCCTCGACCGAGCCGCTAATGCTCACGAAGCGCGTGAGGCCCACCATGGCGCCCATGAGCACCACTGGGAAGAGAAAAGCCACCGTGCGGCGCGCGATCACATACAGGTCGAGGTTGGCTTTGCCCTGGTCGGCGGCCAATCTGAACGAGAGCACCATGCCCAGCAGCGCCAACCCCTCCGTGAGGTAGGTGAGCGCGCTATCGCGGCTGATGCCCAATGACCGGATGCCTGCCTTTGCCAAAGCGATCGTGCGGCGCCTGCTGATCGGCGCGCGGCGAATGTACCGGGGCCGTGCCATGCCGTTCCCACGCGAGCGAAGCCGCTCGTACTTGACGGGCAGCGCCGTTGCGGATCACCCGGCTATATTCGACGGCGAACAACAATGGAAGAACTGCAACTATCTCCTTGGCATTGGTGGGCCGCTGCGGCCATCGTGCTGCTCATCGCCGAGATCTTCGTGCCCGGCTTCTGGCTCTTCTGCATCAGCATGGGCTGCTTCGCCGCCAGTGCCGCCGCAGGCTTGGGACTCGGCCTCAGCGCGCAGCTGATCGCCTGTGCCATCGTCTCGCTCATCGCCTTCTTCACACTGCGTCCGCTGCTCATGAAGCGCATGTGGAAGGACAACGGCGTGCGCACCAACGTGGATGCGCTGGTTGGTCAGCGAGGACGCGTCTCGCAGGATTTTGAACCGGGCCTCCGCTTGGGCCGCGTGTCGGTGGGCGGCGACGATTGGCGCGCCGAATGCACCAACGACCAGGCCTTGCGCATAGGCGATGTGGTGGAAGTGGTGCGCGTGGAGAGCAATACGCTCATTGTGAAGCCCGTGGCCTAGAACTGATTAAAGACAAACCAGAACAACAGATTGCCGACGAACCATCGGCAGGATAAATCCCCCCTCAACCATGGCAGACTACATCATTCCCGCGCTACTCGTCCTCTTCGTGCTCGTCATCATCGCCAAGGGCGTGCGCATCATCCAACAGAGCGAGGCCATGGTGATCGAGCGCTTCGGGAAGTACCGCACCACCTTGGTGGCCGGCTTCAACATCATCATACCGGTATTCGACAAGCCGCGCGAGATCATCTACCGCTTCACGCGCGATCTGCCCGATGGCAACAAGTACGTGCAGTTCCAGCGCAAGGAGCGCATCGACCTGCGCGAGACCGTGTACGATTTCCCGCGCCAGAACGTGATCACCAAGGACAACGTGATGACCGAGATCAACGCGCTGCTCTATTTCCAGGTCATGGACCCGGTGAAGGCGATGTACGAGATCGAGAACCTGCCGCTGGCCATCGAGAAGCTCACGCAGACCACGCTCCGTAACGTGATCGGCGAGCTCGACCTCGATGAGACGCTCACCAGCCGCGACACCATCAACATGAAGCTGCGCCAGATCCTCGACGAGGCCAGCAACAAGTGGGGCGTGAAGGTGAACCGCGTGGAGCTGCAGGACATCAACCCGCCGCGCGACATCCGCGAGGCCATGGAGAAGCAGATGCGCGCCGAGCGCGACCGCCGCGCGCAGATCATCGATGCCGAGGGCAGCAAGCGCGCCGCCGTGCTGCAGGCCGAGGGCATCCAGCAATCGCAGATCACCACCGCCGAGGGCCAGAAGCAGAGCCAGATCCTAGAGGCCGAGGGCGATGCGCAATCACGCATCCGCCGAGCGCAGGGCGAAGCCGAAGCCATCCGCCTCGTGACCGAAGCCATCAAGGGCGCCAAGGCCGATCCCACCAACTACCTCATCGCCATGAAGTACCTGGAGACGCTGCGCGAGATGACCAGCGGCCAGAACAACAAGGTGATCTACATGCCCTACGAGGCCACCGCCATGCTCAGCAGCGTGGGCGGCATCAAGGAGATGCTGGAGATGAATAGGAAGGGGTGAGGGTCATAGGCGCGAGTCCTTGGTGACTGCGTCGTATGTCATGGTCGGGGAAAAACACCTTGGGCTTAGCGTGCGGCAGCGTGCGTAAAAATTCAAGCGCAGAGGCTGGATTCTCCTGTCAGTCCACCGAGCGCCTTCCGACCAACCAACCATGAACTCCCGTAAACTACTCGCAATCATCGCGATCATCGGCACTCTGGCTGCGCTTCACGCATGCAAGCACGAGAGCGACGATTCGCCGACCGATCTGGAATTGCTCAACCGCTCACGCGGTCCTGAAGCCGCCGTGTGGTACAAGTTCAGCAATGCATTGCTGCCGCGAAGCAGTGGATCCGGGCACTTCGAATCGCTTCTGCGCACCCGATTCAATTCCGTTGCAGCAGCCCAATTGGACACCTTGGGCAAGGTGGAGGAAGGCACCGTGTTCCCGGAAGGCTCGTTGATCGTGAAGGAGCTGTGGCCGAACGCCTCGGGCCTGGGCACCTACGCGGTGATGCTTAAGCGCAGCGGCGATGCAGCTGCCGATGAGAACGGCTGGGTCTGGGGCTATATCCGCGACAATGGCGAGGTGCGCCAAACGGCGGTGAACCGCGGCGCGGCATGCAAAGGCTGCCATGCCGGGCCGGGCAACATCAATGGAACGTTGATGAATGCGGCGTATCCGTAACGGTACGGAACGAACAAGGCGCCTTTCGGCGCCTTCTCCGTGTCCTGCGGACCCGTAGGGATTCCCCGACCCATGTCGGGGTGAACCTCGACTCGGTTCGTTCCTGCCGGAACGAACAAGGCGCCTTTCGGCGCCTTCTCCGTGTCCTGCGGACCCGTAGGGATTCGAACCCCAAACCTTCTGATCCGTAGTCAGATGCTCTATCCAATTGAGCTACGGGTCCCCGTGAAAACGGCTGCGAATATAGGCGCGGCGATCGTTCCGGGATCAGATCCAGCCATTCAGGCGGTAATAGGCCATGGCAATCCACTCCCGTATGCAGGTCACCTCCAGCTTCAGATAGTTCCAGAAGGTGTAGCGCAAGGCAGTGTGCTGGGCCATGTCGGGCGCCCATGCCTTGCCGCCGATGCGCGCATGGTCGTACTCGAATCCGTGGAACATGGCGTGATCCCAAGCTGGCGCAGGACAGGCCTCCTGCACGCCCGCGTTCCGAAAAGCGCGCACTGTGCGCCGCATGTTCTCCGGAGCCGTCACGATCGCGATACGACCATTCCCTTCCTTCAAGCGATCCGCTACGAGCAGCGCTTGCTCTCGGGTATTCTCACCTGCATTGATGCGCCCGACCCGAGCTGAATCCACGCCGCGCACTTTGAGTTCATCGCACATGGTCAGCAGCACGGCACTATCCCCGGGATGAACGATGAGCACTTCGGCATGTGGCCAATCCGACGCGAGCTGGGCCGCGCGGTGCAAACGAAGCAATTCAGGCCCTGATGACATACCGCTGCCACCGAGCACCACGATCGCGCGCGCTGGAGCCAAGCACTCCTCCCCTGCCATGCCCAGCCACCGATGCGCATCGAAAGGCAATCGCGTGAAGGCCAGCGCCACCATCAGGATGAGCAGCGCGCCTGAAGCGAACACGCCAAGACGAATCAATGGGCGCGCGCGCTGGAAAAGCCCCGAGATCAGGATCGAAACGGTGGGCAGCATGTCGTGCATCGTTATCCGGCAAGCATTACCGCGAGCACCGAACCGGCACGCTCACGCACGGTTCAGGGCTTGTAATACTTGAGCGCCTGCGGCATGTACGCCTCGAGGTCGCGCATGCGGGTCTGATCACTCGGGTGCGTGCTCAGGATCTCGGGAGGAGCTTGACCGCCGCCTTGGCTCATGCGCTCCCAGAACTTTGGCGCCTCACGCGGATCATATCCGGCCATGGCCATGAATACGAGGCCCATCTTATCCGCCTCGGTCTCGTGCTTTCGGCTGTAGGCCAGCATGCCCAGGGCCCCACCGATGCCGAAGCTCTGCAGGAAAAGGTCGCGCGCTACGGAAGGCTTCTCGCCGGTGAGCACTTCCAGCGTCATGCCCGCGCCTTGCAGGGCGATGCCTTGGCTTATGTGCTTGTTGCCATGCCGTGCGATGGCGTGCGCGATCTCGTGGCCCATGACCACGGCGAGGCCCGCATCGTCCTGCGTCACGGGCAAAATGCCGGTGTACACCACCACCTTGCCGCCCGGCATGCACCATGCGTTCACGGTGTTGTCATCAACGGTGTTGAAGTCCCACTCGAAGCCGGCCACACGGTTGCTGGAGTTGTTCTCCTCGAGGAATCGCGTGGCCGCCGCCGCGATGCGCTGGCCCACGGCCTTGACCGATTTGGTGCGCGCATCGCTCGCCGGTAGCACTGTGTGCTGCTGAAGGAAATCCTGGTACTGCGTGAGCGCCATGGACATGAGCGTGCCCTCATTCACGAGGTTCATCTGCCGGCGCCCCGTGATGGGCACCTTGGCGCATGCGGGGATGATGGCGACGAGGATCAGCGCGGCGAGCGCGCGCGAAGTGGCAGTTCTCATTGGATGTCGGCGGAAAGGCCGCGGTCGAGCAGCGCGGTGCACTGCGGTTCAAGTTGATCGAAGGTGCCGCGCTTCACGCTGCACTTGCCGTTGTGATGCACGATCCACGCGCATTGCTCCGCCTGGATCGGCTCGTGGCCGCAGATATCGACCAGGCAATGGATCACATGCTCGAAAGTGTTCACGTCGTCGTTGTGGATGACGATCTCGCGCAATGGACCGGTCTCGCACTGGACCTCCTCCAGCAGGGCTTCTTCCAGGTCTTGTTGGTGCATCATGGCCGCGCGAAAGTATGCACGGCCGCTTTGCGCGGGTGTCGATCAGGGCTGCGCGAGGATGGCTGCGCCGAAACGCTCCAGCAGCGCTGTTGCCTCACGCACCGGGATGCGCTTGCCATTCAGGTAAGCGGTGATGAAGGCATCCTTCACGCCCAAGCGAACGGCTTCTTCCTTGCGGGCGCGCACGGCATCCATTTCCATGTAACGCCCCGTGGTGTAGCGCACCTTGGCGGTTTCGGTGAGTTCGCTATTGAGCGGGGTGATATTGAAAAGCTTATCGAGCGGCACAGGCCTGCTGTACACGCCCACTTGCACGGTGAAGAAGAGGCCCTTGATGGTTTCCACCTGCTTGGCGGGGGCCGCGCCCGGCACGTTGTAGTAGGCCGTCGATTCCGTCGATGGCGCGAAAGCCGCGATGATCTGCTCGGCCTGCGCCGGGTAGCGCGCGAGAATGGCTGCTGCATCCTCTTCCACCGTCGGTTGCGGCTGAACAGGGCGCTGGATCGTGATTGTTGTGGCGGGCTGCTGCACGATGCTCGGCTCAGGTACGCGCTGGGCAGGCTCTTCGGTCTGTGGACGTTGCGCCATGGTCGGCTGCGCGCGCTCGCGCGATTCGCGCATGGCAACACCCAGAGGGACGCGCTCACCGTCGCGATAAGCCACCACGAACGCATCGCCGTATCCGCGCTGACGCACGAGGTCCTTCGCGGCCAAGGCACCCTCGGCACTGGTGAAGAGGCCTGCGGTGTAACGCACCAGCCATTGCCAACGGTCTCGCCCATCACCGGGGTCATGTCGCTGAAGGCTTCGTTGGGAACTGCCTTCCGGAACGCGCCGATCTGCACCTTGAACACGATGCCTTGGGGCAGCGCGGCATCAACCGCGATGGGCTCGGCGCGCTTAGCGCCTGGCGCGTTCAGGGCAAAGACATCCTCGACCAATTCATCCGGCATGCGGAAAGCCGTTGCGTTTGATGGCGTCCTTTCCGCATCGCTTTTCGTGGTCGTGGGCTGCTGGCTAGTTGCTGGCTGGTTGGAAGCTGAAGCATCCGTGGCGCTTGAGCTTCGGGTGGCAGCAACAGGCTCAACCGTATCGGTTGCTTGGGCTGTGGATGCGGATTGATCCGATCCGGCAGCTCGCGTTGCGCCCGACGACTGATCCGGGTTGTTGCGATCCACGGGCTGGTCACCTGTGACGTTGCGCACAGGCTGACGCAAGGCGATCGGTTCAGTTTGCCCAGCGCCGACCTGTGCATCGTTGCGAGCAGCGCTTGCTGGCGCAACCTGTGCCTGCCCCGTGCGGGCTTGCTGGCTGGCCATGAGCGCATCGGTGCGACGCGCGCGCTGCTCCATGGCCATGAGCTCACTGCTCCGATCCGCGGGCATCGCCTGCAGCATCACACCGGCCTGCGCCTCGTTGATGCCTGCGGCCCCGCGCAAGCGGTCGGCGATGCGATCGAGTGAATCGGCTTTCTGCTCGAGCACTTGCGCCCGGGCATCCAACGCCAACGAACGCTGTGTTGCATCTGCTGCCGGCATGCGCCCATCGCTAGCGGCCTTCTCGGCGCCACGCGCTTGCTGTCGCAGCATCACGGCCACATCGCGGTTGCTCTTCGCGGCAGCAGCGGCATCAACCGATGCTTCCTGCTGCTCCAACGCGCGGGCTCTTGCCTGGAAATAGCGGCTGGCATCGCCATCGAGCACCAGCATCTCCTGCTCCTCCGGCGAGAGGTAGTAGAACTTCACCAAGCGTTCGCGCTGGATCCTTGCGGCTTCGGAATCCTGGCGGCGCTGCTCTTCCGTGCGGGCCAATTCAGCTTGAGCCAATGCGGCCATATGCAGCGAATCGGAAAGCGCGCGCTCTTTCGCGGCGAGCACTTCCAGTTTCTCTCGATCCCGCTTGCGAGCGGTGGTGGCCGAATCGGCCTTAGCCGAAGCGCGGTCGGCAGCTTCCTGCGAGCGCTGCTCCAGCTCCTGCGCCGCACGTTGCGCCGATTCAGCGCGGATGGCCAGCAGATCGGGATCATTGGCCGGATCCTCCTTGAACGTCGCCATCACAGAAGGCTCGCTCCCGAGGAAACGCTCATACATCTTCGCAGGCACCTGATCCTTAATGGTTAACCGCTGCTCAGCCTGTGCGATCGCGGCATCGGTGCCCTTGGTAGCGGATGCAGCCGGCTCCTTCGCGGCATCGCGCATTGCACCAGCTGTGCTCGGAGCAATAGAAGGCTCGCGTGTCGTGGTGGCCGGCGCGGCTTCTTCTACGCCGTTGCTGCCCGTCGAGCGCTGGTCACGCAATGCTGCGACAGTGGTTGTTTCCTGAATCGGATTAACCGTGGTGCCTTGCGCCTCGGTCTTGGCCGATTCGCTCGGGTTCTCGGTTCTCGCGATATCCGCCACGCCGGCTCCAGATTCACTGCGTGGCGAGAGCACCTGCGGCGCATTGCTCGGTGCCTTGTCAGCAAGCAATGGCTGCTCCATCGTTATGCCCAGCACTCTGGAGGCCACCTCCTCGTAGCTCAACCGCTCGCCGCGCTGATGCTTGTCGCTGGCCAAGTGGTTGCGCACGGTCGATTGATCCATCAAGCGGAGCGCCTCCAGCTCGTTGCGGTAGGCGCGGCGATAGAGGCTGTCGCGCACCACGATGTCTTCCGTGCGATCAGCGCGCTTGCGCAATTGCGCGGCGCTGTCGTATTGGTTCTTGCTCTCGGTTTCCAGTTCCTTGGCCATCTGCACGAGCGGCTCATCGGGAGCCAGGCCGCGCGATGCCACCTGCGCATCGATGCGCTTGAGGCTGTCGGTGGCGGTGCGCCATTCCTCTTTCGATAGGAAAGCGCTGCGCTGACCGAGATCGGTGCGGATGATGTAACGCTCGTCGATGAGCTGATCGGCCTTCTTGCGCAGGCGGTCGCTCTCCTTGTTGAAGGGCATGCCGGACAATTGCTTCTCCATCGTGTCGATCCGCGCGGTGAGGTCGTCGATTCGCGCCACATCGGCTTCGCGGAAGGCGATGGCCTCGGTCATCCCCTTGGCACGGCTGCGGTGCTCCACGTGGCTCGCATACACGTTCGATGCATAACGATCGATGCGCACGAATCGGTCCTTGATCGGGTCGTGCGCGTTCGAGCTGCGCTCACCGGTCGCGACTGCAGTGACGGCAGCGGATGGCGGAGCGGCGGTGATCTCTGCCCTGCGGTCAGCGATGGCCTGCTCGCCTCGTGCCAAGCGATCCTCGCGCAAGCGACGGAGGCGATCGACACGGGGGAGAACCGTTTCAGCCTGTTGCGGCGATAGTTGCAGCACCGCCACCTGTCGTTGCATTTCAGCACGGATGCTGTCGGCAAGCATGAGCTCCACACCGTTGATGGCATCGGCGCGCGCATCGGCATCGGCCATTCGCTTGGCACGCTCCAGGTCCGCGTCGTGATCGCGGTAGAGCTTCGCGATGATCTGCTCATCCGGCGTGGTGGCATCGAACACGGCCACGGGCCTCGTCATATCGGCAACGGCTTCTTCTTCCTCTTGCTGTGGCTGCTCTGCCTCATTGCTTGCGAGTTCAGTATCGATCGCGGCGATCCGCCGGTTCAAACTGTCCTTGCGGGTGCGATTGCGCTCCGTCGCCGCGAGTTGAGCGAGTTCAGCGCGCTGGTTCTCCAGCATGAAACGGCGATCCGCCGGGGCCTCTTCCTCAGTCCGCTCAACTCCTACCCCGCGCTGCGCCGATACGGTATCCTGTTCACGCGCATCGGCCTTCACCGGCGCATTGGTTGCAGCCGCAGCGCTTCCTGAAGTTGCGGAGCTGTTGCTGCGTTCAGCGCTGACACCCGTATCAGTGTTCGTCTGCTGCGCAATCGACTCCGTGCCGACGCGCTGCGAACCCTCGCGCAATTCCTTTCCAGTGGTCACGTCGGCCTGCATGGTGCCTTCGCGCGATTCAGCGCGCTCAACCCCTTGCGCATCGCGCTCCATGGCACGCGTGGCCTCGCGTTCCGCTCCGAAAGCCTGCGCGGCTGAAGCGAGATCCCAATTGAAGGCCTGCTGCTCCGATTGCTCGCGCTCCGCCCTGGCCATCGCATCGAAACGATCATCGATGGGAAGCTCGGCCGCGCGCTGATCCGTGGTGCTGATGCGGAGTCCGAGACGCTCAGCCTGCTCGGCAGTGAGCTCCGTACCAGCGCCGTGATCGCTGGTTTGCACCAGATGCCGTGTGAGCAGGGCCTGGCCGCGCAATGCAGCGGTCTGCCGCTCGGCAGCGGTGGCCTTGTTCACGGCGGCTTGCGTTTCCTCACGCAGGTAACGCTGCTGCTGCTCCATCTCCATGATCTGGCGGCCGAGCTCTTCCTGCTTCGACCGCGCGCGGGTATCGTCGCGCTCACGCTTCAATCGGTTGATGCGATCCGCCACTTCGTTCTCCTCGTCGCGCTTGCTCTTGGCCACGCTCAGCAATCGCGCTGCCTCCTTCTCCTGTTCCGCGAGCTGCTTGCGCGCCTGCTCCACCGGCTCACGGCTCATATCGGGCCGCGATTTCTCATCGAGGCGCTGCTTCAGCGTGCGCAAGTGCTGCAAGGCCGATTCGTCGTTACGCGCTGCGGTGGCGCTCGCCAGGTCGCTGCTCAGCTTGCCGGCGGCGAGCGAGCTCTGAAGCGTGCCCATGGCTGCGGTGCTCAGCGCGATTCCGGTGCTATGCGCGGCTTTCGCCCTTAAGGTGGCCTCGCGCGCGCGTTGGCGCTCGCGTGCCGCTTCGGTCATCAGCGAATTGCGGCGCTCTTCGTCGGTTCCGGCCTCGGTGGCGCCGCGCACGAGCTCTGCTGATCGAGCTGCTGCCCTATCGGCTTCATTCGCTGCATCCATGGCTAAGGCGAAGGCCTCGGCGGCTTGCGCTTGCTCGGTCATGGCCTGCGCTTCCAGCTCGCGCGCATCTTCCTTGGCCAGCTGCAATGCACGCGCTTGGTCGATAGCGCCGGTGAAGCCGGCACGCGTCAGGATATCGCCCGTGGGCTCTTCTTTCGGAGCTGGTGTCTCGGCAATGATCTCGCGCGAGCTCACATCAAGTCGGGCGCGTCGCTTGATCTCGTCGAGCGCGAGAGCGATCAGGTCATCGCCCAACGGATCATCGAAGTAGTTGCGGATGGTGAGCTGCTCCAAGTCGCCCTTCAGATCGAGCACGAGCTCTTGACGGTAGGCGCGCGGGCCATCGGCCTTGGGCACTTCCACGATGCCGCCGTGCGTCTTGCCGCTGGGTCCGCATTCCACGCGGTAGCGGTAACGGCCGGCGCGCGGCACGCTGAGCACGTAGATGCCGTTCATATCGGTGCGCGTATCGGCCACCTGCTCTTGCGAGAGCACATCCTCCACCACGATGCGGGCCTTGCGATCCTCCTTATCGATGCTGCTGGCGTAGGTGCCCTTGAACACGGTGATCATCACCGGTGCCTGCGCGGTGCCCACGCGGTAAACGTGCAGGTTGCCCTGCTTGCTGTTGCGGCCGCTCGCGAAGCAGGCTTCCTTCTGCTCGGCATCAACGATGTAAAGGATGTCGTCATCCGGCGTGCTCACGGCGAAGTCGAGGTTCTCCGGTCTCCCGAAGGCATCGAGGCCGCGATCGTAACTGGCGCGGAACACATCGTATCCGCCCATGCTGTTGTGGCCCTTGCTGCAGAAGAAGAAGGTCTTCCCATCGGGGTGCATGAAGGGGAAGTCCTCGTCCTGTTCGGTGTTGATGTAGCCCGCGAGCTTCACCGGTGCGGCGAAAGTGCCATCGGGCAGGAGCTCGGTGCGATAGATGTCCTTGCCGGTGACACCGTCCTTGCCGTAGCTGCTGAAGTAGATGGCGCCCTTGCTCTCGGGCAAGTAGGCCACGAAGCGCTCCTTCTTCTTCTTGTCGAGGCTGGTCTTCAGTTCCTCGGGCAGCACCACGATCTTGCCACCGATGTCGGCGAGATCATAGAAGCGGAAGAACTCGGCATCGGCCACTTCGACCTTGCTGCGCACGGTGATCTCCTTCAGGCTGCTAAGGAGCTTCTCGCCGTTGCGGCATTGGCGCTGCAGGGCATCAACGGGCCATTGGGCCAGGAGCTTCTTGTCGGCGGTGCCGAGGAAGCGCTGATAGGCCACTTGCGCATCCTTGAAGCGGTAGTTGAGGTGATACGCGCGACCCAGCCAGTACCAGGCCATCGGGTCGGTATTGGGCGCGTCGGTGGCGAAGCGCAGATGGCTGATGGACGGCTCCTTGTCGGCATTGCCGAAGAGCAGGCAGGCACCGAATCGGAAGTTGAGGGTGCGGTCGCTCGGGGTGAGGCTCACGAGCTGCGAATACAGCGGCATGGCCTCGGCGTAACGCTGCTCGGCGAAGAGCTGATCAGCCTTCACGCGAACCTGTTGATCGCCGCCCTGGGCGAGGGCCAGGAAAGGAACAAGCAGGAAGACAACTATGCCCGAGAGACGGGTCATCATCCGAGAGTGGGCGCTTAAACCGCGCTTGCGTGCCTTGGGTTTCACGGCTTTGAGCTGCCTCGCCCGGCCAACACCAGCCGGTTCTCTTCACCGCGGAGCAGCCGCCCGATGTTCTCGCGGTGGGTGTAAATGACCAAGAGGCAGAGCACGATGGCGAAACCCACCTTGATAGGACTGGGCTCGCGCCAGATGAGGCCCACCGCCAAGGGGAAGGCCAAAGCCGCCGCCATGGAGCTGAGCGAAACGAACCGTGTTAGGATGAACACCAGCGCGAACACCGCGACACAGACGCCAGCAGCGCCGGGATGCACCGCCAGCACACCGCCGAGGGAGGTGGCCACGCCTTTGCCGCCACGGAATCCCGCGAACACCGGATACAGATGTCCGAGCACGGTCGCAATCACCAAGCCTACACGCAACCACATCCATGCGGGTGTGTCCGGGTCCAACTGGCTGAAGTTGGGCAGCACGCGCACCGGCGCGAAGCCCTTGAGGATGTCGATCAGCAGCACGGGCAGGCCAGCCTGCGGGCCCAGCACGCGGAAGGTGTTGGTGGCACCGGCGTTGCGGCTGCCGTGCTCACGCACATCGACGCCGAAGAAGGCCCTGCCCCACCATACGCTGGTAGGAATGCTTCCGCATACATAGGCGAGCACCATGGCGGATATGCCGTACACCCAAGGGAAGTCCATCGTTCAGTCGGAAGGGCCTTGGCCCTCCTTCGCAAAGAAAGCTATCGGCGCGTGGGATTGATGCTTGGGGGAGTGAAGCGGATGCGCAGCCTTGATCCGTAAGAGTGGATTGCTGGCAGGGGCAATTGCTAGGAGCCGCGTGGGTGCACCCGGCTTTAAATCTCGCGACCAGCTGAACCGATTGAAGAGTGCGCGCCTTGGTGATCCAGTCTTGGATGATTGCGGTGCCGCAGGGGACGCCCACCACGCACAGACCAACGCGGCGGAACCGCTGCGGGGGCATCGTGATGGTTACATTTGACGGAGACCCTTCGGGGATGGAGAAACCGAAAGAAGGTACTTGCGTTACGGTCATTACCTTATGATGAAGCTTGCCAGCATGAGCCGCGGCACTTCTCTCTTCTTGTGCTGTAGGGTCGTCAACGTTGTTTGGAGCACTTCTCGATTAAGCCTGCTTACCCGAAAAGCACATGAAAGTGATAGTCTAAAATCAGCCTGTGACTGGGTAAAGAACTTCGTTCAATCTGACGGGTTTGACCACTTCATCGAGCAATCCGACCGAAGTAGAGTAGTTTCACTAGCCTTTGTACATGCCGGGGTAACCGGTCTTCCGCTTGTGGTTTACGTATCCCATCAATCCAAACGATGGGTTTAGTACACTTTGGCAGCTTACAGACACATCGTGTATTCTGCTGCTAAGAATCTGGATTTGCAGCCATTACCAATGATTGCCGGTGTTTGTTCTGAAGCGAGTATCGCCTACTGTGATTCAAGCCAGATTGAAAATTGGAAATGGGCCATTGTAATCTTCCCGCGCGAGAACGACCCTGAAAGCCAGCAGCCAATAGTCTTTCATGTTCGGAACAATTGCACCAGCGCTGGCAATGCCCAGACATTACCTGGAAATTGTTCTATCACGAATGCGCAATCGACCATTCTCCATATAGAGTCTCTTTTGTCCAATCACGCGCTTGGCTGTGCCCCTAAGCCCCCCCGCTAGCGCGGATGTTGCTAGTTCGGATCGTGAGGCCACGGGGAATATGGGCAAACACCGCCGAGCAACATCCGACAACCCACAATGCTCACTTCGATACATCGAAGCGCGAAATTAGCGATGCGGGCACTTTCCGCCGGACTAGAGGAGGTGAGTTGTCGGACTTCGATAGCCGTGTTTCTATCCCCACATCTTCCCCAGCAGACCGCCATGGCCCTATGCCTACGCGGGATCTCATAGGAAAAGCATTGGCCTTCCTCCCTGCATCGTCCCTTACAGCCCGAAGCGCTCCCTGAAGTCGTCCACCTTGCGCTTGTTGGTGAGCACGTACTGGTAGTCGGGCAGGTCCTTGCCGCCACCGGTGAGCTTGCGCTTGTCGTCCTTCACCTCGCTGATCATGGTGTTGAACTGCTGATCGCTGCTGTAGGCGTAGAGCATGTTGCGGCTGTACTGGAAGAAGTAGTAGGTCTGATCGTCGAGGGCGAGGTAGAGGGTGATGATGTCGCCGCTGCGCTTGCGCTCTATGTGGATCTTGCCTTTGATCTTGCGGTACACGGGCTTCTTCAGGATGGTGGCCACGCCGATTGGGCCTTCGCTCAGCCAGCTCTGCTCGGGTCCGTTCCACACCATCTTCACATCGCCGAGCACGATGGGCTTCACGAGCTCGTCGGGCAGCTTCTTGATCTCGCCCTTGATGCTGAGCTCGCTGATGAGCTTATCGCTCTTCTCCAGGCCGAGCGCCTCGCGCATGAACTTCTCATAGTAGGTCTTGCCGATGTCGAGCGCCTGCTGGTCGGGGTAGGCGATCATCTCCGTGGCCATGCGCTCGAGCGCGTTGTCGAGGAAATGGAAATCGGCCACGAGCACGCCGTTGCCAAAAGTCTTCTTCTCGGCGGTCTCGTAGCGCATGGCGCCCACCATGTGCGTTTTCACGCGGCCCAGATCCGCGCCGAAGCGGATGGGTCCATCGGCCATCACCACGCAGGGCTCCACGGCCAGGCTCACGAGGCGGCCGGGCAGGTTGCGCTGGCGGATCTTGTCCTTGTTGGAGATCACGTATTCCTTGCGGCCCTTGTCGTAGAAGAGCAATCCGCCGGCGGTGATGATGTCGCGATCGTCCTTGCTCTTGGTGCGGCTCAGGAATGTGCCGTAAGTGCTGAAGGGATCCTCGTCGGTGAGGTGTATGCCGGCGCCGATGCGCTCGCCCTGATCATCGAGCAGGGTATCGCCCACGGGAATGAAAACCTCGAGCGGATCGATGGCCGCATTGAAGCGCATCCAGTTGCGGGCAAGGCCCTCGCAGGCGTGCTGTATGCGCGTGCTTCCGCTGAAGGTGAGCTCCTTGATGCTGGCGGTGAGGTGCACATCGCCGAAGAAGTCGAAGGCGGGGCTCAGCTGGAAGTCCTGCTCAGGCGTGATGCGGCCCACGGCCTTGGTCTGGTACGCGCTATCGACACCGATGCTGAAGAGGTTGATGGGCAATTTGCGGTTGTTCTCGTCCACGTAGTCGATGGTGCCCGTTGCGCTATAACTCCGCTTGGCCTTGATGTTCGACGTAGCGTTGTAGATGCGGTGGAACTTGGTGACGAAGTTGGCGGTGATCACCGTGTTGTTGAGCGGGTCCATGGCGGCGTTCTTGCGGATGCGCACGCGCATGCTGTCCGGCGTGATCAGCGCGTCGGCCACTTGGATGTACTGCACATCGTCGGCGGTGATCAGGTGCTTCTTCAGATCGTAGCGCGCCTTGGGCGCCATGAAGTGCAGGCTGTACTGATCGGGCCTGATGCTGATGAAGTTGCTGCCGCTGAGCTGGAGGTCCTCCGCTCCTTCGGCCGCCTTGCGATCGCTCTCGAGCGCGATGTCGCCTTGATCCATGTACCACTTGAAGCGGTCCATGTAGCAGATGTACTGGTTCACGGGGAATTCGACCTTGGTCTCGCTGCCGTTGCTCACGAACTCGCCGACGCGCTCATCGAGCTTCACGGTGGCGTTCACGTTATCGGTCTTGAAGGCGATGCTGGCGGTATCGCCCTCGGTGAGCCGGAAATCGCTGGTGTCGGCATGCAGCTGCATGGTCTCGAACTGGAATAGCTTGCTCTTGAGCGTGGCGTTGCGGAAGTCGATGAGGCCAGCGCCGGTCATGCCTTTCGGCGTGAGGTCCGGTACGGCCATGCAGCAGCGCCTGATCATCGTACATGACCATGGGCTTGCGGATCTGTTCAGCGCGCAGGTTGTCCTTGGCGGGCTCCAGCCGCACGAAGACTTGAGCCGCGGTGATATGCGGCACCTTGCTGGGCGTGGTGGCCGCGATGTTCTCGAGGGTATCGGCTCGGCCCAGCGTGCTGTCCGGCGTGAAGATGAGCTGCTTGCTGCTGAGGCGCGTGGTGAGGTAATCCATGTCGCCATTGCCTTGCAGGCCGCGGCTATTCAAGGCTGATGCTGCTGGTGAATTTCGCCTTGCGACCATAGAGCGGCATGCCCGCATCGCCCGTGGCGCGCACGAAGCCGAGCGCGTAGTCGGGCTGCAAGCGGATCGGCTCCTTGATGTCGGGGAAGATGCCCGCGCTCACGAGCGTTCCGGTGAAGGTGAGGCCGAGTTGCTGAAGTTGTCGAGCGAGTCGATCACGAAGGGATCGCTGCGGTAGTAGAAGCGGTCGCGGCCATACGCGCCGCGCTGAACGCTCTTCTTGTCGTAGTAAACGTAGCTCTCGCGGGCACTGGTGAAGATCGGGTACTGCGGGTATTTCTCCTGCTGGCGGCCGCTCTTGTTGCTGGTCGCATCGATCTGCAGGGTGCCGCTCACCTGCTCCAGTACGTTCTTCACGCGCACCAGGGTGTGCTGGCCTTGATCGTTCTTCTCGAAGCTGCTGGCCATGAAGCTCACGCTATCGACATTGATCAGGTCGATGGTGAAGGGGTCGTAGTGGAAGTAGTATTCCTTGCCGTAGTACTGGAGCCTGCCCGCCTGGATGCTGCCCGCGAAGGTGAAGTCGCGGTTCTTCTTCAGGGTGACCGCCTGCTCCGCTGGATAGATCTTCACATCCTGCGAGTCGCTCATGAGGATGCTGGCCACGCCCTGCATCGCCAGATCGTTGTTGAGCAGGTTCAGCGTGGCGTTCACGCTGCCTTCGACCGTGCTGTTGAACTGCAGCGCGTCGTAGTCCTGCTTGCCGGCGTTATTCAGGATATGCTGGCGCAGGCGTGGCGATACTTCGACCCATTCCGTTTCAGGATCGTAGTTGAGGTAGCCCTTGTTATGCATGTCGATGAGCAGCGGCACCACGGTTGACTTCTGCATCTTGCTGAATACGGCGAACTCCTGCGCATAGAAGCGGCCTTCGTTCTGCTTGCTGAAATCGTTGAGGCGCGCGAGCGGATGCACGTTATCGATGCCGAGCATGCCCATGTAACGCTTGTCGCGGAAGTAGTTGAAGCTCTCGAAGCTGGCCTTGTTCTGACTGGTGCCGCTGAGGGTTGCCCAATTGCACCACGGGGTCGCCCTGTTTCCAGGTGATCACCTCGAAGTACATATCGACCTGGTGGTAGGTGTTGTAGAACGGCGCTTTGCCAAGACCCTCATCCTTCTTGATGATCGAGAGCTGCCGCTTATCGCGGAGGAAGCGCAAGCTGGCGCTCTGGTGCCAGAGGCTGAATCATTCTCCAGGCGGAGGCGCACGGCCACATCGTCGCTCGTGATGCGCTCGGGTTCGATGCCGAAGCGCAACCCGCTGCGACGATGAACGGGCGCTTGTCGCGGTAGAAGGTGAGGTATGCGGGTTCTTCCTTGGTGCCATAGCCCTGCAGCTTGGCGCCTTGCATGCTGAAGCCGCCCTCGAAGTCGATGCCTTCGACGATGTCGCGGATCTTCATCCGGCGATCGTAGCTCTCGAAGCGCGGATAGCTGGCATTCTCCGCTTCGACATTGGCCATGAGCTTGTCGGTCAATTTGCCCAGCATCGTCTTCGAAATAGGGATCGTTGAATATGACCGTATCCACTTCAAGGGTCCAGCTCTTCGTCCGAAGGTTGTACGGGTGGTCCCACTCAGCGTAAGTGGCAGTGGGCTTCAGGCCCGCGCGCTGCCAGGTGAGCTTGCCGTTGGCGCCCTTCCACAATTCCTGCGTGGGCAGGTAGGTGCCGCTGGTGCCCAGGATCACGCTGCTATCGCCCTTGGCGAGGCACACCAGATCGGTTCTCGCGAAGGTGATCTTCGGCACGCTGTCGAACACGAAAACGAAGTCCTTGCTGCGCGCCTTCCATGTCACGCTCGCGCTCTTCACCAGCGCGCCTTCGCGGAAGAGCCCTGCGCAGGTGGTCACGAAGGCCTGCACGTTCTGCTTGCGCGCGCCCTCAGCATGAAGTTGGCCACCTCGGCCACCTTGATGCGCTGCCGCTCGCTGTAGTAGGTGCCGTTCCAAACGGGTGCGAACACCCCTTCCATGAACGGCTTGCCTTCTTTCTTATCGGCGCCCACCATGAACGCCGTCATCTCCTGCAGGAAGAGCGCTTGGTCCGTTGAGAAGGGCTTCTGCTGCGCGCTTGTCAAGGATGCGCAAACGAACAGGACCATCAAGCGGCAAGTGCCGGGCCAGCCTCGCGTTCGAGGGATGCTATCGATCCGTGAGTTCATTCGTGCGACGTTCATGGTTTCCTGCAACCCAGCAGGCCCACTCGCCCTCTTTCAAGCGCTCAGCAAGTTCCAGGCCGCATTCTTTCGCGCGCTGTGCGAGCATGTGGCGGTCGCCGGGCACGAAACCACTGAGGAAGAGCACGCCACCGGGATTCAGCGCGGCGCTCATCAACGGCATGGCTTCGAGCAGGACATTGCGTTCGATGTTCGCCAAAATTGCGTCGAAGCGAAGGCCGGCCAACGTCGTTGCGTCGCCCTTTTCCACACGGATGGCGGAACAACCGTTCAGGCCACGATTCTCCATCGCGTTCTCCACCGCGCCAGGGTCGTTGTCGATGGCGAGCAGCTCAGTGCTCCCCAATCGCATGGCCAGGATCGCCAGCACCCCGGTGCCGCAGCCCAGGTCGCACACGCTCTTACCCTTCCACTCGAGGGGCAGCATGGCCTGCACCATCATGCGCGTGGTGGCATGGTGTCCTGTCCCGAAGGCCATGCGCGGTGTGATGATGCCCCAAGTCGGTGGCGGGCGGATGGAACTCCGCGCGGATGGACCCGGATGCATCGCTCCGCTCATCGCCGACGTGCGGCATGATCTCGACCGGTTGGAAGCTGCTTTCCCATTCGGCGTTCCAATTTCGATCGGCGGTCTCCTTCGGATTCATAGGTGACCACCGCATGCGGATCGCGCAAGGCGAGCATTCGCGCAGGGCGGCCTCGTTGAACCGATCGCTGCGGATGTATGCTTTCAGTTCGCCACTACCGCCTTTCCCATCGGTGGGCCTTCCTCGAAACTGTCGAAGCCGATATCAGCGAGTTCTACCATGAGCAGGTCGCGCCACGGATCGGGAGGAGAGATCAGAAAGGTGACTTGGGTGTAGGGCATGTTAGCTCAGTAGGCAGTTTGCAGTAGGCAGTAGGCCGTTGACAGTAGGCAGTAGGCAGTAGGCAATGTTACTCGGTAAGGCTCAGCGATTCATCACCGCGAGGAATCTCTAGCGGACTAGGGTGAATCGGACTGCCAACTGCCTCCTGCCTACTGCTTCATCCCGGCAATCCTCACCAGCTCCAAGAACTGCTCCGCCAAAAGCGATGCTCCCCCGATCAAGCCACCGTTCACATCATGCTGCCCGAAAAGGCTTTCGGCATTCGAGGGATTGCAGCTGCCGCCGTACAGGATCGGAACGCGCTCCGCAACCGATGGCCCGTGCATGTGAAGCAGCGAGCGCATGTGGGCGTGCATGTCCTGCGCTTGCTCTTTCGAGGCTGTGAGCCCGGTGCCAATGGCCCACACCGGTTCGTAGGCGAGAATGATGCGCTCCAATTCCGGATTGGTGAACCGGCCGAGCGCGCCTTTCATCTGCTCGGTCACCACATCGTAGTGGCGACCGCTCTCGCGGTCCTCCTTCTTTTCGCCGCAGCAGAAAATGGGTATGAGGCCCTGGGCCAGCAAAGCGGCCGTCTTCTCGCCAATGAGCGCATCGCTTTCGCTGAAGTATTGCCGACGCTCGCTATGCCCCACGATGCATGCCTGCACGCCGATGCTCTTCAGCATGGAGGCGCTCACCTCACCGGTATAGGCGCCCTTCTCCGCTTGATGGCAATTCTGCGCGGCAACCATGATCCGCGTGCCTGCGCATTGCTCAACGGCCATGCTGAGGAATGGGAAAGGCGGCGCGATGATCACCTGCACGCCATCGGCAATAGAGCCCGCTGACTTCACCAGCGCGCTGATCAATGCCGCGGCGCTGGCGCGGTCGGTATTCATTTTCCAGTTCCCTGCAACGATGGTTCGCATGTGCGTGCTTCGCTAGTGATCGCTCTTAATCCTTCAACTTCTTCTTCGCTTCTTCCAAGGTGGGTGCATCGTTGCCATGCCAAATGCCCATCACACGGCCTTTCTTCAGGAGCAATACGGCCGGGTTCGCGCGCGCCATGGTCTTGATCACTTTCTCATCGCCCTGCGCGAATGGGAAGGCCAGCTGATGCGCGTGGCGGAAGTCCTCGATATCGTCCCAGCCGTTGGCGCTCATGCCATAGGCGTACCAGCCGGCGGCTTCGGCATCGGCGGCGAGCTTAGCAATGGCGGGCATATTGCCGGTGGCCGACTTCTTCACGTTATAGCAGAGCACGAGCAGCATGGGCTGCTCCTCCGCGAGGATGCCATCGGTGAGTTCGACGCCATCGCGGTCGGTGAGCCGGAAATCCTGCACCTGCGATTCGATGCCCGGTTGCACCACCACCACGCGATTGCTGTTCTCAACGAACACGAAATTGCTGTCGTTCCACGGATAGGAGCCACCGGTATCGTATTCCTTCACCTCACCCGTATTGATGTTCTTGTAGCTGAGGAATACGCTCGTGACCGCTGCCTTCGCCCCCGCCTTCTGCTCGCTGATGCTCTTCCCTTCGGCATACGGACGGTAATCGCGCACGGGCAGATGCGCATAGCACCACCACGTGAAGGCGAGCGTGATCACAGCGGCCCAGCCTGCCGTGGCCCATTCGGCCTTCGCGCCCTGCATGCCGCGCTTGATCAGCGCATAGCCCATGAAACCGACGAGGTGAACCACACGGGTCCCCACCAGGTGAAGATCCAGCTCCACACCGCTACCATGAGCAGTCCGCCGGGCAGCAGGATCATATCGTCGCCCTTGCTGTTCAGAGCTCTCCTTGCTGCGCAACGCAACAAAGAGAATGGGCAGGATGAACACGAAGAGGATGGCGTCCTTGTAGAAGCTCTCCCACGGCGTCAGGCTGCGGCCCACGCTTCCTTTCATGGCATCGCCGAAGCAGCCGCAATCGGTCACGCAGGTCACGGGGCGCTGTTCCGCCACGCCATTCACCATCACAGTGTAAGTGCCTTGCGGATCGCATGTGGCGGTATAGAGGGTTAGCCATCCGAAGAAGACGGTGAGCCCGAAGAGCGCGATGGTGGCCAGCTTCATGCGCCCACCGAAGAGCACCGCGAAGCCGAGCACGATTTCAGCCAAGCAAGCGAGCACGGCCAATGCCAATGCCCACGGCGCGAGGCCCGGAAGATTGAGCGCGCTCTCGGCGAAGTACTCCTCCAATTTGTAGGAGAAGCCCAGGGAATCGTTGGCCTTGATGAGGCCGCTGACGATGAAGAGCGAGCCGACGATGAGGCGGGAGAAGAGTACGATCGCGCGCATACGGTGCTGTTTTCGTGCGGCGCCGAAGATAGACGGGGGCTTTCTCGTGATTCGCCCGTTAACAGGCGATCAACGATCACACCCGCGAAACCGGCGAGCTGCGCGCGCATGGCCACCAAATGGTGATCATCATGCTCCGCCAGCCACAAGGCCATGTCGGCCGGGCCATAGGCAATGGCCATGCAGGGGTGAGTGGCGCGGTGGCGAAGCGCTTGGTCGTCCAGTTGGCGCAAGCGACGAATCAGGTGCCCGCGCGTAAGCCGGAATTCCTCAATCAAATCGCCCGGCGGCTGCGCGCGATGCAGGGCGATGCGCGCATCCTGATCATCGAGCTCGATGCGGCAGAGCGACTGCCGGCGTTCCGCGAAATCATCGACCCGGGCTTGCATGCAGCGATCGATGTGCAGCAGATGCGCCAGGATCTCCAATGGGCTCCACTTCCCGCTCATGCCCATCACCAGCCGCTCCACAGGATGCTCGCGGAACAACGCGGCCACCCTGATGGGCGTGCCCTCCATGCGCTCCAAGAGGAATGGGAATTCAACAGGGTCCTTGCCGAATGGCAAGCGGCGCTCGTTCCAATTCATCGTTCTCATGGTTCCCATGACGCTGCTTGTGGGTGCCTTCGTGCGCTAGTGCCTTGGAGCTTGACACAAATATGACATACGCGCCCGGCATCGCACGATGAGATGAACAGATGTCGTGCGTAGGTCATGCAAATCAGGAAAGGAAGCCCTGCGCCATCTTCGCCCCTGCTTGTCGGCACAACGACAAGCGCAATGCGCATGAGCGACGGCTACGTGAACACCCATTCGGAAGGCGGCATCTCCACCATCACCTTCCATCATCCCAAGAGCAACAGCCTACCGGGCCACATCCTGCGCGGCATCGCCGAAGCGATCACCAGCGCTGGTCGCGATGGCGACACACGGGTGATCATCCTGCGCAGCGATGGCGAGAAGGCCTTTTGCGCCGGTGCCAGCTTCGACGAACTGGTCGCGATCGACGATGCGGAGCGCGGGCTGGAGTTCTTCAGCGGATTCGCGCATGTGATCAACGCCATCCGCACGGTGCCGGTATTCGTGATCGGCCGCATCCACAGCCATTGTGTGGGCGGCGGTGTCGGATTGGCCTGCGCGGTTGACATCGCCTATGCGCACAGCAGCGCCAGCGCGCGCTTGAGCGAGTTGGCGGTGGGCATCGGGCCCTTCGTGGTGGGCCCTGCGGTTGAACGCAAGGTGGGCACAGGCCACTTCGGCTTGCTTAGCGCCACGCCCGCGACCCGCCGCAGCTCCACTTGGTGCGAGCAGCATGGCATCTACGCCGAGGTCTTCGATACCATGGAGGCCCTTGACGCACGGATCGATTCGCATGCGCGCGAACTGGCGGCGTACAGCCCTGAGGCTATGTCCGACATCAAGCGCGTGATGTGGAAAGGCACCGAGGACTGGGATGCGCTCCTAATCGAACGGGCCAGGATCAGCGGGCGCTTGGTGCTCTCGGATTTCACCCGGAACGCCATCGCGAAGTTCAAGGCCGAAGCCGCCAAGCGCTAACGCAGGCGATCGGCGCTGCGCACCAGGGCCTCGTCCTTGCGGATAGCGCGATCGGCGAGGAATGCGAGTGCGACAGCCAGCAATGGAAGGAAGAAGGCGGGCTGCAACGCGAAATCCAGTTGCGCCTCGCGGCCGATGTAAGCGGCAACCGAGCTATGCGTGATCCACATGCTCGCGAACAGCGTCGCCGCAAGAAGGTAGCCGTAGCGCACCATGCGCACTTGCCTTGGCCGGTTGCGGTACAGGAACACCGCCACGAGCCACAGACCTGCAAGCACAACCGCCAGCACAGCCACCGGGAGCTTATAGTCGGCGTCCTGCACCGGCGTGCCGTCGGTCAGCTGCAGGCTGGTGAGCGCCATATTGAAATGCTGCTGATCCGCTCGGTGGTATTGGACCAGCGGGAAGGCGAACAGGAGAAGCACAGCTGCCGCCAGTGCCAAGAAACCGATTGGATGCGCTGGATCGCATGTGGAAAAAGGGGCGTAAAGATGCTCGACTTACGTTTGCGCCGTACTCCATTCCACGGGCGCCTCCAACCGGTGCCTGTTCCCGACCCAAGACATCCTGCAACGAATCGAAGCCCATCGGCTTCACACGGAGGCTGAAGCCTTCGTTCCTCTTCCACTACATACTACCGTGCATGCTCGACCGTGAAGCGCTCAATGGCCATAAGCTGGCCGAACTGAAGGAAATGGCCCGCACCCTGGGCTTGAAGAAGGCCGACACGCTGAAGAAGGCCGACTTGATCGAGAAAATCCTCGAAGCCCAAGCCGCCAAGAGCGAGAAGAGCATCGGGCCGGCTTTCCGCGCTGAAGAAGACCTCACGGCTTTGGCCACCAGCGAAGAACCAGCTTTGGTTGAAGACCCCGAGCCGATGGAATCGGATGACGACGACGAGGAGGACGATGATGATGAGAACGGAGCCGACGATGACGATGAAGATGAGGACGACGAGGAGGAAGAGCCGAAGCCTGCGGCCAAAGAAGAACCCAAGCCAGTAGCAGACACCCCGCCATCGCAACCGAAATCGAATCGCGAATTGCGCGAGGAGCGCTGGCGCGAACGCCGGGAGCGAGGCCGAACAGAGCGGCAGCCTGGCGGCGAGAACCGGCCACCACAAGAGCCGCGCGCTGAAGGCGACCGCCCACAGCGCGATGAGCGCCGCGATGAACGTCGCGACGACCGACGCGACCAGCACCGTTCAGATCGGCCCGAACGCCCCGAGCGGCAAGAGCGCCAACCGAATGGCGGCGACCAGCAGCGCCAAGGCAACGAAGGCCAGCAACGCCACGAGCGCCAGCAGCAGCCACAACAGCCGCAACGCGAGCAGATCGCATTCGATGCCTTCGTGGAGTGCGAAGGCGTGCTGGAGGTGATGCCCGAGGGCTACGGCTTCCTGCGCAGCAGTGATTACAATTACCTCGCTTCGCCCGATGATGTTTACGTGACCCAGCAGATCATCAAGCAGTATGGTTTTAAGCTGGGCGACACCGTAAGCGGATTCGTCCGTCCGCCGCGCGAAGGCGACAAATTCTTCCCGCTGGTGAAGATCGATCGCATCAATGGCCGTGATCCCGAATGGGTGCGCGACCGTGTGCCGTTCAAGTTCCTCACGCCGCTGTTCCCGGATGAGAAGTTCACGCTCGCAGCCAAGGATGCCAACATCAGCATGCGTGTGCTGGACCTCTTCGCTCCTATCGGCAAAGGCCAACGGGGCCTGATCGTGGCGCAGCCCAAGACCGGCAAGACCGTGTTGCTGAAGGATGTGGCCAACGCCATCGCAGCGAACCATCCGGAAGCCTACCTCATCGTGCTGTTGATCGATGAACGCCCGGAAGAGGTGACCGACATGGCGCGCAGCGTGAAGGCCGAAGTGATCGCAAGCACCTTCGATGAACCCGCCTCGCGCCACGTGGCCGTTGCTGGTATCGTGCTGGAGAAGGCCAAGGCGCTCACCGAATGCGGCCACGACGTGGTGATCCTGCTCGACTCCATCACGCGTTTGGCGCGCGCTTACAACACCGTGCAACCCGCCAGCGGCAAGATCCTCAGCGGCGGTGTTGATGCCAACGCGCTGCAGAAGCCCAAGCGCTTCTTCGGAGCTGCGCGGAAGATCGAGAACGGCGGATCGCTCACCATCCTCGCCACGGCACTGGTCGATACCGGCAGCAAGATGGACGAGGTGATCTTCGAGGAATTCAAGGGCACAGGCAACATGGAATTGCAGCTCGATCGCAAGATCAGCAACCGCCGCATCTTCCCCGCGATCGACATCATGAGCTCAGGCACGCGCCGCGACGACCTGCTGCACGGGAAGGAAGTGCTGCAACGCATGGATCCTGCGCAAGCACCTGGCCGACATGAATAGCGTGGAGGCGATGGAGTTCGTGAAGAAGCACATGGAAGGAACCAAGAGCAACGAGGAGTTCCTGATCAGCATGAATAGCTGAGGAACATGGTGCTTGCCGCTCTCACGGCCCTCGCCGTCATCGCCCTGCGCCCTGATCCTGCATGCAACGGGTGCCGCTCCGGAAGGAACCGACTTCATGCTGGTGCACTTCCTCGCGATCGCGACCACGGTCTTCTTCGCGCAGCTCAGCCTCTTGCGCAAGGATCATGCAGCCGCCGGATTCCCGCGGCTCGTGCGCGATGGCTTCAAGAGCGCCTCGCTCTATGCGCTCATGATGCTGCTCTTCCTATGGTGGTACTACCACGCCATCGAGCCGGAGTTCTTCGTGCGCAAAGTGGAGGCTTTTTGATCTTCAGCGCGGTCGAGGATGGCCAGGACGAAGCCGTTGTGCGCCCGCGCATCACGCAGTTCTTCACACCGTTCAATTATGCGAGCATGAGCTTCTTCGCGCTGCTCGCCGCGGGCGTGGCGAATTCGCTCATCATCGGCGCCATCCACCACAAGCTCCTGCGCCGCGCTATGCGGTGAAGGCCTCGCTCAGCGCCTGAAGGTCGAGCCCGCCGAAATTGC
>JADJOG010000027.1 GCA_016713865.1 Flavobacteriales bacterium | reverse complement strand
GGGGGTGCAATTCTTCAACGGCTTTCACTTCGATGATGACCTTGCGGTTCAACCAAATGTCGAGTCGATAGCCCGCATCGAGCTTCACGCCTCGATAGACGACCGGGAGTGCCACTTGAGTTTCAACAGAAAAGCTCATGTCCACAAGCTCGTGCACCAAGCAGACTTCGTAAGCGCTTTCCAGCAGACCAGGGCCGAACCAACGATGAACTTTGAATGCGGCCTCAACAGCACCTTCAGCTATCTCATTCTCATGCATTCGCGTGGCGTTCCCGTTGCGTCGCTGCGTCGTTGCGGTTCATTCCTCCTCACATCATCTTAAACCCACCTACCTCCAACAGGTGCTCATGCCCATTCGCGCTTGATGCACCTGGCGCCACACTCTTGAACTGCGTGCGAATCGCCGCCAGCCATTTCTTCGCGCGTTCGGTCAGCTGGAAGTCGTCGGTCATCATGCGGCCGCGCATCACCAGGATGCCCATGTCGGCGCCTTCGTAGAACCAGTCGCCGGGACGCGTGATGCGCAGGAAGAAGGCCTCGTTGTCCTTCTCCACGTAGCGGCGGTGCGTGTCCATGCGCCAGAAGTAGATGCTGCCATCGTCTCGCATGCGCCAGATGCCGCTGCGTGGCGCTTCGGTCACGCGCTGCACGTCGTCGGTGGTGTACTTGATCACCATCTGGCCCCAGCTGTCGATGTTGCGCGGGTCGGACCAGCGGCGGTTCAGCGCGTTCACGCTGAGTTCGTAGGGCACGTCCATCCATTCCAGCGTGTGGAAGAGGTGCAGCGGCGCATCGCTCAGCGCGAAGACCGCGTGGTTGGTGATGGAGCTCGCACCGGTGACGCGCGGGTTCAATTCGCCGAGGTAGATCTCGCCGCTGTCTTTGTCGATGAGGTAGTCGAGCTCGAAGTAGCCCTTGTAGCCTTCCTTCAACAGTTGATCACCGAACTTCTTCGCGTAACGGCGCGCCTTCGCGCGGATCTCCGGCGTGAAGGTGTCGGCGAAGATCTCGTTGCCGCACCAGCCGCCTTTGTAAGGCGTGAGCTCCTTGAAGCCCACCAGCTCCGTCATCAACGGCGCCACGATGGTGCCGTGCCGCGTAACGCATGCTTCCATGGCCGCGCCCCTGCAGTTGATGCGCTTCATGATTTTGCACTCCTTCTCCGCTTCGATCTCCTTCGCGTACTTGTCGTAGTCCGCTTGGGTCTTGATGAAGAAGGTGGTGTGGCCGCTGTCGCCGTAGGGCGTTTGCACCACGAGGTCGTTGCCGAGCTTGCCCTTCGCGGCCACTTGCATCAGGTGCTCGAAGTTCTTCACCGGATGCAGCACGTACGGCACGCAGGGCACACCGGCTTTTTCCGCCACGCGGTTGGTGTTCACCTTGTTGTCGAGCCAGCTGCGCAGCTTCGCTTTGGGGAAGACCACTTCGAGCCCGGCCTTCTTCGCGAGCGCCTCGGTCTTCTCATCGAACATGAGGAAGAGCGCCTTGCCTGCTGTCTTCGGACTCATCCTCCTGCTCTCGATGTAGTCGCGCACCTCGCTGTGCGTGAGCAGGTAATTGTTGATGTCCTCGATGCTCTGGAACTCTTCGTGCGGCTCCTCGGTGCGCGGGCTCATCAGGTTGGGGTGCAGTCCATCGAAGCAATCGATATAGGTGATGAACTTGAAGCCCTTGATCCACTCGTCGGCGCCGAGCAGGTTGAAGTTGGTGGCGCTGATGAAGTAGAGCGGCACCTCGTTGCGGTGGAAGAAGCGGCGGATGTCGCTGATGCCCTTGAGGAGGTTGGCGGGTTGCTTCTTGACTGGACGCTTCTTCCCTTTGGCAGTACCTGTCGGCTTGGCTGCGCGCGTTGCGGAAGTCTTATTCGCGGCGGCCTTGCGCGAGGCAGCGCGCTTAGCAACGGGCTTCGCAACAGGACGTCGCTTGTTCGTTTTGCGTGAGGTCTTCTTGCTCATGATCGCTTCGCCTTCTTCGTGTTGTTACTTGCTTTTGTCGCGGGCATCGCGGGGGGTCTCATTCCCCCTAACGCCGTTGTGGTCTTCTGCCTTCCCAGCGCTGCGTCGGTGAACACGCGCAGTCCCAGTTCTGGGCGATAGCCGTGTATCTCCTTGACGTCGATGGCGATGAGGAAGTCGATGATCTCCTTGTTGATCACCTGCCCCGGCACCAGCACGGGGAAGCCGGGCGGGTAGGGAATCACGAAGGATGCGGATACCAGTTCCCCGCCCTTCGCCATCTCCTTGAGCGCCTCTTCGAGCTTCACATGGCGACAACGCTCCTCTTTGTAGGAGAGGAAATAGGCTGCGCGCAGATCGCCGCCCGGAACGCCGGGTTGTCCTTGGAAGCTGCGGTGGAAGCTGCTGAAGTCGGGCAGGGGCGGGATCTCCTCGGTGAGCGCGCGGATGCGCGCGAGATGAGCCAACTTGTCGTCGTGCTCGAAACCGGCGTTGCGCGCCTCGAGCTCATCGGCGATCTGCAGCAGCACCTTTGTGAGATAGGCGAGCGAGCCGCGCGTAGTGCCGATATTGGTCATGAAGAGCACCGAGTTCCGCGAGGTCTTATTGATCTGGATATTGTGCTTATCCATCAAGAACTTGTTCTTGAAGGTGTCGCCATCGATGCCGGTTTTGCCGGTGAAGAGGTTGATCTTGGTGGGGTCCACGGCGAATTCATCCTCGGCCCAAGCCTTTTCGATCTCGTTCCATCCCTGATCACGGCGGTAGTAGCTGTCCAAGCCGCTTTGGCGGAATTCGGTTGGTACTAATTCGCCAATGGTGATGATGTCGAACCAGCGCTTCAGCTTCGGATGCTCGCGCACGGTGCGGCGCAGTAACAGTCCCAGCTCGATCGCTTTCTCCACCAGCTCGAAGCCCTCGAATTCAACTTGCCTTCGCCCCACATCCATGCTCGCTAGGATCTGGTAGTTGGCGCTGGTGCTGGTGTGCGTCATGTACGCCTCGTGGAATGAAGCCTCGCTTTTCTTCGCGAAGTCCTCATCCCAGATGTGGATCATGCTGCCCTGTCGCAGTGAGGTGAGCGTCTTGTGGGTGCTCTGCGTCGCGTACACGCGGATGCGCACCTTGTCGGGATCGGGCATGCGCGGCTCTTCGCCCTTCTTCAAGCCGTTGATGTGCTCCTTGAATGCAGCGCGATACTCGGGCGTGCGGTATTTGCGTGCGAGCTTGGCAGCCACATGCATGGCGGTCCGTTGCCGTAGGACGTAGCTGAAGCGAGCGAAGGCCCACCATGCCTCGTCCCAGAGGAACACGATGTCGGGTTTGATGACGAGCACCTCCTCCATCACGCGCTCCACGTTGTACACCACGCCATCGAAGGTGCTGTTGGTGAGCAGCAGCATCTTCACTTTGTCGAGGCGCCCTCCCTTCTTCAGCTTGAAGAGCTGCTCGCGGCTGTGGTTGAGCGGCACTGCGTCGTACATGCTGTATTTCTCCAGCGGATAGCTGTGCAGGTAGACCGGGTTGGCACCGCTGAGCACCATGCCATAGTGATGGCTCTTGTGGCAGTCGCGATCGATTAGCACGATGTCCCCTGGCTCAACCAATGCCTGCACCACGATCTTGTTGCTGGAACTGGTGCCGTTGGTGGCGAAGAAGGTCTGCTGCGATCCGAAGGCGCGTGCGGCCAGTTCCTGCGCCTTCTTCAGCGGGCCGGTGGGTTGCAGTAGCGAGTCCAGGCCGCCAGTGGTGGCGCTGGTTTCGGCCAAGAAGAGGTTGCGCCCATAGAACTCGCCGAAGTCCTGGATCCAGCGGCTCTTGAACACGCTGTTGCCGCGACTGATGGGCATGGCATGGAAGACGCCCATGGGCCGCCTGCTGTAATCCTTCAGCGCGGTGAAGAAGGGGGTCTCGTATTTCTCTTGCGTGCCGCGCAAAAGCGTGAGGTGCAGGTCGGTGAGGTCCTCCGTGCGGTAGTAGATGCGCCGGAAGGTGGCGAGCGTGGCATCCTCCAGGCCATCGACCGGTGTATCGGTCACGTAGTAACGATCCACTTCGGGGCGGAACCAACGGCACATGCGGCCGAGGTAGGGTCCCATGTTGGCACGACCGATGGTGCCGGGATCGAGCGCATCGATAGCGCGGGTGAATTCGCGCAGGATGCCCTTGTGGTTCTTGCCAGCGAATGGAATCCCGAAGCGCACCACCACCGCTTGGATATTGTGGTTGAAAAGCAGTGCGATGAGCGCATCCTGCACGGTGCGCACCACGAGCGCGTCGTAAACGAAGGCATCGCTCTTGTCGCGTATCTTCTGCAGCTTGTGCTTCAGCGCGGCCTCCTCTTCTTCATCCAGATCGTCCACGAAGAGCACCTCGAAGTAGTTGGGGCGCTGCTTCTCTTCTTCTTCGGCCAGCAGCTCCTTGTTGCTCGCCTGCGGATCAAGGATGGCCGCTTGGTCGCTGCGGAAGGCGCCGCTGCTGAGCATGCGCACCACATGGCTGACAGTCAGGTGCAGGCTATGGTATTCACGCGCCCGCAGCATGTGATTCAATTGACGCACGGTGTCGCGGCCGGGGAATGCCCAGTACAATTCGATGGTGTGCAGGTCGCGCAGGATCGCCTCAACCTCCTGCGGCGTGCTACGCCCCTCATCGAGGTCCATGGTGGCGAGCTTCAGCTGGTCCCAGGCATGCGAGCGCAAGCGCGCGGCGTTGTAATGCTGGCGCAATTGGGTGTCGGGAATGCGTGCAGTTGACATCGGGGTAAGCCGGCGAGCCGTGGGGCAAGCGTGGGAAAGATAGAAGCCGGTTGGATCGGCGCTCAATCCTCGCGCGTGACGCGGATGATGCGGTCGCCAACGCCCACTTGCCAGACCACATCCATGCCCGCTGTCACTTCGCCGAAGCGCGTGTAGCGGCCATCGAGGTGAGGCGCCGCGGCTTGCGTTATGAAGAACTGGCAGCTCTCGGTATCGCGCCCGGCGCTTGCCAGGCCAACGGCACCGGCCGCGAACGGCGATCGGCTGATCTCCGTGCGCAAGGTCCAAGGCATGCCACCGTAGCCATCGCCGCGCGGGCATCCGCCTTGTATCACGAAGCCCGGCACCATGCGGTGGAATGCCTTGCCATCATAATATCCCGCCGTCACGAGCGAATCGAAAGCGAGGCTGCTGCCCGGGCACTCATCGACATCGGTCGCGATGATGATGTCTCCCTTCGACGTCGCGATCCGGTACTGCTGGCCTTGCTTCAACCCAAGTAAGCGTTCGTGATTGATCGGGTGATTGAAAGGCGGTGCCCGATGCGCAGGCGATGATCGACCATCGCGTTTCGCCGCGGCTTGCGCCATGAGCAGCTTCGCTTCGAGGTCGCGCAGCGTATGGAGCGCCCCAACGGCTTCCTGTTCCGCGGCGGGGCTCAACAAGAGCGCGACCGTCTCGGCGTCCTCCTCAACGAGCAGTTCCGCTGCAACGCAGATCAAGCCGGGATCTCCAGTGCTCAGGGCGCCTTCTATCACCTGTCGCAATCCAGCGTATTGCGCTTCGCGCGAAGCGTAGCGTGAGCGCATCATGATGGCGCGCGCATTTGTCACCGCGCCGTGAAATGCCGCTTGGCGTTCCGCCGGATGCGCATCGCTGCGCATCAGCTCCATGCATGCATCGATGTCGCGATCCACGGGCGCGTTCGTGCGAGCAACGATCGCTGCCGCGCGATGGTACGGGTTGAGTGAAGCCGCGCCGATGGCTAATAGAGCAAGCCGCGCGCTGTCCGCTTCCGATTCGTTGCCATGCTTCAGCACGAGGCTCAATAGGCCGATGCGCAGGAGCGTATCGCCCTGTTGCTGCGCCTCCCAGCCCAAGCGTTTCGCGGGAAGCGCAGGCATGGATGCCAGCGCGGCCAGCGCGGCGTGACCCTCGGCGGCGCACAGCGTGTTCCCCAGCAGGACATCCATCGATGACGAATCGGTATAAAGCGCTCCGTACGCCCGCAAGGCGCTCACGCGCTCGTTCGTTCGCGGGTTCTCAATAGCGATCCGCCCCAACGATGAACGGACCGCACGGTCGCCCATTTTGCGCATGGCGAGGATCAGGGAATTGCCGCGCATCGGTCTCCATCGCGCCCATGCGCTCATGTATCTCCTCCGCTGCGTTGTACACCGCGCTGTCAGGCATGCGACGCAGGGCATCGGCCGCTCGCGCTCGCTCGTGTCCGATTTCACGATCCAAGTAGTAAAGGAGGGCATTCGCATCGTGCAGCATGCCGTTGCGCTGCATGGCGATGAACGACGCGCGCAAGAGGGCGTGTTGCACCTCGGCATCGCGTTCAATCATCGCGGTCTCGGCGATGATGCCGATCGTCGTGCTATCCGCGATGATACCGAGGGCATATGCGGCTGTTGAGCGCACCGTGCTCACGCTATCGTTCAGCGCGCGGATCAGGCAAAGGATCGATGCGCTGTCCTGCGCGCTCGCGAAAGCCAGCGCCGCCGCTTCGCGCACAGCGGCCGCTTCGTTGTTCAACAGACCGCAGAGGGTGCCGGCATCGCGGCGCTCTTGCGCTTCGAGCACAGGCCAGAGCCGATCGTCGGTCCATCGGTTCAGTGGCTTCGATTCATGCGCGCCGCAGGCTGCCAGCAATGCGGCCGCGGTGACCAGGGTGTGAAAACGCATCGCCTAAGCCCGTGCGTTCCCGAAGGCGATGGCGGGCTTGCGCAGGAAGAGGCCGGTGAGGTCCCAGCCGAAGTAGCGCATGGACGCAAGCAGCACCATGGCCGCGGTGGCATCATCCACGTTGCCAACCAGCGGAAGATTGTCCGGAAGGAACTCGAACACGCCGAGCGTCGGGTTCAACAGGTAGATGAACGACAAGAAGCCGACTAGGGCAACGAACAGGCTTTTCATGGTGATCGTGTGATGAGTGCAGAACGCGCGACGCGAGCCGAAGGTATGCCGGTACCTTCGCGCGCCTGCATGCCGCAGCCTTCGCCATGATCCGACAACTCGCCCTCTTCGCGCTCGCGCTTCCTCTCGCCTTGCACGCCCAGCTGCTATCCGATGCCGACGCGCTCGATCAAATGCGATATGACGTGAAGTACCTGGCCAGCGACCGGCTCGAGGGCCGTGAGGCCGGCACGCCAGGCGAGAAGCTCGCTGCCGATTACATAGCTGCCAAATTCGGGAACGTGGGCTTGATGCCTTATGGCGACCAGGCCTCCTACCTGCAGGCCTTCACTTTTCAATCCGAGCCGACGCTAGGTGCCGTGAACACCCTGCAGCTCGGTCGGCGCCAATTGAAAGTGGGGGAGCAGTGGTATCCGCTGGCCTTCTCCGCGTCGGGGCCGGTGCGCGGCAAAATCCTGAAGCTCGATTACGGGATTGTGGCGCCCGAGCTCAAGCGCTCGGATTATCCGGACAGCGCCGACTTCAAGGACCGCATTGTCGCCTTCAGCGTGAGCTCGCCCGACGGCATCCATCCGCACAGCAAGTACCTGGCGTATCACGATCTGCAGGCAAGGGCCGAGAAAGCCGCTGCGCACGGTGCCGCTGCGGTGCTCTTCTTCAATGATGATCCTACGGCGCCAACGCCGGAACCGAAGCTAAGCGCCAAGGCGAAGCCCATCGGCATACCGGTGATCTTCTTGAAGGGCGAACTCTACGAGCAGCTCGTGATCGACAACAACCCCTGCGTGATCAACGTGGAGATCCTGCGCGAGGAGAAGACCGCCTACAACGTGGTGGGCATGATCGATAACGGCGCGCCCAACGTGGTGGTGATCGGCGCGCACCTGGATCACTTGGGTTATGGCGACGAAGGGTCGCTGCACCGCGGTGAGCCGGCCATACACAATGGCGCCGATGACAACGCGAGCGGCGTGGCCGTGATGCTGCAACTCGCGCGCGACCTTGCCGAATACGACCACACGCGCGCCAACGACTACCTCATCATCGCCTTTAGTGGCGAGGAGAAGGGACTCTACGGATCGAACTACTGGACCAAGAACCCCACCGTGCCGATCAGTGAGATCAACTACATGATCAACCTCGATATGGTGGGCAGGCTCGATAGCACAGGCGCTATCGGCATCAACGGCGTTGGCACTTCGCCTACTTGGGACGAAGTGAACCGGATCCTCGTGGGCAACCTGAAGGTGAAGACCACTAACAGTGGCATCGGCCCCAGCGACCACACCAGCTTCTACCTGCAAGGCGTGCCCGCCATCCACTTCTTCACTGGCACGCATGCCGATTACCATAAGCCCACCGACGACGAGGACAAGATCAACTACCCCGGCATGCTGCGCGTTACGCGCTTCATCGAATCGCTCGTTGCCACATTGAATGATGACGGCAAGCTGGCCTTCACCAAGACCGAAGAGGTGAACACCGAGAACACGCCGCGCTTCAAAGTGACACTGGGCGTTGTGCCTGATTACCTGTACGATGGCAAGGGCATGCGCATCGATGGCCTCACCGAAGGCAAGCCCGCAGCCAATGCAGGTTTGAAGGTGGGCGATGTGGTGGTGAAGCTGGGCGCCGTAGAGGTGAACGACATGATGGGCTACATGAAGGCCCTGGGCCAATTCAACAAAGGCGACACTGCCACAATCAAGGTGCTGCGCGGAGGAAAGGAGATGGATGCGCAGGTGACATTCTGAAGCGGCGAGTCGTTAGTTGGCAAGCGGCAAGTCGCACGCGACCATTGACTTGCCGCTTGTCGCTCGTAAACTCGCCGCTCATCCATGGAAGAGAAGATTGCAGTGATCGGCGCCGGCAGCTGGGGCACCGCCCTAGTGAAACTGCTGAGCAGCAACGCCAGCCGCGTAGGTTGGTGGGTGCGCCGCGCAGATACCATCGCGCACATCAGCAAGTACGGCCACAACCCGGATTACATCAGCGCCGCGCAATTCGATGTGCAGCGCTTGGCCATGAGCGACGACATCCACGCCGTGGTGCGCGATGCGGACGTGCTCGTGATCGCCGTGCCCAGTGCCTTCCTCAAGGCCGCCATGGATCAACTGGATCCGAACGAGCTGAAGGCCAAGACCATCTTCAGCGCGGTGAAGGGCATCGTGCCGGAGACCAATCAGATCGTGGGCGAGTACCTCTTTCAGCATTGGGGCGTGGCCGAGAAGGATTTCGGGGTGATCTGCGGGCCTTGCCACGCCGAAGAAGTGGCCATGGAGCGCCTCAGCTACCTCACCATCGCGTGTCAGGATGCCACGATGGCGAAGGCCATGGGCGATGCGCTCAACGGGCGCTTCATGAAGACAACGCTCAGCGACGACATCTACGGCACCGAGTACGCCGCCATCTTGAAGAACGTGATCGCGGTGTGCGCGGGCATCAGCGTGGGCCTGGGCTACGGCGACAACTTCCGCGCGGTGCTCGTGAGCCGCGCCATCCAGGAGATCGAGCGCTTCGTGGCGGCGGCGCATCCAATCGCGCGCGACATCAATGAGCCGGCCTACCTCGGGGATCTGCTGGTAACAGCGTACAGCACCTTCAGCCGTAACCGCGAGTTCGGCAACATGGTGGGCAAGGGCTACAGCGTGCGCGCCGCGCAGTTGGAGATGAACATGGTGGCCGAGGGCTACTACGCCGTGAAGTGCGTGCATGCCATCAACGAGAAGCTGAAGGTGGACATGCCCATCACCGAGGCCACCTACCGCATGCTCTACGAGAAGATGGCGCCCATGATGGAGATGCGCTTGTTGAGCGAGCGGCTGGCGTGATCAATCGAGCTTCAGCACCGCCAGGAACGCTTGCTGCGGCACCTCAACCGTTCCGATCTGCTTCATCTTCTTCTTCCCCTCCTTCTGCTTCTCAAGCAGCTTGCGCTTACGCGAGATATCGCCGCCGTAGCACTTGGCGGTAACGTCCTTGCGCAGGGCCTTCACCGTTTCGCGCGCTACGATCTTGGCGCCGATCGCGGCTTGTATGGGAATGTCGAATTGCTGGCGCGGGAGCAGCTCCTTCAACTTGCTGCACATCTTCTTGCCCAGCTCGTGCGCATGGTCGCGGTGGATCAGCGCGCTCAAGGCATCAACCCTTTCGCTGTTCAGCAGGATGTCGAGCTTGATCAGATCGCTCTCCTTCATGCCAACCGGATGGTAATCGAAGCTGGCGTAACCGCGCGAGATCGACTTCAGCTTGTCGTAGAAATCGAATACCACTTCGCCCAGCGGCAACTCGAAGCTCAGCTCCACGCGGTCGGTGGTGAGGTAGTTCTGCCCGGTGAGTATGCCACGCTTCTCGATGCAGAGCGTCATGATCGCGCCGGTGTACTCGGCCTTGGTGATCACCTGTGCCTTGATGTAGGGTTCTTGGATTGACTCGATGTGCATCACATCGGGCAGGTCGGCGGGATTGTGCACCTCCAAAACGTCGCCGTTGGTCTTGGTTACCACATAACCCACGTTGGGCACGGTGGTGATCACGCTCATGTTGAACTCGCGTTGCAAGCGCTCCTGGATGATCTCCATGTGCAACAAACCCAGGAAGCCGCAGCGGAAACCGAAGCCGAGTGCCGCGCTGCTCTCGGGCGTCCATGTGAGGCTCGCGTCGTTGAGCTTGAGCTTCTCCATGGCATCGCGCATCTCCTCGTAGTCGTCGGTATCAACGGGGAAGATGCCGGCCCACACCATGGGCTTCACGTCCTCGAAGCCGTGGATGGCCTCGGCGCAGGGGCGATCCTTGTGGGTGATGGTGTCGCCGACTTTCACCTCGCTGGCCGTCTTGATGCCGCTGATGATGTAGCCCACGTCGCCGGCCTTCACTTCGGGTCGCGGACTGATCTCCATCTTGAGGATGCCCACCTCGTCAGCGCCGTATTCCACACCGGTATTGAAGAACTTCACCTGGTCACCTTTGCGGATCGTGCCATTCTTCACGCGGAAGTAGGCGATGATCCCGCGGAACGGATTGAATACGCTATCGAAGATGAGCGCTTGCAAAGGCGCGTTGGGGTCGCCTTTGGGCGGGGGGATCCGATGCACCACCTCTTCGAGCACCTTATCGACGCCAAGTCCGGTTTTGCCGCTGGCAGCCATGATCTCCTCGCGCTTGCAGCCAAGCAGGTCAACAATCTGGTCCTTCACCTCTTCCGGATTCGCTGAGGCCAGGTCCATCTTGTTCAGGATAGGGATGATCTCTAGGTCGTGCTCCAGCGCGAGGTAGAGGTTGCTGATGGTTTGCGCTTGGATGCCTTGTGTGGCATCGACAATGAGCAACGCCCCCTCGCATGCGGCAATGGAACGGCTCACTTCGTAGCTGAAATCCACGTGCCCCGGAGTGTCGATCAGGTTCAGGACGTACTTCTTACCGTCGAGGGTGTAGTCCATCTGGATCGCCTTGCTCTTGATCGTGATGCCCCGTTCGCGCTCCAGGTCCATATCGTCCAAGGCCTGGGCCTGCATATCGCGGTCAGCGATGGTGCCGGTCATCTGTAACAGCCTGTCGGCCAGGGTGCTCTTGCCGTGGTCGATGTGGGCGATGATGCAGAAATTGCGGATATGGTCCATCTCGTTCTACTGGAGGCTTTTCAAGCGGGCGGCGAAAGTAGCCCTTTGCGAACGGGCGTCCCAAGGGCTTACCTTCGACATGGCCCAGCCAAGGCAGGCAACCCCATAGGCCCAAGGCGCATCTTCAATTGGTCGAATGCTGGTCTGGTTGAGTCCTACCAGTATTCGGTCCTTGTTGTTTCAGACCCGGCGACCCAACCACTACAACCGATGGCGCAGAACCCTACCCGCTCCGTTCTTGGTTCCTTGGTGTTTCTCGTAGCCCTTGGCGCTACTGCTCAAGACCCTGCTCCGGGAAGCCCCGGTTACGACGCTTGGAAGCTTGCAACGGCTCCGCCACCACTGCCGCCATCCGTTGATGCTGGCGAGGTGGCGCCAACCGAAACTGGCGCGCGCACCGGATGCGATTGCTGGATAGCACCTGACGCGAGCTACACTACAGTGGACAATAACACCCAGTGGAATGCGAGCGGCTGGCAGAATGGCGACGATGGCAGCAACGGCCCGATAGCCATTCCGTTCCAATTCAATCTCTATGGAACCAGCTACAACGTGGTGTATATCAACATCAACGGCAACCTGTCCTTCGGCAACGGGAACTACTATGGCTCGTTCAGCGCCAATGGTTTTCCCGTGAATGGCTTCGCGATGGTGGCGCCGTTCTGGGCCGACGTTGACTTGCGTGGCACGGGTTGCACCAACTGCAACATCGTGCAGTACAAGGTGACCCCGACCGCGATGTACGTGAATTGGACACGCGTGGGCTATTACAGCATGCAGACCAACATGCTGAACACCTTCCAGGTAGTGATTACCGATGGCATTGACCCTGTTGTTCCCAATGGCGCGAATGTCTCGTTCTGCTACAAGGACATGCAGTGGACCACGGGTGCGGCATCGGGCGGTGTTGGAGGTTTTGGCGGTACGCCTGCGAATGTGGGGGCCAACAAGGGCGATGGTGTGAACTACATGCAGTTCGGCCGTTTCGATCACGCGGGCAACGATTACGATGGTCCGTTCGGAGGCAACGATGGCGTGAGCTGGCTCGACGACAAGCACCTCATGTTCACCACCAACCAGACCTCGGCGAATGTTCCGCCCGTGATCACCAGTGCGTCGGTTTGCGACAGCTTGGTGTTGTGCGTGGGCGAGCAGGCCACACTCGAAGTCGAGTTCCTATCGCCGGAGCCGAATCAGGTCACATCCTCGACTTCTTCGGCGCCCACGCTCAGCAATTGGAATGTTGTGAGCAGCACATCGGGCTTGGTTTCAACCATCACAGTGCAATTCACCCCGCTTCCGACAGATGTCGGCTACCATTTGGTCACGTTCAGCGGCACGGATAACGGTTCGCCGGTGCTCACCTCAACACTCTCTGTTGTGGTGCATGTGATCCAAGGCGGGAACATTGCACCAGGCAGTCTTACGGTTTGCGATAATGGCGCTTCGGTGAATCTTCTCGCCGATGTGCTCGGGCCAACCGCTCCCGCAGGGGGCACCTGGACCAGCCCTTCAGGGCAGCCGCACTCTGGCACGTTCACTCCGAGTACCGATGCACCCGGCGACTACCTCTATGCGGTGCTGGCTGGGAACAATTGCGCCACCCTCGGAACAGTTGCCGTGGCCGAAGTGCCGCATGCCTGGGCGGGCAACAATGCAGTCGGTGTTTACTGCACCGATGGCTTGCCCGTTGACCTATTCAGCATGATCAACGGTGCGCCGCAAGCCACAGGGGCCTGGCTCTCGCCGGTTGGGCAGTCGTTCACTGGCTTACTGGATCCGGCCACTGATGGGTCGGGCAATTACCTCTACATCGTGTCCGGCTCCTCGCCATGCCCCAACGATACCAGTGCCGTTGCCATTACCGTTAATCAAGCCGTGGATGCAGGCGTGCCGAACGCGTTGACGCTCTGTGTGGATGCCAGCCCATTGGACATGCTCGCTTCCTTGCAAGGAACCCCTACTCCTGGCGGCACCTGGACCACACCGAGCAATGCGCCGTGGAGCGGAACCTTCGTGGCGGCCACCGATGCAGTTGGCGTTTACACGTACACGGTGACCACCGCGCTGCCGTGCCTCAACCATAGCTCCACGCTCACCCTCGCTGTTGATCCTGCTCCGTGGGCCGGATCAGACGCCGCCCTCACACGCTGCGCGAACGACGGATCCTCGGCCTTGTTCCCTTTGCTTGGCGGAAACCCAAACCTCAATGGTTCGTGGCAGGATCCCGCTCTGGTGGCCCATACCGGCACGCTGAATCCGCCGACCGCGCTGAGCGGCGCGCATTTGTACATCGTTCCCGGTCTTGGCGCATGCACCCATTTGATCGATACCGCCGAAGTGGCGGTCACGATCAACCCGCTGCCGCGCGTGGCTTTCTCTGCTGATCCGGATTCCGGATGCCATGCCTTGGAGGTGAGCCTCTACAACGACACTCCGCCTGAGGATGTGGGTGCAACCTGCATCTGGCAACTAGGCGATGGCACCATCACAGCCGAGTGCGATACTCTGGCGCACACCTTCCAGAACCCTGGTTCGTACAGCGTGCAACTATCCGTAACCAGTCCGGATGGCTGCACTCATGTGCGCACCCAATACAACTTCGTGCTTGTGGAAAAAGCGCCAGAGGCCGCCTTTCTGATTTCGCCGAATCCGGGACACGTGGGCAATAGCACCATCTTCTTCACCGCGCTCGATGAGGACAATGTGCATTACACCTGGACGCTCGATGGCCAGCATCATTCAGTCGGGAACCGCGCTCAGCAATGGTTCAGTGATGCGTTGGGCTCTGATCACGAAATCTGCTTGGCCGTGGCCGATCGGTATGCATGCACCGATACGGTTTGCCTTCCCTTCTCTATCGTGGTGCCAGCGATCTTCCACCCCAATGCTTTCACGCCCGACAACGATGGCCTCAATGACAAGTTCTACCCGCGCGTGCTCGACGTGGTGCGCGAGGAGCACGTGTTCCAAGTATTCAATCGGTGGGGCGAGCTGATTTTCCGGAGCACCGAACCCTCTGAAGGCTGGGATGGTACCGCCGGGGGCCAGCAGGTGCCACAAGGCGTTTATGTCTGGCGCCTCGAGGGTTTGCCGATGTATTCGGCCGACAAGGTGGAGCTATTCGGCACGGTTACCCTGATCCGTTAGGCGTTCTGGCGCGAAGGACAGGCAACTTTCCACCCGTGAATCCCATCATCTGCCCGTGACCGCCATGACCGATGAGCAACTCGTCTCCGGATGCTTGGCGGGCGACCCCATCGCGCAGAAGGCCCTTTACAAGACCTACGCACGGAAGATGATGAGCATTTGCATGCGATACGCGGGCAATAGAGAGCATGCGCAAGACATGTTGCAGGACGGCTTCGTGAAAGTCTTCCAGAAGATCGGCAACTTCCGTGGCGATGGCCCCTTGGGTGGATGGATCGCACGGACCATGGTGAATACGGCCCTTGATCACATCCGCCGCAACAAACCCTACGACCATAGCGTGGACCTCACCGAGGCTGAGCATCTGCACCAAGGCGATGAAACAGCGCTGACCACCATGAGCACCGACGAGCTCATGGAGCTCATACAGGCCCTGCCCACCGGCTATCGCACCGTTTTCAACCTGTTCGCGATCGAGGGCTTCGCCCACAAGGAGATCGCTGATCAGCTGGGCATATCGGAGAATACCTCGAAATCGCAATTCATGAAAGCGCGGGCATACCTGCGCAAGCTTCTGCCTAAAGAGGCGGCCGCTCCTTTCGCACACGACCATGAAGGATAATCTGAGCCATCTGCTGCACGAGCGCTTCCAGGGCCACGAGGCCCCGGTTGATCCCGCCCTTTGGCAGGTGATTGAAGCACGCCTGATTGCTGCCGGACCTGCCACCGACCCGGTGAATGAGCTCTTCCGCGAACGGTTCCAGAACCACGAGGCTGGGGTTGATGCCTCCGTTTGGGATGGTATCAGCAGCCAAATCAGCCAGCCCGCTGGTTGGGTGGGCAGCCTTTCCCAAACATGGGGCTGGTGGGCCGCTGCGGTTGGCGTTGTGGCCGTAACCGCTTTCACTGCGCTGCTATGGCCCGAAGCCGCAGAGCAGGCCCAAGGTCCGCAAGAAGCACGCGTCGAATTGCCTGCAACAGTGGCCGAACAAGAGGCTGAGCCGACCACTGAAAGTCAACTAGTTGCGCTGCCGAACCCGTCACCGGCGCCTCAAGTAGCCCCTCATCGCAACATCGTCCCCGCATTCACGCGCACTACTGAACCAGCAATCGTACCCGAGCCCTCTGAAATCGACGAAGCTGGCCAACCCACTGAGGCGCCAGCAGTTGTCGATCAGATCCTAGAGCAGATTACGGTGCAAACCATGCTCGAAGCGCTAGGGCCAGCACCGGCTCAGCAGGCCACAACGAATCCAGGGAACCAAGGTGGTTCGAAGGTCCAAGAAGAGCCAAGGAGCGCGGAACCGGCGGCGGTGCGGTCGGCTGAGTCCACGCTCTTCATGCCGAATGCCTTTACACCCAATGGCGACGGTGTGAATGACACCTACCAGATCGTGCCAGAAGCAGGCGCCACTCTCATGAGCGCCATGGTCAGGGTGTACTCCATGAAGTCGAACCAACTGGTTTTCAGTACTTCCAGCCTCACTGATTACTGGACTGGGACGGGCTGTGAGGATGGCATGTACCTGGTGGCAGTAGAAGCCATAACCCTCGAGGGGCGTGTAGTTTCTGAGGGCCGGGTGGTATGGTTGAACCGAACAGGCATGAACTGACCCTTGGCCGAAGGCTGATAAGTACATTGGCGGCCCTTTTCGAGGCCACAAGACCACGGGAAAAACGAGAACCGGATGATGAGCAGAAGCATAGCAGCAGTCGTAGCGGCAATCATGATGTTTGGCGCGAACGCACAGGAGTACTTAATCACGGAACCCAACGTGATCACCTGCCAAGGCGCTTTCTTAGATAGCGGCGCCAATCCGAGCCAATACGGAAACAACGAGAGCTTCACCTCGATCATCTGCCCGGATGGTAGTGGCCCCGCGATTTCTCTGCAGTGGGTGATTTTTAACCTGAGTACCGCAGGAGTGGCCCCCATCGATCAAATCACCATCTACGATGGGGCCGACATCACGGCGCCGTTGATCGGCACCTGGACCGGCACCAACTCGCCTGGCATCGTTTCGGCCAGCTTCGGGAATTTCTCAGGCTGCCTCACTGTTGTTTTCACTAGCAACAACACCGGCACGGGCGACTTCGCTGCGAACATCAGCTGCTTCCAACCCTGCGAGCCGCCCACAGCGGTTGCCACCTTTGGCAGCACCATTCCTTTCTTGGCTTGTCAAGGCGAGGTGATCACGTTCGATGCCAGCAATTCGTTCGCTGCGGCCGGTTTCGATGTGGCCTCATACAACTGGGATTTCGCTGATGGCACTACGGAATCGGGACCTGTTGTGCAGCACGCATTCACGGATCCGGCTGAGTATGTTGTTCAAGTTGAAGTGATAGATGACAATGGATGCTCCAGCACGAATCTGGTTGATCTGCAGGTGCTCGTGAGCACAACGCCGATTTTCAGCGGAACCACCCCGAGCACCACCATTTGCCAAGGCCAGAGCGTGAGTCTTGGGTCGGGTCCGCAAGCGGTTACATGGTCTGCGTTGCCAGAGTCGAATCTCGGAGGCGGCCTTTTCCTTCCCGATTTGCAAGGCGTTCCGTTCAACACCTCCATCTTATTCACTCAGTTCAGCCCCGGGCAAACACTGATTAATCCGGCAGACCTTCAATCCATCTGTGTTGCGATGGAGCATAGCTACATGGGCGACCTGGTGATTCAGCTGACCTGCCCGAACGGGCAAACCATGACGATGCATCAGCAGGGCGGCGCTGGCACTTATATCGGCATCCCGGTTGACAACGAATCGACGCCGAATGCGCAGGGCACCTGCTGGAATTACTGCTGGAGCCCAACGGCGACGAATGGTACTTGGGCAGGCAATTCGGGTGGTACGCTCCCAGCAGGCACTTACGAAAGCGTTCAGCCCTTCAGCAACTTGATCGGGTGTCCGTTGAACGGCACTTGGACCTTCACCGTAACCGACCTTTTTGCTATTGACAACGGGTTCATTTGCGATTGGTCGCTCAGCTTCAACACGGCGCTGTTCCCAAGCCTTACGACCTATACCCCTGTTCTTGGCAACGCGCCCGACTCCGCAGGCTGGACAGGACAGAATGTGACACCGAATCCGAACAACCCCTATCAGGCCACCATGGTAGGCGTTACTCCTGGCGCTTTCGACTACACCTTCTCAATCACCGACAACTTCGGTTGCACTTACGACACCACACAGCGACCAACTGCGCCTTCCCCAAGGCCCGTATCAACATCGGTGGCCTCGCTGTGGTTTGCAGCGGCGGACTTGCTTCGCTCAGTGCGCCTCCGGGTTACGACTCATACATCTGGCAGCCCGGCAATCTATTCGGAGCCAATGTGCAAGTGGGTGCCGGTACGTACACGGTAACGGTGGCTTATGGGAATTGCCCGCTGACCTCGGATCCGATCACGGTAACAGAGGCGCCAAGCCCAACTCCGATAATTACCGGACCAGGATTCAGTTGCGGGGGGGCCCTTGCAACGCTCGTCACTACGGAGCCATATGCGCAGTATGTCTGGAGCAACCAATCGACCAACCCTTCAATTACCGTGGGCACAGGTTCATACACAGTAACCGTGACCAATGCCGAGGGCTGCACGGGCTCTTCGGCTCCTTTCAGCGTGCAAGTAGGCAGCAGTCCTGTTGCTGCTTTCAGCATGACCCCGCCTTCGCCCCAGCCCATGGGCACAACGGTGAACTTCACCGACCTGAGCAATGGCGGCGGCAGCACGATCGTGGGTTGGGATTGGGATTTCGGCGGGTTGGGCCAGAGCGATGTGCAGAATCCTTCGTGGAACTTCGTGAACCCATTCACTTACGAGATCTCGCTGATCGTGACCGCCGCTGATGGCTGTACCGACACAACCAGCACCCTCTACTTGATTTTCCCGCCCGACATCACGATCCCGAACGTGATTTCGCCCAATGGAGATACGGGCCAACG
>JADJOG010000026.1 GCA_016713865.1 Flavobacteriales bacterium | reverse complement strand
AGCATGGCGCCATCGCCGAAGGACCATTGCGAACCGACTGCCCCGATGGAGAGGTCCTGGAAGGGCACATTCAGCGGCTGGCAACCATAGAGCACGCCGGGAATGAACTGCGCGATGGGCTGCGGATGCACGAGGATCGAAGCCGACATGGTATCCACGCAACCGAACGAAGACGTAGCGATGAGCCTCGCGATGAATGTCTCGTCGTTCAGCCCTTGATTGAAGTACGTGTGCTGCGGCGAAACAGCCGAGTTGCCCTGCTGATCACCGAAGTTCCACAGGTAGGTGCTGGCTCCCGTGCTGGTATTGATGAAGGTGACGGCATGCGGCGCGCATCCTTCCACAGGAGGAACGAAGCCCGCCACGACTTGCGGATGCACCTGAACCTGCGCAGTTGCCGTGCTAGTGCATCCATGATCGGTGATCGCTGTGAGGCTTACCGGATAACTCACGGTGCCCGGCCCGGGGAAGTTGAACCAGGTGTGGCCATGAACAGCTGCGGTGGTATCGCTTTGCTGCCCATCGCCATAATTCCAAACGAAGCTGTTGGCGCCGGTGCTGAGGTTGGTGAGCTGCGCCGTGAGCGGGTGGCAACCGATCAAGGGCGAAGCCTGCAACTGCGCTGTCGGGTTCGGGAATACGAGCACATCTGCATAAGCAGTGTCAACGCAACCGAATGCGTTGCTGCCCACCAGCATCACCGTGAAGGTCTGATCGCTGGTGGTGCTGTTGATGTAGGTGTGCGTGGGCGAAGGACCGGTTCCGCTGCTGCCATCGCCGAAATCCCAGAGGTAGCTCACGGCACCCACCACACTCGGAAATGTGACGGGCAGGGGCTGCAGCCACTATCGGGCTGTGCAACGAAGGTGAAATCCGGCGTTGGGTACACCATGACCTGCATGGTGGCTGTGGCCTGGCATCCCGCAGGTGAGAACGCTGTGAGCGTCACCGTGTGAATGTTCAGGAAGAAACTGGTATTGGTGTAGGTGTGCGCCGGGTTGACCGCAGTGCTCGTGTTGCCATCGCCGAAATCCCACAGATAGGTGCTGGCGCCGGTGCTGGCGTTCACGAAGGTCACGTCCATGGGTGCGCAGCCGGGCACCGCATTATGGCTGAAGCCTGCCACCACACCGGGCGCCACCGTAATGGGCACGATCACCGTATCGGCGCAACCGAATGGCGTGCTCGCGATCAAGCGCACATCACGTACGATGTTCGTTGTGCCCGGATTAATGAAGGTGTGCGTCGGCGAGGCCTGCGTGCTGGTTGCACCATCGCCGAAATCCCATGTGTATTGCGTGGCGCCAATGCTGGTATTCGTGAAACTCACATCCACGGGCGAGCATCCTAGGATCGCGCTCGGCGTGAATGCCGCCGTGGGACGTGCCTGCACATTCACGGCCTGCGTGCCGGTATTGCCGCAATAGGGCGTGGTAACCGCAAGCGTGATGGTGTAGGAACCCGCTGCTGCATACTGGTGCGTCGGATTCTCATCGCTGCTCGTGGCGCCATCGCCGAAGTCCCAGGCCCAAGTCATGACCGGATTGCCCGGAGCGGTTCCGATCACGGGCGTGAACGTGGCGGTTTCACCGAAGCAGAGGTTGTTGGCCTGAATGCCCACGGAGGGTGGCGCGAACACATTCACATCGCGCGAGAAGGTGTGCGTGCAGCCCAGCGCGTTCGTTACCGTTAGGCTGATGGTGTAGGTGCCGGGTGATCCGTAGAAATGCGGCGGCGGATTCGGACTATTGCTCGTGGTGCCATCGCCGAAATCCCAAGCGTAGTTCACTGCGCTGATCGACTGGCCCGTGATCGCAACCGTGATCGAATCGCAGGCGGCATCCTGATCCAGAATGAAATCCGCAGTGGGGCGCGGCAGCACGACCACCGTTACCGTTGCCGTGTCTGCACAGCCAGCGGTTGCCCCTTGTATGCTAGCCGTGTATGAGACCGTGTAGGTCCCTGCCGTATTGTAGGTATGCGCCTGATCGCCTGCGCCGGTCCATTGGAAGCCGGCGCCTGCGCCGAAATTCCATTGAAGTAGTTAGCGCCGCCGATGGTGGTCTGGTCGAAGAAGGCGGTTTCTCCATCACAGATGGTATCCGGGTTCACAGTGAGCGTGACCGAAGGCGGCGGCACAATCTGGATCTGGATGTAGGCCGTGTCGATGCCGCAGTAGTTGCTGTCGAGCAGGATCACCTCATAGGTGCCGATGCCTGGGTATTGGATGACACGCGGGAAGGTGGGCGGCCAAGGCGTCCAGTCGATGATGCTATCCTGTCCAGTGCCCCAGTAGTTGCCGAAATTCCAGTACTCGTAGCGCTGGAAGATGTTGCCCTGATTGAGGCAGTTGCGCTCGGTCGTATTGGCGAAGGTGACGGTGCGATCGGGCCAGCAGAGCAGCGTGGCGCTGGCGGCGATGCTCGCATCATCGATGTCCCAGATGCGGATCGGATTGAAGGTAGCCAAGGAGGCACCTCCTTGCAGCGTGTTGCACGAGTTCTCCGCTGTGAGTTGCACCGTGGTCTCGCAATCCACGGTGCCCTGCTGGTACACGTGCGTCACCGTCTGCATCCAGTTGGTATGGTCGAACGTGAGCAATGGAGAGCCATCGCCGAAATTCCAGGTGAAGACCGTGTTCGGGCTGACGTTGGTGCTGCTATTGATGAAATCGACCGGATGCGGGGCGCATACCTGCGTGAGGCCGCCCACCGGGATCTGGATGCTGGCGCTGGAGCTCTGCTCCATGGTGAGCGTGCCCGTGATCACGCAGCCTGTAGCAATCTCGGTGAACGTGATCGTGTAAGTGGCCACCGCGCTCGCGTACACATGCGGTACCGTCATCGGCGGCATCAGGGCGGCGCCGTTCTGCACCGGGCTGCCGTCGCCCCAATTGATGCTATACGCCCCAACCGTCTGCGGGGTGGCAATGATCAGCGTAAAGTTGGTGCCGCTGCAGCTGTACCACTGCGGATTGGACGAAGGAGCGCCGTAATAATCGTAGAGCTGCGGGCATTGCGCGCTGGCTCCGATGGCCGCCATCAGGCTCAAGCTCAAGACTATGCTGCGGCGGTTCGCTCCCACTTGTGCGATTCTTCTCGCGCCTTCCTACGCCGAGCACGCAGCGGGAGATACGTGTAACTGGGAATAGCCGACAGAGCTCAGTTCTTCAACGACCAAGAGGCGTCCCCGAGGGAACCATCGCCTGCGCGCTCCGTATCACGATCCGACCCGAACCAATGGAGCACTACGACCTTTGCGTGATCGGCGCCGGCCCTGCCGGATACGCCGCCGCCATGCGCGGCATCGACCTCGGCCTGAAGACCGTGCTCGTTGAGCGCGATCGTGTTGGCGGCACCGGCATTTATAACGGTGCGCTTACGAGCAAGACCATGTGGGAGATCGCGCAGCGTGCTTCCAACGCCAATGCACTGATGCGCACGCGAGGCCGCGAACCCTTCCGCCTGGATTGGAGCGAGGTGACCAAAGCCGTTAGCGAGGCCGCTTTCGAGCGGAAATACCTCTACGCCTGCCACATGCAATTGCTCGCCTCCAGCGGCAAGGGCTTCCACCACGAGCGTGGCGATGCGCACTTCCTCGATCCGAACACGGTCCGGATCCAACGCGCAGACCACATACTCGATGTGAAGGCCAGCCGCATCGTGATCGCCACCGGAAGCCGGCCCCGCTGCCTGCCAGAGATTCCAGTTGATGAAAAACGCATCCTCACCAGCGATGGCATCTTCCAATTGGAGGAATACCCGAAGAGCATCGTGATCATCGGTGCTGGAGTGATCGGTTGCGAGTTCGCCACCATTTTCTCCTTGCTTGGCAACACGCGGGTGCATCTGATTGATCGCGCCGACCGGATCCTACCATTCGAGGACGAGGACGTGAGTGAACTGATCGCCACCAAGCTTGAACGCAGCGGCGTCATCATCCATCGCCAAGCCAAGCTGGAGCATATTGCTCCTGTGAACGACGAAGTGGAGTACACCCTCTCCTACCCCGATGGGCGCCGCGAGACCGTGCGCGTTGAGAAGGCGTTGCTCTCCGTGGGCCGCGTGGCCAACACCTCAACGCTCGACCTCGCCGCTGCCGGTATCCGCACCGATGCCAAGAGCGGCAACATCATCGTTGACGGCACCGCTACGACCGCTCCGCACATACACGCTGTGGGCGATGCCACCGGCACCAATATGCTGGTGAACCTAGGCGAGATGGAAGGCCGCCATGCGGTGGAACGCATCGCAGGGATCGAAGCAGCTCCGTTGAGCTACGACAACCTCAGCACAATCATGTTCCTCGATCCAGAAGTGGCGGGCGTGGGACTGAACGAACAGGAATGCCGCAAGCGCGGAATCGCCTATCGCATGGCTAGGGTCGATTATTCGTGCCTCGCTCGTGCCATCGCCATGCGCCGCACGCAGGGCTTCTTCAAGGTGATCGTGAGCGACGATGCCGATATGCGCATCCTGGGCATGCGCGCCGTGGGTGAGCATGCGAGCAGCGCCATCGAAGCCGTGAGCCTGATGATCAAGCTGGGCATACCCGTGCATGAGCTCGCGAACCTCATTCACCCGCACCCGAGCATCACGGAGGGCGTTCAGGAATGCGCGCGCTTGTTACTAGGCCAGAGCCTGTTCAAGCCGGAAGTGTTCGCCGATAAGCTGCGCTGCGTAGCGTGGGCTCCGGAGCTGCCTAGCGTTAGGGCTGCTTAGACCTTTAGTGCTATGCTGCCGAAGAAGTTGGCAGTAGGCATTAGGCAGTCTTGCAATCACTTATCAGGTTGCGGAACTGCCTACTGCCTACTGCCTATTACCCAAAGCGAAGCTCAACCACCCCTCGAGCTACGGCGGCCCGGGATCACTGAACTCCGGATTGCTCAAGAACTCGGTATCAGTAAGTGAGTTCAGGAACGCGAGCAATTGCGCCTTCTTCTCAGCCGATAACGTGAGGCCACCTTGCTGGAACTTCATGAAAGGCGAAATCGTGGCGGATGAACGACCGCCGCTGTTGTAATGCTCGATCACTTCTTGCAGTGTTCCGAATCGGCCATCGTGCATGTATGGCCCGCTTACAGCCACATTGCGCAATGAGGCGGTCTTGAAGAGGCCCATGTGCTCGGCTTGGCCGGTCACCCCACCGAATCCGAGGTCAGTAAAGACACTATCGAGGCCATTGTTGCGCATAAGGCCATCGGTGAAGCGGCCACCACCATGCGGGTGGCAATGGAAGCAATCGGCGCCCCATTGCCCACCAAGACCAAGTGATGGATCGCCGCCTTCCATCTGCGTTAGCAGAAAGCCGAGTTGAGCGTCAGGGTCCAATGCCGCCTCCCCGCGTTGCCATTTGTCGAAGGGAGAGTTGCCGCTGATGAGCGTGCGAAGGAATTGCGCGAGCGCTTTCGCCGCGCGCTCCTTGGTGATCGTGGAGCTCCCGAACGCATCCATGAAGAGCTGCCGATAGGCAGGGTCGGCTTGCAGTTTGGCCACGGCATTGGGCCACGATTCATGCATCTCGATCGGGTTTTCAACGGGTTGCAGGACCTGCTCTTCCAAAGTCTGCGCGCGACCATCCCAGAAAAAGCGCTGCTCCCAGCCCAGGTTCTGCAGCACCATGCTGTTGCGATCACCCTGGAGGCCATCGATCCCAGTACTGAATCGATCACCATGGTCACTGAACGCGAACACTTGGCCATGGCAGCTGCCACAACTCTGCGTGTTGTCGCCGCTCAAGCGCTCCTCATAGAACAGGAAGCGGCCCAGCTTCACTCCTTCAACCGTCATGGGGTTATCGGCGGGAATGGTCATCGGCGGGAACCCCGGCGGTATCTGCAGCGCATATGGCGTTGCCTGATGCGCTCCATCACCATCATCAGGACAATCATCGTCGCGCTTGCACGCGGCTAGCGAAAGCAGCACTATCAGAGAGGCGGTCAGCGGCAATCGATTCATGGAACTTGATCTATGAGGCGCTCGTCGTTCAACGCGTGAAGGAAGGCGATCAGATCAGCCTTCTCTTCTGCGGATAACGCAAAGCTCTGCATTTCGGGGGCGCGATTGGCATGCGGTAGGCCGCCGGTTGCGAAGAAGTCGACCACCGCTTCCAGCGTAGGCAAACTGCCGTTGTGCATGTACGGTCCGGTACGCGCAACATTCCGCAAGGTGGGCGTCTTGAACTTCCCGTTGTCCGAGGGATTCAGCGTGATGCGCTCGCGGCCTGGATCGGCATAGTTGAGGTATTGCCCGATGTTATGGTAGCCGTGATCGCTCAGGTCGAAGCCATCATGGCAGGCGGTGCAGTTGAGCGCTTCGCTACGGAAGAGCTCCATCCCGCGTCGTTCACTTTCAGAAAGCGCCGAAGCATCCCCGTTCCGATCGCGATCGTAGCGCGACCAGCCGCTCACCAAAGTGCGTTCATAGGCAGCCAGTGCGCGGGTGAGCTGCCATGCTTCCATCGGCTTGCCAAATGCCCGTTGGCTCAGGGTGTAATAAGGCTCTTGATAACGCAGGTCGGCAGCGGCGCGCGTGATGCTGTAGTCCATCTCCAGCGGGTCATGCACTGGCGCGATCACCTGCTGCTCCAAGGTGGGCACGCCACCATCGCGGAAGTAGGCGTTGTGCCATGCCAGGTTGATCAATGGCGCCGCATTGCGCATGCCCAATCGGCCATCGACACCAACGCTACGCGCAACGGTATCGCTGAAAGCCAGCTCCGGGAAATGACACGATGCGCAGCTCACGGTTCCATCGCGCGAGAGCCGCTTATCAAAGAACAAGGCCTTGCCCATGGTCACGCTGGCCTCGGTGAGCGGGTTATCCGCTGGCGCTACCATAGCCGGGAACCCCTGAGGCAAAAGCACATTGAAGGGCCTGTCAGGCTCGAGCATGTCCTGCTCGGGATGGCGGCATGCCGACAGCAATAGAAGGACTCCTATGCCGAGAAGGAGCCGCATTTATTCGATTGACAGGCTGCGCTTCACGTTCCGTGTGAGCTTCAGCGCGAGCGGGTAGTTAGTGCCGTGCGCCGAGTTCTCAGTCACCACGTCAATGGTTTCCTCGGTAGTCTGAAGGAAGCCATCGACCTTCACGCGCAAAGTCAGTGCGGTGATCTGGTCCTTCGCAGTGGAGAATGGCAGCGCCGGGAAAAGCTCAACAGGGGCGTAGCAGGTATCCATGCCGGTGTGCACTGAGAACGGCGCAAGCAAAGGATCGGTGCTAAGCGGATCCGGATTGTAGCGGCCATCGAAGAGAACGAATTTGTAGCCGTCGGCCCAAGTCCAATACATGCCTGTGTTCACGCTCAGTGGGTGCCCATCGCCGTAAAGCGCGGGATCGGTGTGATTCAGGGCACTCGGCAAACCGATGCCAGCGCGCAGGCCGAGCCATGAGCCTTCAGGTGCAGCAAAGTCCAAGTTGTAGTCGCCGTTGCCGAGGTCAAGAAGCTTCACCGCACTCAGCGCATGCTCGCCGCTAGCGCTCACCGCTCTGATATCGCTCAGGTAGAAGCGCAACATCTCGGCTTTGAACCGGATATTGCCTGGAGCGCGGTATTCGGTGAATGTCTGGAAGGGCTGCCCCTCCCATTCCGGCACTACACGCAGCCGCAAGACTGGGCCTTGGGGGTCTTTCACCTCATCATCCTTACGGCAGCCAACGAGCAGAAGGCTCGCCGTGAAAAGTGGTAACAGGTAGCGCATGACCATTGAACAACCGCGGAACGTGATTGGTTGCCGCATGGGCAAAAGTACCGCGCGACAGAGGGCGGAATCGTGATCGTGGTCAGCAGCAGAAATACCCCGAAGCCAGGGAGGTTATCGTGGCTCAAATTCCTTTCGACCGACAAGTCCGCGCAATTCAGCATTCAGCACGATGCTGGCCAAGGCTGAACCACCCATCGAATGCACGCTCTTGGCGAGGATCACTTCGAGCATTCGCCCCGAAACACGACCCTTGCACCCGCGCGCCAGGCCAAGCATGGGTTCGGGTAGGTCACCCCATCGCACCCGCATACGGGTTTGAGCTCCTTGGTGCAAGGCCCTTCACTGGCCACTTGCGGATCGGGGCATGGGCCATCCTTAAGCACACGCAGCAGGTGCGCCTCGAATACCTCTTTCTGTTCGCTATTCGCGATGTGCCCCGCCTTCGGTATGATGATGAGCCGGTCCTCGGGTAAGCCATTGCGCCGCACGATGCCTCGCCCCACCTGCAGCGGTATCAAACGGTCGCCTTCGCCCCAGATCACATGCACGGGCATGTTCCAGCGATAGGCTTTGGTGGCGTATTCGGCTTCGCGGTGCAAGAGGTCCTGCAGCAGAGCGAGGTGCTTGGCCCGTTGCGCGGTGAGCTTCCGGTGCATCTGCTTCAGAGCGAAGCGTGGGATCCTGGGTGGCGAATAGAAAGCGGTGTTCACCAAGCGGCGCTGCTCATCGGCATTCATAGGAGTGAAAAGCGTGGCGATGTCGGCAGCACCCACGGAGCGCGCTACGCTGTCGGCCATGGCGCGGGTGTAATCGCTCGCGGGGCCATCGTATATCACCAGAGCGCGGGCGCGGTCAGGATGCTGCTCGGCGAAGTTGGCCGCGATGGCGCCGCCGTAACTGTTGCCCACCACGAATACAGGGTCGCTCACATTCAGGCTGTCGAGGATGGCCACCAGATGCGCAACCTGGGCATCGACGCTGTTGCCGCTCCAAGCGGATGTGGTAAGACCATGGCCAATGAGGTCTGGCACGATCAGGTCGAAATGCTGGCTGAGCGTGGGCAGGTTGATGCCCCACATGGCGTGGCTGCTGGTGATGCCATGCACGAGCAGCAGCTTGGGCTTCTCATTCCTAGATAGCAACGCACTGGCCCATGCCACCCGTGCGCCATTCGCATCAACGAAAGCATGCTCGACCAATCCATGCCCCTTGAAGCTCCGGGCACCGCCTTCTCCAGCCTCTTGGCGACATTGCAGGAAGCGAGGATGATGCTGAGGCTGATGAGGAGCGCTTGGTATGGATCGCATGGCCGTTGTTTGGATGCCTCAAAGCTGCATCATGACAACGGACTCAACATACGCTGCTATAGAAGGTTCAGCCCACGGCCCGCCTCTCAGTGCCACCCGTTTAGGCAACCGCACGCTCCTTCCAGATCGCATGCACTTCAACCCAGTCAGGTACGCGCTCTGCGGGCATGCTGAAGGTGGCACCCGTGGCGATGCGGTGGAAGACCTTCATGGCTTGAAGATGCGTGCCGCTGCGCACTAAAGCAAGCATGCTCTCGCGGTCGCGCCAGGCTGTTACCGTGTGGTGCACGCCCTTGATGCGCTTGGCTTCAACGTGCAATGCACCAGGAGCACGCCGCGCCTGATTGAACGAGCGCACCGCATGCCAGCCTAAGCGCAACTGATTGAAGAGCCCCGGTTTCACGCGCAGGCCGGTGATGGAGAGATGGAAGGTGGCGGGAAGAGTGCTCATAGCCGTATGGATTCATGCTGCGCGCATGATGCCCCAATCGAAGAGCCTATCGCCGCCCCATGTGCGCAAGGCTATCACAGGCTTGGCCAGGTGGCCGCCCACGTAGCGGGTCTTCGGCCTGCGCGCATGCACGGCTTTCAGCACCAATTTCACGATCACCTCCGGCGATGAGCCCTTGCGGTAATTCTTCTCCGTGCCCTTGGCCACCTGCCGCGTGAGCGCACCGTACGGACCGCTGCCGCTGCGTGCGATCATGGGCGCCAGCATCACCACCTCGAATTCGGTCCTGATCACGCCGGGCTCGATGATCACCACATCGATGCCGTGCTCTTTGAGGTCGAGGCGCAGGCAATCGCTCCAGCCTTCGAGCGCGTGCTTGCTGGCGTGGTACCAAGCGCCCAAGGGCAGGTACATCTTGCCGCCCATGCTGCTGATGTTGATGATGCGGCCCTTGCTGCTTGCGCATGTGCGGGATCACCAGTTGCGTGATGCGCCCTAGGCCGAAGAGGTTCACCTCGAACTGCCTGCGCGCTTCTTCGATCGGTGTCTCTTCCACCGAGCCGTAGATGCCATAGCCCGCGTTGTTGATGAGCACATCGATGCGGCCCTGCTCACCGATCACGCGTTCAACGGATTCAGCGATGGAATCGTCGCGGGTGATATCGAGCGCGATGGATCTCCCTCCGGCCTGCACGATGTCCTTCATCAGGTCCGTGCGACGGGCAGCGCCGTACACGATGTGGCCGGCTTCGATCAGCTTCAGCGCGAAGGCCTTGCCCATGCCGCTGGAAGCGCCAGTTAGAGGATAACTTGGTTCATCTTCGGTGTGTTGTTTCGATGTTGCCTTGACTTTGAGAAGTGAGCAGTTGGCAGTGGGCGGTAGGCAATTAGATCCGCAGCAACTGCCTACTGCCAACCTGATCTAGAACTGCACCCTGTACATGAAATCCGGGAAGAAGCCGTTCTGATACACCGGATTGATGCGGTCGGTGACGCGGTTGTAGCGCTCCACGAAGATGTTCTCGCGGTTGGTGACGTTCTGGAGGTCAACGAAGAACTGGTGGCTCACCTTGCCGCCCTTGCCGTTGATGCGCACGCCCATCTTCACATCCATGCGCATGTAGGCGGAGTAGCGTTTGCTGTAGGCTTGCTCATCCACATACACCTCGCGTCCCAGGTTGGCGCGCGTGGCATCGAGGTCGATGGGGCTGAAGGGCCTGCCGCCGCTGGTAGTGAACTTGGTATCGAAGGTGATGGCGTTGCGCTTGTCCTTACCGATGCCCCATTCCTTGCCAAGCAGGGTGTTGAACACATAGTTGCCCGCGAAGCCCGTGTTGCGCTCCACGCCATCGCTGCCTTTGTAGCGCGAATCGTAGAGCGAGGTGGTCACGAGCGCGTAGTAGCCCTTGCTCAGGAACTTCTCGATCGTGAGTTCGATGCCATAGTTGTAGGCCGTGCCTTCGCCCACAAGCCCGCTGCGCTCGCTGAAGATGAAGTCGGCGCCTTCGTTCACCAGTGAATAGCTGCTCGGCGCGCGCTCGATGCCGATGTCGAAGAGCGATTGGTAGTAACCTTCGGCCTTCACGCGCCAGTCGCCTCCGAAGCGCCGGTCGTAAGCCAGCACGAAGTGATGCGCCTTCTGGAAGGGCAGCTCGCGGTTGCGGCCGATCGATCACGCCGTTGCTATCGGCCCGCTGGAAGAAGAGAACGGGCAGCGGTACCATTTGTCCATGCAGGCCGTATGCGATGGAGAGGCGCTGGTTGCGACGGAACTGCCACGCCAGAGCCGCGCGCGGACCCACCATGGCATCGTTGTTCAGGTCGAGGAACTGGCTGTGCGCGCCCAGGGTGAAGCTGAGCTCATCGGTGAACTTGTATTCGCCCTGCGCATAGGCCTGAAGGAGGTTAAGCGTGCCGGTGATCTCGCGGTAGCGCACGAAGTAGTCGGGTATGCTATCACCATTGCTGTCGGGTATGCCTGCGCGGCGGTCGCGATCGTCGAGGATGCTGTTGAGGTCGTACACCTCGTTCACGACGCCAGCTCGCAAACTGAAGCGGGGCGTGAATTTGCGGTTGTACTGCATGCTCGCGGTGTAGCGCTGCTCCTGGTCCACGGCTTCGGTGCTGCGGTATTTGCGCGCAGGTTGATCGCTGCCGCCGGCGATGATGTTGTCCTGGTCGAAGCGCGTGCCCAGCCACGTGGTGCCGATGGTGGTCTTCAAGAAGCTCTTCTCGTCGAGCTGCAGGAAGTGCGAGAGCCCGAGCAGCGCCACGTCGGCCCGGAAGTAGGAATCGACGGTGGGTCGGCGAAGAGGTCTGTGCTGTCGAGTTCCGCCCGATGAAATCGATCTTGCTGCGACCGCCCATGCCGAAGAGCTCGAAGCGACCGAGCTTGGTCTTGCCGCTGGTGACCTTGAATCCGAGGTCCTGGAAGTAGGGGATCGCGCTGGTGCCCGTGGCAGCCACAGCAGCAATGCCGTAGCGGTAGCTCACCAGGTAGCTCGATTGGTTCTTGCGGCTGATCGGCCCTTCGGCCACGAGCTCCGCACCGCTGAAGGCCGACATCTGTGCGGTGAATTCGTGCTTGTCCGTGTTGCCGTTGCGGAACTTCACATCGAACACGGCCGCGTTGGCATTGCCGTATTCCGCAGGGAAGGCGCCGCTGAGGAAATCGCTCGTGCGCAGCAGGTTGGTGTTGAGCGCGCTCACCGGGCCGCCTGTGGTGCCCAGCGTGCCGAAGTGGTTGGTGGTGCCGATGGGCAGGCCTTCGATGCGCCAGAGCAGGCCCGTGGGCGAGTTGCCGCGCACCACAATGTCGTTGCGCGCATCGTTGGCGGCGCTCACACCCGCGAAGTTGGTCGCTAAGCGCGCCACATCGTTGCGGCCGCCGCTGTAGCGTGTCACTTCTTCCAGGCTGAAGGTGCGCGCGCTCACTTTGGCCAGTTCGTTGGCGGGCCGATCCTTGCTGCGCTCCGCCGTGACCTCCACTTCCTTCAGCGATTCCACCGAGGCCACCAGTGCGATGTCCACCACCACTTCCTTGCCGGCGGTAACGAGCACGTTGGGGATGGTGGCGGGCTTGTAGCCGATGTAGCTCACTAGCAAGGCTTGCCTGCCGAACGGCACGGACTCCAACCGGAAGCGGCCATCCATGTCGGTGGTGGCGCCGATCACGGGATCGCTGCCCACGAGCAGCACGGTGGCGCCGGGCAGGGTCATTTGCGTGTCGGCATCCTTGATGGTGCCCTTCACCACTTGGGTCTGGGCGATGGCGCTGGCCGGAGCTAGAGCGGCAGCGATCAGCAGGTTGATGAGTTGGCGCATGGCGGTGTTGGTTTCGGCGGCGAAACTGGACGCGCACATCACCGAGCGAAGCGTGTTTCGCGACCACCCGCAAGGGCAGCTTGTTGAGGCGCAGGTTGAGCAGCTTGAAGTGAGTGTCCCTCTCCGGTATTGGCCCGAATCGCTTCAACCGACCATTGTGACGCCTCATGGCTGCAACAGCACGCTTCATTCCTCGGAATACAAGTGTGCACAAGGCCGACGCGGTATTTTCGGGCCCGGCGCCGCAGTCCGCGTTATCAGGAGCAGCGCTTGTTCGCCCCACATGCCACGCATCAACCTGCTGAAGGAGCCTTGGCCGCGCATCGTGGGCATTCCCTTGGTCGCGCTGGCCTTGAGCCTGCTCTTCCATGATCAGGCTTGGACCATCCGGGATTACCTGATCACGGTATTGATCACGGGCATCATCTGGCAGGGCTGCTACGCCATCATCACCTACTTCCGGAAGCGCTTACCGGGCTTCGAGCGCACGCCGCGCCGCATCGCGCTCACCATTTTCACCATGAGCGCTTACATCGTGCTCATCGACTACCTCACATGCTTCGCGCTCGATGCGGCAGGCATTCAAGCGAACGCCTATGCCAATGGCCAATGGAAGCTCAATCTGATCAAGTGCTTCGGAACAACAGCCATGATCGCCACGCTCTACGAGGCGGGTTACTTCTTCGCCATGTGGAAGCGCCAGGCGATCGAGGCCGAAGCGCTCAAGAGCCGCCAACTGCGCGCCGAGCTCGACATCCTGCGCAATCAGGTATCGCCGCACTTCCTCTTCAACAGCTTGAACACCCTCGTGGCACTGATCCCCGATGACCCGCAGCTCGCCATGCGTTTCACCAAGGACCTGAGTGCGGTGTACCGCTACATCCTTCAGCACAAGGACAAGGAGGTGGTTGATCTGGGCACCGAGCTGGATTTCACCGCCGCGTACATCAACCTGATGAAGGTGCGCTTCGAGGAGGCCTTGCAGATCAGCATCGCAGTGCAGCCGGAGCATCGATCATTGCTCGTGGCGCCGCTCACCTTGCAGTTGCTCCTGGAGAACGCCCTCAAGCACAACGTGGCCAGCACCGCGCATCCGCTGCATGTCGAGACGCCGTTGAGCATGGCCGCAACCTGGTGATCCGCAACAACCTGCGTCGCAAACAGGGCGGGGTGGAGGGCACCGGTACCGGCCTCAGCAACGTGAAGCAGCGCTACGCCATCCTCAGCGACCGGCCCGTTGACGTGATCGAGACGCGCGAGCATTTCCTCGTGGCGCTGCCGCTGCTGCAACTGGGCGATCACGAACCGATCACGACATGACCGTCCGCGCGCTCATCATCGAGGACGAGGCACCGGCTTACCGGCGGCTCAGCAGCTTGCTGGAGAAGCAGCAGCCCGCCATCGAGGTGATTGATGTGCTCGACAGCATCGAAGGAGCTTTGCCTTGGTTCGCGGAGAACAAGGCGCCCGACCTCATCTTCTCCGACATCCAGCTGAGCGATGGACTGAGCTTCGAGATCTACCGGCAGTCGCCGCCGCCGTGCCCCATAATATTCACCACCGCCTACGATGCGTACATGCTCGAGGCCTTCCGCACCAACGGCATCGATTACCTGCTGAAGCCGATTGAGGAGGAGGAGCTGTCGCGCAGCCTCTTGAAGTACCATGCACTGGTGAAGGCCGCTCCACAAGCGCCGGACATCGAGCGCTTGCTGGCTGCGATCGATTCGCGCGCGCCGCGCCACGGCGACCGGTTCTTGATCAAGCTGGGCCAGAAGCTGCTGCCCATCGCCACGCGCGACATCGCCTGGTTCTTCAGCCGCGATGGCGCCACCGAACTGCTCACAAGGGATGGCAAGCGCCACCTGCTCGACCTGCCGCTCGACGAGATTGAAACGCAGCTCGACCCCACGCGCTTCTTCCGCCTCAACCGGCAATGCATCGCGTGCATCGAGTGCATCAATGTGGTGCATCAGCACTTCATCGTCAAGCTGAAGGTTGAGCTGAAGCCCGCCGCGCCGGAAGAGGTGATGGTGAGCCGCGAGAAGGCCCGGGCCTTCAAGGAATGGCTGGATGGGCGGGGCACTTGAGGCGGGCAATCGCCCTGTCCGATAATTTCCCCGCATGCTCCGCAAGTTCCTCAAGCACGTGCTGCGCGCACTGGCCGCCTTGGTCGCAGCCATCGTTCTCTACGTCCTGCTCGCGCTGGTGCTCTCGTGCATCCCCGTTCCTGCCGAGGCCGATGAAGGCAGCGAGGTAACCGCGTACATCCTCAGCAACGGCGTGCATACCGACATCGTGGTGCCCGTGCGGTCGGCGCAGCGGGATTGGTCCGCGCATCTGCCCTTCGCCAACACCACTAGCCGCGACAGCACCGCCGCATGGGTGGCCTTCGGATGGGGCGATAAGGGCTTCTACCTGGAAACGCCCACCTGGGGCGACCTCACGGCCAGCGTGGCCTTCAAGGCGATGTTCGCGCTGGGCACCTCGGCCATGCACGTCACCTATCACCATGGTTTGCGAGAAGGCCCGCTCTGCAAGCGCATCGGCATGAGCGAGCGCCAATACCAGCGCTTGCTCGCGTACCTCGATAAGAGCTTCGCCAAGGATGCACAAGGGCGCAACCAAGTGATCGTGACCCGCGCCAATTACGGCTCGAACGATGCTTTCTACGAGGGCACGGGCAGCTATCATCTCTTCCAGACCTGCAACACCTGGGCGAACAATGCGCTGAAAACCTCAGGTCAGAAGGCTTGCTTGTGGACAGCCTTGGATGGCGGGATACTGAGGCAGTATGATTGATAGCGTGAATTGGGACCTTCGATTCCATTACCGCTCAATAGGAAGAGCACGAGCATCACGAATGACTAGGGGTGAGCATGGCTGACCATGCGCCTTAAACCTGCATTGCCCACAGCCGTGCCTGATTATCCGCTGAACTACGGGTGCTTCGCCAGCGATTGATCCCTGCGCAGCATAACCTCGGCAAAAAGGCGCGCCGCCTCGGGCTGCACCCGCTCTTCGTATTCCTTATTCCAGCTGAGGAAGCCGGTCATGGGCGTGAAGCGCGCGAGGCCCATGGGCATGTCGAAGAACGAGAGGTCAAGACCATCAACCTTCTCGAAAAGGGTCATTTCCACCTCCACCTCTTTCACGCTGCGGTCATCCTCCCATGAAGGGCCGTGCGTATCAATGGCGAAGCACTTGGTGATTCGCCCCGGCAATGAGAAGCGGATCACATATTGGGCTCCGTTCTCCAGGTCAACATGGTACCGGCCACTGGCCCCCACGTCGATGGCAGCTTGCTTCACACCATTCTTGTACACGCGCACCAGAGCCCCTTCGAGCGGTTGGCGGGTACCCGCATCGGTAACAATGCCTTTAACACGGAGCTGAGCCCCCATGGCTTGGGCGGCGACAAGGCAGAGCGCGAGAAATCCTAGCGTTCGCATGGCAAGTCCGGTATTAAGTGGGCGCCTGTGCAGTCGTGGTAAGCGGTTCCTGCTTGGGCGGAGGGCGAACATATCCCGGCCGGAATTCGGCGTTGCGCGAAACGCATGACGAAGCGCTAACAGCCCAATGTGAATTGCGCGCCTACCTTGACCGCATGAACCGTATAGCTCCATTGCTGCTCGCCTGCACGCTCGCCATCACTTGTAGGGCTCAAACTGAAGCCGAGCGCGAGGTGCTCTCAGTGATTGATCGCTTCTTCGGCGCTATGACGGCACGCGATACGGTCGCAATGGCCGAGACCTTGGTGCGGGAGGGCGTGCTTCAAGCCTTCACCCCGAACGGGCAATCACCTGTGCGCACCGTCACGAATGCCGATTATCTGGTGCGCTTAGCTCAAGGCAAAGAGCGCTATGTTGAGCGGTACTGGCATCCCGTGGGGCGGATCGATGGACCGTTGGCAACAGTGACCACGCCCTACGATTTCCATATCGACGGTGCATTCTCGCATTGCGGAGTGGACATATTCACCTTGGTCAAGGGCAGCAATGGCTGGCGCGTAACGAACTGCGTGTACACGCGCCAGACAGCCGATTGCCCGCCAAGCCCTTTGGGGCCATTCCGGAATTAACCCTTGCCCTCGTCGAGTTGGATCATCGCGAACACGGCGTAGTTCACGATGTCGAGGAAGTTGGCATCGATGCCTTCGCTCACGAGCGTGGTGTATCCATTATCCTCGATGCTCTTGATGCGCAGGAGCTTCATCAGGATCAGGTCGACCAAGGAGCTTACGCGCATGCCGCGCCAGGCCTCGCCATAATCGTGGTTCTTGCGCGTCATTAGGTCGCGCGCATGGCGAAGTTGAGCGAGCACGTGCTCCGATGCGGCGCTGGCATCCATGTCCGGGGCATCCACCACGCCGCGCTCCAATTGCACAAGCGCCATGGCCGCGTAGTTGATGATCCCGATGAGCTCTGGCCGGATGCCCTCGCCCACCTTGCTCTCCCCCACCTCTTGCAAGGTGCGGATGCGTTGCGCCTTGATGAAGATTTGATCCGTGAGCGATGGCACGCGGAGGATGCGCCATGCGGTGCCATAGTCCTTGGCCTTCTTGGCGAAGAGCTCGTGGCACTCGTTGATGACGTTGTCGTATTGCTGTAGCGTGCGATCCATGCGCGAAGCGATCTTGCGGCCCGATGGCGGGCGAAAGTAGCGCGGCGAAACATGCGATCTGGCGGGTGAAGGACCGGCTGGTTCAAGTGCCCTTGCCCGCCGTCATGGGCATCCTGAATGTCACGCCGGATTCCTTCCATGCTCAGAGCCGTGTGGGCCTCGATGATGCGCTGCGCCGAGCCGAACAGATGCTCGAAGAAGGCGCGTCGATCCTGGACATCGGTGGCGCCAGTTCGCGGCCGGGATCCGATGAAGTTCCGTTGGAAGAGGAACTACGCCGCGTGCTGCCGTGCCTGGAAGCCGTGCATGCGCGATTCCCTGATGCGCTCCTGAGCATCGATACCTGGCGCGCGCATGTAGCCGAGCAGGCGGTGCATGCTGGAGCAGGCTTGGTGAACGATATCGGTGCAGGGCTGCTCGATGACGCTATGCTGCCCACTGTTGCGCGGGCGGGCGTGCCCTACATCCTCATGCACATGCAGGGCAGCCCGCGAACCATGCAAGTGGCGCCGCATTACGGCGATGTACTCGCAGAGGTGACCTTCTTCTTGAGCGCGAGGCTCCGTGCGGCGCGCGAAGCAGGCATCGCGGATATCGTGCTGGATCCCGGCTTCGGATTCGGGAAGACCACCGCCCACAACTATGTCCTGCTAAACGGACTTGAACGGATCGGGGCTTTAGGCGAACCGCTGCTCGTAGGGCTCTCGCGCAAGCGCATGATCAACGAGGTGCTCGGCACCACTCCTGCCGACGCGCTCAATGGGACCACATCGCTCAACACCATCGCGCTATTGCGAGGGGCGGGCATCCTCCGGGTTCACGATGTGAAAGAGGCCGTTCAGTGCGCGCGCCTCGTGAGCGCGCTCCGGGGTCAGAAGTAGGCCCGCTTGCGCTTCTTGTTCTTGGCCTTGCGATTATCCGCCATGGCCTGCTTCTTCAGGTCGGCGATGGCCCGATCATAAAGCACCATCACACGTGCGATGGCGGCTTGCCGGGCTTCGGTCCAATCGATATCCCAGCTCAGGTTGCGCACGCTGTGCTTGTAGCTGGCCAGCGCCACGGGCTCATCGAAGACGGAGAAGTCGAAGCCCGCGATCAGCGCGAACATGGTCATCTGCACATCCATCTCATAGAACGGGACATCGGGGAAAAGCGGGATGCCACGAGCGTCTATCCGGACGAATTTGGGCACGAGGTCGTCGCGATAGAACCACACCTGGTACTCATAGCCTCGCTCTAAGTAGATCTCATAACTGCCTTTGTGGTTCGTGAACACCATCTCGCGCTCCACGCTGTCCTTCACGAGTCGGACCTGAACGCCCTTCATGCCATCGCCCGAGAAGTGCTCGGTAACAAGGCCATAAAGACGGATGTGGAAGGCCTGGCAATCGGCCACCGCAGCGATCAGCAGCATGGCCATCAGCACTCGCGTCACGTTCTTCCCCAACTGCATACGATTGTAAAGTAGCTGTATCGGCGGCGAAGGTGGCGAATCTTCGACGGATCCATCTTTGCGCGAAACCAACTGTCCATGTTCACCTCCCTGCGCGCCACGGAGAATTTCCACATCGTGCTCTGGTTATTGAAGGACCTCTGCTGGGTGATGATCTGGAAACCGCTGGGCTTGGCGCTCTTCGTGCCCACTCTGGCATGGGCCATCTGGATCGCTTGGCGCCTGCGCAGTGATACTTGCGAATTGCTGCACGGCCTTGCTGTGGTGTGCTGGATCATGGCCAACGGCCTTTGGATGATCACCGAGTTCTGGTTCGCCGAAGAGCATCGCATCCTGGCCGCGCCATTGTTCGTTCTCGGTTTGGCTTTGGTAGCTTGGTATTACATGATCATTCAGCCAAGGTCACGACGGGTCAAACAGGCTTAACATGACCCGCGAAAGCCGCTTCTACTTTCGCCGCCCCCATGGAGGACCTTGCCCGCTTTCGGCTGCGCACCAACCGCACCCTGCGCATCACGCTTTCGTGGGTGATCATCGGATCGATCGCGGCGCTTTTCGAGCACGACGCACTGAATGAGCACGGCGCAAGCAGCGACCTGCTCCAACGGTTCGATGAGCATTTCTTCATATCCGTGATCGCCGGACTGTTCGGCGGCGGTGCGTACATCTTTCTGCTGCGCCCACGCCTACGGAGCATGCCATTCCTGCCGGCATTCGGCATCGTCGCCTGCCTGATGGTCGCTGTCCTAGCCCTGACCGGCGCCGCACTGCCCGCATGGATCGACCCTGTGGGCGGCGCTTTAGCCGAACGGCTCTTCAGCTTGAAATGGCTGGTACATTACCTCTACTGGACCTTGCTCATGGGCGGCACCATGCTCATGGTCCGATTGAATGATCGATATGGCAACGGCAGCGTCGCGCACCTCATCGGGCGCTATCATAGGCCGAAGCAGGAGCTGCGCATCTTCATGTTCCTCGACATGCGCTCATCCACCGCCATCGCCGAGGACCTCGGCCATGTGCGCTACTTCCAGCTCCTGAACGAACTGTTCACCGACATCACGGACCCGATCGTATTCTCGCGCGGCGAGATCTACCAATACGTGGGCGACGAGATCAGCGTGAGCTGGCCATTGCGCCGGGGCTTGAACAAGCAGCGCTGCATCCGGTGCTTCCGCGACATACGGGCTAAATTGCGGCAACGCGAAGGGCATTACCGCGCGCGCTACGGCATCGCACCAGCCTTCAAGGCTGGATTCCATTACGGCGAAGTGACCACCGGCGAAGTGGGCCTTGTGAAACGCGAGCGCATCTTCAGCGGCGATGTGGTGAATACCGCGGCGCGCATCCAGAACACCTGCAACGAGCACGGCGTGGACAACCTGATGAGCAAAGAGCTCCTGGACCTTCTGCTCACGAAGGGCCCGCTCCCGGTTCGCGAGATCGGGAGCATCGCGCTCAAAGGCAGGCGCGCGGCCATCAGCCTGTGGACGATGATCGAGGAGGAGGAAGCCAAGGCGCGGCAGGCCAAGGCTCAATAGATCCAAGTGCGGCGGCGCGTGGCCACCACCATGTTCCCGAGCGGGCTTCGATAAATCACGGCTTGGCCGAAGAGATCGAAGCGCGCAATCGCCGCCTCGGTGCCGAAGCGGAAGCGATCATCGCCCTTGAGGCCGCGCAGCTCGCGGTTCATATCGAGCCAGCCGAGCAGGCCGCCATCCACCTCCCATTGCTCGGGAACGAATGCCTCGACCTGCACCGAACGGCCATCCTGGAAGCGCATGAAACGGCCGTGATCCAAGTAAAGGAGCAAGCTGTCCTTCACCCAGAAGCCGCTGGGCGCTTCGTCCATCACACGATGCACCTTGCCGCCCTCGAAGCACTTGAGCCGGCCATTGCCATCAACGAAGGCAACCAATCCAGCGCCCGCGCGCGCATCGGCTGGCCGCAGATCGGAGAGCTCGAACTCCTGTCCGCGATGCAAAGCCTTGAACTGCATGGCGCGCGGGTCCCACCATGCGAGCACATCGCCACCAGTGACCACGAGCGCGAAATCGGCGCTGTCGCAAAGGGTGCGCACCGCACCGTGATAGAAGGCCCGGAGGCTGCCCTGCTCCTTATTGAAGAAGGCCACATTGTTGCTGCCTTGGCTCCACTGCGGCCGCACGCTGCTGCGCTCCAACTTCGCAAGGGTGGTCTGTCGGCCGCGCCACAGCACATTCAGTTCGTGCATGGCACTGTCGTGGAAGACCACCACGCCTATCGCTCACGCTGAAGTCCTCCACGTGCAAGGCGATGGATGCCGGGCGTCCTTCGCGCATGGTCTTCAGCGTATCGGAACTCAGCCAGCAGATGCGCGCTCGCGTGCCGCGCGGAGCGGAACCGCTGCGATCGAGCAGGTGCAAGCGCCGCCCTTCGGGCATGAACACTTTCAGCTGGCCGCTATGGTCGCGGTAAACAACACGGTCGTCCATGGCGTGTACCAGCGCAGGCGGACGAGGCTCGAGCTTCTCGAAACGACCATTGGCGAACACCATGAAACGATCCGGCGACGCCACGAAGGGTACGGGCACTTGCGCGGCAACGGCCAGCGAACAGACGAACAGCCCGAGCATCAACGGCCTCATGGCGCCAGGGCGATTCGTTCCAAGCCATGCACGCGCACTTCGCGGCGCTTACCCTTCACCGGAACAATGTGCTGCGGACCGATCCGGAAGCGCGTTGCTGCATCGGGCATGCGCTCGAGCAGTTCGGCCGATACGAGGATATCGACCTTCATGGTCTTGGCCAGCCCTAGCATGCGGCTCACGCTGTTCATCACGTCGCCGCTGAGATCAACCGTGCGCTTGATGTGGTTCACCTGCGCGCTGATCACGCGGCCGCCATGTAGCCTGGCGCGGAAGTGCGGCAACAATTTGTACTCGCGCAGGAAGTCGTTCTTGTGCTCCGTGATCCGCGCGGTGATGTCGAAGTAGAGGTCCAGGCAGTTGAGCTGGCGCGTGCCGATGCGCATGGGCCAGGTGAAGATCACCTCGTCGCCCACGTATTTATGGATGTCGGCCTCGTTGCGCAGCACGGCATCGGTCATGAGCGAGTATACATGGTTGAGGAAACGGTAATAGCGCAGATCGCCCAGCCGCTCGGCGATCTCGGTGCTGCTCACGAGGTCGAGCGTGAGCACCACGCGCTCCTCGCGCTTGGGCCGCTCGTAGCGGCCGAGCAGGAAACCCATGAAGGTGCGACGGCCCATCCACTCCTCCACCTGCACCACGAGGATCGCGATGGAGCTCACCACTACCACGCGCAGCGCAAGGCGATAGAACTGCGCCATGCCGAAGATCTCGTGCATGCGATAAGGCGCATCGCTAGCCAGCATGGTGAAGCGCTCCGAATCCCAGAGCCATGCGATGCCGATGAGCAGCACGGTGAGCAGATTCACCAGAAGCGCCTTGCCGATGAACTGGAGCGGAACCGCCAGCGCGCGGAACCGGCGACCGAAGAAGTACTCCTCGAGCACGCCGGTCCAAAGGCCGAGCAGCATCCATGCGCCGGTAACGGCTACGCTGAGACCATCGCCGCTGAAGAGCGTGAGCACCCACGCCACCAGCACGGCCACCAATGCGTACTTGGCGATCTTCCGCAGCTTATGGCGCGTGATGGCGTTCATGATTCACACCCGCATCGCGTACCGTTTCGCTTCGCGGGCCGCGAATGTAGGCTGAGCGCAGGGGCGCAGGATTTGGCGGCAGCACGCGTGAAAAGCGAGACGCCGGATAGCCCAGAGGCGCAGCGCCTTTGCGGACCATCCGGCGTCGCACTATTCTATTTGAGCAGGCTACCTGCCCACTTTCATGGCACGCTTCACGAGCGGCTCGCCATCGAGCAGCAGCGTCACGTAGTACACGCCGGGTGCGAGGTTCTCCGTGCTCCACTCGAACTGGTACGCGCCCGCTTCACGCTGCGCCTCGCTCAGGATGCGCAGGTCGCGGCCATCGGCGCTGTTGGCCAAAAGCTGCACGCGACCGCTGCGCTCGGTGGTGTAATAGAGCGTGGTGCGATCGGTGAAGGGGTTGGGCGCAATGCGCAAGAGGCGCTCCTGGCCAAGGAGCAATTCATCTGCTGATGCGTTGGCAGGTGTTGGCGCCATGCGGTGATCGGAACTCGGGTTGGCGCAACAGGCGGCGAGTTGCTCGCGCAGTTCTTGCATGGCGACACGGAGGGACTCCATCTCGCGCTGTTGTGCCTGATGGCCTGTGATGAGGTAGGGAATCAGTGCAGTTTGGTTCACCACTTTTATCGGCATGGAGGCTTGAAGCAAATTCCCTTCTCGATCCCGATGCTCTGGAGCATTCACTTCCATGACTAGCTCTGGGAGCACCTCTTCCAGTTCTTGCGCCAAGAGGCCGACTTGATTCCCCATTGGGAGGCCCATGTACGGGTACTCCTCCGTATTGTATGCATAGGTATGCACCCTGAGCAGGTCGAGTTTGCTGGCCGCATCTTCCGGCGCCACGTCCTCAATTCCGATTTTCAGACCGGCGTCCGAATGGCCCCACGGACCGTCAGTTATTACACCGCTGCCATGCACATATGCTGCTATGCTAGTCGGTGAAACCGGCGCGTATGCGTGCAGACCGTAGTTGTTCGCTCCACCCTCAGCAAGCGCCTTGATGCCGTAGCTATTCGTTAGCAGCCCTTGCGGCGCCCATGACCAAAAATGCCCACCGTAATTATTCGTCGCGGTGCCATAATTCCAGAGCTTCGCACGTATGCCATAGTTATCCACTACTGAACTGCCTGAGGCTAGGATCGTTTGACCGTCAAGGATGAAATTATCCTTGACCTGCACACCAGAGGCAACACCAGCGATGGCCTCGTAAGCTCGATTGCTGTATGTATAGCCCGCGACATTCGCGGTCGCGTTCGAGCGCAGACCTATGTTCCCCTCGGTCCACAACGAGCTTTGAGCACCCGTTGCCGATACATTCACTCCAATGTTAGCCGAAGCAGGTCCATTCACAATGAATTCTCCCGCCTTACCGCCTATACCATCCAAATTGAACAGACCAGCAGTTCCAACTGAAACTCCACTGCTCGTACCCATCCTGACATGCAGCTTCGCCCATGGATTCGTCGTACCGACGCCAACGAGATTGGCATCGTTCGGGCAGGTCGTACTTGCACCCACTGCGGTTACCACGTTGTTGTTGTTCACACCACCAAGCAAGGTCCAATCGCAATCCGCGCCGCCAGGGTTCGTAGGCAAGGTGGCCCACTTCACCACGCCGCGCTCCGCGCTGGGTGCAGGCGAATCATCAACTACCATCACGCGGTAAGGTCCGGTGTGCTCGGGATTGTTCGGCAACTCACGGATGCGCAGGCGGCCATTCACCATATCCACGCGTTCCGTGGGTTCCGTAATCAAGGGATTGGCCAGGTTGGCGGCGTAGAAATCGCCAATGCCCACATACGCCTCATCGTACCTGATCGGGAAGATCCGCATGGCCTCAAGGCCTTCGGTGCTTTGTGCACCACTGGCAGCCGCTGCGCTGTAGCCGCTGGTGAAGATGAAGCGCAGCCGATCTTCAAGAAAAGGCCCGGATTATCGCTCCAATGAAGCACCATGTCCGTGTAGTCAACGGCACCAGCCTTCTGGCCCAGGAACCCATGATCCTGATTGCCGGTGAACGTTAAGCCGTTCTTCATCCATGGCCGATAGCTCCCAGTTGATGGCCCTGTGCCATCATGCAAGTGCAATCGACTGAAAGGCCCTGGTCCACCGCCGGACCATAGCGTGCTGTTCGGGCTCACACCAACGAAACCGCTGGCCAGCTGCGCCGCGAAGCTGCCGATCGTATAGCTGCCCGAAGCATTCACCCGCATCCGCTCCACCGTGTTCGTGTGCAGCCGCAGATGGCCTTGCGGCGCATTGATGTTGAAATGCGTGGCGCTCGGATCGGCGAAGAGTTGCCCACGCTCGTTGCCTGCACCGGTGCCGCCTTGGAACATGCGCCAATAGGTGCTGGCTGTGGTGGGGGCGTTGGTGCGGAAGACCTCAGGGGTCTGCGTCCATGTCAACTCACCACGGACTTGGAAAGCAGACGGGTATGGCCCCACGCCTGCATTCCCCATGCTAACCCCGCGCGTTGGCTGCGGATTGGTACCGGCATTTACGGTATGCCACCATCCTTGCGCACCCGGATTGGTGAATTGCTGCCCTTGGCTAGTGGTTGATGCAACCAGAGCCAACGCGACTGAAATAGCCGCGAAAATATTCGTTCTCATGTAGTTCGGTCTTAGCGACCGAGGAACACACGCTCGGCAATCCTGCCGCCATCCTGCAATTCAGCCACCACAACATACACGCCTTGTGCCCAACCTTGAGTGCCCATGCTCCAGATGTCTGCCCCTTGCACGTTATGCCTAGCAACCATTCGACCCACCGCGTCCACAACTTGAATCCGCTGCACGCCACTGCGCAGCATACCGGCACCTGCAACGCGCCGTCTGCGCCCTGCCAAGACCGGAAGGGCTTATCGGCAGCCTCATGCACACTGTTCAGCAACGCGCAGTAAAGCGGGATCGGGCGATACGCACATCGTCAACGTAATAGTAAGCCAAGTTCCAGTACCCCTCCGGGTTCGCCACGATCGCGTCGGTTTCCTCATCGTTGAAGAAGTTGCCCACCACCACGTAGCGGTATGCACTGTCCGCGATGAAGCTCCCGCTGATCACCGTCCAATTCAGCGAGTCTTCAACCACTTGCTCCGCCCGCAAATGGGCGAAACCCAGCGTGGGTTCCAATTCGCTTTGGAAGAAGTACTCCGTGGAGAAGAGTAAGCCCATGTTGTTGCAGGCATAACGAAGCCCGCCGGGCGAAGCCGCGGTGTTGTCTTCCGGTGCTCTACTGACTCTAAACGTGGCATGGTATAGTTGTCCGATTGTGAGCAGTTGTCCTAGTTCAATGCCGAAGTATTCGCGCGCCACGTATGGCCATGGCTCAGCGGAATAGACTAAGATGCCTGCGTATGCACTTCCAATTGTCGGCTGTTGATGGCCAAATGAGTTACCAGGCACCGATGTGTCTGGGGCGCCCCACAGGCATGGAAGAGGTCGCACGATTCGTTCGCCCCGAAAGATCAACCAGCCTGTGGCCTTCTCCACTTCACCCAAATAAATAGGGCACTCGCTGATCTCCTCGAAGCTCCAATTGGGCACGAGGTTCTGGGCATCCACGCATGGCACGAGCAGCAACAAAATGGAAAGCAGCAGGGCCGAACGCATGTTCCTCGATCTTGTTCAAACTCCGTTCACCGCGTCTTTGGCACATGAATGACAGCCGCACCTGCGTGCGCGCTGCCTCCGCTTCCGGCTTCGTGCTCGAAGATACCGGGTGCTCACCGCCCCGCCAGGCTCGTGGCTTGTTCCTGGCGGGGTCGGTACCTTTGCCTAGCTCGTGTTCATCTTCTTACCAGAGGTGGTGGGACATTGAGCAACCGGCCCCTGGTGTTAGCGCACCGGGGGCTTTTCGTTGTGGCGGGCCATGGGCCTACCTTTTTGGGCTGTAATGTGGCCGCAAGGCGCAAGGCGCAAGGCGCAAGGCGCAAGGCGCAGAGGCGCAGAGGCGCAAGTGCAAGACGCAAGACGCAAGGCCGCGGAAGACAAATGCAAATCGTTTCGGGAATGGCTTAGCGAGAGCGTGTGTGTTTGCATGGCAAGGTGGAAGCGAAGTGGATTATTCGAGCTTCAATCAAGTGGCACAAATGCGAACTGATGGAGCGAATCTAGCAGCCCGTCGATCAAAAGCAAGTGATCATGGAAAACTCAATCAGGTGCGAGAATACCGCTCATGAACGTGCAGATCGACATGCCTGCATCTTTACCCCGTGCCCCGTTTTCTGTTTCGCTTGATCAGCTTTTTGCGGCCAATGAGCGTGGCGCAGCGTACAGGGCGGACAGGTTTGCTGGAGGTGCGCTGGGAGGCTGGTCGATTGGTGCTGAATAGCGCCCAGAGCAACCAGAGCTTCGGCAGTTTGCACCGGGTCTGGGCCGAGGTGCACCTAATTGTTTAGAGCGCATGGCACGCCGCGATCGGTGCTGGTGCTTGGCCTGGGTGGTGGCAGCGCGCCCTGGATCCTGCGGCAGGAGATGGGCATCGATGCGCCCATAACCGCGGTGGAGATCGACCCTGTCGTGATCGGCATCGCGCGAATGCATTTCGGCTTGGACAGGCACGAGCGGCTCACGGTGATCGAGGGCGATGCCATCCTGCAGGTGCATGCGCTCCGTGATCGCTTCGATCTGGTGCTGGTCGACCTGTTCGACGACCTCGACCTGGCCCGCGGCGTGGATACCATGGGATTCGCCCATGCCCTGCGCGATCGCTGCTCGGGCACCCTCTGCTTCAACACCGTGGGGTACGACCAGGCCAGCGATCAGCGGTGCGAGCGCGTGAAGGAGAATCTGCTCCGGGCATTCAATACAGTGGACGAACGGCGCCTCGAAGACGTCAACCGGGTGTTCATCGCCCGTTGACGGATGCTTGCCGAGGTACTACGCCCCTGCCCTTCGCGGTCCGACCTTTGCCAGCGCGCCGCGACCATGAAGCACCGGGCCTTCAGCAGGATAAGCCGAATCACCTACACCCTTGCGGCGTGCATGGGCGCATCGAGTGCGGTGGCGCAACCGGTGTGCGCGATCCAGATCGATAACGATACCACGATCTGCCAAGGCCAAGCCGTTACGCTGCACGGCCCGCCCGGCTATACCAACTACCTCTGGAGCACGGGCCAGAACACCCAGGACATCACCGTGAGCACCAGCGGGGCCTACTGGTGCGAAGTGTCGTACCCCACCGGCAACTTCGCGGTGAACGGCAACTTCAGCGGCGGGAACAATGGCTTCACCACCATGTTCACTTACCAATTGCCGCTCACCACCGACGGCAATACGTGGATCGGCAACAACGCCAACACCTTCCACAACCAGTGGCAAGGCATAGGCAATGGGCCATTCCTGATGGTGAATGCCGGCTGGATGCACCCCGGCTGGCGCTTCTGGTGCCAAAGCCATCCGGTTTGCCCCGGGCAGACCTACACGATCCAGTTCAGGGCGATGTCGCTCGCGGCCGCCGGTAATCCGACGCTCGCGGTCTTCGTGAACAATGTGTGGACCGGCGTTGATCACATCACCTCGCCGGTGCAGGGCGGGTGGCAGACCTTCAGCACAACATGGACGGCGCCACCGGGAACCACGAATGCCGATTTCTGCGTGCAGGTATCGTCGGGGCACGGCGTGGGCAACGATTTCGGATTCGATGATGCGCAGCTGAGCGCCACCATCGTGCTGCGCGATACCGCCGTGGTGACCGTAACGCCGTTGCCCGTGCTGGACCTCGGCCCCGATGCCACGCTGTGCGATGGCCAGACCTTGCTGCTCGACGCCACAACCGTTGGCGGCAGTTACCTCTGGCAGGATGGAAGCACCAATGCCACTTACACGGTCAGCGGTCCCGGACCGTATGGCGTAACGGTAACGGCCAACAACTGCTCATCTTCGGACAACGTGAACATCGGGTACAATCCGCTGCCGCCGCTCGAACTGGGCCCGGACCTCACGCTTTGCGATGGCGAGACAGTGACCTTCGATGTGACTGTTCCCGGAGCAACCTTACTTGTGGCAGAACGGGAGCAACGGCCCCACCTTCACGGTGAGTGCGCCCGGATCGTATTCCGTTGGTGTTGCGCTGAACGGCTGCTCCAGCACCGATGCGGTGAATGTGGCCTACAACCCATTGCCGGCAGTGAACCTCGGCCCCGATATCACCTTCTGCCAAGGACAGTCAGCCGTTCTGGATGCGACCACGCCGGGCGCGACCTACCTGTGGAGCGATGGATCGACCGGACCAACGCTCACGGTGAATCAGGCCGGGCCATACGATGTGGATGTGACCGTTGGCGGCTGCACCAGTTCCGATGCCATACAGGTAAACGTGACACCGTTGCCCATTGTGGATCTCGGCCCTGATCAGACAATCTGCCCGGGCAGCAGCATCACGCTGAATGCTGCTGTGCCCGGTGGCACATATTTGTGGAGCGATGGCAGCACCAATGCCACGCTAACAGCGAGCGCGATAGGCAACTACTCCGTGCAGGTAACCGCTAACGGATGCACGGCGGGCGACGCGATGTCGCTGAGCCATTTCGTTTTACCCAGCTTCAACCTCGGCCCCGACCAAACCATCTGCGCTGGAACAAGCACGAGCTTCAGCGCGAACGTGCCGGGCGCCACCTACCTGTGGAATACGGGATCGAATGGGAACAGCATTCAGCCCGCAACGGCCGGCATCTATTGGCTCGATGCAACGACCAACGGATGCACCGTGCGCGATTCAGTGGAACTCTTCGTGACGCCCTTGCCAACGGTGAACCTCGGCAGCGACTACTCGATCTGCCCCGGCACCACCACCATGCTTGATGCCACCGCGCCCGGCGCGAGCTATGCGTGGAGCACTGGCGCGGTTTCGCCGACCATCAGCGTAAGCCCCGGAGCGTATTCCGTGCAGGTCACGGTGAACGGCTGCTCCGCAAGCGATGCGATCACCATCGGATCCTTCCCTGCTGCGCAAGTGGATCTCGGCCCCGACCTCACGCTTTGCCCGGGAGACCAGCCCACACTGAACGTGGCGCAACCCGGCGCCAGCTATCTGTGGCACGATGGAAGCACGGCTCCGAGTTATCCGATCACCGCCAGCGGCGCGATCAGCGTGCAACTCACCGATGCGAACAGCTGCGTAGCCAATGATGCGCTGGTGGCCACATACCTCACGCCCACGGCCATCGACCTTGGGCCCGATGACACCATTTGCGCCGGTGATGCGATCACCTTGGATGCAACGGTTCCTGGTGCCAGCTACCTCTGGAGCACCGGGGCCAGCACGCCAACGATTATCGTGAACGCAGCAGACACGTACAGCGTAATCGTCACGCAAGGCGTTTGCACTGTGAGTGATGCGATCGCGATTGCCATGGCTTGCAGTGCCTGTTGTTGACCTCGGGCCCATCAGACACTTTGCACTGGAGGGTCAATCAGCTTTGAATGCGACGATTCCCGGGCGCTTCGTACTTATGGAGCACCGGCGAGCAAACAGCGACCATCGCCATTTCGCAAGGAGGTGCCGTACTCGGTGAATCGTGACCAATAGCGCGGGTTGCACCTCCGATGCGATCACGAACAAGAAGCCACGCCCGGCGCCATCGACCTGGGCCCCGACGCCACGCTCTGCCAAGGCCAATCGCTGGTGCTTAATGCAGCCTTGCCCGGAGCGAGCTATCTCTGGAGCACAGGTGCCACCAGCGCGAGCATCAGCGCGAACAGCACGGACACGTATTGGGTGCAGGCCACGCAAGGCAGCTGCGCGGTGAGCGATACGGTCGAGGTGCTGGTGCAGCCTATGCCTTCTGTTGAATTGGGCGCCGATCAACGGTATGCGCTGGCACCACCATCATATTGGATGCGACCAACCTTGGAGCCACGTATGCTTGGAGCTCGGGTGAAACATCACCCTCGATAAGCGCGAGCCAGAGCGGCATCTACAATGTCACGGTGGATCTGACTGGCTGCATCGCCACGGATGCCATGCAGCTGAACGTGGTACAGCCTACAAGCATCGATCTAGGATCTGATGTGAGCTTGTGCGCTGATGACCAAGCCTTGTTCGCGGTGGCAGTGCCAAACTCCACCTATCTGTGGAGCACGGGCGCAACGGTCGGCAGCATCAGCGTGAACAGCACCTCGACCGTGTGGGTGCAAGTGACGCAGAGCGGCGTATGCGTGGTGAGCGACACGGTGGATGTGCTAGTGCAGCCCATGCCTTCTGTTGAATTGGGCGCCGATCAAACGGTATGCGCTGGCACCACCATCACACTGGATGCGACCAACCTTGGAGCCACGTACGCTTGGAGCACGGGTGAAACATCATCCTCGATAAGCGCGAGCCAGAGCGGCATCTACACCGTGACTGTGGATCTGAACGGCTGCATCGCCACGGATGCCATGCAGCTGAACGTGGTTCAACCTGCGAGCATCGATCTCGGCCCCGATGTGAATCTGTGTATTGGTGATCAAGCTGTATTCGCTGTGGCCGCGCCCAACGCAAGCTACCTGTGGAGCACAGGTGCCACGGCAGGCACCATAACCGTGAACAGCACCGCGACCATCTGGGTGCAAGTGACGCAGAGCGGCGTGTGCGTGGTGAGCGATACGGTGGAGGTCTTCGTGCTCGATCCCGGCTCGGTTGATCTCGGCCCTGATGTGGTGGCTTGCCAAGGCGACGGTGCGATCCTCGATGCTACGCTTCGAACGCGAGCTACCTGTGGAGCACAGGAGAGACCAGCGCGCAGATCTCGCCCACAAGTAGCGGCACATACTCTGTTGTGGTCACTGTGGCGGGCTGCACCGCGCAAGATGCCGTGCAGATAACGTTGAACCCAGTGCCACAGGTCGACCTCGGCAGCGATCAGAGCATCTGCCCCGGCGCGAGCGCGAGCTTCTCCGCGCAAACCGCAGGCGCCACCTACCTCTGGCACGATGGATCAACCGGCCCCACTTACGCCACGAGCGCACCCGGCCCGGTGAGCGTTACCGTGACGGTGAATGGATGCAGCGCGTTGGATGCCGCCGATGTGATCGCGCTGCCCTCGCCCATCGCGGCCTTGGGCAACGATACCACGCTCTGCGATGGAGCAACGATGCTCTTGAATGCGCAACAAGCTGGCGCAACTTATCAATGGAGCACGGGCAGCAATGCACCTTCCCTAGTGGTGAGCACTGCTGGCAATTACGCCCTGACGGTGAACCTGAATGGATGCACCGCGAGCGATGCCATCACCGTGGCCTACTTCTCCCCCACCTCGCTCAACCTTGGGCCCGACCGCTTGCTCTGCCCCGGCGAAACAGTAACGCTTAGCACCGGCATCAGTGGCGCGCACATATGGAGCACGGGCTCAAACTCCCCTTCGATCACCGTGGGCAGCGGCGGCGACTATTGGGTGGCCGTGCAAGTAGCGGCTTGTTTCGCGCGCGACACCGTAAGCATCGCATACGTGCCCCTTATCGCGCCCGACCTCGGCCCCGATCGCACGCTGTGCGAGGGCGACACGCTCGCCTTGGGCGCAGGCGGGCTTTGCAGCAGTGCTTTGAGCACCGGCGCGAGCACCGGATTCCATCCTTGTCTCGGCCTCGGCCATCTATAGCGTCACGCTTCGCTGCAAGGCTGCACCGCCACCGATGCTGCGCGCATCACCTTCAAGCCTTGGGTGCGCGCGCGCTCGCTAGGAACTGATAGCACCGATTGCTTCGATGAGCCCTTATTGCTCGATGCCGCCGTTAATGGGGCTCAGCACGAGTGGAGCACCGGAGCCACTTCATCATCCATCGTAGTCAACAGCGATGGGTTGTACATCGTGCGCATCACCGGCCTCTGCATCGATGCTGCCGATTCGATCCGGGTGAGCGAGGGCGTGTGCGACCCGCAGGTCCATGTGCCCAATGCCTTCACGCCGAACAACGATGGCGTGAACGATCTCTTCCAAGTGATCTACTACGGCCCCAACCGCGATTTCAGCTTCGACCTATTCGATCGCTGGGGCGAGCGCATCGTTCACCTCGCGAGCCCGGATGAGACCTGGGATGGAAGCGTGAACGGGATGCCTGTGCCCGACGGCGTGTATGTATGGCGAATGCGGTATCGCGCGACAACGGACAGCGGCGCGAGGGCCAAGGAACTCACTGGCCACATCACCGTGCTGCGCTGATCACGGCGCATCGAAGCCCTCCTCCTTCCAGATCACACGGCCATCGCCGAGGCGCACGTAGGCCAGACGATCATTGCGCGACACGCGCACGAGATCGGCGCGGACCACGGTCACTGCTTCGTAGATGAATGGCAGCGCTTCGCGACCATCTCGGTGAAGCAATCCGGTGCCCTGCGCGAGGCGGGCGATCCATAATCCATGATCATTCGAGGACAGCTCTTGATAGCGGGCAGGCACAACCTCTTTGCCCGTGCTATCGATCACACCGAAGAGCTCACCTGATTTAACGCGCGCATAGCCGTTTTGCATCTCCCACGCGAGGTCGTACCGGTTATCGAAGAGCACATTGCCGCGCCGATCGGCATACCCCCACTTCGTTTTCTTCCGCACAGGCACCAGCGTACCGGTGGCCGGGCCTACATCGGCGAACACGCACGGGAACACGCGCTCGTTGCGCGCATTGATCAGGCAGCGCTTACCTGCAAACTGCACCTCGGCTAATCCATTGCGGAAATCGCCCCATTGCGCCACGCCTTCGGCAGCTTCATACTCGAATGGGATCTGCACCGCGCCGAGCGATGTGATGTAGCCGCAGCGCTTGCCTTCCACCACGAGCGCAAGCCCATCGCTGAAAGGACCGATGTGATCGTACTTGAGCGGGACCAGCAGATCACCGAACGGACTGATGAGGCCCACCTTGCCATCCTTGCGCACGCGGCTCACGCCATCGGCACCGAAGCCTTCCACCCATTCATATTGGGGCGGAACGAGGACATTTCCTTTCACATCGATCGCTCCGAAGAGCCCATCCTGCTCCACCACGGCGACACCGCTTCTGAAGGTGCTAGCGGAAGAGTAGTTCAAGGGAATCACCGCATCGCCGCGCGGATTGATGAACCCGTATTGCCCATCGCGCGCGGCGTAGGCCAATCCTCCGGAGAACTCGCCCACATCCTCGAAGGTCATGGGCACAACGAGCACGCCATTCAGATCAACAGCGCCCACGCGACCGGCGCGCTCCACGGTGCTCGTTCCCTCAGCGGCATCGTTCACCTCATCGTATTCAATGGGCACCACCACCTTCCCTGTGCGATTGATGGTGCCCGTGCGGCCATTAAAACCCACCAAGGCCTGCGCGCCATTGAAGGGCTCGGCCCACTCATACACGGCCTTGATGCGCTCGTTGCCCTCTTCGTCGATGTAGCCCCACTTGCCTTGCGGCGGAACGGCAGCAGGTAAAGGCTGGCGGCCTTGTAGTCATCAACGATCTCCTCCACGAAGGGATAGTCGGGATACTCCTGCAGGAAGCGCGTGATGGTGGTGGTGCTGAGGTCGCGCGTGTAGATCTCGTAGATGGCGCGCCACGCATCGTTCACCATGCGGTTGCGCGGATTGGCCACGATGAACGCATGGTACTCGCTTACCGTGCGGGCTGGCGTGCTCAAGCGATACACCTGCTCTTCGGCCAGCTGCACATAAGGGTTCTCCGGATGCTCGCGGATGAAGGCCCTGTAGGATTCGATGTCGCGCTCCGTGGTGGCCTCGCGGTAGACCGCCTCATTCAGGCGGCTGCGCGCCTCATACACCTCTTTCGCTTGCGGATAGCGCTCCAGGAATACCTGGTAGGCATTCGCGGTGTTGGCCTCTCGCGCCTCCTGGAATGCGAGGTGATCGCGGACATGCCGCGCATCATCGGCGAATGGGCTGCCGAGATAGGTGCTGATGTATCGATCGTAGGTCGACACGGTGTTCACGTTCCGCGCAAGCTCCCAACCGAGCTGGGCCGAATGCCGCTTCTGCGCTTCAAGTGCCGCGTGATCGACACCCACCTTGGCGGCAGCGGCGCGCACCTTATCCGGCGCTGCGGTATAGGCGGCATCGGCGCGGGTGATGAACGCGTAGCATGAATCGGGATCGTAGAACGGATTGTTGGCGCGGCCCGCGATCACGCTGAGCCCGTAGAATGACGGCACCGGCTGCCGCTTCGATTGCTTGCGCAGGATGGTGCGCGCGCGGAAGTAGTCGTGCGCCTCAATGGCCTCGAATGCTTTCTTCAGCGGTTGCGCGAACAGGTCGGTGACAAAAGGCGTTGCCGCAAGGATGAAGGCCAAACGCCAGGGAACGAATCGCATCGGCGCGAAATTACCGGGGCCATCAGCCGCGCGGTTCCACCTTTGCCGCCCGGCATCGACCGGCTGCTGTTGATGGAATCGCGCATTCAAAGGATCGAACGGCTGCTCACGCGGCGAAACGCATGGGCCGCCATCGCCGCCATCCTGCTCATCTCCTCGGGCTTCGCCTTCGCCCTGCGCGCCGTTCGCGTCGATTACGATTTCGAGAAGTTCTTCCCGAGCGATGATCCCGAGCTCGACCGCTACCTCGCCTTCCGCGAGCGCTTCGGCTTCGACAATGATTTCCTGCTGATCGCCATCGAGGGCCAGCCGCTGTTCAGCTCTGAGCTGCTCACGCGCGCCGACTCCCTGGCCTCGCGCCTCGAACGCCTGCCACTGGTGCTGAAGGTGCTCTCGCCCACACGGCTCAGTGAACCGGTGCTCACGCCGCTGGGCGTCTTCGAGCGGCCCTACTTGCGCTTCAGCGAAGACTCGCTATTGCCCATCGATTCAGCGCGCATCTGGGCCGATCCGCGCGTGCGCGACTTCTTCTTCAGCAAGGACGGCCGCGCCATGCTCGTGGCGCTGAATGCCGAGCCCGCCTTGAGCAAGCTGAAATGCGACAGCCTCCTGAGCGATGTGCGCCAAGCGCTCGCCGAAACCGGTTTCCCCGATGCCCGCATGGTGGGCCGGATCGTGGGGCAGGACCATTACATCACTGTCATGGTGAAGGAGACCCTCTTCTTCCTCGCTGCATCCATCGCCTTGCTGGCGGTTTTCCTCTGGGTGGGCTTCCGCAGCGTGCGCGGCATGTGGATGCCCATTGCCGTGGTGGGACTCGCGATCCTCTGGCAAGTGGGCCTCATGACCATGCTAGGCAAACCGCTGGGCATCCTCACCATGCTGTTGCCCACGATACTCTTCGTGGTGGGCATGAGCGATGTGGTGCACATCCTCGAATGCTACCTGGACGAGATCCGTCGCGGCGTGCCGCGCACACGAGCCATCGCGCTCACCTATCACGAAGTAGGCCTGCCCACCTTCCTCACGGCCGTCACGAGCGGCATCGGCTTCGCCACGCTGGGCACAGCGAGCATACCTCCCTTGCAGGAATTCGGCCTGTACACCGCCATGGGCGTGCTCATGTGCTTCGCGCTCGCTTTCGTGATGCTGCCCGCGCTGCTGGTGATCACCGATCCCATGAAGCTCCTGCCATTGGCCACGAAGCCATCACCATGGGATAAGCGGCTGCCGGGCCTCTTCCGCTGGACCATCCGCCACAGGCGCCGCATCCTCATCGGCTTCCTTGCCTTGGGCGTGATCAGTGCCGGTGCGGCCTCACGGATCAAGGTGAACAACTACCTGCTGGAAGACCTGCCCGACAGCGATCCGTTGAAGAATGGCTTCCTCTGGTTCGAGGAGGCATTCGGCGGAGTGCGGCCCTTCGAGATGGAAATCGAGGCCGAGAAAGGTCGGAGCATCTGGGAACTGGAATCGCTGCGCGCCATCGAGCAGGTGCAGGACCACATCGATGCGGACTACGGCGTCGATGGCATCAGTTCGCCGGTAACGGTGATGCGCAGCTTGAACAAAGCCTTCAACGGTGGCAATGCGGCCTACTACCGGCTGCCCGATGACAGTGCCGAATGCGCGCGCTTGGCCAAGCGCGCCAGGCTCTTGGGCAAGCAATTATTAGGCGCCATCGTCACCGACGATGGAACCCGTGCGCGGATCAGTGGCCGCATGGTCGATGAAGGCGGCCTCGTTCATGCGGGCAAGAACGCCGCGCTCGATGCCTTCATCGCCGCTGAAGTGCCACCGGGCATCGTGCGTTTCCACCAGACCGGCATGGCCTTCCTAATCGATCGCAACAATGCCACCTTGAGCGCGCAGCTCATGCGCGGCATGGCCCTCGCGGTGGGCCTCACGGCGCTGATCATGCTCTGGTTCTTCCGCGATTGGCGCATGGTGCTGGTATCGCTGCTGCCCAACCTGCTGCCGCTGATCTTCATCGCGGGCGTCATGGGCGCATTGGGCATCGACCTGAAGGTGGGCACCGCCATCATCTTCAGCATCGCCTTCGGGATCGCGGAGGACGACACCATACACATGCTCGCTTCATTGCGCCAGAACCTGCGCGAAGGGCGATCGCCGGCATTCGCGCTGCGGCGCACCTACATCCGCACCGGCAAGGCGGTAACGGTGACCAACCTGATGCTGCTCTCCGGCTTCCTGCTGCTGGGCCTCTCCGGTTCGCGAGCATCCGCTACACGGGCATCCTGGTCACGTGCACCTTGGCTTTCGCCTTCGTGGCTGAACTGCTGCTGATGCCCGCCTTGGTGGCGCTGCTCGCGCGCAAGACCAAGAGCTGATCGCATCGACCGAATGCGCATCTTGGCGGCATGAAGCTCACCCTGCCCGCGCGCATCGTCATCGGCATGGCGGCCGGCGTGGCCTACGCCATCCTCAGCAGCCACTTGGGCTGGAGCCGTTTCAACCTCGATTGGGTCGCGCCTTTCGGCGACATCTTCATCAACTTACTGAAGCTGATCGCCGTGCCGCTGGTGCTCTTCAGCATCATCACCGGCGTGGCCGGCATGGGCGAAGTGACGCGGCTGGGCCGTCTCGATTCCGCACGCTGGGCATCTATCTCGCCACCACGGTGATGGCCGTTGGCGTGGGCCTGCTGGTCGTGAATCTGCTGAGCCCAGGCACTTGGGGCAGCGAGCAGAAACGCGTGGCCAATCGCATCAACTACGAATTGTGGGTGCAGGAGACCGCGCATGTGCAACGCCCGCTGGATGGCCGCTGCCTGAGCTGCGAACCCGCCAATGCAGCGCTGCGCGATTCCATCGCGGCCGTGCGCGGCACCAGTGAGCCCAATGACTGGGCCAAGGCCGGCGCCAATGTGCAGACCAAGAAGCAAGGGCCGCTGCAATTCCTGGTGGACATCGTGCCGAGCAACATCTTCCTCAGCTTCAACAACACGCTGATGCTGCAGGTGATCTTCTTCGCCATCTTCTTCGGCATCATGCTGCTGCTGATCCCGCCCGACCGCGCCGGACCGGTGAGCGCCTTCATGAACGGCTGCAACGACGTCTTCATGAAGATGGTGGATGTGGTGATGAAGGCCGCGCCCTACTTCGTATTCGCGCTGATGACCGGCGTGGTGGCGCGCATGGCCGGCGATGATCCCGGCGCGGTGGCCGAACTCTTCAAGGGCCTGGCCGGCTACATGATCACCGTGGTGCTCGGTCTTGCCCTCGTGGTCTTCGTGATCTATCCCGCATTGATGACCGCGCTGATGCGCCGCAACGTGTTCCGCCGCTTCCTGAAGGCAATGAGCCCCGCGCAGCTCCTCGCCTTCAGCACCAGCAGCAGCGCTGCCACACTGCCCGCCACCATCCGCTGCGTCGAAGAGAACATCGGCGTGAGCAAGGCCACCGCCAGCTTCGTGCTGCCTGTAGGCGCCACCGTGAACATGGATGGCACCAGCTTGCTGCAAGCCGTGGCCGTTGTGTTCCTGGCGCAGTTGCATATGGTCGACCTCACCTTCATGCAGCAGCTCAGCATCGTGCTCACCGCCACACTGGCGAGCATTGGCGCGGCGGCCATACCCAGCGCGGGCCTCATGCTGCTGGTGGTGGTGCTCTCCAGCCTGGGCCTCGATCCGGCCTGGGTGGCCATCATCTTCACCGTTGACCGTCCACTCGATATGTGCCGCACGGTGGTGAACATCACCGGTGATGCCGCCGTGTGCAGCGTAGTGGCCCACGGCGAAGGCGAGAAGCTCTTCCAGGAGAAGGGCGCCTGATCCTCCATCAACAGGCGCAGGTAGAGAATGGCCTGCCGCAGGCCCCGGGGCAAGCGGCCGCGCAGGAATGATCTTTGCGCCGCTTCGACCAGCACCAAACGGCAATGCATCTCACATGAAGAAGTGGACCAAACGCATCGTACTCTCTCTCGGCATCCTCATCGTCCTGCTACTCGCAGCAGCGGTGCTCATCCCCATCCTCTTCAAGGATAAGATTGAAGCGGCGGTGAAGGACGAGGTGAACAAGAGCCTGAACGCGACGGTGAATTGGGGCGAATGGGACATCACCATCTTCAAGAGCTTTCCCGACCTCACCGTCGAAATCAACGACGTGAGCGTGGTGAACCATGCGCCATTCGAGGGCATCGAGCTGGCCCGCATCGGCAAGCTCATGGCCACGGTCGATATCAAGAGCGTGTTCGGCGACCGCATCGACATCAAACGCATCGGGCTGAACAAGCCGAACATCCATGTGAAGGTGCATGCTGATGGCCGCGCGAACTGGGACATCGCCAAGGCCGACACGCTTGCGGTAACGGACCCAACTCCTGCCGACACAACCGCATCGAAATTCGACATAGGCCTGCAGGAATACTGGATCGAGGATGCGCGGGTGGTCTATGACGATGCCTCACTCCCCTATTACATGGACCTGCTTGGCCTCGACCACAAAGGCAGCGGCGACTTCACGCAGGACCTCTTTAAGCTGAAGACCACCACGCACGCCGACACCGTGAATGTGGTATTCGATGGCTTGAAGTACCTGCGCAATGTGAAGGTTGACATCAAGGCTGACCTGGACATGGACATGCCCAACATGCGGTTCACCTTCTCGGAGAACGAAGTAACAGTGAACGACCTCGTGCTCGGCTTCGATGGATTCGTGGCCATGCCCGGCGACCCTATCGACATGGACATCACCTGGAACGCGAAGAAGACCGACTTCGGCACATTGCTCTCGCTAGTGCCAGCAGACTTCGCCAGCGACCTGAATGGTGTGCAATTGAGCGGCAAGGCCGGCTTCAGCGGCTATGTGAAAGGAACGCAGAGCGATACGAGCATGCCCGGCTTCGGACTCACGGTCGAAGTGGATAACGGCCGCTTCAAGTACCCTGATCTGCCCGCTTCGGTCGATGACATCTATGTGGACCTCAAGGTGAGCAGCCCCAGCGGCAAGGACCTCGATGGCACCATCGTTGACCTGAAGCGCTTCGCAATGAAGATGGCCGGCAATCCGGTGGAAGCGCGACTGCACATGACCAAGCCCATCAGCGACCCCAACGTGGATGCCGAGTTGAAAGCCAACCTCGATCTCGCCAGCGTGAAGCAAGTGGTGCCCATGCCCGGCGAGGACCTCACCGGCCGCGTGACCGCCGATGTCCGCATGAAAGGCGCGATGAGCGCTGTGGAAGCCCAGCGATACGAGCAATTCCAAGCCGATGGCAAGCTGATCCTGCTCGGCATGAAGTACAGCACAGACTCCTTGCCCTACGATGTGGGCATCAACAGCCTCTATTTCGACTTCAGCCCACGCTACCTCTCGCTCACCAGCTTCGATGGAAGCGTTGGCGGCAGCAGCATACAGGCCAAGGGCCGCATGGATAATTACATCGCCTGGTGGCTGCGCGACAGCACGCTCACCGGAAGCTTCGATCTCGCGGCCGATAAATTCGACCTGAACGAGCTCATGGGTCCCAGCGATCCTGCTCCTGCCGCCGGCAGCGCACCAGCCGACAGCTCGTCGCTCAGCGTGATCGAAGTGCCGGGCAACATCGACTTACGCATGGGCCTCTCGGTGAAAGAGGTGATCTACGACCAGATGAACCTCACCAACGTACGTGGCGGCATGCGCATCCATGATCAGCGCGTCGATCTGAAGGATGTCTTCTTCAATCTCTTCGGAGGCAGCATAACCATGGCAGGCGGTTACTACGCCAAGGACAGTAAAGGCGCCGACATCGATCTGCGCTACGATGTACGCGACCTCGACATCCAGCAGACCGTGACCTATGTGGACCTCGTGCAGAAAGTGGCGCCCATCGCCAAGACTTGCAAGGGAGCCTTCAGCACCAAGCTCGATATGAAAGCGCGGTTGAACGAGAAGATGGAAGCCGACCTGAACACCTTGATCGGCGAAGGCACCTTGGTCACGCGCAACGTGCAGGTGGACGGATTCCAGCCGCTGGTTGACCTGGCGAAGGCGCTGAAGATCCAGCAGATCGAGAACACGCGCTTCCAGGATGTCACCTTCAGCTACGAGTTCAAGGACGGCCGCATGGTGGTGAAGCCCTTCAACGTGAAGATCGATCGCGTGCAGAGCAACGTGAGCGGCAGCACCGGATTCGCGCAGCAGGACATCGACTACGACATGAAGTCGAAGATCCCCACGGACATGTTCGGCAGCGGCGCGGCGCAGGCCGTGGGTGGATTGCTCGGAAAAGCGAACAGCACCATCGGCAGCGATTTCCAAGTGCCCAAAGAACTCGATGCCACCATCAAGATCACCGGCACCATCACCAAGCCCGTGGTGAAGCCCGTGTTCGCCGGCGGCACCACCAGCGTGAAGGAAGCGGTGGTGACACAGGTGAAGGAGACCGTGAATCAAGAGATCGGCAAGAAGAAAGAGGAACTGATCGCCGACGCCAAAGCCGAGCGCGACCGCTTGGTGGCGGAGGCCCAGAAGCAAGCCGATCAGATGAAGGCCGATGCGCGCCGCGAGGCTGCCAACGTGAAGTCGCAAGCGTACAAGGCCGCCGACGACCAAGTGGCTCAAGTGACCAATCCGCTGGCGAGGGCCGCTGCCAAGCTCGCCGCCGACAAGGCCAAACAAGAGGCCGATAAAGTTGAGCAGCGCGCCATTGCCGAAGCCGATAAGAAGGCCGATGCCGTTGTGGATGCCGCTCGCAAGAAGGGTGATGACCTGGTGAAGAAGGCCGAGGAAACGGACACAACGGTGAAATGATCAGTGAAGGTTGCGGGTTGAGCAGGTTGAGGCTTGGTGGTTGGGCGCGCGTGACCATGCTCATCGTGCTGTTGATGGGCGGTAGCGCGCTGATGGCGCAGGAGGCCGATGACCCCTGCGGCAAGCCCACCGACAAGAAAGATCCTGAAGCTGCTCGATGAGGCCTCCAATGCGAAGGATCCCATGCAGCGGCACGCGAAGCTCAAGAGCACGTTGGAGATCGATAGCGAATGCGTGGAGTGCAACTTCCGCTTGGGATCTCGGCCTACCGCATCGCCAAAGAGGGCGGCAAAGGATTCGCCCCAGCGACCAAGTACCTCGATGCCGTGCTGGCCAAATGCCCCGATTACCACAGCGACCTCCACTACACGCTCGGCACCATGCACTACGCCGAAGGCCGCTACGCCGAGGCCGCGCGCGCATTCGCTGCATTCCAGCGATTCCCGCGCGAGGATGCCGCGCGCGTGAGCAAGAACTACGACAAGCAGCAGAAGGACGTGGATGATGTGATGCCCGAGCTGGAATTCTACACGGACTTCTACCGCAACACCGCCCCGCTGAACCCGAAGCCGCTGGCGAACGTGAACACCGCGGCCGATGAATACCTGCCGATGCTCTCACCCGACAACGAGCTGCTGCTCTTCACCCGCAAGCGGCAAGTGCGCGCCAAGGGCGATCTGGTGGCGCGCGACATCGAGGAACTGGTGCAGGCGCGGCGCAGCGACATCAAGAGCGACTTCGATGCTGGCGAGGCGCTCGACGAGCCCTTCAACACCGGCGACAGTTATGGCGGCCTCACCATCAGCGTGAACAACAAGGAGATGTTCGTGACCGTGGGCGGCCCGGCCGATGCGCGCGGCTACCGCAATTACGACCTGCATCGCTCGCACTACGACACCAAGTTCAACCTCGATTTCGGCGGCCAGGAATTCGTGTGGAACGGACTGGACCTCTTGCCCGCTGAGGTGAACGGCACCGATACCTGGGAGAGCCAACCGAGCCTCAGCGGCGATGGCCGCACCATCTACTTCGCCACCGCGCGCGCCAACAGCCGCGGCATGGACATCTTCTTCAGCACGCGCGATGCGAAAGGCGAATGGAGCCCGGCCCAACCCGGTTCCAGGCATCAACACCGAAGGCGACGAGAAGGCGCCCTTCATGCACAGCGACAGCCGCACGCTCTACTTCGCGGCGCGGCAGAACGCGCAGGGCCAAGGGCATCGCAGCATCGGCGGCTACGACATCTTCTTCAGCAAGCTGAACGAGGATGGCACCTGGAGCAAAACCAAGGAACATCGGGCATCCCATCAACACCGAGCACGATGAGCAGGGCATGATCGTGGGCGCGGATGGACGGTCGGCCTACTTCGCCAGCAACCGCTTCAAAGGCAATGGAGGGCTCGACATCTTCAGCATCGACCTGCCCGCCGACGCGCGGCCCGACGAGATCCTGATCGTGAAGGGCCAAGTGCGCGACGAGAAAGGCCAGCTGGTGCGCGGCGCCGAGGTGGAGGTGAAATACATGGACACGCGCAAGATCGAGACGCTCCGTGCCGATAGCACCGATGGCCGATACGCCGCCGTGCTTCGCCTGAAGCCGGGCAGCGATGTGGTGCTCACCGTGAAGAAGGAAGGGCACGTATTCGACTCGCGCAGCTTCGCGATCGAGGACACCGTTCGGCAGGGCGTCGCCAAAGTGGATATGAGCGTGCAGAAGATCGAGGTGAACCGGAGCTACCGCGTGAACGACATCAAGTTCGGCACGAACAGCGCCGAGATCGCCAAAAGCAGCGAGTACATCCTCGATGAGCTCATCACCTTCATGAAGGAGAACCCCACGATCAAGATCCGAATCGAAGGCCATACCGACAATGTGGGCCAGCTCGCCGACAACATGGCCCTGAGCAACGATCGCGCTTTCACCGTGATGGGCTACTTGCAGGGCAAAGGCATCGCGCCCGGCCGACTGAGCTTCAAGGGCCTCGGCCCTACCAAGCCCGTGGCCTCGAACGATACGGCCGAAGGCCGCGCGAAGAACAGGCGCACGGAATTCGTGATCGTGGCGCGCTGAACCAATCCGGCTTCCTGCGGTTACATTTCGGGACATTTCACGATGCGATACCCCTTGTTGGTGGCCGCCCTGGGCATGGCGGCATACTCAACAGCCCAAGTCAGTCATGGCGGCCAGCCGGCCGAATGGCTGCAGCCCGATTTGGACCGTGGCATGGTGGAAGTGATCGATCTCGGTCCGCCGCCGGATCACGAAGAACCCACTTGCCCGAACGGATTCCGCTACGGCGTGCAGCGTTTCCACGAAGCCGATGTGCTCGCGCGCGGGCGCTGGGATGTTCATCCCGAAGGCGGCCTCCTCTGCCGCCTGGCCCTGCGCAGCCCCGGCGCGGCCATGATCAGCGTGCAGTTCGATCGCTGGGAGCTGAACGAAGGCGACCGCGTATTCCTGTACGATGCAGCGAAGAGCAGTTCATCGGCGGCTTCGATGCCAGCAATCGCGCGCCCGATGGCAGCATGGCCACCGCCGTTCTTCCCGGCGATGAAGTGGTGATCGAGTTCCGCACCAGCGGCCTGCACCGCCAACAGCCACAGCTGCGCTTGGCCAGCATCACGCACGGGCTCTTCGACGTTTTCCGCTTCCGCGATGCAGAGGAGATCAACCGCGACTACAATCCCGGCTATCAGAGCGCGGCCTGCCAGATCAACGTGATCTGCCCGGAGGCTGCCGCCTGGCAGGTGGAGAAACGCTCCGTGCTGATGTTCCTGCGGCCCGATGGCAACGGCTGCACGGCCAAGCTGCTGAACAACACGCAATCGCCGCGCAAGCCTTATGTGCACTTCGCCAATCACTGCTTCATCCCGAGCACGCTGAACCAATACGTGTTCTACTTCAACTACGAGAGCCCAACCTGCGTGGGCAGCACCGGGCCCACCACGCAGACGATCACCGGAGCCACCCTGCGCGCCAACTACTACTACACCGATTTCGTGCTGGCCGAATTGAGCAGCACGCCACCTGCGAGCTACAATGCCTACTACGCGGGCTGGGACCGCAGCGGCGCTGTGCCGCAGAGCACCGTGATGATCCAGCATCCGATGTACGATGTGAAGAAGATCGCCTTCAACAACGACCCTTGCACCAGCTTCACCGACGCGATCGGCGTGCCTTGCTGGCGGCAGAATTGGGAACAGGGCCTCATGCAGGCCGTTAGCAGCGGATCGCCCTTCTTCGATCAGAACCACCGCGTGGTGGGCCATGCCTACGATGGCGCGCAGGTATGCTCCACCGCCACCAGCGTGCCCACCGATTGCGCCAAGTTCAGCGCGGCGTGGGATGGCGCCGGTGCCACCGTGCGCATGCGCGATTGGCTGAATCCGGCCAACAACCTCACCGTGCTCGATGGCTTCGATGCAAGCGCCTCGCCCACCGTATCGCTGCGCGTGAAAGCCTTCCTCGAAGGCCCGTACAACAGCGGCACCACCTTGATGAATACCGGCCTCCGCTCCGCCGGTTACATTCCGCTCTCACAACCATACACGACCTTGGGTTATGCGCATGTGGGCGGCGGTGGCAACGAGACCACCACCTCCACGGTGCTCAGCACCACCGGCAACAACGCGCCCGTCGATTGGGTGGTGGTTGAACTGCGAAGCAGCACCAACTCCACCAATGTGGTGGCCACGCGCAGCGCGCTCATCCAGGCCGATGGCGATATCGTATCGGCTGCGGACAACAGCGCCGCTCTCACTTTCGGCGCGCCAAGCGGCTCATACTATGTGGCCGTGCGCCACCGCAACCATTTGGGCGTGATGACCGCCGGCACCGTGGCGCTCACGAGCACCGCTGTCTCCATAGACCTGAGCAATGGCAGCGCGGCCATGTACGGCGGAGCGAATGCGTTGAAGACCATTGGAAGCCGCAACGTGCCTCTACGCCGGCGATGTTGATCGCAACAGCACCTTGCGCTACACGGGCCAGGGCAACGACCGCGACCCCATCCTCAGCCGCATCGGAGGCAGCGCGCCCACCGCTACCGTGAGCGGCTATTTCCTCGAGGATGTGAACATGGATGGCAACGTGATCTACACCGGCGACGGCAACGACCGCGAC
>JADJOG010000025.1 GCA_016713865.1 Flavobacteriales bacterium | reverse complement strand
GCTCGATGGCAGCGCTTCCTACATTTCTACCAAGGCCAGATCACCGAGATCGCCGCGCAACTGAAGCCCGATCTCTGGTGGTTCGATGGCGATTGGGAGCACAGCGCCGAGGAATGGGAAGCCTCCAAGGTGCGTTCCATGATCCTGGCGAAGAACCCTAAGGCCATCATCAATGGAAGGCTCCAGGGCTACGGCGACTACGCCACGCCAGAGCAGAACATCCCCATCGAAACCCCGAAGGCACCTGCGTGGGAATTGTGCATGACCCTCGGCGAGCAGTGGGGCTGGCAGCCGTACGACACGAACTACAAGAGCACGCACGACCTCATCCACATCTTCGCCGATGTGATCGGCCACGGCGGCAACCTGCTGCTCGGCATTGGGCCGAAGGAAGATGGCACCTTCACATCGGGACAGGTCTCACGCTTGGAAGACCTCGGCAGGTGGACGAGCAAGCACGCCGAAGCGATCTATGCCATGCGCGCCGGTCTGCCCAACGGCCACTTCTTCAGTCCCACAACACTCTCGCAAGACAGCACCACGCTCTACCTATTCCTCGCGAACGGAATGCAAGGGAGCGTGGGGATCAAAGGGCTCGACAACAAGATCCTCTCTGCGGGTGTGGTCGGGCGCGGCATCGCATTGAAGCATCGCGTGGTGGGCAAGATCAGCTGGAGCAAAGTGCCGGGGCTGGTCTTCATTGATGTGCCCGAAACGGAGAGCGATGAGTGGATGACGGTGGTGAAGGTGAAGCTGGATGGGCCGGTGAGGCTGTACCGCGGTGAAGGCGGGTACTGAGGGTTGACCGCAACGGCGCGGCGACGCCACGGGAACGCCACGTTTCGAGGGTATTTGTCAAAGGCGTTGCGCAGTCGTTGCGTCGTCGCGGTTCATCGCATTCACCGCACAATGATCTCATCGCAGAACAACCAGCACTGCCCCTTGCTGCCGTGCCATGCGGGCAGGTCGCCGAGGTTCCTGGCGGTGACGCGGATGTAGCGGGCGCGTATCGGCGTCTTGGGCTGACACCTGGCTGAGCGCTGCGACGGAACCATGGTCCGTTCGGTCTCAATGGGCATGTCAAGCATTTGCTCGAATCGCACCCCATCGTTCGAGTACTCGTATAAAATGCGTGTTGGCATGAATATCCAGCTGGCCACGTCTAGCAGGAAGTACGCTTCCACGTATCGCACGTCCTCGATCGTTGCCACCAGATCCTTGCCCCACCAGCCCTGCCAACCGAACTGGTAATTGTCACTGGCATGGAACCCGTCGATCAGTGCCTGGTCGGAACCGGCGAGATACTTCGGGTCCGGGGCCTCACGGAACGAAATGCCCTGGCCGATCGCGAGATTGGGCTCGGCGCCAAGTGCGAACTGAAGTTGCATCAGGTAAGCGTACTCATCCGGCGGAAGGCGTGTCTCGTGCAGCAGCACATGCCCATGCTTCATTGCGCGTGAAACGAAAGTCTCAAGAAGCTCCACGTAGTACGGCTTCGCATTCCATTGACCTGCGCTGTCCTTCTCGAATAACCCGTTCGGCGCATGCGGCATCGCGCGCGCGATCTCCAGCTCGGCGTACATGATCCCAAGCCGCGCATCCTCCACGCGCCATTGGTAGATGGTGTCCGTTTCCTCCCACGCGGCGGCCTCGGCGCTGTTGAAGAGCATCTTGTACTTTGTGAGGTTCTCCGGACTGAGGTAGCCGTCCTTATGGGATTGCGGGTGCTCGTACAGCGTGAGCGCCTTGCCGCTCTTGTCCAATTCCTCTTCCAGCAACCGCGTGTAATTGTCGATGTACACCCCAGCATCGCCATAGAACGCGTTCATGAAGTGCGTGCGCAGGGAGTCCAGATTCGCGTCAGGGTTCCAGAGCAACTTGGCGAGCAGGTAGGTGCGGAACTCGGGCATCTCGCCGCCGGGCGATGAGAGCCCCTGCTCGAAGACCATGGGCACGCCGTTGTCTCGGAAGAGTTGCAAGTTGGGTTGAAGCACTTTCCAATTCGGGAAGGGCATCACCAGGTGCGAGAAGTTGATCACGTAGTCCCACACGATGATGTTCTTGGTGAGACTCGACCACTCGCGCAGATCCGCTGTGAACGAACCGGGCTGATCACGTGAGACAATGGGCCGGCTGCGATCCTCCTCGATGCTGCAAAGCATGATGTTCACGTTCGGCCGCGGCTTCGTCACCTTAGGCGCAGTGCGGCTGTACTGGTACGCCAGCGTGCTGATCACCTTGTCGGGGAAACTATCGGCCACGGCGTTCGCGAAGCGGATGATCGTTCCGCTGGGAGAGCCCTCCATGCTGTCGGTACGATGGCACTTCAGGCATTCGCAGTGGTTGAAGTTGTCCATCTGGCTCACGCTCCAGTACCTGGCGGTGGGCTTGCGGGCCATTATCGTGCGGAGGCTATCCACGGTGATGCGCAGCACTGTGGGGTTGCTCAGGCAGAGCTGGTCGGGAACACGTGTGCCATTGCGTTCCGCGAAGAACTCCGGATGCTCCTCGAACTGCGCAGGCGGCACGAATCGGTGCATGGTGTGCACCCAGAGGCCCCATTCCGGATCGACGCTCTCGACTGTCTTGATGACTTGGCGGATGCGGTGCTTCGCGGCGTAGATGCTGTCGGTGGCCGGGTGGAGATAGGCCATCCGGTAGCCGAAAGCGGGGTTTCCTGCGCGGTGAGGCATCGCTCGTCGAAGAACGAAGTCCGTGCCATCGAGGTGGACCGGCACTTGCTTGCCATTCGCCAGTAGACTGGCCGACTTGACCTCGGCGCTTGCCCACCATGGAAGTCGGATCTCTCCGTTTTTATCCGGCTCCAGGAACAGATAGGCCGTGCTCTGCTCCTTGCTGTGTGTGCCGCGATACACCTGAGTGCAGCCGAGGATGTTGGGCTTCACGATGTATGTCGTGCCTTGCGTCCCGTACACCGCCTCCCCGTTCACCTTCAGCCATTCGCCCACTTCCTTCAGGCGCACGTAGGCCGTTGAGTCCAGTTGGCCGTCCGGTCCCGGCGCCACGTTAAGCAAAAGACTTCCACCGCGCGACACCACGCTCACCAGCGTGCGGATGATCTCGTCGGTGCTCTTGTACTTCTCGTTCGGCACCCAGCTCCAGCTCGTGCCCATGGGCATGCAGGTCTCCCACGGCACGCCGAGATCCGCATCGGGCACGTGGCCTTCGGGCGTCACGTAGTTCTCGTACGCGCCGCCCACGGTGCGGTCCACTACGAGCAGGCCGGGCTGCTTCGCACGCGCCATCGTTGCGATGCGCTTCATGTCGATGTCCTGCTCGATGGTGATCGCCTTCTGCCAACTCACGCTCGTGTCGATGCTGCTGAGCGGACGCACCCAGCCGCCGTCGAGCCAGAGGATGTCCACTGGTCCGTAGCCTGACATAAGCTCCTCGATCTGGTTGTGGGTGTAGTCCTTGAATGCTTGCCAGCGCTCGGGATGCTTCGTGGGCAGGTAGTTCACGCTGCGGTCCTTCGGCGGGAAGCTGCGCCACCAGTAGTCGTCGCTGTGCCAGTCGGGCTTGCTGAAGTAGGCTCCCGTCCACAGGCTTTGCTTGCGGAAGGCATCGAAGACCTCCTTCGTCACGTTGGCGCGCGGGTGCTTGCTGAAAGGCGTGCTCTGCGAAGTGATGCGGTAGTCGGTGGTCTTCGTGTCAAACATGGAAAAGCCGTCGTGGTGCTTGGTGGTGAAGACCATGTACTTCATGCCGGCATCCTTCGCGGCGCGCGCCCACTTATCGGGATCGAACTTGGTAGGATTGAAGGTGGTCTGCAGCGCCTCGTAGTTCTTCACGTACTCATTGTAGGTGGCGCCGTGCTCGGGCTTCCGTCGGCACCAGTCCTCATCCTCCGGACAGATGCTCCAGCTCTCCACCACGCCCCATTGGCTGTACGGCCCCCAGTGCATCAGCAATCCGAACTTGAGGTCTTGCCATTGCGTGAGTTTCTCCTTCACGAGGGGATCGGTCGGCGCGACGTAGGGCGCTTGGGCGATCAGATGGTCAGAAAATGAGATGATCAGAAAATGAAGGACGAGGCTCGCGATACATCGGGCCTTTGTCATGGTCCGATTGTCTGATCGGCTCATCATCTGATCAATACTCATCGGTGAAACAGAAAACTGGTTTGCGCTCATTCCAATTGCCATTGGTGAAGTCGGGGATCTCCTGCACCTGACCGCCCTCGGCGATGCTCTTTTCGCTGAGCGGCGTGATGGCATACCACGTGGCCATGTCGTACACATCGAGCGGGAAAGGCTGCTTGCGCTTGATGCACTCGATGAAGGCGTGGTCCACGAAGAAGTCCATGCCGCCATGGCCCGCGCCTTCGGCCTGCGTCGCGTAGCGCTTCCACAGCGGATGGTCGTATTGCTCCAGCCAGGCCTTGCTGTTCTCCCAGCGGTGGCTGTGCTTCATCTGCTTCTCGAAGTAGAGCATGCCTTGGTCGGCTTCGCCCCAACCGGTGTCCTGCCACAAGCCTTCGGTGCCTTGCACGCGGAAGCCGAGGTTGTACGGGCGTTGCAGTGTGGTATCGTGCGTGAGCAGGATCGTTTCGCCATTGGCGCATTGGATCTGCGTGCTCACCACGTCGCCGCATTTGAATTGCACCTGTGCGTTCGGATGCGATGCTCCGCCCTTTGCATGCTCCACGATGTGCTTGTGCGAGCCGCGGGCCTTGCTGGCGATGCTGCTCAGCCGTGTGAGCCTGTTGCCGCGATTGATGTTCATCATCACCGCAACAGGGCCGAGGCCATGCGTCGGGTACAGCTCGCCGTTGCGATCAACGTAATGCTGCGTTCGCCATTTCGCCTCGCTCCATCCCTTCGCACCGAACTCCACGCCATCGCCGTAGCCGTTGGCCGCGCCGCTGTTGAAGAGCACGTGCCGCAGATCGTGCTGATAGCCGCCCTGCGCATGCACCAATTCGCCGAAGAGCCCTTGCCGCACCATGTTCATCACGGCCATCACATCGCGGCGGTAGCACACGTTCTCCAGCATCATCACGGGCATGCCGCTACGCTCACTGGCGTGCACGATAGCCCAGCATTCATCAACGCTCATGGCGCCGCATACTTCCATGCCCACGGCCTTGCCCGTTTCAAGCGCCGCTATGCCCTGCTGCACATGGTATTCCCACGGACTGCTGATGATCACCGCGTCGATGTCCTTGCGGCGCAGCAGTTCGAGGTAGCCCTCGTTGCCATTCACGTAGGCTGCGGCTTTCGGGCGATTCGCCTTGTGCAGAAGCTCCTGCGCTAAAGCCATCATAGCGGCATCGGGGTCGTGCAGGGCCACGATCTCCACATCATCGCGCAGCGAAAGCTCGGCCAGGTGCACTTGCCCGCGCAGCCCTACGCCGATGAAGCCCAAGCGCACCTTTTGACTATTGGGCGACCAGAATGCCCGTGCGGCGCGCGGGGCAAGGCCGAGGCCCAGGATGGCTAGCGTGGTGCGACGAATGAAATCGCGGCGGTCGAGTTCGGACATGGCAAAGTGTGTCAATCTGTACGGACGAATCGAAGGGCGATACGGCGTTCGCCTTGCACTAGGGTTGCGGTGTAGAGCCCAGGGGGAAGCTCATTCAAAGCGATGAGGGTGCTTTCCGGCGAAACAGTTGCGCGAGCTTCCTTGATCAATCGGCCTTGCGCGTCACTCACGCGGATCGCGATGGGTACGCTAGCAGGTCCACGCACGAGTAGTCCGGCGCCTTGCGCGTACCATGCTTCCAGCGCGCTCGAAGAAGCTTCGGTAACGGCATCAGGTGTCGATGGTGTGCGGCAGAAGGAATAGGTGTTCACGACACTGACAACCGAACTCATGCTGTCCGTGCGATAGCCATTGAGGGTGATGCACACATCCTGGCCGTCATCATTGACGATCACCTCGCCGAATTGCCCATTCCACGGGTAGGGATTCGGGAAAACGCCGCCCTGATTGAAGTTGCCGCCCTTGTAGGAGCCGAAGCGGCTGATGGCGGCTGCTTGGAAGATCGGATAATGATACGCGAGGCTCTGTGCCGTGCTGAAATCGGCATTGGCGCCGTCGTCGATGGCGAGCATGTGCGCATCGCCGCTGATGATGAAGAGATCCTTCACATGCTGGGCATAGAGGAAGTCGCTGATGGCGCGGCGCTCTTCGGGCTGGCATGCCCAGTTCTCTGGCCACCCCATGCTGTTCCACGTGAGCGGCGACACCCAGCAAGCCACCAGGCCATTATCGCGCGCATGCAGGAATTGCTGCAAGAGCCAGGTGTATTGCACCACGTCCATCATGCCCCAATACGATTTGCTCGATCGCAGATCGCTCATTATGAAATGCACGCGCCCGATCGTGAAAGCCTGATACACGCCGGTGCTATTGCTGAGCGGATAATGCGGCACGTATTCGCGGTAAGCGCGTGCGGCGCTCACCTTGCCCACGGATTCGCCATCGGAATTATTGCCGCAGAAGTCGTGATCATCCCACACATAGGCGATGGGCGCCTGGTGCAGCAGCTCATTCATGGGTGAATAGGCAAGCACGGCCTCGCGATAGGGTGCGCGATGCGCTTCGGGGTCGAGGCTGTTGGGGTCGCGGTAATGCAGATCGCCAGTGCCGAGGAAGAAGAGCGGGTCGCGATCGCGCATGGCCTGCCAAACCGGCGACTTCGAATCGCCATTGCATGATCCGGTAACGAACGAGAACGAAGCGGAACCGATGGGCGGTGTGGTGAAATGACCAACCCGGCCTTGCGCGGTATCGAGCACGGCATTCACCTCGAAGCGGTAGGTGTATGGCGTTTCGGGCTGCAGGCCATTGAGGTCGATCCGCGCTACTTGATCGAAGGCGGCATCGGCTGTGACGTATGCGGAGTAGTTATAACCGGCGGTGCAGGGCGCTTCGCAGTAAGCCACGCGAACGCTGTCCGTAACGGTGCTCACGCGGGCGCGGATGCTGATGCTGTGGGGCGTGAGCGCACCGCTCCAGAACACCTGCACGCTATCGGGCGAAGCGATGCACGAGAGAGGCAGCAGCAGCGCGAGCGTGACGAATGGTCTCATGGCAGCCCACGAAGATGGGCCGTAGCATCAGAACCGCAAGGCAGGCGTCAGCAGCATCGCCGTCAGCACGCTCACGAAGCCGAGCGCCGTGCCAGCATATACCTGTGCTGGCGAATGATCGCTGGCGAGCAGCCGTGCCGTGCCCAAAGCGCCTGCGACCACCGCGATCGCGGCGATGGGCGCGAAAGCGTTGAGCGCATGCGCCTGGCCGAGTGCCACGATCGCCCCCAAGCAGCCGCCGATGCCTACCATATGCGCGCTGATCTTCCATCGGAGCGTGATGAGCGTGGTGAAGAGCAGGGCTATAGCAGCGCCGATGAAGAGCGAGAAGGCCATCGGGTGCAGCGGCGTGCGAGCGAGCAGGTAAGCGGTCATGCCGTAGTACATCAGCGACATGGCGTATGGGCCGATGCGCTCTTGCCGGCGAGGCATCTCCAGATTGGAAACCAGGCCGGCGCGCATGAGCAGCAGGGCGCTGGTGAGCGGGAAGGCGATGGTCATCAGGGCCACCATCATCAGCACTTTCCAGCGGTCCTCCGGAGTGATGAAGTAGGCGAGGTGGGGGTCGATGCGCAACGCGAGCCACAACGTGAACGTGGGCATCAGCAGCGGATGCAGCAGGTACGAGAGGAGGCGGGCCAAGACTCAGAGCGTCTTGCGCAAACGCGCTACGGGCAGCGCTAATTGCTCGCGGTACTTGGCCACGGTGCGGCGCGCGATGTTGTAGCCCTTCTCCTTCAGCAGCGCGGTGAGCTCATCGTCGGTGAGGGGCTTGCGCTTGTCCTCGGCCTCGATCGCATCCTTCAGGATCTTCTTCACCTCGCGGGTGCTCACCTCTTCGCCCTCCTGATTGGTCAGGCTCTCGCTGAAGAAGAACTTGAGCAGGTAAGTGCCGTGGTTGGTCTGCACGTACTTGCTGTTGGCCACGCGGCTGATGGTGCTGATGTCCATGCCCACCTTCTCGGCGATGTCTTTCAGGATCATCGGCTTCAGCTTGGTCTCGTCGCCGCTGAGGAAGAACTCGCGCTGGTGCTCCATGATCGCTTCCATGGTGACCATGAGCGTATGCTGGCGCTGCTTGATCGCATCGATGAACCACTTCGCGCTATCGAGCTTCTGTTTGATGAACAGCAGCGCGTCCTTCGCGGCCTTGTCCTTCTTGTTGCGCTGGTACTCCTGCATCATGTCGCGGTAGGCGCGGCTGATGCGCAGCTCCGGCGCGTTGCGGCCATTGAGGCTGAGCTCCAGCTGCCCATCGATGGCCATGATGCCGAAATCGGGTACGATTTCCTGCCGTGGCGCGCTGGTCTCCCGCAAGGTGTTGCCCGGCTTTGGGTTCAGGCGGATGATCAGGTCGATGGCGTCCTTGAGGGCGTCCTCGTCGATCTCGAGACGCTCCAGGATCTTGTCGTAGTGCTTGCGGCTGAAGGCATCGAAGTGCTTGTCGAGTATTGCTTCGGCCACGCGCTGATCCAGGCTGTGGGGCATTCGGCGCACCTGCAGCAGCAGGCATTCGCGCAGGTCGCGGGCACCGGTTCCAGCGGGATCCAGCTCCTGCACGGCGCGCAGGGCCTTCTCCAGCTCGGCCACGTTGGCCATCACGTTCTGCGTGAAGGCGAGGTCGTTCACGATGGCGTGCAGGTCGCGGCGCAGGTAGCCGTCCTCATCGAGGTTGCCGATCAGGTGCTCGGCGAGCAGCTCGGTGCGCTCATCGCAATCGACCAGCGAGAGCTGTGCCTTCAAGTGGTCCTGGAAAGTGGTGCCGCCGGCCAAGGGAATCTCGCGCTCCTCATCGTCGGGTCCGGTGTTGCGCACGCTCAGCTTGGAGTCGGGCGTGTCGTCATCGGGGAAGTAGTCGCTCAGGTCGAAGTCGTCGCGCTCTTGATCCTCATGCTGCTCGCTATCGAGCTCGCCGCTCTCCGTTATGGCCTCTTCTTCGGAGGGTGTCTCTTCGTCATTCTCATCCTCGCCGCCTTCGAGCGCCGGGTTCTCTTCCAACTCCTGGCGGATGCGCTCCTCCATCTCCATGGTGGGCAGCTGCAGCATCTTCATCAGCTGGATCTGCTGCGGCGATAGCTTCTGGGAGAGCTTCTGAAATAGACCTTGCTTGAGCATGACGGGGGCGAAAATACAGCGGTGCGCATGGGCCGTTGTCTGCGCGAAAAGCCCCATTGCCGCGCTTCTGAATTCCCATGGTGCGATCGTGCCGCATTGCCATTGCGACAGCAATCATATTTGGCTGAATAAGAATTCCTCCACCATGAGACATGCTAAAGCCGCGCTGTTGCTGACACTTGTCCTTTGTCTAAGCGCCTCTGGACAGGATGGTCACGTCGACTTGTCCTTCAATCCTGATGACATCGGGCTGCATGGTGATGGGAGCGGTCCACAAAGCGCAGTTGCACGGGTATTCGACTTGGGCCCGGCCGGTTTCTTGCTGCTGGGTGGCGGGTCATATTATAACGGTCAGCATTCGCCGAGGTTGATTCGTATATCTCAATCAGGGGCTTTGTTGGACGGGTCTTGGGGGCCGGCCTTGACATCGGGTGGGTATGCTGATATGGCGAAATCACCACTAGGCGGTTACTTCCTGGAGGCTGGTTCACTTCATCAACCGGCCCATCGTTCACGAATGTGGTGAAGCTGACGAACGACGGTCTATTTGATCCATCGTTCGCGCTCGTGGCACCCCCGAACGGCTCCGTGAATCGCGTATTCGCGGCCCCGAATGGGTCGGTACTCGTGCAGGGCAGCTTCACCTCGGTCGGGAGCTCCAGCCGCAATGGATGGGCGCATTATTCCGCCGATGGCGCGCTAACCAGCCTTGATCTGGGTGCCGACGTGGGAGGGGGCATTACCTGCGCGCTGTACGAGGCGAATGGTGGTCTAATCATCGGCGGGAGCTTCACATCTGTGCAAGGACGTCCGATTAAGCGCCTGGCGCGTTTCGATTCGTTCGGTCAGTTGGATACCACATTCGCAAGCAATGGTGGACCCAATGGTCCGGTGAGTGCGCTGGACATCGCGGTTGATGGTTCCATTTGGATAACAGGTGTCTTCTCCGCATATGCCGGAGTAACAAGAACAAGGCTGGCAAAGGTCCTTCCTTCCGGTGAACTCGATGAGGCGTTCGACCCAGGTCAAAGCATCAGCTTCCCAGCAGAGCACTTGCGCAGCGGGAATGATGGTACTCTGCTTATTGCAGGTGGCTTTGTTCAATACCGTGGCGTGGCGTGCGATGGGATGGCCGTGCTATCGAGCACGGGAGATCCGTTGTTGCTAGTTGGTACCGGCAGCGGCACATCGGGCAACATCTTGGATGTGGTTTATCGACCTGGAGAACGCATCATCATTGCCGGGTATGTGAATCGATGGCTTGATGAGCCATGCCGTTACATGGAAGCCCTGATGTCCGACGGGTCGCTGGACCTTTCCTTTAACACATGCACCGGAGCCAATGGTCGTGTTGGCGCTCTCGCTGTGCAACCTGACGGCAGGATCGTGATTGGAGGAGAGTTCACGCGGTACAACGGGACTTTGAGGAGACGCCTCGCGCGATTGGAAGCCGACGGCGACCTGGACCTTTCGTTCGACCCTCGAGATGGAGCGGATGGCTCCGTTGAGTCCGTTTCCGTTCAAGCCGATGGTCGGTTGCTGCTGACTGGATCCTTCAATCGCATTCAGAACATCGAGAGAAGGAGTATCGCGAGACTCCTTCCAACAGGCGACTTGGACACCACGTTCCAGACATATCTCAGTGGCTATGTGAGTTGCGCGCTCATCTTGCCCGATGGGCGGATCCTGATCGCCGGAGGACTCCAGGTTTTCGGAGACACGATTAGCAGGCCGATGCTCATGCTGCACCCCAATGGCAGTGTCGATGAGTCTTTCGATGCGGGAGTGACCGGCAATAGCTTTCCTGCAAGGCAGATTATGTTGCAGCCCGATGGGAGAATCCTGGTGGTTGGCCAGTTCATTCAATGGAATGGTGCCGTTGCCCGAGGCATCGTGCGCCTCAACCCCGATGGCTCGCGCGACATGAGCTTTAACACGGGCACAGGACCGACAGGCGGAGATGTGCGTGGGGTTGCTCTTCAATCGGATGGGCGGATCCTGATAGCAGGGGGCTTCAATAGCGTCAATGGCGTGGCCGTTGGGCGTATCGCACGACTCGATGAATCTGGTTCTCTTGACCTTGCATTCAATCAAGCCGTTGGGGTTGGTGCCAGCCTTGGGGCTGATGTGGTCGCGGTAGATTCTTTTGATAGGATTGTGCTGGCTGGGTCTTTCGGATCCTTCAGTGGAACATCCACCTGGCCGGTAGTGAGGCTCAACGCCGACGGAACTCGCGACCTCGACTTCTACACGTCTACGATTCCAAGCAACAGGGTTAGTGAAATGGTCTTGCAAGAGGACGGCTCTATCCTCGTTGGTGGACAGTTCACCAGCTTGGCGGGCGTGCCGCGGAATCGAATCGCGCGGTTAGGAGCTGGTTGGGTTGGGCTCTCGGAAGCAGGAGTTGCGCAAGAAGGACTGCGCGTATTCCCCAACCCCGCGTCGCAACAATTCACGATCGCGGGCGCCGCTCCGCTGGGCGAGGTCCTCGTGCTTGATATGCAGGGCCGTGTGGTGCATGCCGCCCGCACGAAGCAAGACCGCCTGGAGATCGATGCAGGCACGTGGGCGCCGGGAGCCTATGCGGTGCGCGCGAACGAGGCGGTTGTGAGGATGCTGAAGGAGTGAACCGCCTCACCTCACGAGCCGCCTCTTCCATCGCCTTCACCACGTTCTTGCCATTGCCGATGAAGATCTTATCGTCGAGCACCATCACAGGCCGCTTGAGGAAGGTGTATTCCTGCAGGATGTACTTGCGTTAATCCTTTCGCTCTGTTCGAACACGCACGCGCCTGCTGCGCGGAGATGCTGTGCTACTCCACCATAATACGACCGACACCAACGAGCGAACCTCGGTGCCAGAGCGAATACTGCACGGCGCCTTGCCCGGGTGAGTCGCCCGCCCAACTCGTGCGATCACCGACGTTGTGCTCGAAGATCAACCTGCCTGCGGCGTCCATGAAGCGGATGCGATCGAACGCGAAGGGCGATGTGATGCGCACAGGACCCGCGCTGGGGTTCGGATAGGCGATGCTGGCATTGACGCGCTGATCCTCGCGAGCAGCAGTGCTGAAGTCGCCGCTCCGCGCCAGGACCAGGGCAGAATTCGCCACGTCCATGATAGGCAGGTTGCCCACGGTGAGCGAGTCGTAGAAATACCCCGCCATGTACACATTGCCCGCTTCATCAGCGGTGATGCCGCGTATGGCCCTGGCATACGCTTGCCTGCGAACGAAAACCTGCTGTGCGACACCAGCCGCGTTGTAGCGCGCGAGGAACAGCGACCAGAACTCGTCGTAGTTGTTCCACGGAATCGTGAAGGAATCGAACGTACACTGGCGGCTGAATTCACCGCCAAGCATGAACGAACCGTCGGGGAGGACCTTTATGCTCCAGATGCTGTGGTCGTCCGCGCTGCCGCCCACACGCTCGTACCAGAGGAACACGCCATTCAGGTCGCATTTCAATGCGAGGGTGCGCCAGTTGAACGAGCCACCGGTGTTGTACGGAATGGTGAATTCCGGAAGGGTGTAGTTGCCTCTTCGTTCGATTGCCAGGTACGCGTTGCCGTTCAGGTCGGTATCGATGTCGAATGCACGGTCGTCAAGGTTCGCACCGAACGAACGCGCCCAAAGCAGGTCGCCCGCCAAATTGAACTTCGCCCAAAGCAGGTTGTTCGAGCTCTCCGAATAGTTCACGAAGGTGCTGTCGCCAAAGGTGCAGGTGGCGCCCCGGAAGGCACCGGCCAAGAAGAGGTTGCCGTAAACATCCACATGCACCACCTGGCCGTAGCTCTCGCCATAGCTGGGCTGCGACGGGCATACCGGGCTTCGGGACCAGAGCACGTCGCCATCGGCATCCAGTTTCAGGATGAACAGGTTACTGCCATTCACGCAAGACGTGAGCGTGGTCGACCCCGCAGGGTCGAAAGTGCCTTTGTAGTAACCGGTCACATAACTGTCGCCGTTCGGTGCGCTCGTGATCGATGTGCCTTGCTCGAAATCATCCTCGCTTGTGCTCAGATCCATGGCCCAGAGGCAAGCACCATCCGCTGCGAGCTTCGCCACGAAGGCATCCTGCGTGCCGATGCGCGTGAGGGTTTCACCGCCGATGGTGAGCGTTGGGCTGGTGAAGAACCCCGTGACATATACCCCGCCGAGCGCATCAACACTGATCCCGCGGCACTCGTCGTTGGTGGTGCCGGTGAACGAGACCACCCAAAGAGCGGCTCCATCCGGACTGTACTTCGCCACAAACCCGTCCGTTTCAGCGCCCAGCGTGGTGAGCTGAGGAAGCGGAGGGAAATTCGCATTGAAGTTGAACCTTCCGGTGAGGTAGGTATTGCCCTCGGCATCCGTGGCGCTGCCGAACAAGGTCTGTCCGCCCGTAGGTGCCACGGACCATTGCCAGTTGAAGGGTTGTGCGCAAAGGCCAGAGGCGTTGACGCAAATGATGAGGGCGATGAGTGTGCGCATATGTGGTGCTCAAAGAAACAAGGCGCTGGAATTCCGTGTTGAGCATTGAGCAAGTGCGGCGTGCCATCGATCAGTCGCGCCAATACCGCCTCACTCTCGCCGGGGTTGCACCGTAAAGGGAACCTCCCGCCCGATCAGGAAGTCCACATTGCGCATCCCTTTGCCCCAGACCGCCTTTTGTGTAAGCACATAGTGGCCAGCTGGTAGTGGCGGACTCTCGATGGGCCTTGGCCCAAACTCGCTTTCCCAAGCCACATTCGTGTCTTCGGCGAAGATGAAGCGGAGTTCCTTGATGCCATCAGCAGGGCGCTCTACCAGTTCCCAAGAATGGATGAGCGGCTCCCCTGGTCCGTTCCAGATGGGCTGGGCAACCAGACGCTCACCGGCTTCAAGGTTGATCGCGGTGATGTGCAGCGCCGTTCCTTCTTGTGTGCCCGTGATCACGGTGTCCCTGGGCAAGTTTGCCTCAATGACCATCGCGCGGTTGTCAAGCTTCCTGAAGCGCGCGGGCACGAAGTCGAATTCGCCCAGATCCACCTGGGTGTGAAAGAGAACGCGGATGGTCATGCGCATGTCGAGCGGTTCCACGGCATTGCGCGTGACGAGGAGGATGTCCACCCATTCCGCGCCGCTCGCGTGATCGCTCACGGGTTGCCACTTAAGGGCTGTTTCGAAATCACCAGTGCGCCGCTTGAACGTGTCGCTCCGGCACAGCTCGGATCCACAACCGATGAGCAGCTCGTAAGGAAACGTGCCGTGGATCTCTCGAAGATTCCGGATGGTGCCTTTCACCAGGATCTTGCGCGGTAGGTCGGTGGCCAGGAAGTCGCCTGGGCGGAAGTCGATCCAGAGCCCATGGGTGCCGTAGTGCTGCCGCCGAGGCACACCCTTCAGCGGCGGAAAGGCGATGCGCATGCGGTCCTGCTCATGCGAAATGGTCATCCATAAGGTATCACCATGGAACATGGGGTCAGAGCGCATCGGGTTGAATTCGGCGTATGCGAGTCCTTTGTACCCGAACACTCCGATATCCGCTGGCTCGTTCTCCATGCGGATGCTCCAGCCCCGGCGCTCTCTCAATTCCTCAACGGATACCATCCGACCCTCGTGATACAACGCGAAGGCTACTTGCATGGGGCGAAGGCCGGGTTGCGCGGACAGCGTTGCGGCCCCGGCGAGCAAAAGGGTGAGAACAACGAGGCGCTTCATTTCTTGTCGTGGTAGGTGCTAATTGGTCGCTCGAAGTACCACACCGTATGTCGCGCCACTCCCGTTTGCGGATCCACCCACACCACCGCGTACCGGTTGCCGTAGTTGGTGATGCCGCTTGGTCCCCATTGATCGGTAATCTCTGGTCGCAACAGACCTTCGGAGGTGAGAAGATCGCGAAGGGTGCTCCCATCGCCACGGTTGTAGATGAACTGGTTGCCCTCGCGTTGTTCCTTCCACACCAGCAGGTATCCTTCCGGGTCGCGCGGGTCGAATTCCTTGATCGCTTCGCGCTCCATGGCCGCGCGGAACAATACCAAACTGTCTGGGGGCTGCTCCTGGGCTGGCAGATGTGAGGCTGCGGCCATGTACAGCAGCATAGACAGGTATAGGTGGGTGTTCATGAGATCATCATTGCAACCCCATGCATATCCGACGCTGCGTCTCCAGGAAGTACACCCATTCTCTGGCGACAATGCGCTTCCTACCCAACCCGAAACGCCATGCGCGCATCTGATACAGTGGATTAAGAGCAGGGCCGGTTGGTCGCATCATCAGCGTGTAGATCCGTTCGTGCTCCGCATTACGCAGGCTCACGAACAGGCCAAGGGTAAAAGGCACTGGTTCCGTGCTGCCTAAGGGATATGGCTTTTGGTCGCACTTGTCCCAGTCGGCACCAACCACGCCCGGCTGGTGGCGCAGCCAGCCAGCAAGATTGTCGAGCGCGGGCGATGCATAGGCGTTGCTCTCCTTCGTCCAGGAGATCAGCGGTTCTTGTCGTAAGCGTTGCAGCTCGCGCTTCATCCACTGGTCAAGCGCGCGGGGCGTGTCGCGCTGCAATGCCCTTGCGAAGGAGGTACTGTCCTGTGCGATGGCGGACGTGGCACAGTACGCGAGCATCATCAATAGCCCCCGGGTCATCTCAATCGATCGCGCTCCTCGCCGCAGGCCTCTCTTACACATTGTCACTGAGTACACGCGGACGGTGCCGAGGTTCAATGGCAGAAGAATCGCACCCTCATTTTCACGCTGCCCCGTAAGACGTTCACGAGATAGACCCCCGGCGCAAGTCCGCGTACATCCAGCATTGTGTCGTTGCGTGGTACGCGCATCACCTGACCAGTCGCAGCGGTCACGGTGATGATATCATTCACACTGAGACCTTCAAGCGTGAAGAACTCGGATGCCGGGTTCGGCGAAAGGCGCACGGACGAGTCCAGATACATTGCCATGTCCGTTCCGAGCGTCGCACATAGCTGCACGGCGAGTGCTTGGAATTCGGCGACGACCTGGGCATAGGGCGCGCTCCACGGGATCACGTAGTAGCACCCTTCAATGCCGCCGTTGTGGCATCCACTGTAGTAGTTCGTAAGCCCTTGCATGCCCCACAAGCTGTCCGGCACTTGCCACATCGAAGGCGGGAAGCCATCACCCTCCATACCGATGACGAAAGCGGTGTTGCCGCACCTCAATAGACCGTAGTAGTGCGCGATGAGGCTTTGGAACCAAGGCTCCCACGTCACTCCTCCATCAAAGCTGCGCAAGACCGCGCTGTCGTAGTACCCATTGAAGAGATAGGCAATACCATCCTCCTTGATGGTCATCTGGTTGAGGCTTGACTGGTCCACCACGGGCAGGTAGCTCACATCCTCGAACCATGTAGAGCCGGCGTCCTGTGTGCGGTAGAGTGTCGTAGAGTAACCGATGTAGCGGCTGCCGACAAGCACGTACCAATCGTTGGCTGACCAATGGTCCACGTCGCGGATGTACAGGTTGGTGTCGGCCACGTCCGTGAAGTCGCGTATGATCATCGTATCGTTGGGCAGCGCCCGATAGAGCTTCTTCCGGGAGGCGATGAGCACGGTGTCGCCACCGACGGCGTAGGAAGTGCTATCACTCAAGCCCCATTGCCGCTGTGCAAGGGCGGGTTCGGCGAGCACGGTCAAGCAAAAGATGACGAGCCCGATGATGCTGCACTGACTGCATATTGCTGACCTGTTGGATCTTGCGATGTTCATTTCCTCGTGATCGGTAATTGAAGGAAGCGAGAATGACCAACGAACTTCAGCAACGAAGTAAGAACAGGACCCAAGGTGATCCTTCGCCATCGATCGGTTGAGGGGCGGCATCGAGTAGCCGAGCTTCGTGACCAAACGACCGCTCGATCATCGCAGGCGCAGGATCGACGGCATGCTCGTTCACTACGCCTCCCCAGTACGTTTGCCGAAGATGACGAGCACAATCGCGGACACACGACCCCATCGGTTCGCCTCCATGGCGTTGCTGTTTCTGGTCGGTGCTTGCGGAACACCGCAGGGAAGCGAAGAGTCCGATGAGGTGATCTTTGGGGCTGACAGCACCACGTTAGTGGCGGAGTTGAATGCCGCAACGGAGGCCGTGAAACGCGGTGACCATGCGGTGGCGGATTCCTTGGTGAGCTTGGTGCTGGACAGCGCAACAACACCTTCGCTCCGGAAACAGCGCATGATGGCCTACTCCGCCAGTGGCTTGAGCATGCAGCACCAAGACAATCTGGACAGCGCGGAAGCGTGCTACCACATGGCCCTGGACATCGCCACGCGCAATCACGCGATCAAGGACATGGCCGCGACGCTCACCAACCTGGGGACCGTGCTGGAACAACGCGGCGATTACGTGGGCTCCTTGGAACACCAGACAAAGGCGCTTGCCCTGAAAGAAGACCTGAAGGATAGCGCGAACATGGCGCGTAGCCTGAACAACATCGGCTTGCTCCAGCTGCGGAAGAACGACACCTTGGCCGCACGAGCCACCTACCAACGTGCGCTGGCAATCAATGAACGAACCAAGGACAGCTCTTCTTGGAGCAAGAGCCTGGCGAGCTACGCAGTAGTGGAAATGGACCTTGGGCGACATGACACCGCGCTTGTCCTCTTGAAGCGTGCATATACCGTGCGCCCGAAGCTTTCGTATGGTCGAAGCGCGGCATATCTGCTAGGGAACATGGGACTGGCGCACGAGGGCTTGGGCCGGGAATACAGTGCTCGATGGTGCTACGAGGTTGCTCTGCAACAGGCGATCGCTGCTGGGGACCGCCGCACCGAGTCGGGCATCCGTACCTACCTCGCTGACTTGCTCATCCGCATGGGTCAGCGTTCAGAAGGAGCCGCACAATTGGAAAAGGTGCTTGCCCTTTCCTTGGAGATCGCTGACCCGGAGGATGAAAAGGAGGCGCTGCTCTCGCTCGCACGACTGGCCGCCGAACGCAAGGACTACACGAATGCATACCACTACAACGTGGCTTACAACGCGCTCGCCGATTCGCTCATGAACGCCGAGAAGGATCGGACAATGAGCGAACTGCTCGTGCTTAACGAGGTGGAGCGGAAGGAGCGCGAGAACGCGGACCTGCGTGCGGCAAATGCACTCGCCGAGATGCGAACCAGGAACTCCCGCACGCTGGCCTTCTTCGGGTGTCTCTTCGCCGTCGCCGTCGGTGCTGTGGCTTGGCTGCTCTTCCAGCGTTCCGGCGAGCGCGCAAAGCGCCGCGAAGCGGAGTTGGAGCAGCAGGCCCTACGCTTGCAGATGGATCCGCACTTCCTCTTTAATGCCCTCAACACCATTCCGGGGCTCTATGCCAGCACCGATTCGCGAACTGCAACGGCCTACGTTGGCCACCTGTCCAACCTGTTGCGTTTGATCCTGGAGACATCGCGCAAGCTCCACGTCCCTTTGCGCCAGGAGATCGAACTCTTGGAGCATTACCTTGTGGTGAGCGCTGCTCGCCATGCCGGTGTGTTCAATTGGTCCATTGAAGTGGATCCCGACCTTAATCGCGATGCCGTGATGATACCACCTATGCTTCTGCAACCACTGGTGGAGAACGCCATTCTGCATGGCCTCGTGCCGCGCAAGCAAAGGGGGACCTGCGCGTCGAGATCGCAAGGAGCAGCGGATTGCTGGTGTGCCGCGTGCGCGACAATGGAATCGGACGCACGACGAGCTTGAGAACCCGGAGCGAAGCATTGGGGACATCGCGCGGACTGGAGATCACAGCGGAACGCATGCGGCAGCACAATCGCGGGAATGGTGCTCTGGATGGCCTACGGATCATAGACCTTCACGACGATGCTGGGCGCCCGAGTGGCACAGAGGTGGTGGTGCGCACCGTGATCGAACCAGCCTGGACATGAGCCTCCGCGTGTTGATCGTCGAGGATGAAGCGCCAGCACGCGCTGCGCTGAAAGAGGCGCTATTGGACTGCGAAGTGGAGCACAGCCTCGTCGGGGAAGCCGCTCGGTCGCGCGGAGGCGGTGAAGGCCATGGACCGCCTGCGGCCCGATGTCGTGTTGCTGGATATCCGCCTGGGCGATGGAACCGGCTTCGAGGTGCTGGAGCGAACGCAATGGAAAGAGGCTCAAGTGATCTTTATCACCGCGTATGACCAGCACGTTATGCGGGCTTTCCGGGTGGCGGCGGTGGATTATCTCTTGAAGCCTGTCGATGTCGATCTCTTGGGACAAGCGTTGAAGCGCGCGCAGCGCGCCCATGCTCCGCAGACAGCCATGGAAACGCTCTTCCGGAACATGTCTCGGCCGGACGAAGAGCGCATCGTGGTACCCTGCTCCGAAGGCATCCATGTGCTCGCTCCGCGCAACATCCTGCGTTGTGAGGCCGATGGCAACTACACGCGCATCCACACCAGCGATGGCGAACGCCTGGTGACCGCGCGGACCTTGAAGGACTTCGATGATCTGTTAACGCCGCACCGGTTCGAGCGCGTTCATATGAGCCACCTGGTGAACTTGCTGCATGTGCGCAAGTTCCTGAACCGCGATGGCGGCATGCTCGTGTTGACCGATGGAACGGAGGTGCCCGTATCGCAGCGCAAGCGCCAAGCGCTCTGGTACCGTGTCTATACAGGGAACAACACGTCGGTAATGCTCTATCTGCAGAGCTTCCAATCGGCGCACATCGGCTTCGGCTTTTACTCGGCCTGTGGCGTCACTAATTCTTGCCTCTCTCCCGCACAAGGCTATACGGAGATACCAGTACTAACCCCCAACACCTACTATTACTTGCAGGTTTATACGCTGGTGAACTCGAACCCCTCCAACAGCGGTTTATTCTGCATGCATTGGTTCAATCCGCCGCCCGCGCCGCCCGCGAACGACGATTGCGCCAACGCCACCTTGCTGAACGTAGGCACCACCTGCACTTATACGAGCGGTGACGGAGCTTGGGCTACACCATCGAACGCGAACTTATTCTGCAACCCGGACATTGTCGCCGAACCCAACGATGATGTGTGGTACAGGTTCGTGGCCCCAGCGGCCACAACGGTGATCACCGTCGACGGGGACGGTACGTCCACTACCGGCTACGATGCCGTGCTCGCCATCGGCGACATGAGCAGTTGCTCGGGTTCAATGGACGCCATCGCCTGCAGCAACACCACTGGCCCGGGCGGCGTGGAGACCATCATCACGGACGCGCTGGTCCCGGGACAGACCTACTATCTGCAGGTGTTCGATGCCGATGGCGCGAGTCCGCAACCGGGCAGCTTCGGCATTTGCGTGTACGCTTCGGTGTTGCTCACTGTGAACGAGAGCGCCCCGGAGGATCACAACTTGCTCTCACTGACAAACACAGTGGGCTTGTACCTGGTGAACACTCCATTCGCTGAAGCGGCGACCTGTGACCTGCTTGTGTTGGATGCGATGGGCAGGAGCGTTCATCAAAGCCGTTCGCCACTCATTCCTGGAAACGCGCGATCGCTCGACCTTACGGAGCTCGTTCCTGGCCCGTACGTGTTCGTGGTGCAGCGCGCTGGCGAGACGCGCGCACAACGCTTCGTGCGACATTGACCTGTGCGTGCAACTGGACGACGAGCCATTGTTGCGGGCCGTGACCTTCGATCATTCGACGCGGCTGAGAGCCGCTCGCAGCGGTGGGAGCGCATACGGATTGGCCACCTGGTGAACCTGCCCCGCGTGCGCAAATTCCTGCACCGCGATGGCGGTGTACTGGTGCTGAGCGATGGAGCGCATGTGCCGGTGTCGCAGCGCCGGCGACAGGCCGTGCTGGAGGCATTGGCCGCCTTTGGATGAGGCTTGCAACGGATCGATGACAGACCGCGACCACGCGACCGTTGGCGGCGCCTGCGCAATGGTGTGCCAGGAAGGTGTGCGCATGCGATAGCCTTACGCTCCAAGTACCGCACAAATCCCGCACCACTACGCACGCTCTCCTTGACCTTCCTCTGGTTCACCACTGCCGCCTTGGCCCAGGTCAACGACAACTGCTCCGGTGCCATCGATGTCGATCTGTACGCACCGGCAAACTGTCCCAACAGCAACATCAATGTCAATTTCAATAACAGCACGATCAGCACCAACCCGCCCTTCTGCGATGTGGCTGGTTCGCAGATCCGCGATCTCTGGTACCGCTTCTACTCGGCGAACAACACAACGGTGACCATCTACCTGGAAAGCTCGCAATCATCATACATCGGCTTCGGCATCTACACCAGTTGTGGCTCAGCAGCCGTGGCCTGCCTCTCGGGCATGGAGGACTTTTGTGGACATCCCGGTGAGCCAGAACACCCACTACTACCTGCAGATGTACTCCTTGGTCAACTTCGATCCTCCACCAGCGCCATTTTCTGCCTGCACTGGAACAACGCACCACCTGCGCCACCTACGAACGACGAGTGCGCCAACGCCACTCTCCTGAACGTAGGCTCCACCTGCAACTACACCAGTGGCAACAGCGCATGGGCCACCTATTCCATCGGGAACCCTACTGCAACCCGAATATCATCGCAGCGAACAACGACGATGTGTGGTACCGCTTCGTTGCGCCGGCCGCTACTACCGTGGTATCCGTTGATGGGGACGGCACAGCGCCAAACGGATACGATGCGGTGCTCATACTAGCCAGCGCGAACAATTGCGCCGAACCCCTTTAATGTGATCGCATGCAGCAATTCAACAGGGCCAGGCGGTATTGAGAGCATCACCACCGACCTGCTAGTGCCGGGTGCAACCTATTATGTGCGTGTGTACGATGTCGATGGTGCCAGCCCGCAGCCGGGCACCTTCGGGATCTGCGTGTACGCTCCGAACTTCATGGGCGTGGATGATGCCACCGCCGTGGAGGGCGCCTTGATAACGCCGAACGGAATACCCGGCAACTATAGCGTGCGTTCGCCGTTCGCTGCTGCCGCTACGTGCGAGATGCGCGCACTCGATGCCATGGGCCGCACCGTACACTTCGAAATGGCTCGGCTCACGCCAACCGCACCACACCCGCTTGACCTTTCGAACCTCGTGCCCGGCACATACGTGTTGCTGATGCAACAGAGTGGTGAGATGCGCACGCAGCGGTTCATTCACCTCTGAGATCGTTACCCCCAACACCTCGGTCATGACCACACGGCGATGCACTTTCGTTTCGTTCGCACTGCTCGTGCTGAGCGGCGATGCCTTGTCCCAAGGATTTCCCAGCACCCATGTGCAATGGAGCCTGCCCGCCGGAGGCGAGGTGTACAGCGGAGTGAACCAAGGCTTCAACCTGCTGAGCGCGATCGGCACCGCCACCAACGCCGACACCTGGAGCACCATCGACATCAACGGCGATGCGCTGCCCGATCTGGTGTGTACCGGCACGCGTGCATCAAACGGCTATGTCACCGAATTCAGCCCGGCGAGCAACAGCTACTGGAAGGTGTACCTGAACACCGGCACCGGCTTTAGCGGAACGAGCGTGAATTGGAGCCTGCCTGCTGGTGGGGAGGTGAACAACGGCGTGAACCAAGGCTTCAACCTGCTGAGCGCGATCGGCACTGCAACCAACGCCGACACCTGGAGCACCATGGACATCAACGGCGACGCGCTGCCTGATCTGGTTTGCACCGGCACGCGCGCATCGAACGGCTACGTCACCGAGTTCAGCCCGGCGAACAACAGTTACTGGAAGGTGTACCTGAACACGGGCACCGGCTTCAGCAGCACGAGCACCAATTGGAGCCTCCCAGATGGTGGCGAGGTGAACAACGGCGTGAATCAAGGCTTCCACCTGCTAAGCGCGATCGGCACTGCAACCAACGCCGACACCTGGAGCACTATCGACATCAACGGCGATGCGAAACCGGATCTGGTGTGTACCGGAACGCGCGCATCGAACGGCTACGTCACCGAGTTCAGCCCGGCGAACAACAGTTACTGGAAGGTGTACCTGAACACGGGCACCGGCTTCAGCAGCACGAGCACCAATTGGAGCTTGCCTGCCGGGGGCGAGGTGAACAACGGCGTGAACCAAGGCTTCAACCTGCTAAGCGCGATCGGCACCGCCACCAACGCCGACACGTGGAGCACCATTGACATCAACGGCGATGCGAAACCGGATCTGGTGTGTACCGGAACGCGCGCATCGAACGGTTACGTCACCGAGTTCAGCCCGGCGAGCAACAGCTACTGGAAGGTGTACCTGAACACGGGCACCGGCTTCAGCAGCACGAGCACCAATTGGAGCCTCCCAGATGGTGGCGAGGTGAACAGCGGCGTGAACCAAGGCTTCAACCTGCTAAGCGCGATCGGCACCGCAACCAACGCCGACACCTGGAGCACTATCGACATCAACGGTGATGCGCTCCCCGATCTGGTGCTCACCGGAACCCGCGCAATCGAACGGTTACATCACCGAGTTCAGCCCGGCGAACAACAGTTACTGGAAGGTGTACCTGAACACGGGCACCGGCTTCAGCAGCACGAGCACCAATTGGAGCTTGCCTGCCGGGGGCGAGGTGAACAACGGCGTGAACCAAGGCTTCAACCTGCTAAGCGCGATCGGCACCGCCACCAACGCAGACACATGGAGCACCATTGACATCAACGGCGATGCGAGACCGGATCTGGTGTGTACCGGAACGCGCGCATCGAACGGTTACGTCACCGAGTTCAGCCCGGCGAGCAACAGCTACTGGAAGGTGTACCTGCAAGCGAACACCACAGGCTTCGCGGAATTCATCGATGGCCCGGCAACGATCCTATTCCCCAACCCGGCAACTGAACTGACGATCGTGCAGAGCGATCGACCGCTGGGCAGCATCACCTTGCTCGATCTCAATGGACGAGCAGTTGTCGAAAAAGCCTCAGCGAGACAGGCGGTCATCGACTTGGTGGTTTCCGGCAGACGCGTGTGGTCCGGCTCGAAATGCTGCGATAAGCAATTTGAAGTTGATGGTGGAGTGATAGTCGCGGCCAAGGGATGGGATACGGAACGAACCAAGCGACCATCGCACTGGATGGGCTTAAGGCTGGTTCTGATTTCATTCGCGTGTCGAACACCGAACATACATTGACCATGAAATTGGTGCTGGACCGATAGCATCGAGTCATGCCTGAATGTTGCACCTGTGATCACGAAGAACCGATTTGCCCATGACCTCACACATGCGCCCCCTTGCCATTGGATTCTTGTTGATCATGCGTTCCGTTGTGGTCGCGCAAGGATTTCCCGCCACTTCGGCGAACTGGCCCGTACCGCAGGGCGGTGCCGTATATGATGGGCTGGACATGGGCTTTTGGAGGCCCACCGACTTCGGCTACGATCCCGGCTCCGATGGATGGACCACCTTCGATATCAATGGCGACGGCCTGCCTGACCTTGTATGCACGAGCACCCGTAATGCGAACTATATCATGACCGAGTTCAGCCCGGCCAGTGATAGTTATTGGAAAGTGTACACGAACACAGGCGGAGCCTTCAGTACCACCCCATTGATCTGGCCCTTGCCTTCTGGCGGTGCTGTGGACAGCGGAGTGAACCGGGGCTTTTGGACCTTGAGCGCTGTGGGCAATAATCAAGGCTCTGACAATTGGAGCACCTTCGATATCAACGGTGATGGTCTTCCGGACCTTGTTTGTACGGGCTGGCGCAACGGCAACGGCTACGTCACGGAGTTCAGTCCTGCGAGCAACAGCTATTGGAAAGTGTACCTGAATACGGGATCTGGCTTCAGCACAACACCCGTGAATTGGGCGCTCCCGGATGGCGGTGAAGTTCAGAATGGCGTGAACAGAGGGTTCTGGGCCATGGAAGCCATCGGGTCGAACGGAACGAACAGTGGATCGGACGTCTGGTTCACCAAGGACATGGACGGCGACCAGCTTCCCGATCTGGTGTGCTCCGGATTTCGGGACGCTATCAATGGCCCTACTGAATCCAGCCCCGCGAGCAACAGTTACTGGAAGCTCTATCACAACAACGGCAGTGGATTCGATGCAGTTCCCCTTACGTGGCCCGTGCCCGAGGGTGGCGATCTGGCCTACGGTCAAGGCTTCAACTGGTTCGCCGGTTTCGGCCTCGGCGAGGGTGCCGATGGCTGGACCACCTTCGACATGAACGGCGATGCGCGCCCGGACCTGGTGTGTACATGTACGCGCAACGCGAGCAACCAACCTACAGAGTTCAGCCCCCCTGAGCAACAGCTATTGGAAGGTACACCTGAATACGGGCACCGGTTTCGGTGGCCAAACGAATTGGTCCATGCCAGCAGGTGGTGATGCCTACCAGGGCGAGCAGCTCGGTTTCTGGTCGCTCAGCGCCTTCGGTCAAGATGATGGCACGGATGGCTGGAGCGTCCTTGACATCAATGGTGATGGCCCTGTGGACCTGGTCATCACGTGCGAGAACGTGGACTTCGACGCGATCGTGTTCAGTCCAGCTGCCAACAGCTATTGGAAAGTGTTTCAACAGGACATCACTACCTCAGTGGGCGGGTTCTCGAGCCCGGATGCATTGAGCATTTCCCCTAACCCCGTGCATCAGCGATTTACAGTGGACGGGTTTGCCGCACATGGCGAGTTGTTGGTGATTGATGTGCAGGGCCGACCCGTACACCGGGAGCGGATAACTCAAGGACGCGCAACGCTCGACGCCAGCACTTGGGCACCTGGCGTCTATGTGGTGCGTGCAGGCGGAGCAGCTCTGCAGATGGTGAAGGAGTGAGCTACTTCCGTCCGCCAGCCGCCTCTTCCATCGCCTTCACCACGTTCTTGCCGTTGCCGATGAAGATCTTATCGTTGAGCACCATCACCGGCCGTTTGAGGAATGTGTACTCCTGCAGGATGTACTTGCGGTAGTCCTTCTCGGTGAGGGTCATCTTGTTCAGCCCGAGCGCGCGGTACTTCAAGGCCACACGGCTGAAGAGCGCCACGTAGCTGCCCGCGAGCTTCTTCATGGCATCGAGTTCTTTGGCGGTGATGGGATCGCCCTTGATCTCGCGCAAGGTGAAGCCCTTGAGGTTGATGCCTTTCATGATGCGCTCGCAGGTGGAGCAGGTGCCGAGGTAGTAGAAGATGCGGGGCATGCGGCGAAGGTCGCTGTTGGTTGCGGATGCGCGCCGGATGATTGAGGATCGACGGCGGCTCATTGGGCCGATGGCGTGCCTTCAGGACTAGCCAGCTTGCGGCCCCAAAGCCAATCGGATGAAATCAGTGATTCTCGCCACCGCGCTTTTCGCATCCCTGCACGCGTTTCCTCAGGCGCCCACCTTCGCTTTCGCGAAGCAGTTCGGGGGCGTGAACCCCGGCAACGGCGACGACGCTGCCGTAAGCGTGGTGTACGGCACCGACGGAAGCATATACGTGGCCGGCTCCTTCTTCGGGCTGTTCGACATGGACCCCGGATCCACCACCGCGTCAGTCTCGAGCGCTGGCGATCGCGACATCTACGTTGTGAAGCTCAATTCGCTCGGCGACTTCATCTGGGGAAACGCGTTGGCGGAAACGGTACCGACCAACCACGAGAGATGGTGGTGGCTTCCAACGGCGACCTGATCATCACGGGCCGTTTCGTCGGCGTGGTCGATTTCAATCCGAACGCTGGCACGCTGAATCTGGGTGTTGGCGCAACGGATCAGAACGGCTTCGTGTGGCGTTTGAGCGCGCAGGGCAATACGGTATGGGCCAAGTTCTGGCGAGGCGGAGGCTTCGGAGAGTGTTGATATCGCGGCGGATGGCTCCATCTACGTTGCAGGCAACTTCACTGGCACGATCGACGGTTCGGCCACCAACGAGCTGAACCTGAACATGACCAGCCTCGGGAATCGCGATGCATGCTTCTTCAAGCTCACGAGCAATGGAGCGCTCTTGTGGGCCGGCCGCGTGGGAGGGGCTCCGGGGAATGATTATGCGAATGTGATAAGAGCCGCATCGGATGGCGTGGTGATCGCCGGGGATTTCTCGCCGGGAGGCTTCGGCTCTGTTGTGGACTTCAATCCCGGTCCCGGCACGGTGAACCGCCAGGGCATCGGCAACAGCGACCCTTTCGTACTGAAGCTTGACGACGATGGCAACTACATGTGGGTGGACATCATTGGCAGCATCCAGCCGGATCGCGTCAGTGGCAGGGACATCGATGGCGATGGAAGCATTTGGATCACCGGGCCTTTCCGAGAAACGATGGATGCGAACCCTGGGGCCGGCACGAACAACATCGTTGCCGCCGGGAGGGACGACGGCTTCGTTGTGAAGCTAAGCGCGACGGGAGGCTATCTCTGGAGCGGACGCATCGGTGGAACCATGACGGACATACCGTCTGCGCTGCAAGTGGGCGCCGATGGTGGTGTGTACGTGAGCGGGAATTTCTATGGCACAGCGGACTTCGATCCCGGTGCGGGCACCACCAACCTAACCAGCGCGGGCACCAACGATGGCTTCATCGCAAAGCTTCAATCAGATGGCAGCTTCGCTTGGGCGCGACGGGTTGGCGGAGCGGATAGTGACCTGATGGCCGGGATCGCGGTGACATCAACGGGCGGCGTATGCGTGGCGGGTGCATTCCATGGTGCGGTTGATATGGACCCCGATGCAGGCGTGAGCATGTTCAACACCTTGGACTCCTGCGGATGCCGATGGCTTCCTGCTCAAGCTGGAGCAATGCGAGCATCAGTTCTCCGATGCGTTCGTTACGGCATGTGGCAGCTACTCCCTGGGCGGACAGACCTTCACGGAGAGCGGCGATTACATCGTGGACCTGATCAGCAGCACCAATTGCGATAGCACCGTATTCCTCGCCCTCACGATCGAAAGCGGCACGGCCACGAGCACGACATCAGCCAGCGCGTGCGACAGCTATGCGTGGAATGGAAGCACCTATACCCAGAGCGGCACCTACACGGCGAGCCTCACCACGGCGGCTGGGTGCGACAGCATCGCGACGTTGCAGCTCACCATTTCACAGTCCAACTCCAGCACCACCAATGCCAGTGCCTGCGACAGCTACACGTGGAACGGGAACACCTACACGGCGAGCGGAAGCTATCAAGTGGTGCTCACCAATGCCGTGGGCTGCGACAGTACGGCCACCCTGCGGCTGAACATCTCCACGGTGAATACCGCTCTTCAACAGGATGGCGCCACCCTCACCGCCGCACAGAACAACGCGGCATACCAGTGGGTGGATTGCAACAATGGTTTCGCACCATTCTTCGGGCAGACCGGGCAGAGCTTCACACCCGCGCAGAACGGCAACTACGCGGTGGAGATCACCTTCGGCATTTGCTCGACGATGAGCGATTGCGTTGAAGTGCTTACGACAGGGATCGGCGAATCAGAGTTGAACGCCTTGCGCGTGTACCCCAACCCTGCCGCACACCAACTCACGCTTGAAGGAACTCCTGCGGGGGGACACCATCGAGTTGATGGATGCTGCCGGGCGCCTTGTGCGCAGCTTGCGCGCCGCAGAAGGCATCACTATGGTGGACCTGTTCGGTATCGAGTCGGGTGCTTACACCATTCGAATCGCTGGTCCACGAGGCAAGCGCAACGCGCGTATCGTAGTTCAATGACAGATATTGGCGGCGTGTTCAGACAGACGCTCATTGTCTCGTGGGTCGCGCTGCTGGCGTCTTGTGGCCAAGGAGGAGGTACCACTGTATCGCGCGATACTGAGTGGCTCGATACGGTCTCCTTCCGCTCTGAATTGGACTCGGCGCGCCACCTCTTCCGCACAGGCAAGGCTGAGGCGGCGCGGGAGTTGATCGGTCCTGCGCTGCGCGCGAGTGAAGGCAAGCCCGCGCTCAGGAAGCAGCGGCTGCATGCGCTTTCACTGCTCGGCCAGATCCACCAGAAGAATTCACAACTCGACAGCGCGCTGCTCAGCAACGAAGAGGTGCTCTTGTTGGCCGAAGCGACCAACGACACCTTCTGGATCGGCGCTGCTTATACGAACATGGGCGTAGTGCATCAGCTGCAAGGCGACTATGCGGGTGCCTTCGATCTGGGCTTGCTTGCGTTGCGTTGGAAGGAACTGCTTGGCGATAGCGCGAGCATTGCTCGCGGGCTGCACAACCTGAGCCATTTGCAATGGCGCAGGGACAGCTTGGATCAAGCGCTCGACTTCTTGCAGCGCAGCATCGCCATCAAGAAGAAATTCGATCCCATTTCGGTTCACACTAGCTTGAACGGATTGGGCGTGCTGCTGATTGAGGCTGGCAAGTTCGATACGGCACTGGTGGTGCTGAAAGAGAGCCTGGCGCTGGAGGAAAGCGTGGATGAAGGCGCCGATCGCGAGATGCAATTGAGCAACATCGGGCTTGCCTTCGAGCGCATGGGGCAACTCGATAGTGCCGCGCACTATTACCAACTCGGGCTGGACGATGCAATTGAGCATGGCAACTACGAGGTGGAGATCCGATGCCTGTATGGGCTTGGTGATGTGCGCCGGGAACAAGGCCGCTACCGCGAAGCGAAGCCTTTGCTCGATAGCAGCCTCGCCGTGGCTGAGCGCATCGGCTCCAACGAGGACATGAAAGAAGCGCACGCCTCGCTGGCCGCGCTGCATGAGCGCCTGCAAGAACCGCAGCGCGCGCTCGATCATTACAGGATCTACCATGCGCTCAGCGACAGCTTGATGAACGCAGGCGTGAGCGGCCAGATGTCGGAACTGAAACTCCGCTACGACACCGAGCGCAAGGACCGCGAGAACGCCGAGCTGCGCGTGCAGCAGGAGCTGGCCGAGTTGCGCGCCGATCGCAACCGCTGGATCGCCATCGGCATCGCCGTCTTCGCCATTGCGATCGTGGTGGTGGCCTGGTCCGTGATGCAGCGCAACCGGCAACGTGCCACACTGCGCGAAGCCGAGTTGGAGCAACAGGCCCTGCGCTTGCAGATGGATCCGCACTTCCTCTTCAACGCGCTCAACACGGTGCCGGGCCTCTATGCCAGCGGCGATGCGGCTGCTGCGAATGACCACGTGGGCCATTTGTCCAGCTTCTTACGCCTGGTGCTGGAGACGAGCCGTAGGCGCACGATCCCCTTGGCGCATGAGATCGAGCTTGTGGAGCACTACCTCCGCATCAGCGCCAACCGCAAACCGGGCAGCTTCACGTGGGAGATGAAGGTGATGCCCTATGTGCAGGCTGATCGCGTGGCCATTCCGCCCATGCTCATCCAGCCCGTGGTGGAGAACGCCATCGAGCATGGATTCGGCGGCGGGGTAAAAGGGCATGTCTCGGTGCTGGTGGATCGCGCAGGGAGCGTGCTCCACATCGAGGTGCGCGACAACGGCGTGGGCCGAGTGAGCGCTGCGCAACGTCCATCGCGACGAAATGGCCTATCAATGGGCATCGATCTGGTGCGCAAGCGCATCGCCCTATTCGATCGCAGCGCCTCCATGGCCGAAGCCGTGGATGTGCGCGACAACACAACTGCTGATGGCACCAAGCGCGGCACCATCGTGACCCTACGTTTGCGCGTGCATCAATTGAGCGAGCATGCTGCGGCTGGCGATCGTTGACGATGAGGCGCCTGCGCGTGCCAACCTGCGCGCCGCGCTCGGCACGATCCCGTTGGAGATCGATGTCGTAGGCCAAGCGCATGATGTGGCCTCTGCTGTAGCGCTGCTGAACGATGCGCGACCCGATGTGGTGCTGCTCGACATCTGGCTCGGCGATGGCACCGGCTTCGATGTGGTGGAGCAGCTCACGCACGACCGCACCCGCGTGGTCTTCGTCACCGCGTTCGACAACTATGCGGTGCGCGCTTTCAAGAGCGGAGCCGTGCATTACCTGCTGAAGCCCGTGGTGCGCGCCGATCTGCACGAAGCATTGGAGCGCATATCAGCGGAACCGATGCCCTCTGCTTCTGCTCTGCAAGCGGTCCGTCAATCGCTGTTCGACCGCATCACCATACCAACAGCGGAAGGTTTCCATGTGCTCACGCCGCAGGAGATCGTGCGCTGCGAGAGCGATGGCAACTACACGCGCTTCCATCTGGTGAATGGCGACAAGGTGCTCGCTTCGCGCACCATGAAAGAGTTCGATGCTCTGCTGGAGCCGCACGGCTTCATGCGCGTCCACCTCTCGCACCTGGTGAACATGGCGCAAGTGAAGATGTACTTGCACCGCGATGGCGGCACGCTGGTGCTGGCCAACGGCCAAGAGGTGCCGGTGAGCCATCGGCGCCGCAACGAGGTCGTTGAGGCATTGGGGCGGAAGGGGCGATGATGCCTGGGCGGTGCCGGTACGGTGCTCGCTTGTCCCGCTTCGTCCGAATGCATGCCCGCATCGCGTCGGGGAGTCCGTGAGCCAATAGACCTTTGCCCGCTCATGGACCGCAAACGATTCCTCACCAGCTTGGCGGCCATTCCCTTGGCCGGCACCACCATGAAACTGAACGCACTGTCTGCGCTGGTAGATGAGCTGCCGCTGAGCGAACGCATGCCTGTGCTCTTCCTCGGACATGGCAGTCCGATGAATGCGATCGAGGAGAACGCCTTCGTGCAAGGCTTCCGCCAGCAAGCGCGCGACCTGCCGAAGCCGCGTGCGATCCTGTGCGTGAGCGCGCATTGGGAGACCCGCGGGACATTCGTCACTGCGATGGCCAAGCCGCGCACCATCCACGACTTCGGCGGTTTCCCTAAAGCGTTGTTCGATGTGCAGTATCCCGCGCCCGGAAGTCCGGAGCTGGCCAACGAGACCAAGCAGCTGATCAAGAGCGCCGCCGTTGGTTTGGATCAGAGTTGGGGCCTCGATCATGGCGCATGGAGCGTGGTGAAGCACCTCTATCCGAATGCCGACGTGCCCATTATCCAGATGAGCATCGATCGCGGCCTATCGCCGGAACAGCATTACGCGCTGGCGAAGGAGATCGCGACGCTGCGCGATAAGGGCGTGCTCATCATCGGCAGCGGCAACATGGTGCATAACCTCGGCATGGTCGATTGGAACAAACTCGATCAGCCCTTCGCTTTCGACTGGGCGCTGGAGGCCAGCGAGAAGATGAAGCGCGCAATCACCACCGGCGACCATGCACCGCTCACCGGCTACCGCAATCAAGGTCGCGCCTTCGACCTCGCGATCAACAGTGGCGAGCATTTCCTGCCCTTGCTTTATGTGCTGGCTCTGCAGCGCAAGGATGAGCAAGCCACGCTCTTCAATGATCAGGCGCTGGCGGGCTCGTTGACGATGACGAGCGTGCGGATTGGTTGAGGCGGCCCCAGCGGCCCCTTGGGGCCCTTGGGCGTTGTTCCCTCCCCCCCCGCCCCCCCCCTCCCCCCGGGCCCCCCAACAGGGGGGAGCCATGCGCGACCAGACGCCGAACTTTGCGATTGCTCCAACGATTGACGCATGATCCGCGTTCTCCTCTTCGAAGACAACACCGACCTTGCCGAGAGCCTGGCCGAGTTGATGAAGGATACCGATGATATCCGTTTGATCGCGCACTACACCAACGCGCAGAAGGCGGAGAAGCATGTGAGCTACCACCACCCCGACGTCGTCCTCATGGACATCGACATGCCGGTGGAGAACGGGCTCGCAGGGCTTGCGGGCCATCCGCGCGGCGGGTAGCGGGGTGATGGTCCTGATGTTCACGGTTATGGAAGACAACGAGAACGTGTTCCAAGCGATCTGCCATGGTGCCTCAGGCTACCTCTTGAAGCAGACCGCGCCGGAAAAGATCCTGGAGAGCATCCGCGAGGCCATGGGTGGTGGTGCGCCCATGACGCCCAGCATCGCGCGCAAAGTGCTCACGCTCTTCGCGCAGCCGTTCAAGAAAAGCGACTACCTGCAGAAGCTCACGGCGCGGGAGCATGATGTGCTTTCCTTGCTCGTGCGCGGCCACAGCTACAAGATGGCCGCCGCGCAACTGGAGATCGGCGTGGAAACGCTGCGTTTCCACATCAAGAACATCTACGCCAAGCTGCACGTGAACAGTAAGAGCGAGGCGGTGGCGAAGGCCCTGCAGAACAGGGTGGTGTGAACAAGCATCAAGATCCCTGATGCGCAACGTCCTAAGGCCGTGGCCGAGGAATGGCCCGCCGGATACTGTTGGACAAACTTGTGCCGCTTACACCTGGAGTATCTTGCCAACTATGAATGCGCTGTCCGGTCCAGGTTCATGGCGCCTTGTCCTACGGCTGATCTGTTTCGTAGGGACCGTGTTCGGCCTTGCTTTAGCTGTAAGTGCGAAGGATGAAGAGGTCGCAAAGGACACGGTCAGCGTAGTTCGATTGTTGGATCAAGCGCGTCAACCGTCCAACAACGCCATCATAGGGTTCGCAATGGATAGCGCGTTGTCCGCGCAAGCCTTGGAGCGCGCGCAACGGATCGGCTGGGATCGTGGTGTCTTCAAAGCGCATCTCTGGTCGCTGCTGAGCATGACCCAAGGGGATTACGCCTTCGGCCACGCGGATTGGGACGTGCATTTCCGAGGGGCGATGAGCAGGCAGCATCTGGCCTCGGTGGAGGAACGCACACTGCTGCACCTGACGGCTTCTCGACGTTACGCTATGATCCATAGCGCGGATACAGCGGCCCTTTACATCGACACGGCCCAGAGCGCTGCAGCACGTTGTGGCGATGAACGCCTGAAGGCGGTGGTCATGTACGCCCATGCACAGGCCTTGCGTAGATCGGAAACGTTGGGGGGAGGCTTTCCGCGTGGCCTTGGTTGCGGTAGCGAAGGCCGAAGAGTTGGATGATGACCTGCTGCGCGCCTTCGCTTACAATCTCTCCGGCTTCATCCGTGGTCGATTGGGTGATCTCGATCAGGCGGCGAAGGATCTGCGGACCTCGTTGCATTTGGCGGACAGCATGGACATCACCTTACTGCGCCTACGGAACCACAGCAACTGGGGCTACATGATGCAGGTGAAGGGGCGTTGGCGCGAAGCCTTGGACCATTACCGCACACTCCACACCATCGCCATAGCAAGTGATGCGAGCAAGGAGGATATGAGCGAGATCGAAACCGGCGTAGGCTACATGCTCCTTCGTTTGGACAGCCTTGACCAGGCGGAGGAATTCCTTGGCCGCTTGCACCGTACCAAGGCCATGGTGGGGCATCCATACGAACAGGAATTCAATACGGCTTGGGCGCTGTTGCAACTGCGTCGAGGTCGATACCAGGAAGCGGTGAAGTTTGCGCGCACAGCCTTCGCGACGGAACAATGGGACGAGAATGACGTGATCAAGCGCGATGCGTCCCGTGTGCTTGCCGATACCTACAAGGCGCTCGGCCAGACCGGTGAAGCCTTGAAGTGGACGGAGATCGCGCACCAATGGGAGGATAGTATCCGCTATCGGCAACAAGCCGACCAGGCCATGCGGCTTCAACTCGAGAGTGAATTCGCGCAGCGTGCCATCAGCGACAGCTTGGCGCACGCCGAGACCGAGGCGCTGCTGGAACAAGAACGCGCCGAGGTACGCTCCATGGACCGCGAGCACCGCATGCAGCGCATCAACCTGTTCGTGCTCATCGGCTTCGTTATCCTCTTCGCGGGCGTGCTTTTCATCCGCTCGCGCACCAACCGGCGCATGCAGTTCGAGCAGTTACGCAGCCGACTGAGCCGCGACCTGCACGACGATATCGGCAGTACGCTCAGCAGCATCAACATCCTCAGTTCCGTGGCGCGGCGCAAGGCCGAAGCGGGCGATGAGGCGGGCGCGGCGGCATCGCTCTCCGGCATCAGCGAACGCACCCAACGCCTGCAGCGCAACATGAGCGACATCGTGTGGAGCGTTGATCCGGAGCGCGACACGGTGAACGAATTGCTGGCGCGGATGCGTGAATTCGGTGCGGCGGTGCTGGAGCCGAAGGGCGTTGTGTTCCGCTTCAACAGCACCGGGGAGAGCAATGCGACGATGCCGCCTACTGTGAAGAGCGACCTCTACCTCATCTTCAAGGAAGCCGTGAACAACGCGGCGAAACATGCGCAAGCCACAGAAGTGGTCGTCACCTTCGCACAGGAGAAGAACAACCTGCGATTGACCATCGCCGACAACGGGATCGGATTGGACAAGTCGGATGGGCCAGTGAACAGTGGTGGCGGCAACGGCTTGCGCAATATGCGGATGCGCGCCTTGGAAATGAAGGCCGAACTTCGGATCAGCAGTGCCACACCGCACGGCACCACGATCGACCTGGCCGTCGCTTTCTAGCGATCAGCGGGGCTTTTCGCTGAACAGGTACCACATGGCGAAAGTCAACGCGGCCAGCACGAGACAACGGATCAACAAGCCGTCCAGGTAGATGTCGAGACGGGGGTGTTTGTACCTGAGCACACCACCAACAAGCAGCGCGATCAAGCAGAGCACGGTTCCCATCACCAACAACTCGCTCTGGAGCGGCCATCGCATCAGGAAGAAGACCAGTGCAACCATGGATATGGATATGGCGAAGCCGCCAAGCACCGACATCCACAGGATCTGGTCCGTGGGCTTGGGTGCTGGCAGCGTGCGGAAGCCGAACGGGAAATAGAAGAGCGCCAAGCCGCAGCCCCCCAGGACGACGAGGACGCTGGCGCCCGGCCAATACAAGAACTTGAACATGCAGCCGAGCATGACGGCCATGATCATGGAGAGTTCGGTTGTTCTCATGCTCGGATGGACACGAATATCGGCATGAATGATCGCACGTGCTCAGATCGGCGATCCTGGCCGGGAAACGAAGTACATCTCCAACTCCCCCTTGCCCTTCGCCTGCACCTTGCCGCGCGTGGTGAAACGCAATCCGAGTGTGACCTGCACCAATGTATATGTCGCCTCGCTGATGTTCACCTGTCCCACTTCGCCGGAAGACTCCATGCGGCTAGCGATGTTCACCTTATCGCCCCAGATGTCGTACTGGAACTTCTTCACGCCCACCATTCCGGCCACTACGGGACCGGTGTGGATGCCCACGCGCATATCGAAGCCCGGCAAGCCATGCAGCGCGCGCTCGGACTTCCGCTTCACCATGTAATCCTGCATCTCAAGCGCGGCCAGCACCACCTGCAGTGGCGATGAGCCCTTTGTACCGGCCAGACCACCCGCGCACATGTAGGCATCGCCGATGGTCTTGATCTTCTCGATGCCGCGTGCCGTGATGATATGATCGAAGGCCTTGAAGCACTCGTTCAATTCGTCCACCAGTTCGCGGGCGGTGAGTCGTTCGCTGATCGCGGTGAAGCCTTTGAAGTCGGTGAAGAGAATGGTGGCTTCGTCGTAGTGCTTCGCATCCGCGTGGCCCTTTATTTTCAGTTCCTGTGCGACCTCCGCAGGCAGGATGTTGAGCAACAATCCTTCGCTCACGGCGCGCTCCGCTTCCACGGCGCGTTTGGCCTTTCGCGTGCGATACAATTGGTTCCAGAGCCCACCTGCCACGAGCAAAACGCCGATCCCGGCGCAAAGGGAACCGTTCCTGCGGCTCTTCTCCCGCGCGATCGACCGTTCGCTCTCTATCGCGAGCGCGTGCTTCTCATTCACATGCAGGAGGCTATCCGCAAGCAAACGATCCTGGATCTCCCGCTCCGATTCGGCCCTGTAAGCAGCATTGACATGCCCGCGATAGACGAGCACCTGTTCCCAATGCCGCAAGCTGTCGGTCCATGCGAGTGCGCGGGCATGGTCCCCAGTTGACGGTATGCAAGGGCGAGCTGCTCACAGATCGTGCGGTTCACAGGCTCTGATCGCAGACCGACTTTGGGGGAGGATGAATAGACCGCTCGTAGCATGGCAATCGCCTCACGCGGTCGGCGGACCTTCACCAGCCAGATGGGTTCGATGTAGTCCAAGATGGATCCTCCCTCGATCGCAGTTTTCCGCAGTTCGGCGATCAACGCTCCTGCCGTTTCCACGCTATCCAACCTCAACAAGGCATGTGCGCGGAGACCCTGTGCGGTGAAATGGTTGCTCGGGGACAGGCCATAGGATAGCACGGTCCCGCTCGCCGCATTCAACCACGGGAGCGCTTCGCCTGGAAGGCCGTTGTCGAGCAGGAGGTGCCCGAAGTTGCACTCGCCCATGTACTTGCGGTACCCGAAACCCAAGGAGTCGCAGAGGTGGATCGCAGCGCGGTAGTAGCGTGTTGCATTCTCCACATCACCGAGTGTCGCCATGATCAATCCCATCTTCTCATTGGCGATCGCCAACGTCATCGGAAGCCGGTTGAGCTCGCAGAAGCGGATGGTTTCCGTATAGGCCACAATGGCGGCCACCCAGTTCTGCCGGATCAACTGCGTGCGTGCCAAGAGCTCGAGTCCGCTGCCCTCATGCGCAGGTGAAGCGCAGGTGCGGAAGCAGGTCATGGAAAGCCGCGTCAATGAATCGGCCTTTTCAAAGTCGATGTTCCTTACCGCCAGGACCAACGCGGCACGTTGTAGGATGACACCTCTGTCCTTCAGGTCCAGACCCTCCGAAACCAGCAGCGCACTGTCCAGAAGCGCTAGGGCTTGATCGAGTTCGCCGACCTGCTCTTTCGCCATCGACGCATACATGGCACCATAGGCTTCGCCCTTGGCCCAATGAAGACGCTGTGCGAGCCGGAGCGCTTGGAACGCGAAGTCCGCATGCACGGTGCGATTGTCCACGGGTGTATGCGACGTGCCCTTCACCGGGATCTCCGCCAGCGCAAGCAGCGTGAGCACCTTGTTGCTGTCGTCGATCTGGGGGCGCAGGATCCGGGTAAGCGAGTCCATGTGCGATGAATGATCGGTGCTCTGCGCGCATGCAGGACCAAACCAGCCGAGCACGGCCCACGTGAAGATCGCACCGATGGCCAACCAGCAGCGCGGATGCGGTGAGGGCTGCGCGTTCATGTCGGATCTTACCGGCTTGTCGCGCAAAGGTCATTTCCATCATATCCACTGCCCCCACCTTTTCATGGGGTATGGCATGCGCCGAGAGCAAGAGAGTTTTGCGGTAGCTGCGAACCAACGCTGCATCCGCATGACACGCATCCTACTCCTCGTCTTCTTCGCTGTTCGTGCTGGGCGCAACGATGGTCGCACAGCTCAAAAGCTGGAACGGGCTATGCTTCGGCACCGATGCCATCCACCGGTACCTATCGCGACAATGAACGCGGTGGTCCGCCAGCCAACGATGACTGCGCGAACGCCATGCCCCCTCACCCTTGGTGCCGATTGTACGGGAGCTGTGGCCGGAAACAATTCCGGCATACCATGGATGGTCCCGTGGCCTTGTGCGATGATCCCGGCAGCGATGGGCCCGATGTGTGGTACACGTTCAGCACCGGAACAGAGAGCACGGTGCGCATCTCGCTCAGCCCCCATGGCCGGTATGACCGATTGGGCATATGCCATCTACACAGCCTGCGACGGCAATGAGGTCGTTTGCCAGATCGTTCCGCCGACCGGGTTCCAGGAAACCTTGACACCGAACACCACTTACTGGCTGCGGGTGTTCAGCAACACGCTCTATGGCTCGCCCGGCGAATTCATGATCTGTGTGCAGGGCGGGTCGATGATCGTACCCGCAGCGAATGAACTCTGCACCGGTGCGCCCTTACAAAGCCTCGCCGTGGGCAGCACGATCACCTTCACGGGTGATGCGACCAACGCAGCGGATTCCGAAGGGCTCGGCCCAAATTCCGTGTGGCACTCCTTCACCTTGGCTACGGCAGCAGATGTCACCATCGACCATTGCGGCAGTGCAGCACGCTATCCTGGTGATCCCGGTTTCTGGCGCAGCCTGTTCTATAGCTGCCCGCCCACGTACCAGCAGCGGCGTTACCCGGGCTCGTACAACCATACCGAATGTACCGATGGCCGCCCACGCTGTGCTACCCCAACCTGCCCGCTGGTACCTACTACTATGCCGCTATCAATGGCACCTGGCCGCACGTACGTGATCAACATCACGGCAGATGGCTGGCACGCACCAGCCTGCCAACGACGAATGCGCAGGGGCGATCGCTCACACCGACCACCCAGTGTGCGCCGGTGCAGTTCTCGCCCTCCTGCGCTTCTGAATCACTGCCGGAAGGTTGCGGCCTGGGTGCGAACGCGAGCGACGATGTGTGGTACTCCTTCATCGCCACGCAAACGGAGATGACCATCGGCGTATTCCCGAACAGCGTGGAGTTCGGTGCGTTGATCGAAGCATACTCCGGTAACTGCGGTGCCTTGAGCATCATAGCCTGCGCCAACGCCTTGACCGGGAATGTCGAGGCGCCATTGAACGGTTTGACGATCGGCAACACGTGCGCAACTTCCGCGTTTACAACGGCTATGCGAACACGCCACAGGACGATGCGGGTTACGGCCTTTGTGTGCAGGAAGGAACGGAGATCGTGATCGGGTTGAACGAAAACGTGGAACTCGGCGGCATGCGCATCATCCCGAACCCGAACGATGGCGATTTCAGCATTCGGATGCCTGAAGCCAGTGGCCCCGGTCACCTTGAAGTGATCGACGGCACGGGGCGCACGGTGTTGCGCGACCGCATACCAGCAAGCAATGGCGGCCTCTTCCATGTTCGCGCTGCTGAAGAGCTTGCCCCAGGGCTTTATGTGGTGAATGTGAAGTGCGGCGAGGAGGTGCGCACGCAGCGACTGGTGGTCCGATAGAATGCCGCCCGCCAAGCGCCCCACACGTTCATGGGGTATGTTGAACGCCACCAGCATAGGAGGTTTGCATCATCCTACCCGAACCATGAAAGCTCTCTTCGCAGTACTGGCAACGGCAGCCGCTCTCTCCGCGACCGCGCAGGTGCGCATGCCCGCCACCACACGGGCCGATGTCGCGACTATCCAGTCCATCGCGAAACAGCAGCCCGATGCCGGGAAACTTGTGCAGCGCACGCGTGGCATGTACCCGACGGCGCTCCATGGCGGCCGCTGTACCGTGGGTTTCTTGGGAAGAACGAACAGCACCGATCTGCCGCAGAGCGATGATCAGGTCTTCATCGGCGCGCAGATCGGCGATATCGTCTCCTTCCGCATCGATGCGCAACATCTGGACGTGCTACACGACCTGCCGTGGCTCAGCTATGTGGAGTTGGCCAGTGTGGTCCACCCTACACTCGATCGTGTGATGCACTCCACGCATACGGACAGCGTTCACGAAGGCATCAACCTGCCGCAACCCTATACCGGGCGCGATGTCATCATCGGCATCATTGATGGCGGCTTCCAGTACACGCACCCCATGTTCTACGACACCGCGCTCACGGCAACGCGCATCCTGGCCGCGTGGGACATGAGCAAGCAGAGCGGCCCGCCTCCAGCTGGTTTCACCGTGGGAACGGAATACGGCACACCCGCTGAGGTGCTCGCCGCCGTGCGTGACACCCTCTGGCCCGCGCCGGACGATTACATCGCAACGCACGGCACGCATGTGGCTGGTATTGCCGTTGGTGGCGGTGGCGGTACCGCGTTCAGGGGCCTCGCGTATGGATCGGACATTCTCCTCGTGAGTCCGGACGACGATGTTTCCGCGGGCATGGATGCCATCGGTTGGTTGCAACAGCGCGCTGCGGCCGAGCAGAAACGACTAGTGGTGAACATGAGTTGGGGACGCGTGCAGGAAGGCGGCGATTGCAATTCGCTGTTCACCCAAGCGCTGGACCTCTACGCTGATCAAGGTGTGATGCTGGTGGCCGGTGCAGGCAATTTCGGCGGCGGGAATTTCCACCTGCAGAAGGCCTTCAACAACGATACACTGCGCACGCGCATCGGCATCACCGACCAGAACATTGCGCCAGGCACAGTTGGCCAACGCGTTGTGCTTTGGGGTGAAGTCGGCCAGCCCTTCAGTGCTTCGCTCGCCATCCGCAACACCTCGAACCTGGTGCTGGCCCAAGTGCCGTGGGTGTCCACGAACGGTACGTTGCTGTTCAGCGATTCGGCGTTCGTGTTCGGCAACGACACGGTGCATGTGGAACTGGTCGCCGAGAAGGCGCATCCGACCAACGGCCGCCCGTACCTGCGCCTAGCTGTGGACCGCACCAGTCCTGCGTACCGGGTGGACATGAGCGTGACCGCCACAAGCGGCACCGTGCATGCATGGAACGTGCTCTGGTACGCGCGCGGAACCGGCTGGTATTATACCGGCTTCGAAGCGGCGATTGCGGGCTACACTGCGGGCAACGATGCGTACGGCATCCTGGAACCCTCGTGCGCCAACGGGGTGCTCTCGGTGGGCGCGTACAACGGTGAGTTCCAAGTGGGCAACAATTGGCTCGGTGGTGCATTGGCCAGCTTCAGCAGTGAAGGCCCAACGCTCGATGGTCGCTTGAAACCGGAGATCACCGCACCGGGCATGGATGTGATGTCGTCCATCGATATGCTGAACGAGGAGGGATGGATCGCAGAAGCCACAACGACTTTCCAAGGCGAGACCTTCGGCTTCGCACGGATCGGCGGCACTAGCATGGCCGGTCCTGCAGTGGCCGGCATCGCCGCATTGCTGTTGGAGGCCATGCCGTTCGCCACACCTGCAGAGATCAAACAGGCCATCATGGACAATGCGCGCACCGATCAGCACACCGGCGTGATCCCGCCGCAAGGCAGCTACTCGTGGGGCATGGGCAAGGTGAACGCCTACGCCGCATTGGTGGACCTGCTCGGCGTAGTGGGTACGGAGGAGCAGACGGCGGATGATGTGCGCGTGTGGCCCAACCCCTTCACGCATGAACTGATGATCGGCCTTGGCGACGGATCCACCTCCGCGCAATACACTGTGCTGGATGTGACCGGTCGCCCTGATCATGACGGGATCGTACACGGGCCGCAACACGCGCATCGGTGCTGGTGCATGGAGCAGCGGGGTTTACTTGGTGAAGATCAAGGATGGCGAACGGGCCTTCACCGTGCGCGTGGTGAAGCGTTGATGTCCCCACCCCCTTCATGGGGCACTGCGATCCCTCATCGCTGATGAGGGTTGCCCGACAACTAACCATACTACGCGAATGAACAGATCAACACTCCTCCTTTCGGTACTCGTGTTACTCGTTTCCGACGATGCAGCGCAGAATATGGCCGGTACACGCATGATGCACAGCACCATCGCGAACCGACAAGCACCGGCTCCAGGCCTGCGCGGCAACGCCCCCGCAAATGACGACTGTGCCAATGCGGAAGCGATCACGTGACCACGGACTGCACAGCACCTGTCTCCGGCGACAATACCGAAGCCACCAACGATGGGCCCGATGCCACGTGCGATGATCCCGGTTCCAACCTCTTGGACATGTGGTACACGTTCAATTCAGGTGCGGAGGATACCGTGTCCATCACCCTCACGCCATCAGCCCAGATGACCGATTGGGCCTTCGTGGTGTACGATGGTTGCGCCGGAGCGGAGGTCATTTGCCAGATCACGCCCGCGCTCGCTGTGAATGTTGAGGTGACACCCGGAACGGATTACTGGGTCCGCGTTTACTCGAATCCGGCTTACGGCGATCCCGGACCGTTCACGCTCTGCGTTTCCACACCCGTTATCACCGGGCCACCACCGCCGAACGATGTCTGCTCCGACGTGGTGCCACAACCGCTCGCGATCGGCAGCATGTTGACCTTCACGGGAACCAACATCGGAGCGATCGACAACGAAGGTTTGGGCTATCCCATGGTGTGGGAAGCGTTCACGTTGAGCAGTTGCGCCGATGTGAAGATCAGTTTCTGCGGGACGCCTGCCACTTGGAACAGCTTCTGGTTCTTTCTGAACGTGGGCTGTCCGCCGGGGCTGGAGATCGCTGCGGGTTCATACGATAGCACCGCGTGCGCCGATGGCCTCTTCACCCTCTGTTTCGCCAACCTGGCCGCTGGTTCGTACTACTATCCAATTGTTCAGACCGGGAATGCCGTGGGGCCGTACACGCTCAATGTTTCCGCCGCCGCTTGCGGAACCGACGTTGCCCTGAACGATGAATGCGCAGGTGCGATTCCGCTGACGGCGAACCCGACCTGCGAGATCTCGTCGTTCACCAACCCGTGTGCCACGCAGAGCCTGTAAGCCGTTACCTGCGGAGGACTTACCGGCGACGCCACCGATGATGTCTGGTACAGCTTCGTCGCGACCGCAGCGGACATGACCGTGGGCGGCGCCCCACATGGCACCATGGACATCGTGTTGGAACTTTTCGAGGGTTCCTGCGGATCGCTCAACTCCATTGCGTGTGGTGATCTAGGTGGTGAAGGCGTGGCCGATGACATGATCGCAACGGGGCTCACGGTGGGGAATACCTACTTCTTCCGTGTGTATGATTTCCGCCTGCGATACGCTTACGCGGAGCCGGGCTACGACCTCTGCGTGGTGGAAGGTCTTGGCAGCGGAGTGGGCTTGCGGAAGGCTTGGCCCACGATCAACCAGGCGTCATTCATCCGAATCCAACGGATGGCCTGTTCACCATGCGATTGAAGTCTCGGATGGCAGTTGTACGCATCGAGATCATGGATGCAACGGGACGGATGGTCCATCAGGCATCGGTGGGAGCGGGCAACGGAACTATACAGGTGGACGCGTCATACCTGCCGCAGGGCGCATATGTGGTGCGTTACACCGATGGCTCGCTGATGATGAGCGAACGGCTGATCATCGAGTAGGGCTGCGTCAATACCGATGCGATGCGAAGAGCGCGGAGCATAGCTCCGCGCTCTTCGGCGTTCTTGGGTCTGTCGGAAGGCGAGTTCACTCGTTGGCCGAGTCAGCGCGAGAACCATGAAGCTCATGGCTGTAGCTAGGCTGCTCCCGTGGTTCGGCTAGTCGAGCTATTGTGGTCGAGCCAGTGCAGGTATTCCTTCGTCAGCATGCGCGAAGCGAAGAACCAGGCTAGCAGAATACAGATGCCATAGTAAACGAGAGAAGGCCTTATCAGCATTGTCCTCAGGTGGTCGTTCAGTGCCCACCCGTGGAACTGCCCAAGGTTGTGGAGCACCGCGAGCACGCTCACGCAAGCGATGGCTTTCACGAGGACGTGCGCCAGTTGGCTGTAATGCAAGCGTTGGTTGCGCTCAACGGTGAACAAGGTCTTCCATGCTTGGCCGACACGACCGAAGAATAGCAGCGATGCGTACTCGGAGCGGTTGGATGGCACACTTGGCAGCGTGCGCTTTCCAAAGTGCTTGCAATAATGCCAGTGGCCATACAGCAGTAACGCGCTGACTAGGATGGTGGACGCGGTCAGCGGCCAGTAACCAAGACCGAAAAGACTCGTCAACGGGTTCATCTCTCCAGCCTCACCGCCGGGTTGCAGCATGAACAGCGCAGTGCTCCAGAGGTCACCCGCACGGGTGATAACGAAAGCAATTGCCCAAGGAAGGAAATGCGGCCGCATGGGCCAAAGGTGATGCTGCTGACGTATCAGCCAATCAGAACTGCGCGCTTTTCGGCGTCCGTGGGCCTGCCTGCCGGACTTGTCTGCCGAAGGCAGAGGCATGGAAGGGAATCACATCCAGGATGCTCCACATGCCGGTAACGAACGGCACGAAGCGCATAGGATCAGCTCAAGGCTTCTGCGATCTCTGCGAGCGGGACGCAAACCACCTTCGGGGCTATGGTGTAGCGCCGGTCGCCGGGGTAGATCACTCGCAGCTTGTCCAACTTCAGGTCGGCCAGGGCCACATGCATGCTCTTGGTCATGCGCGGGGCATCCTCGCGCTTGATCTCCACGCCCACGCGTTTGCCCTTGTGCAGGAAGAAGAGATCCAGCTCGGAACCCGCGTGCACGTTGTAGTAGTACACATCGCGAAGCCGATAGTGGCTCACCAACTCCTCCAGCACGAAACCTTCCCACGAGGCCCCCAGCTTGGGGTGATGCATGAGCTCGTGCATCGTACCGGTGCGCTGCAAGGCATGCAGCAGCCCGCTATCGCGGAAGTAGATCTTGGGGCTCTTCACCAAACGCTTCCCCACGTTCACATACCAGGGCAGCACCCTGCGGATCATGAAGGTCTGCTCCAACGCGTCCAAGTACCCGTTCGCCGTGTGGTAGCTCACGCCCATGGATGCCGCGATCTCCGATGCGTTCCAGATCTGCCCGTGGTAATGGGCCAGCATGGTCCAGAAGCGCCCCATCACTTTCGGCGAGAACCCGAACCCTAGTTGCGACAGGTCCCTCTCGAGAAAGGTCTGGATGAAATCGAGCCGCCGCTCCAAGCTTTCGGCATCGTTCCGTGCGAGGAAGGAGCGGGGGAATCCACCGCGCAGCCATAGCCTGTTTGTTCGGCCCGCATCCACTTCGGAAGATGTGAACCCCCGCATCTCCATGAACGCTACTCGGCCGGCGAGCGATTCGGCACCTTGTCTTGAAAGCTCTGGTGAGGCGCTGCCCAACAAGAGGAAGCGGGCAGGGGTTCGTGGTCGATCAGCAAGCACGCGGAGCACGGGGAACAACTCGGGCTGGCGCTGGGCCTCATCGATGATCACCAGGCCCCGCAAGTCAGCGAGTGCGGTATGCGGATCGACATCGCGCCCGCGGCGCTCGGCGATTCCAGGTCGAAATAGGTGGCCGTCCGTTGTGCGGCAAGTGCGCGCGCCAGCGTGGTCTTCCCACATTGGCGTGGCCCCAAGAGCATCACCACCGGATTGCCCCGCAACCTGCGCGCAAGCTCACCAAGCAAATCGGCACGGTCCATCATGGGCGAAAATTAGAAGTCTGACTTCTAATTTTCAAGTAAGAAGGAAGGGCGTCCCTCAGAACTCCGCACTCTTCGGCGTCCGCGGAAACGGAATCACATCCCTGATATTCCCCATGCCCGTAACGAAGAGCACGAAGCGCTCCAGACCCAGCCCGAAGCCCGCGTGCGGCACCGTGCCAAAGCGGCGCGTGTCCAGGTACCACCAGAGCTCCTCGGCGGGCACGTGCATCTCTTTCATGCGCGCTTCGAGCACATCCAGCCGCTCTTCGCGCTGGCTGCCGCCGATGATCTCGCCGATCCCGGGGAAGAGCACGTCCATGGCGGCCACCGTGGTGCCTTTGTCGCTGTAGCCGAAATCGCCGGGGCCGTTGGTGCGCATGTAGAAGGCTTTGATCTTGCCGGGGTAGCCCGTGACGATCACCGGCTTCTTGAAGTGCTTCTCCACCAGGTAGCGCTCATGCTCGCTCTGCAGGTCGATGCCCCATTCCACGGGGAACTGGAACTGCTTCTTCTGGTGCGGCTTGCTGCGCAGCAGGATCTCAATCGCGTCGGTGTAGGTGATGCGCTCGAAGGGATTCTCCAGCACGAACTTCAAGCGATCGATCAGGCCCATCTCGCTGCGTTGCTCCTTCGGCTTCGTTGCTTCTTCTTCTTTCAGACGTGCGTCGAGGAATTGCAGATCATCCATGCTGTTGCGCAGCACGCGTGCGATGAGGTGCTTGCACAATCCTTCGGCGAGATCCATGTCGCCCTTCAGATCCATGAAGGCGGCCTCGGGCTCGATCATCCAGAACTCGGCGAGGTGCCTTGCTGTGTTGCTGTTCTCGGCGCGGAAGGTGGGGCCGAAGGTGTACACCTTGCCCAATGCGGTTGCTGCTAGTTCGGCCTGCAGCTGGCCGCTCACGGTGAGGCGCGATTCGGCACCGAAGAAGTCCTCCTTCCAATCCACGCTGCCGTCCTCGTTCAGCGTCGGGTTCTTCGGGTCCAGCGTGCTCACGCGGAACATCTCGCCCGCACCTTCCGCATCGCTGGCCGTGATGATCGGGCTGTGGAAGTAGTTGTAGCCCTGCTGGTCGAAGTACTCGTGGATGCCGAAGCTCACCTGGTGGCGCATGCGGAAGATGGCGCTGTAGGTGTTGGTGCGGAAGCGCAGGTGGGCGTTCTCGCGCAGGAACTCCAGGCTGTGCTTCTTCGGCTGGACGGGGTACTTCTCCGCATCGCTGTCGCCGAGCACTTCCACAGCGGTCACTTGCATCTCCACGCGCTGGCCACTGCCTTTGCTCTCCACGATCAGTCCCGTGCAACGCACTGCTGCGCTGGTGGTGAAGCGGGCGCGCGTGGGGGCATCCACCTGCTCCTGATCGATCACGCACTGCAGGTTGCGGATGGTGCTACCATCGTTGAGGGCGATGAAGCGGTCGTTGCGGAAGGTGCGCACCCAGCCGGCCACGGTGAGCGTGGTACCGGTGAGTGTGATGTCGTCGAGGACGGATTTGATCGAATGCATTGAGGCGACGGAGGTAGAGGAGGCGATGGAGGCTGGTGGTGAGGGGTAGAAGGTGGTGCTGGCCACGATTACTGGTTCACCCCCAACACTGCTCTTCCTATGTTCCGCCACAAAGGAACGAATGCGGAAGCGGATGGTACCGCGCCGCATTTCAGCGGCCTCCTTACCTCCTCACCACGCGCTCTGTCGTGAGCACCTTGCCCTGTGCCGAGAAGAGCCTCAAGAAGTAGGATCCAGCGGGCAATGGGCCAAGGTTGAGTTGGATGCTTCCTTCGGAGGACGGCCCTGAATGCACGAGGACGATGCGCCCGTTATCATCCAGGACATCCACGCGCGCAAGGGCTCCATTCGATTCGCCGGGTTCAATGCGCACCCAATCATCCGTTGGGTTCGGGAATACAGCGACCGATGTGGTCATACAGGAATGGACGGTGGCCGTGGGCAGCGTTGTGGTCGCACCATCCATGTCCACTTGCAGCAAACGGTAATAGAGCGTTGATGCGCGCGGCGGAACCTTGTCGCTGTGGTTGTACTCCAACATGGAATGGCTGTGGCCTGCGGCTGTCAGGCGCGCCAGATCGGACCATTGCTCCCCATCCTCGCTGCGCTGCACCACGAAGTGGCTGCTGTTCTCTTCGCTACCGGTGGCCCAGGAGAGTTCCACGGTGCCGTTCACACACGCTGCATCGAAGTGGAGCAATTCCACCGGAAGCGGTACGTTGTTGTGCGTGCCATGCCCATCGAGGTAGCCGGGCATGTACCGCCACGGGCCGAAGACCTGGCCGGTGATGGCGGTGACCGGATCGTAGCGGACACGTGTGCGAATCTTGGTCGCGGTGAGGCCCGTGCCGCCACCGGGCTTGGCAATCAGGTTCTTCAATTCAACACCGACAACTGCGCCAGCGACCAAAGCGGGTTGCTGTGCAGTGAACGCGGTGCTGTTGTTCACCGAGCCGTTGCTGCCTGTGCTGAAGGCCTGTCCTTGGATGCGCGTTTCCCACACAAGCCGCGTTTTTGAACGGCCGAGGAACGGGCGTGAGTACAGACCTGCGCCGAAGAATGCGTTGGGAATGTTGGTGGCCCTGATCGGCGTGACCAGGTCTAATTCATAGAGCCTAAGGTTGCCGCGCAATTGGTATGTGCTCGCGTTCCCAAAGAACACGTGCGCTTGATTTAAGGTGTATTGCCCGATGAGCACATCGCTGTAGCCATCGCCGTTCACATCGCCGGCCCCGCTGGCGCTATGTGTGCCGCCACCCGGATAGATGTGGTCCTCGTTGGGGCCCACAAGGCCCATCGGTCCGCCATAATAGAGCATGGCACCTTGTGCGCAGCTGCTGATCACCACATCGCTGTATCCATCGGCGTTGATGTCGCCGGCGCTGGCCACGGTGGCCGCGAAGAAGCCACCACCGCCATAGTTGGTTGAAGACCATGATGGTGCTACGGAAATGCCCGCCGGGCCGCCGTGATGCACGAAAGCTTGTCCACCCATCCAGGCCATGATCACATCGCTGTATCCATCACCGTTCACATCACCAGCCCCGCCAACGCATGCGCCGCTGTGCGGATTGGACCCGAATCGCGACCCGGCCGCTCCTGCAAAGTCGTACACATAGGCTGGTCCGGGACCGAGTCCTGCCGCGCCGCCGTGGAAGATCATCACTCGGCCGCGAGCCGTGTTGTAGCCGCCTGCCCCGATGATAACATCGCTGTAACCATCGCCGTTCACATCACCGACCCCATCCACGCCTTCACCGATCAGGTTACCCGTATTGGGCGCGAGTGCGTACCACCAAGCGGCCGATGCGCCCAATCCGGTCGGGCTGCCGTGATACACGACGACACGGCCACCCCCGCTGAATCCGTGATGACCGATGATCACGTCGGAGTATCCATCGCCATTCACATCACCGGCACTGCTCAAGCTGAAGCCGAAGCCTGCGCCGGATGCTGGAGCAGCATTCGCGGTCCAGCTGGGCCCCGCCGGCAGGCCACCCGCTGATCCATGATACACGTGTACTTGATTAACAGCGTTGGAGCCTACGATCACATCGCTGTATCCATCGCCGTTCACATCGCCTGCGGTAGAAACGCAGTACCCGAAGCCTTGAATACCGGGTTCATTGTAAGTGCGTACCGGGGCAGCTGAGGGTCCGTTTGGCGTGCCGTGGTACACATGTGCGCGCCTGCCGTCCGGTTCACCAATGATGATGTCGCTGTAACCATCACCATTCACATCCCCAGCAGAGCTCACCGAGCGGCCGAAGGTGGCACCAGCGATCCGGGTGAACGGGGCGGCATTGTTAATGGAGGCGGGCGCACCGTAGAAGCAATAGGCCTGTCCTTCATTGGTGAGCGGGTTGTCGTGGAAATAGGCGCCCACCAGCACATCGCTGAAGCCATCTCCGTTCACATCGCCTGCGCTGGATACGCTGCGCCCGAATCGGGCGTTCAATTGCGCACCGGACAAGAGGGGTGAGGGGGTGTTTACCATCGATGTCCCACCTGCGAAGAGCGATGCGACACCGTTTCCGCCCACCTGAATGGATCCAGCAATGATGTCAGCATAACCATCGCCGTTCACATCACCTGCGCAGGCCACGCTGGTGCCTCGTTGATCGTTCGCGACGTTCGATTCCCAGGTTATAGTCGTCGAAAGACCCACAATGGAGCCCAAAGCGATTCGAATGAAGCCTTCGTCGGTCTGACCATTGTCGTATAAAGGTGCCCCCACGACCACATCGCCGTACCCGTCTCCGTTCACGTCGCCGGCAGAGGCCACGCTCACTCCTGCATTCGCGCTTGCCTGGTTGCCCTCCGTGCTATAGCTAACGGCTGCGCTCAAGCCGATTGCGCTGCCCAGATGCACAACCGCATGGCCCTCGTTCGTTTGGCCATTGTCGTAGAGCGGTGCTCCATAGATGATGTCGCTGAAACCATCGCCGTTCACATCGCCCGCGCTGGCTACGCTGGCACCGGCGGTGGCACCATCCTGGTTGCTTTCTGTGGTCCATGCCGGGGCGGCTGCAAGACCTGTGGCGCTGCCATGGAACACGAGCACGCGACCCTCATCCACCTGTCCATTATCGAACAATGGCGCGCCGATGATCACATCGCTGTACCCATCACCATTCACATCGCCTGCGCAGGCCACGCTTCGTCCGAGATAGGCGTTGTCCTGTCCACTCTCGAATGTCCACGAAGGGCTGGCCGGGAGTCCCGTGGGCCCGCCATGGTACACGGACACGCGGCCTTCGAGCGCATTGCCGTTGCTGAGGTAGGGCGCGCCAATGATGATGTCGCTGTACCCGTCGCCGTTCACGTCACCGGCCGTGGCCACGCTGTATCCCATTTGCGCGCCTGCCGAGTTCGATTCAACCATCCAACTCGGTGTTGACGCAGGGCCGGATGCGCTGCCGTGATAGACCACTACCCTTCCTTCGTTGGTTTGGCCATTGTCAAACAGGTGATGCCCGATGATGATGTCGCTGTACCCGTCGCCGTTCACATCGCCCGCGGTGGAGACAGACCAGCCGAACTCGCCGTTGGATTGATCGCCATCCATGGTCCAGACCGCAGTGGTGAGCAAAGGGTCCACGGTGATCGGATAAGCGGCCAGCTCATCCTCCACGAGTAGAACGATACGATCATCCTCCAGGGTGGCTGCGGCGGGCAAGGTGTCCCCGTTCGCATCCCACACATGCAAGTCGGCATAGCGCAGTCGAATGATACCCGCGGTGTCTGTGAAGTGGAAGATGTCCGCTCCGGCATGCGTACAAACGAGGTCGCCTTCGGTCCGCAGTTCCACACGCAACGGGCCTTCTCCTTCAAGCTTGCGATGAACGATGATGTTCTGTCGGATGCCAGCTTCGTTGTTGACGTGCTCCAGATCGAAGGCACCATGCCGCGATACCATGTATTCCTTGATGCGTTCCGTAGCGGCATCGGGGTTCGGTTCGGACCAATCATCTCCGCGCCCGATGCGATCGAGAAGGATGGAAACGGCCCATGCCTGTCCTTCCGTGACCAAGGGCCTGCATGCCATACCGTTCCCAATGATGGTGGCCTTTAGGCCGTGAGAATGATTGGTTACCCAGGGTTGATCCGTTGTATCGCGGATTGGATGCGCAACGATTGCGGTGCCGGTTGCGCTTGGTTGCAGGCTGGTCTCTTTGTGCGATGCCTGGCTGAACGCAGGCTCATTCCACGACCGATTGCCTGAAGAAGGGTCGGTTCCGACGAACCATAGCGCGGCGCAGCCCGCTGTTCCCAGCAACAATGCGGAACAGCGCCATAAGAGGTTGAATGAAGCCTTCATTTGTGGTGCAACCTGGCCAAATCGGAACGAATGGGGAATACCACGAAAGGGGTATCCATCGAGCCGGTATCGGAACTATTGCGGGGTGAAGGACTGGCAACGAGCGAGCGTGTTCAAGTAAGAACACGACACCCGTTACCACGCTATGGACTGCGGCGGTCGGATTGGGTTACCCGTGCCTTTCGCCGTAAAGGCGATCGGGCAACTGGGGGAAGGGACAAAGGGGTTTGCGCTCAGTGCCCGAGGCTGGTGTCCACCATGGGGCGGATGAGATTGGCGAAGCGCTTTGGCGTCCTCCCGAGGAAATAGGCAAGATCCTTCATCATGTGGCTCTCGTCGAAGTAGCCGCACTGCAACGCGATATCGAGGTCCAGCCTTCGTGTTCGTTGCATGTGGCTGTACACATGATTGAAGCGAACGACGGAGCAGAACTCCTTTGGGCTCAAGCCGATCTCGTCCTTGAACCGGCGTTGGAGCTGGCGCTCGCTCATCCCCAAGGATGCCGCCATATCCCGCACAGGCAGAATCCCTTTGCTATGCCGGATTCGCGCTTCGAGTGCAAGGATGGGTGAGACTGGGACATGCGTCACCTGCTCATGCAGCTCGGTGATGAATGCGACCAGCACATCGAACATCGCAGAGGGCTCGGGATCCTCGCGCATGGCGCTATATATGGTCTCTATCCGATCTCCGACAATAACGGAGGGCGGCACCATGCGGCCATTGAACTCATGGACGCTTGTGCCGAATAACCGATAGAAGGCACTTGGATAGAAATTGACCATCACGCAGCGAACCGGCCCGTTCGAAGTGGCGATGATCCCCCGTTCGGGAGGCACATGACCGCAGAAGCCGTGATGCCAATCCATGAGGCCATTGTGATCGTAGTACTGTGGCTCACCATCGAGGATAAGGGCCCATTTAATGTAGCTGTCCGGTGCCAGTTGCTCGGGTGGCAAGGGTTGTGGGAAATAGCCGTAGGCCAAGCGATGCACATAGGCATCGACCGGCGGTCCTGGTTTCAGTTCGCGGTAGCCTTCGATCATGGCGTGGTTGAACGGGGCAAAATAATGTGGGCTCGGGTTGGGTGCGCCCTGCAGGCGCTCTCGCGAAAGAGCTACGGGATGCTCAGGTATGGCGGGTCGGGAACCTCCGCGCATCGTTGTGGCGAGTGGCTTCGAAATGGTCACTCGCGAATCCGCGTGCTGGCCAATGCCCATGCTCTCCGTGATACGCTGCTGCATTTCACGGCGGCGCTGGTTGTGAAGCATGCACATGTCGCCGCCTCCCGGCGCCTCTTGCATCACGAATTCTATCTTGCCGATGGCGCTTCTTCTCTTGAGGGCGATGGTGGTCGTTGCGGAAGGCGCGCACCCAGCCGGTGGGCATCATGGTTGTGCCGGTGAGCACATCGAAGTCCAGCATCTCATGGATTCGAGCCATTTACTTCTGAAGACTAGGTGATCTGGTGGTCGGGCAATGCGCTGCTGAATGCCGGCTTCTGACTCGCCGCAAATCCGCAGATCATGGTTCAGCCATGTCTTTCCACGAAGAACATCTCCAGCTCCCCCTTGCCCTTGGCCTGCACTTTACCGCGGGGAGCGAAGGTCAACCCCGTCTCGTTTCTCACGAGATCATGTGTTGCCTCGCTGATGTTCACTTGGCCGGGTTCGCCGCTGCTCTCCATGCGAGCGGCGATGTTCACCGTATCGCCCCAGATGTCGTATTGGAACTTCTTCACCCCAACGATGCCCGCTACCACGGGACCGGTGTGAATGCCGACCCGCATCGGGAAGACCGGTTTCCCTTGTGCCTCACGGATGCGTTTGCGCTCCTGCATGAAGCCCTGCATCTCGAGTGCGGCGAGCACGACATCGGAGGGTGCGCTCGCTCGGGGCGCAGGCAACCCGCCAGCGGCCATGTACGCATCGCCGATGGTCTTGATCTTCTCGATGCCACGTGCGGTGATGATTCCATCGAATGCCTTGAAGCAGACATTGAGCTCTTCCACCAGTTCCTGCGGCGAGAGCTGTTCGCTGACGCCGGTGAAGCCCATGAAGTCGGAGAAGAGGATCGTGGCCTGGTCGATCAGCCGGGCCTCGGCCTCTCCCTTTTCCTTCAGCTCTTGCGCCACCTCGGCTGGCAGGATGTTCAACAGCAGCTCTTCATTGCGGTCGCGCTCTTTCCGAATGGCGGCGCGTGAGCGCCGAACGTTGATGTAGAGCGCCAATATCAGGACAGCTGCAAGCATCGCCGCTGTTCCAGTGATGATGGCGGCTCGCATCCGGGCTTGTTGCCGCGCCGATTCAAGCAATGCAGCAGCCCGCTCATTCTCTTGCTCGTGGCGTAACCGCGCCTCTGTGAGCGCGCGCGCCTTGTCGAGGTCAAGGTCCTCGATCATGGCGTCATTCGCTGACCGGTGCAGGGCGATGGCGCGCGCAAAGTCACCCCTGGCGGCTGCTGTGAGTGCCAGAAGGCCTCCGACATGGGCCAAAGCTTCTGCGCTGCCTTGTTCTTCAGCGAGCTGCAGGGCACTATCCAGCGCGGTTTGCGCACTGGCTAAGGCTCCGTGTACGAGGTGCAATCGGCCGCTGTGCGCTTGGTACTTGAGCCACGCATCAGCCGAAGCGCTGGCGAGTCCTTCGCGCGCTTTGCTCAATGCCGCTGAACAGGAGTCGTGCGCATCAATGCGTGCCCAGGTGTCGGCCATGTTCAGCCATGTATTGGTCGCATTTGCGATGTGGCCGATGCGCTCGTAAATGGCCAGAGCCGATCGATTGTATTGCTGCGCGCTGTCAGTGGCATCCTCATCAGCGAATGCGCTTGCGAGCCCCGTATAGGAGTCTGCGAGGTCCTGGCCAGGTGGTAGCGTGCTGAGCACTTGTATGGCGGCACGCGCATGGACCTTCGCTTGTTCGGGATCCTGCATGGAGCGGAAGCAGTACGACATGTAGTTGAAGGCCGCGCCCTCATCGGCCACTGATCCGAGCTTGTTCGCGATGCGCTGGTAGTCGTGCATGCTCACGAGCGCTGCGTCGTATCGGCCGGCATAGAAGTCGGCGATGCCTTTGAGCTTGTGCATCACCATCAACTGCCTCAACCATGGGCGATGCTCCATGGCACCGCTTGTGGCGCGCTGGATGAAGCCCAGGGCCTCGTGCGCCCGAGCGGCAGCCGAGTCCAGCTCGCCATTGCGGAGGAAGGCTCGGGTGAACGCGGCATACCTCGCTGCAATGGCTGTGTCGGCTATGCTTCCAGATACTGTTGCACCATGTAGATCGTTCCTCAGCGAATCGATCGTCATGTCCTGTGCCTTTATAGGAAGCAAGGCCATGAATGCGATGGCTGCAGCGAAGGAGCGCATGGTCATGACAATGATTAGGCGGGCATCCTCGAAGCGATCGGATGGATGCCCGCCCGGATCAAACAGCCTCTAGCGCTCCATCAGGTCCTTTACCAGCGCGCGCAAGGCCTCGATCTCCTTGCGCAGCTCATCGAGCTGCGTCTGCTGCTCCTGCACGGCCTTCACCAAGGGCACCACGAATTCGGCGTAGCGGAGGCCGATGAGATCATCGCCGCCGCCGGCCCTGTCGATGCCGCTGAAATCGAAGCCCGTGGCTTTGGCCGCCGCATCAACTTCCTGCGCGATGAAGCCAGTGTAGCGCACGTCGCTCTTCTCGGCCCTGGCTTGAAGCTCTTCAGGCGATTTGATGCGCGGCACGCGGTTGCCATTCCGGTCGGTATGCGTGTCCTCGTTCAGATGCGCGGCGATGCGATCCACGTTGAGGTGGTAGGTCACCGGGCGCAATTGATTGATGAAGGCTAGGCCGGGCACATCGGTGCGCACATCATCCTTCACACGCGCATCGCTGATGTTCGTCCAGCCCGCATAGCCACCGATGCTGGTTACGGCGCTGTTGCCCAGGCGCACCATGTTACCGCCGGTGCAGGTGGCTTGGTAGCCGAGCGAGGTGGTGTTGCTGGAAGAGTTTGATGCGGGGCCGGTGCCATAGCCCAGAGCAGTATTAAAAGAGGCCGTGGTGTTGATGAGCGCTCCAGCTCCTACGGCCGTGCTGCGGTCTCCAGAAATGGATGAACTGAGCGCCCCTTCTCCGATGGCTGTATTGCTATCGCCAATCGTGTTGCTGTAGAGCACCCGGTAACCTACCGCGGTGTTTGCCGCGCCGCTGGTAGAACTCGAACAGCGCCTTGCAGCCCACAGCGGTCTGGAACATCGCTTGATTGGGCGCATCTATATCGTTAATGGGGCCTGCTCCAACGCTGTTGTTGAATAGCGCGCTGTCGCCAATTGCTACGATGTTATGCCTGTCTGCATTGTTCCTGAGCGCCATTCGCCCTACAGCCACGTTTGATCGACCGGTCGTATTGAACCTGAGTGATCCGGCTCCGATAGCTACATTGTTCGAGCCAGTGGTGGTTCCTCGCTGTGCTTCGTAGCCAATTGCAGTGTTAAAGGTGCCAGATGCATTGGCCAGATTCCAATAGCCCATGGCTGTATTGTTGGAACCTGCAGCACTGGCCAGCACTTGGTATCCGAATGCCGCGCTGTATTGGTTGGATGCGTTGGTCAATGTGTTGTAGCCGAATCCGGTGCTTGCAGTTGAGTTGATTTCGATTTTTCCAGATGGAATGTTCAGAACGCGGAAGTGAAGCGGTTGTCCGTCTGTAGTTCCAATGAAATTAGTGCCTGCCACTGTGCCCGCATTGCCGGTAAGCGACCATCCGCCGCCACCAGCAGGCCCTTGAGGCCCGACCAGCGAGGTGCCCGTTCCCCATGCCCCAGCGGCCTTCGGCCCGAAGATGAAATCGGATGTGGTGTTGATGTAGAAGTCGCCATCGGTGCCAACGCCTCCGGTGGGATCAACCGTTCCGTTGAGCACGGTCTTGCCATTGGTGCCCGCCACACCTTGTGGACCTGCCGCTCCCGTTGCGCCGGCCGCCCCCGTTGCTCCTTGCGGACCGGTAGCGCCTTGTGGCCCCGTTGCTCCGGTTGCACCTTGAAGGCCTTGTGGTCCGATCAAGGAAACGCCAGCACCCCAAGCACCAGCGGTTTTCGGCCCGAAGAGGGAATTCGCAGTTGTGTTGATGTAGAAGTCGCCGTTGGCTCCAACACCGGCCGTTGGATTCCCGGAGCCATTGAGCACCGTTCTTCCATCAGCGCCATTCGTACCGTTGGTTCCATTCGTTCCTGGCAAGCCTTGCGGTCCTTGTGCCCCCGTTGCTCCTGTGGCTCCTTGCGGACCGGTAGCGCCTTGTGGCCCCGTTGCTCCGGTTGCACCTTGAAGGCCTTGCGGTCCGATCAAGGAAACACCAGCACCCCAAGCACCAGCAGTTTTCGGCCCGAAGAGGGTATTCGCAGTTGTGTTGATGTAGAAGTCACCGTTGGCTCCAACACCGGCCGTTGGATTCCCGGAGCCATTGAGCACCGTTCTTCCATCAGCGCCATTCGTACCGTTGGTTCCGTTCGTTCCTGGCAAGCCTTGCGGTCCTTGTGCCCCCGTTGCTCCTGTGGCACCCCTGCGGCCCGATAGGGCCGATTAGAGAAATGCCGCTGCCCCAAGCGCCAGCTGTCTTCGGCCCGAAGAGCGTGCTGGCCGCTGTGTTGATGTAGAAGTCGCCGTTGCTGCCAAGGCCAGCCACAGGATTGCCCGCACCATTGAGCACCGTGCGGCCATCGGTCCCAGCGGGGCCTTGCGGTCCGGTGGAGCCCTGCGGTCCAGTGGCACCTTGCGCGCCTGTAGCGCCTTGTGGTCCCGTTGCCCCCTGCGGCCCTGTTGCGCCAGTGGCACCTGTTGCGCCTTGTGGCCCTTGCTGCCCCGTTGCGCCAGTTGCACCCTGCGGCCCGGCAGGTCCGATCAGAGAAACACCGCTGCCCCATGCGCCTCCGGTCTTCGGCCCGAAGAGCGTGCTTGTCGTGGTGTTGATGTAGAAATCGCCATTGGTGCCAAGGCCTCCCGTTGGATTGCTCGTACCGTTGAGCACCGTTCGGCCATCTGTACCGGCTGGGCCTTGCGGACCAGTGGCTCCCGTTGCGCCTTGTGGCCCGGTTGCTCCCTGCGGTCCTGTTGCGCCGGTAGGCCCGGTAGCGCCCTGTGGGCCTTGCGGCCCTGCGGGCCCTTGAATGGTCCCGACGTTCTGCCAGTTGTTGGTGCTCTCGCTCCAGACGTACAGGCTTCCTCCAATCAAGTAGGCATCGCCGGGATCACCATTAGCGGGCAACTGGCCCACATTGTTCAAGGTGCCAAGGATTGTCACGCCGGTACCATCAGCACCAGCTGGCCCCTGCGGACCTGTTGTGCCGGCCGGCCCTTGTGGTCCTTGCGCTCCTTGCGGTCCAACAGCACCTGTTGCTCCCGTTGCTCCTGTTGCACCTTGCGGACCGGCAGTACCCTGAGGTCCCTGAGGCCCGATCAACGAAGTGCCGCTGCCCCAGGCGCCAGCGGTCTTCGGTCCGAAAAGCGTGTTCGTGCTGGTGTTGATGTAGAAGTCGCCGTTGGAGCCAGTGCCTGCGGTTGGGTTGCTTGCGCCGCTGAGTATGGTGCGCCCATCAGCACCAGCCACGCCTTGTGGTCCGGCAGGTCCTTGAATGGAGCCGACATTCTCCCAGGAATTCGTGTTGTCGCTCCACACATACAAGCTGCCATTCACCAGGTACGCATCGCCCGGTTCACCGGTACCCGGCAGTTGATTGATGTTGGTGAGTGAGCCCAGGATGGTAACTCCTGTCCCATCGGCACCTGCCGGACCTTGCGGCCCAGCGGGCCCAGCAGGGCCTTGTGGTCCCGGCGTGTTGCTCTGCTCCGCGAAGAGCGCATACGGTACGCTCAGCAATTGCGAAGTGCCGATCGGCGTGCCGTTCACGCTGGTTCGCACGAAATACGGTCCCGCGCTCCAGTCGATCGCTGCGAAGCTGCCGCTCACCGCGGTGCCGCCGCCGATGGCCACGTTCGCCAAACCGAAGCCGTTGGTGGTAACAGCATGGTTCTCGTTGTACACCACTGGTCCGCCTGCGCTGCCTTGAAGTATCGCAAGACCAAGCGTCGCGTTCGTGTTCGGCTGAATGGTGCCTCCTGCATCGCGCAGGATGGCCTGATAGCTTATGCGTTGCGGCACCTGCGCTGCAGCGCTGAGTGAGGCAGCCGTTGCGAGGAGAAGGAGGAGCTTTTTCATGGCTTAGCGGGTAAGGGAGATCTTGAAGGTTCGAAGGGGGCTTCCGTCGTTGCTCAGCACGCGCAAGTGGTAGCTGCCGCTGGCGTAGGATTCCATGTCGATGTCGGTGATGCTGCTGCCGATGCGCGCATCGGTGATCAGCTTCCCGGCAGCATCGTAGAGCGCATAGCGCTCGCCGCTTGGGTCCTGGCCTATGGCGAGGTGAAGGGTATGGCGCACCGGATTCGGGTACACGCTCATCTCCGGACCTGCGCTTGGCTCATCCAGCACCGTATTGATGTCCACCCAAGGCTGCTGAAAGCCCTGCGTGAGTATTCCCGGGCTGCCGCTTGCCGTAGCGATTACCGGTTCTCCAATGGTGTAGCTGACAGCAGCTTCCGAATTGCTTTGGAAGTCTCCGCCGGATGCTATGACGCTCTGCGCAGCAGCAGCGGCAGGAGCCAAGGAGAGCAGGCAGATGATCGCTGTGCGCATGGGTCCGTGTTTGATGCCACGAAGAACCCGGAGCGCGGCATCCTCAGCAATACCACTTGAGTAGTAGCCTCACGGAACCACCACTGGCGATGCGGCTTGCACCACAGCTGAAGAGAGGCCATCATCGAACACGGCCTGAACGTGATAGGTGTAGGATCCTTTCCCGGCCAACCGGATATCACTGTACGTGGATGCTGATCCGCTGACATGGCCCATGACCACCATGGCGCCATCATTCAAGGCGCGATAGACCACGTAGTGATGCACCGCGCCTGGGGCTTTTTGCCAGCTCACTTGCACGGTGCGCTCATCCACTCGGGTGGCCTTGACTTGAACGGCTGCGGCGTGCTTCGATTTCTGATGCACGCGCACATTCAGTGGCACGGCTCGCGCCGAGGAGTTCCCGGCACTGTCGATCGCGACCATGGTGTAGCTGTAGTAGGCCGGCCCGCTCACCGTGCGGTCGGTCCAGCTACGGCGCTTGTCAGAGGCCGGAAGCACGAGTACCTCTTTCCAGGTTTCTTCGCCCGGTGCCTTGCGTAGCAGCCGATGCAGCTTGAGGTCTGCACTTGTGCTGCCGATGAAATCGATGGTCACGGCTGTATCGCTAACGCTATAGTGCTTGAAGACCGGTGCGACGGGCGCAACCAGATCGGGGCGCTCCAGTGTGAGCATGCCGCTGAACGCGCTATGGTTGTAGTTGCGATCCACCGCGACGACCTTGTAGTGGATCCGCTTGGTAAGCGTGCGCACTTGAAGCGTATCGGTGAATACCGTGTCTTGGATCGGCAGCGGGGTCAGGTTGTTGAACTCGTGATCGGCAGCATTGGCGAAGAAGACCCGATAGCCCATGATGTCAGGCTCTTTCCCCAGTCTCCACTTCACGGTGACCGCGCCGCTGCTGTCGATGCGCCCCGTTAGGCCGAATGGCGGTGCAGGTGCGATGCTGTCGATGAGGAAGCCGTAGCCCGGATTGGAGTTCATCCGGTTGCCCGACGTGTCGAAGGCCGCGATGCGATAGTGGTTCTCGCCGAGGAGGAAAGATGATGTGTCAGCGAATCGCTTGGTGCCCGGGGCAAGCAAGTCCCGATGCAACGGGTAGTAGGCACCATTGCTCGCGTGCGACTTCTCAACCAGATAGCCTTTCAGATCAAGTGAGGGATCGCGATGCTCCCAATGCACCACGAGCTTCCCGCGCTCATCCTTCACCTCTGTGATCGCTGCCGCCGTTGGCGGCGTGCGGTCGCGACCCATGGCGATGATGACGGGCGCTTCATTGCTCACCTCGCCGAACGGGGTGATGCCGAGCACGCGGTACTTCATGGGCCTGTAGTTGGCGACGATTGTCGTGTCGCTCCAATAGATAATACCTGCTAGCTCGCCAGTGCTGCTCGTGGGAATGAAGGGCCTCTGGTGCATGCGTTGCCAGCGATTGCCATCGGTCGAGCGCTCCACCCAATAACCGCTGAATGCTCCGGCTATTGGCGCTTCCCATCGCAGCTGCACCTCTTGCTCGCGCTCATCGGATGCGATGAGCGGTCCATGCGGGATCGGCTCAGCGCCCCATGCACGGTTCACGGCCACCACGGCTGTATCCGGGCGGGTGGGGTCCATGGCGATCACGCGATAGAGGTAGTTGGCATCCTTGGCGATGCTGCGGTCCACGCAACGAAGGCCCAGCGCATCCGCCATACCTGCGTCCATATCGGCCATGAGCATGCACATCGACCATTCCATGCGCTGGGCATCGGCCACTTGCGATGCCGCCACGAGATCGCTGGGGACCGATTCGCCTTTCGCGCCATGGAGAAGCTGCGCCACGGCCCCCGCCCATGGATGGTCCACCGCGAAGCGCGATTTCATCTGCTCCAGTGTCAGTGGCACGAACCTGTCGGCGCCGATCGGCGTCCACTTTGTTCTGCGCGTGGTGTTCTCGTCGATGAGCAGTCGCTCCACGCGATAACCTGTCACGTTGTTCGCTCGCCACGCCACATGGTCGGCAGGTGCCCAGCGCAGCACGATCGAATCCGAGGTGTTGCGCGCGATCAAGCCGAGCGCTTGCGCTTGTGCACCCGTGGATAAGAGCGTGAGGAGGAGGGCGATGGTGCAGCGCATGGTCATTTCTTGATCACGGTTCCGCCTGCGGGCGAGGTGGGTGGCACGTATGGGCGCGGTGCTTCCGGGCCGGTCGGGTAGTTGTAGGTCGCCACGCCATCGACCACTGGTGCTTGGCCGCCTATCGGCGCGCTTTCGATCTGCGCGCATAAGTTCAGCGGCACGCCGTAACGCAGCCCCACGCCGTAATTGCCTCGGTACATGCGATGAAGCGGATCGTGTACTTCGGCGGTATGCCCAGCGTATCGGGATTCGCACGGATCAGGCGCTGTGAGGTGCAGCCGGAGTTGCGCAGCACGTCGTAGTAGTCGTAGAGCTTGGGCTTCGCCCAATCCTTGAACCAGTTGTCGGTATGCGGATCAACCATGCGCACCAACGGTCCGGCGCGGGATGCGCTATTTAGCCCATAGCGCTTCCCTCGCACGTCGTACACATCGAAGAGCTCCCCCCCGAAGGTAATGTCGAGGACTTCGCGCGGAGGAATGGTCGCTAAGGCAGTGGCGCTTGTGGTGCTGTGCGCGATACCAGCGGCTTTCGCGGCGAGCGTGTTGTACTGCGAGGTGCGGAAGTGGTATTGGAAGGTCAGTTTCTCGTCGGGCCTCAGCGTGAAGCCTTGCAGGCTCATGCGACGGAACTGCACCATGCCATTGAATTGACTGGTGGTGCTTGCTGCGGCAGTGGCCACCGGGAGTGATGAAGCACCCGCGCTTGGAATGTTTGGCATCTGAGGCGTACCGCCACCTGCGGCCAATCCATCGCCACTGATCTCCATGGTGCTGAAGTCGATCTCGTCGCGTGCCACGATCCGCAAGGCATAGGTGCGGCTGTTGTCGATCGGCGGGATATCGTACGAGATGGTGGAAGGACCATCGTGAATGGCCGTAGCCGGTCGTTCGACGGGGGCGCCTCCGTTGATTGGGACGAACACTGCCTTGAATACGCGCTTGCGACCGGGGCGCGTCTTGAACACGGGCTGGTTGCTGAGATCGGCCTTGCAGATCGCCTTGCCGAAACGGCACTCCTCCTGCAGGAAGTAACGCTGCCCGAGGAAGGGATAGCTCACATCGACATCGCCCGCCGAGAGCTCCTTAATGCCCTCGTTGGTCTTGAAGGTGTGCGTGCGTTCCCAGCGCACCTGCTGCCCGTCCTTCATCACCGGCACCCATTGTCCATTGGCGAGTTGCTCTTCACCGCGCAGCTTGATCGTGATCGTATGCTGGGTGAGGGGCTCCAGGTATTGCGCGGGCCGCATGGTCAAGCGATTGCCCACCGCGTTGAATGATTGCTCATCGCTCACTGTGATGCCATTGCGTTTCAGCGTGAAGGCTTCTTTCAGGATGCGGAATGTGCGTGCGCGCCGCGAGCCATCGGAGTTCATCTGGTGCATGACGAAGGGCTGGTCGATCTTCGTATTGAAGATCACTTCCGGCTCGATGCCGCAATCGACGCCGCAGAGCTTTGCATCGGAACAACCGGGCGTCAGGCCATCTCTGTCCATCGGAGACATATCGCCAATGGGGTTGAGGTCCGCGAGCAATCCGTTGTTCGGCGATTGGCAGCGAGAGCCTGCGCTGAATGGCAAGGACACTGATCCGGAGATCGCGCCATGGAGTATGTCGTACGTGCCGAAGAGGGTGCCCCTGATCCACGAAGGATTGGCGAAGCCGCATTGGAAGAGCCCGCCTGCCGACACATCGAACAGGTGGTATTCGCCCTCGGCGACCCAGATGTCCACATAGATGCTGACCCCTGCGCTGATGTGCGCGTAGGCCTGGCCCTGCGCATAGAACGGCCCGATGCCGGGATCAGGAATGCCCACGCAGTCCATGCCTTCGCTCAAACGGAGCAGGATGTCGAAGCCCGCGCTGCCGCTGAGGTGGTACCTGAAAACGAAGATGGTATCGCGCTTCGAGAACGGCACGTGCGCGCCGAAGGCGATACCGGATACATCGCTGATGTCTTCACGCGCGGTGAAGTAGCCGGGCGGCGCGTGCTGCGCCAGTTCGGCTGGCGGCTCGGGAATCCCCGGGAGATCGTCGCCGACCATGAAGTAGAATCCGCCCGAGACGAAACCGGCGGCGGTAAGGCCCACTCGTTCGCTTGGGGTGCCCAGGTACAAATGCCAATTATCCGGCCCCACGAAGAGGTTGATGGCCCCGGCACGGTTCTGCGGACCATTGCCATAGAGCACGCTGGTCTCATTCGCCTTCACATCAACGAACACCTGAAATCGGCCGAGAGCACATGGTTGCCGAAGTCGTACTGAACCACGCCATTGCCTCTGAGCGGGATGTGGCCGGTGTCCTCGCGCTTATGCAGCATGGCCAGGTTGGTGGTGAGCAGGATGCGACTGATGCCATCGCCTGTGTTCGAGAACTCCGCCCCGAGCGTGGCGTCGCCATTGTAGGCATACCCGCTGCTGGGGTCGCCGAAGATGATGGAGCCTTGGAAGCCAAGGCCGATCGAAGGGTCGGGCGTGAAGTTCATTCCGCTTAGCGTGAGGCCCGGCACGAAGAGCGAATCGCCCACGTTCTCCAGTTCCTGTTCCGTCGAGTTGGAAGAGGGCAACGGGCTGTTCAGTTTCATATGGTACCAGGCCGCGCCGCCGAATCCGTAGATCGTGAATGCCGAAGGCCGGTTGAAACCGCCTTGTTTGGCGAGCATGGCATCCACGTACCAGTACCGGTCGCCGCCTTTCTCGCCGAATTGGGCATTCGCCCTCACATTGATCTTCTTGTTCCAGAAATCCGCGGTGACTATGCCTCGGAAGCCATTGCCGTAGGTAGGGCTGTCGCGATACCAGCGCAAGCCGCCGCTCACCTCAAGTGCCCCGTTGCCACCAGAGATGCCTACGGAATCCAGGCGCATCTCGTGGTCGCCCCACTCGTGGATGTTGCTCGTATTGAGCACACCGAGCGTGGCCAAGCGCGTGGTGGCCTTGAAGATGTTGTTAGTGCCGGCAAGCTGGACGTTGATGCTGTACTCCACGCCAGCCGCGGGTTTGCCATCGATGGTGGTGCGCGCTCCAATCACTTCCGTGATGCTGATCGGGAAGCCGCCACCGCTTCCGCTCGATGGGCTGGCGGCCGCGTCCTCATCCTCCGCGCTGCCCATCCATTTCTGCGGACTGGCCAAGGAGAACACCGCGCTGCTGTCGATGTTGGTGTAGGGATTGCGTGTACCGAACCAGAGATCCTGGAATTCGATGTCGCGGAAGTTGATGTTGGCCGGCATGTTCTCCGGCGTATTGATCGAGAGGCTTCCGTGCAGCGTGGCTTTCGCGTAGGAGCCTAGCTGGTCGTGGCCAAGCACGGCCACCACGGTGCTGGTCTCTTCCAGATCAACCGTGGCGAAGAGGAAGGGAACGCTCAGGTTCTCCTGCGGCTGCACGAGGAATTCGATGAAGTGGTCGTTTCCGCCGAGGCTTTGCCGCCACATCGCTGAATAGTCGAGCAGGGTGCTGCTCACCGCCGTGCGCATGCGCCCCTTCATGCCTGCTTGGTGGAATGAATTCATAACGATATCGAGCTGCAGCGTGTCGATGCTGAAGGCCCAGCCATCGAGTTCGCCTTCGTTGGCGCCGATCAGGTTCGCGGCCTTTATGCTGCCCGTGACCTGCGATCCGGTGATGGCGAGGTCATCGACCATGGCTGTCACGCGTCCGGTATCACCGAATCGCTTCACCTGCTCCGGCAATCGCACCATCGCGCGCTTCAAATAGAATCCGCGCCAGGTCGGGATCGCGGCGCCGCTTGCGTCGTTCAGGCCGATGTGCTGTGCGACGGCGGGCGAGTAGGACATTTCTGGCGGGTTCGCGTAGCTGGCCATATCGAGCCAGGCTTCCTGCACGTCGAAGCCCCAGCCCTCAGCGCCGTCGATCTGGAAGGGCTTGTTGAAATCGACACGCCCCATGAGCCCGCCTCGCCCGGTGCGCATCTTCAACGAGGCGATGATCTTGTCGGTGCCGGTACTGCCATCGGGCCTGTCCTCTTTCAGGTGCTCGCGATCAAAGCGCCATTGCGCATCGATCTGCAGCGCGCGGAATCCGCGGCAGTCCCATGCGGCATAAGTGCCGGAATCGACCACGGCCATGTGGTTGCCCGGATCGAAGCGCGTGCCGCGCATCACCAGCGTATCACCACCGATGCCCACGCGCACGTCATCCACCAAGTAGAGCATAGCATCGCTATCCGGGCAGCCCACGCCGTCGGGCTGGA
>JADJOG010000024.1 GCA_016713865.1 Flavobacteriales bacterium | reverse complement strand
GATGTTCACGGCGATGGTGGTGCCATAGAAGAGGTTCGGCGCCAAGGCGATCACGGTCTCCACGTGGTTGTTGTCCACCAGGTATTGCCGGATCTTCTGTTCGGCACCACCCCGGTAGAAGATGCCGGGGAAGCAGACGAGCGCAGCGCGGCCCTTGGCGGAAAGGAAGTTGAGGGCATGCAGCACAAAGGCGAAATCCGCCTTGGACTTCGGTGCCAACACGCTTGCGGGTGCAAAGCGCTCGTCGTTTATCAGCGTGGGGTCGTCGCTGCCGATCCACTTGATGGAATAGGGTGGATTGGAGACGATCGCATCAAAGGGTTTCTCGTCGCGGAAGAAGGGATTCGTCAGGGTATCGCCCAGCTGGATGTTGAACTTGTCGTAGTTCACATTGTGCAGGGAACATGTTCATCCGCGCCAGTTGTAAGTGGTGTGGTTGATCTCCTGCCCGAAGAAGCCTTCCTCGATCGGGTGATGGGCCATGTGCCTCTTGGCCTGCAGCAGCAAAGCCGGAACCCGTGGCCGGGTCGTACACCTTGTTCACGCTCTTCTGCCCGTGGATGGCGAGTTGCGCGATCAGCTTGGAAACATGTTGCGGCGTGAAGAACTCACCGCCCGATTTGCCGGCATTGGCCGCGTAGTTGCCGATGAGGAATTCATAGGCATCGCCGAAGAGGTCGATCTCACTGTCCTCGAAGTGGCCGAAGTCGGAGTTCGTCCACGCCCTTCAACACAGCGGCAAGCCGGGCATTCTTGTCCTTCACGGTCTTGCCCAGGCGGCTGCTCGTGGTGTCAGAAGTCATCGAACAGACCTTTGATGTCCTCCTCTGAGGCGTAGCCCACAGCAGAGTTTTCGATCGCGGTGAAGATGGCCTTCAGGTCCGTGTTCAGGTTCTCGTTGTCATTCGCCTTGGCCACCCATTCTCAAAGAGCTGGCTGGGGTAGATGAAGTACCCTTGGTCTTGATGGCATCGTCCTTGATCTCGTCATTAATGGCAACATCGTCAAGGTCGGCGTAATTGATGCGCTCGTCCCCACCTTGCATGTAGCGGGAAAAGTTCTCGCTGATGAAGCGGTAGAAAAGCGCCCCAAGCACGTACTGCTTGAAGTCCCATCCATCTACGGTACCCCGCACATCATTGGCGATCTGCCAAATACGCCTCTTGAGTTCCCCGTTCTGTTCGATGCTGGTCATTGTCCTAATGTACGTGTGGAAAGAAGTATGGCTTTGGTGTGTTGGTCTTCGCTTCGGCCAAGTTCGGGTTCGGTGCTCAGGTTACTGAGCTTGTCCAGTGCTCGGAGTGTGTAGGATCAACGGTATCGCGGATCTTGCATTTCGCGTGAGGGGATTGGACCGGAAAGCCCACAGGCGGCTGAGGAACGAGGCCGGCGAGGACTTGGAGGGGAAAGCCCGACGGCGCGCATTTGGCGCCGGCACGCCCACACCTCCTAACTCTGATCCAACTTCTTCACCATGGTGAGAATGGTCGCCAACGCCACGGTTTCGCCCGTCTCATCCACCACATCCACCAGCCATTTGACGATGCCCCGCGCCACATCCGCGCCCTTCGGAGAATCCTCCGTCTTCGGTCGCTTCTCCTGGTCCAGCTTCTCCCGACACGTGAACTTCACCTGGATGGTGGAGCCGGGATACACGGGCTTGAGGAAGCGGCACTCCTCGATGCCGTAGTTGAGCAGCACGGGGCCTTTCGGCGGGTCCACGAAGAGGCCGGCGGCCCGGCTGAGGATGAAGTAGCCGTGCGCCACGCGGCCGGTGAAGGGGGTGCCATCGAGGCTGTTGGCGTCCATGTGCGCGTAGAAGCGGTCGCCGCTGAGCGCGGCGAAGTCCTCGATGTTCTGCAGCGTCACCAGGTGCTTCTCGCTGATCAGCGTGTCCCCGATGTGGAGCTCCTCGAAGTGCAGGCGGAAGGGTGCTTCTCGCTGATGTGGTAGCGCGCGCCCTGCTGGTATTGCTGGGTGAGGGCGGTGATGGTGGTGGGGGCTGCCCTGGATGGCGGTGCGCTGCAGGTAGTGGAGCACGCCGCGCTTGCCGCCCATCTCCTCGCCGCCGCCCGCGCGGCCGGGGCCGCCGTGCACCAGCGTGGCCAGCGGGCTGCCGTGGCCGGTGTTCTCCTTGGCCATGTCGCGGTTCAGCACCAGCATGCGGCCGTGGTGGCTGGCGGCGCCCCACACGAACTGCTGCGCGTACGCATCGTTGTACGTGGCGATGGTGGCCACCAAGGAACCCTTGCCGAGCTTGGTGAGGGCCACGGCCTCGTCGAGGTCGGTGTAAGGCATCAGGGTGCTCACCGGACCGAAGGCCTCCACGTTGTGGCTCACCTGGTTTTTCCAGGGATCGGGGTTGAGGAGCAGGATGGGGCTCATGAAGGCGCCCTTGCTCGCATCGGCCCCGGTGACGTTGACGCTGTCGGGGTCGCCGTACACCACCTGCGAGCCTTTGAGCAGCTCGGCGAGGGCGCGCTTCACCTCGTCGCGTTGCGCGGCGCCGGCCAGGGCACCCATGCGTACGCCTTCGGTGCGCGGGTCGCCGATCACGGTGCTGCCCAGGCGCTTGCCGATGGCGATCTGCACATCCTCCAGCACGTTGGCAGGCACCAGGATGCGGCGCGCGCCGGTGCAGCGCTGTCCGCACTTCAGCGTCATCTCCTTGCCCACTTCCTTGATGAAGAGGTCGAACTCCTCGGTGCCCGGCACGCGTCGGGGCCGAGCACGATGGCGTTGAGGCTGTCGGCCTCCATGTTGAAGGGCACGCTCTCGTCGATGATGCGGTCGTGGCGCTTCAACATGCGGCCCGTGCTGGCGCTGCCGGTGAAGGTCACCACGTCCTGGCTCATCACATGGTCGAGCAGACCCTCGGCGCTACCGACGATGAGTTGGATCGCACCTTCGGGCACGATGCCGCTGGCCACGATGTCCTTCACCATGGCCTCGGTGAGGTAGCTGGTCACGGTGGCGGGCTTCACCACGGCGGGCACGCCGGCCATCCAGTTCACGGCCACCTTCTCCAGCATGCCCCAGATGGGGAAGTTGAAGGCATTGATGTGCACGGCCACGCCCTCCTTGGGCACCATGATGTGGTGGCCGATGAAGGTGCCCTGCTTGCTGGTCTTGATGGCCTCGCCGTCCACGTAGAAGGGCATGTTGCCCAGCGTGCGGCGCAGGCTGGCATTGGCGAAGAGGTTGCCGATGCCGCCCTCGATGTCCACCCAGCTGTCGGCCTTGGTGGCGCCGGTCTTATAGCTGATCTGGTAGTACTTGTCCTTGCGCTCCATCAGGTAGAGGGCGAGGGCCTTGAGCATGCGGCCGCGCTCGGGGAAGGTCATCTTGCGCAGGGGCGGGCCGCCGACGGTGCGGGCGTAGTGGAGCATGTGGGCGAAGTCCAAACCACCGCTGCTAGTTGTTGCTACAAGATCACCTGTGCTCGCATCAAACAGTTCGCTCTGCTTGCCGCTGCCCTTCACCCAAGTGCCTGCTGCGTAGTTCTCTAGTTGCATGTGGGCAAAGTAACTGGCTTCGTGCTCATTCAAATGGACGCCGATGGACGCGAATGGACGCCGCGTCCATCGGCGTCCATGGAAGTCCATTTGCGGCTTAGGTGTGGCGAACTCTCTTAGTGAGGATTTGGGCGTGCCGGCGTTGAATGCACACCGTCGCGCTAGGAGTTTACCCCGGGCTGTCATCCCGGGCCCGACCCGGGACGGGGCAGTAGTCCTTCCGCTCGCAGGGCCTCGCGGTGCGGGCTACTTGCTTCTATCGCTCACGCGGGCATCACGGCACCTGCTCCACGCGCACATTGGTTGGCACCGAGCCACCAACGGTCTGCAGGATGATGTCACGGTCGTTGCCCGCGCCGGTGTATTTCACAACGCCATCGAGGTTCACGTCCTCAGCGCGGTACTGACCACTGAGCGTGGCCGTGGGTACCGTTCCGCCGATGGCGGTGAGGATGGGATCTCGATCGTTGCCCGCGCCGGTGTATTTCACCACATGGTCCGCGTTCACGTCGCCGGGCCACAAGGTCATCGTGCTACCTCGCACACGCCGCGCATCGGTCCCGTAGGTCGCAGTCGAAGCCGAACGGAAGTCGATGGCCGTATGGATACCGGTGGTGGCGCCGAGGTAAACAGGGGCGGCGGTCATGACGCCGAGATGGTTCCGGTGGCGCACCACCACGTAGTAGCTGCCCGGCGGCACCGGGAAGAATGGTGGACCACCGTCCGCGCCTCTCAGCAGACTACCGTTGCTCAGGACCAGGCATTGGATCGTAGATACGAGTTGCGCGGGGTTGGTGGCATTGCGGAGTTCCAATCGTACCCAGTCCACCGCTTTGTGCACGGGCAGGTTCAGGTTCAACACGGCTGCGGTGGTGGTCTCGCCGCCTCCGCCGACTTGTGGGTACCCCAGTGCGGTGTAAGGTTCGGTCAGCTGGATGAGCCCTTGGTCGACCAGATCGCCGCGCATCTTGCCGAGCACACCATCGAAGGCACCATCAAGCATGAACCGGATCTGGTCCGCCGCAGCACTATAGGGTACGCGGTGAACGAAGATATCATCGAAGATGGCCGCAGCATCCGGATCGATCCCTTCATACACATCAGCGGCCAGAAGCACCCCGAAGGTGCCGGTGGCCGGTGGTGCATTCCCCGAGCTCCATGCGCTATAGCTGTATGTGGTGGTGCCATTGAAGCCGAGGTAGTGGAGGACGCCGGTCACATTGGTGCCATCGAACCAGCAGAGCATCGCATAGCCTGTTTCGAGGAGGCCGGGTATCGGTCCAAGCTCACTGACGCAACCCGCGTCGAGCTCGTATGCGAACTGCGGCGAATACCCTCCCGGCACGGGGATGAAGGCCATCGGGAAAAAGGGCGGCACGTTCACCGGTACCGATTGCATGGCGGCGTTCTTGAGGCGCAGGCCCATCGCTCCGCTCGACCCCACGAATTCGGGCACATCGCCCGCATAGGACCAACCGCTGCCCCATTGGCCATTGTTGAAATTGACGGAGAGGACAGTGACGAGCTGGCCATTGACCGGAAGGACCTTGAGCAGGATGACCAAGAGAGCGGCGCGGCGCAGGTTCATCTATAGGGGTCAGACGGTATCCGCGAGCATCAGTTGCCTGACTTGCTGCGGCAACGTGCGCAGAAGACGAGCCTGTCCACCAAGTTGGCAGGGCCGCCATTTGAAGGAGCTACTACTCGTTCGCTGTTGGAGGCATCGAGGAGATAAGCTCGCTTGCCAGTGCCAGCTACCCACTGACCTGTTGCGCACTTCTTGATTTATTCAGGCATGGATGGAAAGCTCATGGTGAATGGGAGTTGATGAATGGGGAGCGGGCGACTATGAGCCATTCGCAATTCCCATTCACCCCGCATTGAAGCGACGCATCGGCCTGCGATTGTTCTCCAATTGCATGGACAAAACAACTGGCTTCGCACTCATCGAATGGACTTCAATGGTGGAGAATGGACTCCGCGACCATCAGCGCCCATACAAGCCCATACGCAACTGCAACCACTGCGCGATGAAGGCAAGCCGCCACTCGTGGAAAGCTCGCATTCCTTACTGAGCCGATTCCCCAACTTGCCCGCCGTGCGTTACCCCGCCACCATTCTGCTCCGCCTCCGTTGGCTGCAACTGAAGCGCGCGCTGCCTGCGTATGGCATTGTGCTCTTGGCGCTCGCGATCTGCGTAGCAGCTTGGATGCTGCGCGCCGTGCTCGTGAGCGATGCTTCGTCCGCGCCTTACATCGCGGGTGGCGCCCTGCTCACCGTTTGGGGTTTGCATCAGCGAAGACCTGATCTGCATTTCCTGCATCGGCATGTGCCGCAAGCGCGCTTGGCCATCGCCTTGGAATACGCTGCGCTCTTGTTGCCGGTGATGATTGCTCTTTTGCTCGACCATTCGTGGAGCTACGCCGCTCTCCTACCCTTCGCCTGCGCGTTGCCATGGTTGCCGGTTGTGCGGTCTTCCAGTGTGCGTGGTCGTTGGTTGCGAAGGATGATTCCCGTGCGATTGTTCGAGTGGCGGGGCGCGGTGCAGGGCGCATGGCCATGGGTAGCGCTGCTGTGGCTGGCCGCGTTGGCATTCTGCTGGCTGCCGGTGCTGCCGCTCTTCCTGCTCGGCGCCATCGCGATGATCGCGTGCGGCGCGCAAGAGCAGTGCGAGCCACGCGCCATGCTGCTTGTCACTTCGCGCGATGCCCGTTCGCTGCTGCGCACAAAAGCTTTCGGTGCCATGCGCATCATGGCCTTACTCGCGCTACCGGTGCTCATCGGCGCTACCTGGTTCATGCCCGATTGGTGGTGGATCCACCTGCTCTTCGGCGCTGGACTGGTGGTACTGGTGGCTTATGCCGTGATATTGAAATATGCCAACTACATCCCCAACGAGCGCATGAGCGCGAACGGCGCCAACGTGGCTGTGGCAGCAGTCTTCGCCATCCTGCCCGGATTGAATGTGGTGCCGCTCATCATGCTGCTCACCGAATGGCCCAAGGCCCGCGCCAACCTCCGCTCCTACTTCCATGATCAGCATCACTGACCTCCGCTGCGCCTACGGCGACAAGCCCGTGCTCGACATCGCGCGCTACGAAATGGCGCCCGGCGTGCATGGCATCGTGGGCCTCAACGGCGCCGGCAAGACCACTCTGCTCAACGCGCTCTACGGCTTCGGTCGCAATGCCGAAGCACAAGTGCTCTTCAGCGGCGCATCGATGAACCAGCGCAACACCGCCTTCCAGGAAGCGGAGAGTTATTTCCATCCGGGCATCACGGGCCGCGAATACCTCGAGCTCTTCGCAGGCGGCGCGCAGCACGGCACCATGCACGGGCTGAACAAATTGCTCGAAGTGCCGCTCGATGCGCTCATCACCTCTTACTCCACCGGCATGCGGCGCAAGCTGGCCATCCTCGGCGCGCTGCACCTCGACCGCCCCGTGGTGATGCTCGATGAGCCGATGAACGGATTGGACCTCGCTTCGGTGCGCGTGCTCGAGGCCATCATCAAGCGCTTGGGCGAGCAAGGCCGCACGGTGCTCATCACCTCGCATGTGCTAGGGCCGCTCATCGCCGTGTGCGACCGAATCCACCTCTTGCAGCATGGACGCTTCACGCGCGTGTTCGAGCGCGGGCAAACCGATGGCTTAGAAGAAGCGCTCTTCGCGGAGCTGGATAAACGAACGCAGGAAGTGGTGGCGAAGTGGAGCGATGCGTGAGCGCCGGAACTGGCCAGCGCCTATTCAACGACCACCGAGCCGCTGCGCAGATTCCCGCGCTCATCGCTGATCGCCAGAGGTGCAGGCCCGCGCTGCAGGCAATGCGATGCGTTGTGCCACTCAAGCGCTCTTGCTGCACCACGCGACCTTGCGCATCGTGCAGCGTGAGCAACTCTCCTCCCGTTGCTCCGTGGATCTCCAAGAAGCCGGGCGTTCCGGAGAACACCTTGTACTGCGTGGCTGCATCGAGTTCATCTACGCCAAGAACGATGTTGAACGTGAGCGTCACGGTGTCGCTGTTGCCGCAGGGGTCGTTGTGGGTGTGCGTGACGTAATAGGTATCGGATGTCCGAAAGGTGAGGTGACCGTTCCCGTGGTGAAGGACTGCCCGTTGGTGCAGGTCCATAAGTGCGTGCCTTGGCCGTTGTGGATGAGCGTGATCCAATCCGGACCGACACTGGCACCATGGAGCAAGGCGCTCGTGCCATTGGGCGCATCGAGGTTCCACGTCAGTGGCTCATCAAGCACCGTGGCGCTCGCGATACCGCGGAGTATAGCCGCCGTGGTCGCATCGATGGCCCCATTGAAGGTGGCTCCCACGCAGCTCTCTTGGTATAGCGTGCAGTAGAACACGCATGCCGCGAGGTAAGTGCCTGCTGGCGAAGGATGGCTTCCATCGGCATCGTAGAGGTTGATGCCCGGCTGAGTGTCGCGCACCACCTTCCATGCAGCACCAACTGGCGCGGCGTAGCCATCGCTCTGCTCGGCCAGCGCGATGTAGTTGCTGCGCAAGCCCTGCTGCATGCCATTGTATGTACACATGAAGGGGAAGTTGGCGCAGTTCTGCGCATCGCCGTTCTGCCGGCCCCAGGTCATGTAGAAGACAGGATAGGTGCACTCCCAATTCTCCTCGATCGCTTCCACCAAAGCAGCGGCACCGAGTTCCGTGGTGGTCACCGCTAAAGGCAGCGCACCCAATTGGCTCTGCTCCTGCAGCACCACATAATACCACGGTTGCGATTGGATCGCCGTGAGCGTGGGCGCATAGGTGGAATGCTGGAACAAGGTGTAGCCGCCGGGCGCCGAGCTGGCTACGGTAACGGTATCGCCGAGTGAAAGCGCCAATTGCCGCAGGGTGTTGGGCAAGTCGTTCACATAGGTGTAGCTGTTGCCGATGAAGAGAACGGAGGTCTGCTGTGCGGAGGCGCTCAGGCCAATCGCGCAGAAGAGCATGGAGAACCACGTGCGCTTGTGCATGATGCACTAGACGCTGCATGCGCCAGCAACGTTGCACGCACCGGGCGGAATACAACTCACGGCACCTGCGAGAGCCGCACCAAGGTTGTCGTGATTCCGCTGCTCGGGCAAGTTCGAATCAACCTTCAATCTCGAAGGCAGGACGCACAGCCAATTTGGTTCGGGGCCAGTTTGAAGCCTGCGTTCGTGACCGGGGGCCGGATATTGAAGTGCGCGCCGATGAAGCCGCGCGAGTCCATACATGGAAGCAATCCCGAAGGAGAACACCATCGGAAAAGGCAACGGTTGACGTTTCAGGAAGCGCTCCGCGCAACATCGCATGGCACCAAGGAAAACCATTTCCGGAACGCGCGCGAAGTCACGGATAGCAGCCGCAATGGCCACGCATGGATCAGCAAGTGACCTTCGGCTCACTCCTTCTCATTCTCTTCCTCACCTTCCTTGGCGCTCGGCGTTAGGCTTTTCTGAATCTCCGCTTCGTAATCGACCACCAGATCCTCTGAGCTTGAGAGGTCGTATTCGCCTTCCCAAGCGTAGCCATCGTTATCAATGCTGACCTTGACGGCCCCCTTCGGCGCGGTGAACTCCACCGTATTGTAGTGGGTGGCCCGGTATCCGCTGGACGACGAAACCTGAACGGTGAAGTCCTGCGAGAAAATGTTCGTCACGCGGATCAAGGCTGCTTGCGGAGCCTCGTCGTATCGCAGTTCGAAATCGCGCCCCGATGCATGGACATGCACAACGCTATTCTGCTCAAGATGGCCAGGGCGCTTCCAGGTGCACATTATAGTACCCGAATTGGCAGCGCAAGGGTTTCGAGAGCTTACGTGCAGGAAAGCGCTCGCCATTGATCACCACTTCGCCATCCTGTGGCAACCCGACTATCGACAGCGTGCCGAACTCCTTCTTGCCGTAATAGCCATGGTTCAGGTCGCGGCCAATGGCGTGTTGCCCGTCATCTGAAAGGTCCAATTCGATGAACGACTCTTGGGCGAGTTCCTCATGGCTGTACCAGCGATTGCTGCTGAAGCGCCGCATGGCGCGGTAACGCGAGCCCTCGTCATAGGGGTTCCAGGTATTGAATGCCACTTGATCCCGCTTGCCTGTGAAATCGCCATCCGCGTCGCTGTCAATCATCACGTAATGGATGCCATCAGAAGAAGTGGCGATCAGGAAGCTTGTCTGCTGCAAATGCCATAGGTCCGAGTCGTCATTGGGCGCATACACCAGATACTGGTCGGTTGGCTGCACCAGCCCTCCGAACTCGAATACGGTGCTCTTCGGAATATCGAGCACATAAGTGGTGCGCGACTGGTACCGGTACGTGGTGCGAGGCACGTGCCTGAATTCCGTGGTGTAATACGTCTCGGTGCTGTGAACCGCCTGCGTGGTGCGCGTGCTCGCGTTGTACTGGTATCGCGTAACCGGCCGGGAACGCGCCACCATGTGCGATTGCATCACATAAGTGGTCACCGGCACCCACATCGAAGTGACCACCGCTTTCATCCGCAGCACCGACTTGTCGGGATAGCAATTCGTGCAGGTTCGCGGCGCCGCGGTGCGTGATTCACCAGCTACCGAAATGGACAGCCCATCACGCCCTCCGCTCACGGTCAGCACATTTCCGCCCACTTCAAGCTGCGCTTCGCCATCGGTCATGCTGAAGGGTATCGATTTGATATCCGGCTGCAGCCACGCGTGCTTCTCAAAGATGTTCGCATGCCTCGTCACCGGCATCCACGCGGTATCGATGACACCGGACAGCGCCTTGCTGAGCTTCACCTTCTGTGCAGCCGAGGGCAGCGTGCAGAACGCAACCAAGCTGAGAATCACCGAAACCCGTGCTTTCATGAAGTGAAATTAATGGAATCGCGCAATGCAGGGTCATCCAAGCCTTCTCACCGCATAGATCCACTCATCCTCTACCCTGCCGTTCTTGATCAAGGTGCCTTCGAGCTTCGCTTCCAGCTCGAAGCCCGCATTCTCCATCGTTCGCTGCGATGCGATGTTGGTCCCGAAGGTGCTGCCGAAGATCCGCGTGATCTCTGGGAACTCCGCGAAGCCGAGTGCGACCATCTGCTTGATGGCCTCGCTCATGATGCCTTTGCCGCGATGCGCGCGCCCGAGCCAGAAACCGATCTCCATGTTGCGCCGCCACAGGTCCTGGCGCGGGTGAAGGCCGATGGCGCCGCATGCTTCGCCATCGATTTCGATGCACCTCCTGAACGGCAATCGCTGCTCCGATTCCCTCAGGAACGCCAGCCCGTGCTCTTCCTCGTACGGATGAGGAAAGGCATCGCTGAGGAAGGCTGCGATGCCAGGGTCGTTGGCGTGCTTGAGCAGGGAGGCCAGATCGTCGTGGCGGAAGGGCCGCAGCGAGAATCCCATCAACGCAAGTGCAGGTAAAGCGATGGTTCCTTGGGGCAAAGCATGGGACAGGGGTATGCGCCAAGCAGCACATCGTCCGGAACGCCGACCGCATAGGCCGCATCGCTGCTGAGCTTCACTGGCCCCAGCTCGAAGCTATGATTCTTGCTGCTGGTTCGGCGGGCCTGGAAACCGATGGCATTCGCATCGGTGACGGAGAGCAGCTCTTTGAGCGTCTCGTTATCGACAGCGATGGCCCAAGTGGGCTTCTCGGGCGTGCCGGCCGCTTTCACCGCGGCCTCCGCTCTCGCTTCATCAAGCTCAGTCATGTCCGTGCTGGAACCCGAGATGCTCTTGAAGGCCATGAACCGCAGTGCGCCGCTCGCATCGGGAATGTGCGCGCCATCCTCCTGGATCGCGCCGCCGAGCACGGTGAGCCCGCCACCCTCATGCTTGCACAGGTAGAAACGTCCGCCCCAGCTATCCGTAGTGCTCATGATCGATTCAATGCTCGCGCTATCGAAGAAACCGGTCATGGTAAGCGCGGGCGGGTCCTTGGGGTCCTCGACGCAGCAATCCTTGCAGGGATCGGGCTTCAGGAAGTAGTAGATGATGGCGCCGAAGGCGACGCCGACGACGAGGCTCCCATAGAGCCAACCTGTTGTGTACTTCTTCGCATCGGTTGACATGGTGGTAGGGTTTGGTGATGGAAAGCTAAACGGATAATCCGGAAGGGCAAACGGCGCGTCGGTTACCTTTCCCCGGATGAGGATCGCTAGGCATTGGATCCGATTGGCCATGGCACTGGGCCTCGGACAAGGGGCCATGCCATTGTGGGGGCAGGAGCGTTCCGAGCTGCGCGCATGCATCGATAGCTGTTCGAGTTTCATCTCCGCCGGGGAGATCGACCAGGCAAGGCGCAAGGCCGAAGAGGCGTTGGAGATCGCGCGCGCGCTCGGCGACAGTCTTGCGGTCGCGGAGGTGCTTGTGAAGCTGGGCAACGCTTCGATGCTGCAGGGCGATTACAACTCATCACTGCGCCACCTCCTTGCCGCCTTACGCATACACGAGACCGTGAACGACCCGGCGGGCCGTGCTGCTACGCTCAACTCCATTGGCTCCATCCATTTCTACGACCGGAACTACGCGCATGCCCGCCGCTATTACGAGCAGAGCCTCGCCATCAACAAGCAACTGGGCAATGCATCGGAGGTGGCCAAACTCACCGGCAACCTGGGTGCTGTACTGGAAGAGCTGAAGCAGCCCGACAGCGCGCTTGTTCATCATCGGCGCCACTTGGCTATGCGGCGGGCGCTTGACCATGTGAACTGGATGCCCATCTGCTACGGCAACCTGGGCACCTGTTTCGACAAGCTGGGTCAGAGCGACAGCGCCCTGCATTACCTGCAACTGGGCGTTGGCCTGCTCACGCGGTCGGGCGCCAACGACTTCTCCCTCTCCTCGACCATGACCATGCTGGGCGTGGCGCGCCTGCATGCGGGCCAGCACAAGGCAGCGCTTCGCGATTGCCGAGAGGCACTGGAAATAGCGGAGCGCCTGTCTGACCTCCCCATGATCATGGAAGGCTGCAAATGCCTCTACAATGCGCACGCGGCATTGGGTGATGCGCCGAACGCGCTGGCCATGCACATGCGCTACATCGCCATGCGCGACAGCCTGAGCGGCGAGCAGCGCGCCAAGGACCTGATGCGCTTGGAGCTGAATTACCACTTCGAGAATGAGCGCCTTGCCGATAGCCTGCGCACGATCGAGCAGCAACGGGCGCAAGAGCATGCATCGCAAATGCGCATCGCGCATGAACGCGACCAGAAGCGCCTGTTCATCTTCAGCTCCATCGGGGTGCTGCTGCTGGCTTTGGCCCTCTGGAGCCGCTTGCGCTACATCCGCCGATCGCGCAACCTGGTGCAACAGGAACGCGACCGCAGCGAGAAGCTCCTGCTCAACATCCTGCCCAAGCCCATTGCCGATGAACTGAAGGCGCACGGCCGCGCGAAGGCGCGCGATGTGGATGGGGTGACCATCCTCTTCACCGACTTCCACGATTTCACGCGCATGAGCGAACGATTGAGCGCGCATGAACTCGTGGAAGAGATCGATGCCTGCTACCGGGCCTTCGACCGCATAGCCGCAAGCCATGGGCTGGAAAAGATCAAGACCATCGGCGATGCATACATGGCCGCGGCGGGCCTGCCGGAACCGCGTCCGAACAGCGCGCGCGATGCGGTGCGCGCGGCACTGGCGATGCAAGCATGGCTGAAGGAGCGTGCTCAAGAGCGCTCCGAGGCGGGCGCCTCGGCCTTCGCCATGCGCCTGGCCTGCACACGGGACCGTGATCCGCGGAGATCGTGGGCGATAGTAAGTTCCAGTACGACGTGTGGGGCGATGCGGGTAGTTGCGGCAGCACACTCAAGGGCGTGCCGGGCCGTTGGCGAGGTGAACATCAGCGAGGCCACCTTCGATCTCATCCGCGATGAAGCGGGCCTCACCTTCTCCCCGCGCGGCCGTGTGCGCTTGAAGAGCAAAGGAGAAGTGGCCATGTTCTTCGTTCATGCAAAAGGCCAACCCGCAGCGACCAACCAATCCTTCTAAAACACCATGAACCCGATTCTCCGGAACATCCTCGCCGTGCTCACAGGTATAGTCGCCTGCCTCTTCCTCAACGGCCTGCTGCTCGGGCTGATGATGAAATTGATCGCCACGCCCGAAGGCTTCAACCCGGAGCTTCCTTCCACTTATTCATTGCTCACCGCGAAGCATTACCTCTCGCCTTTCGTGGCGCATGCGGTGCCTTCGCTCATCGGCGGAGCCATCGCGGCACTTCTAGCTGCCAGCCGCAAATTGAGCTTCGCGCTGGTGGTGGGCGTCCTGCATTTGCTAGGCGGCATCGCTGCGGCGATCATGATCCCGGCACCCGCTTGGTTCATCGTGCTCGACCTGATCGTGGCTTATCTGCCCATGGCCTGGATCGGCGGTCGATTGGCAGCGCGTCGCTGATCCGGTCACGGCTAAAGCATCGGCGCCCTACATTCGCGCCGGGGCAAGTCCCGTACGACCAGCTCCCGCTGAATCCCCCAGGGCAGGAATGCAGCAAGGGCAGGCGGTTGATGCGGTGCGATGCGGGTCGCTTGCCCCACTTTTTTTGCCCATTCCCGAACACCTCCCAGTACGAAGCCGATCGAAGTCGTCGGCTACCTTGCCCCCATGTCGGAGTACGTGAAGGTGATCCTGGTCACCGGTGGCAGCAGCGGGTTGGGCCAGGCCATGTGCAAGCGGCTGGCGGCGCAAGGCCACACGGTTTTCGGCACGGGCAGGAAGGTTGTTCATGGCCAGTCGGATGATGGCTATACGCTGCTGCGGATGGACATCACCGATGAGGCATCCGTGATAGCCGGGGTTGCCGAAGTGCTGCGCATCGCGGGTCGCATCGATGTCTTGGTGAACAATGCAGGCCTCGGCATACAAGGCCCTGCCACGGACATCAGCCCGGAACTCGCCTTGCAGCTGCTCGACACCAATTTACTGGGAGCGCATCGGCTCTGTCGCGCGGTGCTGCCCGCCATGCGCCAACAGCGCAAGGGATTGGTGATCAACATCACGAGCGTGGCGGGGAATTTCGGCTTGCCCTACCGCGCCTTCTACAGCGCCAGCAAAGCCGCGCTGGAGCGATATGGCGAAGCCTTGGCCATCGAAGAGCAGCGCTTCGGGATCACCGTGGTGAATGTGCAGCCCGGCGAATTCAATACACCGATCGCAGGAGCACGGCTGCGGCCCGATCACATCTCGCCTGAGCACGAGCCCGGCTACAAGAAGGCCATGGAAGTGCTGGGCGGAAGCATGCACTACAGCCGCGACCCCGATGAGCTGGCGCGCGTGGTGGCCCGAATCATCCAGCACCCCAAGCCGAAAGCCATGTACCTGGTGGCCCAGGGCGTGCAGCGCGTGAGCGTGCTGGCCAAGAAGCTGCTGCCCGGCCGCATGTTCCAACGGATGGTGGGAAAGCACTACGAGTGACATGCAGGCTTACGACCCCTCGAATTGGTTCAAGGCGCTTGCTGCGCACCGGTCGGACACCTTCCGCAGGCTGTGGCCATGGATGCTGCTGATCGGAGCATTCACCGCGACGGTTGGCTGGATCGAAGTGAAGTACCTGCACCTGAGCAACGAGAGCTATGCGAGCAATCTGCCCGTGATGCATAGCCTGCTCGGCTTCGCGATCAGCATGCTCCTCGTGTTCCGCACCAACACCGCCTACGATCGCTGGTGGGAGGGTCGCAAGCTCTGGGGCCAATTGGTGAATACGAGCCGCAACCTCGCGGTGAAGCTTGATGGCTACTTGCCGGAGGACAAAGTGGCCCGCGCCTTCTATGCGAAACTGATCCCGCTCTTCGCTCACGAGTTATGGCAGCACCTTCAGCTCGAGAAGACACGGCTGGAGCTCGATAAGGACCCGCATCCCGAGATCGCCGATTTCGACCGGAGCAAGCACATGCCCACGCAGGTGGCTCAACTGATGACCCATCGCGCCTACCGCATGCTGCGCGAAGGACAGATCACCGGCGAGCAGTTGCTCACCCTCGACAAGGAGCTGGTCCAATTCCTCGAGATCGCGGGCGCGTGCGAGCGCATCAAGAACACGCCGATCCCCTATTCGTACAGCAGCTTCATCAAGAAGTTCATCGTCATCTATGTGATCACCCTTCCCTTCGGCTTCGCATTCACCCTGGGATACCTGGCCACGCCTGTCACCATGTTCATCTTCTATGTGCTCGCGAGCCTCGAGCTGATCGCAGAGAGCATCGAGGACCCGTTCGGCACCGATGCCAACGACCTGCCCATGGATCGCCTGGCCGCCATGATCAAAGGCAATATCGAGGAGGTGCTCGATTGAACGCCTCGCCGCGCGCCGTGTACCGCTGCTCCAAACAGCAGCAAACATGACACGCACGCTACGCGCCGCAGCGCTCCTCCTCCCCTTCCTTCTCCCAATCGCCGCAACGGCGCAGGCCATGGGCAATCTCATGTACGAGGCCAGCAGCCGCATGTGGCTGCAGCAAGCCGAGCAACCCGTGCGGGCCACCATACAAGGCAACATGCTCGTGCTCGAGGTGAACGCGATGATGAACGCCACGGCCGACAGCTACCTCGCCATCTTTCACATCACGCAACTCGGGCAAACCGCTGAAGAAGCGGACAGCCTCATCAACCAGCGTATCGCCACCTTCACCTCGCGCGTGAAGAAGCATGGCGTGAAGGATGCCGATGTGTTCATGGACATGCTCTCATTCGTGCCGGTATACGAGATCGAGACCACCCGCAAGCTCTTCAGCAAGACCTACCAGGAAGTGCCTGCGGGCTTCGAGATCCAGAAGAACGTCCATGTCCGCTTCACCGATCCGCATCCTGGACAAGCTCGTTACCGCCGCTGCGAAGGAGGAGATCTACGACCTGGTGAAGGTTGACTTCTTCGTGGCACAACAAAGCGCCTGCTACGACACCTTGCGCTTATTCGCCAATCGGTTGCTGCAGCAGAAGCTCGACAACTTCAGCAAGCTTGGACTGAAGGTGAGCGAAGGGCACCGCACCGCAGCCGAGCAGAACGGCGCCTACTTCCCGCTTGATCGCTACGCCGCGTACAAGAGCCGCGTGCAGACCTCATTGAACAGCCGTCGCAAAGGGCAATTGGTGAACGATGTGCGCCAGCCCAGCAGCTTCTTTTACAACAAGGTGCCCTACGGCAGATTCGACATCGTGCTGCACGCCGAGATCACTGAGCCGCCGGTGCAGTACACCTACAACCTCACGCTGCAGATCCAATTGCCCGAAGGCTTCCCGAAGAAAGAGGCCAAGGACATCGTGAAGTACGTATGGATCACCGACAAGGGCGAGATGAAGGAGTTGAAGCTGTGATCGGTTACCGGGGGAGTGCTCCTGCATTGAGCAGCGAAACACTCCCCCATGATCGCATTGCTCATCGGCCTCACCGCCCCTGCTCCCAGCTACACGGAACTCAAGCAGAAGATCGAAACGCGGCGTCTCGCCTTCCATTCGCGATACATCGCAGCGGATAGCCTTGGCAAGCAAACGGTGATTGACAGCGCGCGCGCCTATCTCTTCGACCGTATCACGCTCGACATCCTGCCCGCCTGGCACGGCACACGCTGGGACTTCAACGGCAACACCCGCACGCCCAAGCAAGGCGCCATCGCCTGCGGCTACTTCGTGAACACCGTACTGCAGGACGCGGGCTTCCGGCTGCCGCGCATCAAGTGGTCGCAGATGGCGGCGGAGCCCATTACCGTGAAGACCTGTCACGTGATCAAGCGCTTCCGCAATCGGCCGGTGCGCGAAGTGGAAGCCTACATCCGAGCACAAGGCGACGGCGTGTATAAGGTTGGCCTCGACAACCATGTGGGCTTCATCGTGAAGCGCGGGCCCATTGTACGCTTCGTACACAGCAACTACTACCAACCGGAGGTAGGTGTGATGAGCGAGCCGCTCGATGGCAACAACCCGCTGGCGCATTCGAATTACCGAATCGTGGGCCAGTTGCTCGGCGATGCCGTGATGGTGGCATGGATCAAAGGACAAGACCTATCCAATCTGCCATGAGCGCCCCAGCTAGCTTCGCCGCATGGATCAGAAAGCAGCCTTCGAGGCTAACCGCGCGCTTTGGAACGCACGTGTGCCCCATCACCTCACATCACGGATGTACGACATGGAGGGCTTCTTGGCAGGCAAGAACTCGCTCACGGACCTTGAACTGCAGTTGCTCGGCGATGTGAAGGGCAAACACATCCTTCACCTGCAATGCCACTTCGGGCAGGACACCTTGAGCCTAGCACGCATGGGCGCCGAAGTGACAGGCTTGGACATTTCCGATGCTGCACTCGATGAAGCCTCTCGGTTATCGAAACAACTCGGTTTGAAGGCCGAGTGGGTGCTGAGCAACGTGATCGATCATGTGCCCGCGCTCGATGGCCGATTCGACATCGTGCTCACGAGCTATGGCACCATCGGTTGGCTGCCCAACCTGAAGCCCTGGGCCGCGAACATCAAACGCTACCTGAAACCCGAAGGCCGCTTCGTATTCGTCGAGTTCCATCCCGTCCTATGGATGTTCGACAACGACTTCACGCATGTGCAGTATTCCTACTTCAATCGGGAGGCGATCATCGAGGAAGAGCACGGCACCTATGCCGACCGCGACGCCCCGATCAGAACGAAATCCTTCAGCTGGAACCACGACCTGGGCGAGGTGATGAGCGCGTTGCTGGAAGAGGGCTTGATGCTTGAGCGCTTCAGTGAACTGGATGGCTCGCCGCACGACTGCTTCGCGAAGACCGTGCGCGGTGAGGACGGGCTGTACCGCATCAAGGGCATGGAGGGCATGATCCCGATGGTTTATGGGCTGCGCATGCGGAAGGGCTGATTGAATCTTACGATTCCGGCTTAGGTTTGAGGTGGCTGACAGCACCAATGTCAGCATGCGTCATGAAGCAGTTCGCCCTCATCGCCGCTTTGCTCCTCTTCGGAGCGCCCAGATACATCAGTGCTCAGGTCATCTATCAGCACGACATCTGCCCTGACTGGACGTTCACCGATATCCAAGGAAACGAGCACAACCTGTACTCCTATCTGGATGCGGGGTACACGGTCTTTTTCGCGGTGAGTTCCACCTGGTGCCCACCATGCTGGGACCACCATCTATCGCGGTCGCTTGATAGCCTCTACCTATCGAACGGCCCAGGAACAGCCGCGAGCAATGTCATGGCTTTCCTGATCGAGGCGGATGACAGCACTGGATCCGATGAACTGCACGGCATCAGCGGCAACACACTCGGCGATTGGGTCACGGGCACGGCCTATCCCATCATCGACAACGCGCAAGCCATCATGCCATTGCTCAATACCAATTGGTACGGCTTCGTCTGGGGCGTTTGCCCGAGCCGCGTGATCGAGCCTCCTGGTGGGCCCTTCAATGTGGATGAGCTGAACCGCGTGCTCAACTATTGCGGCGACCACCACCTCGCCAACAGCCCGAATGACGCCGCGCTTCAGTTCGTGCCCCGGTACGACGTATGCGAAGGTGCGTCACCGCCGCTTGTAGCACGCCTCCAGAACATAGGAACAGCACCGCTCACCTCCGCGACCATCCAATCAACCATTTATGTCGACCAGGATCAGCTTACACCGGTCGATGCTGGCTTGTATCAATGGACCGGCAATCTCGGGACCTACGACTTCGTGGAACTCACCTTGGCTCAGACTCCCTTGCCTACTGGGTCCCATACCAATCGCATGCGCCTTATCGGCCCCGACGACAACCCACTGAATGATGAATTGGGCGGAGGACTTCAATCCAGCACGATAGCTCCGGGAACAACCATGGCCATTGAAGTGCTCACCGATGCGAACGGCGACCAACTCTCGTGGCTGCTGTACCGAGAGGGCACCAACATTCCCATTGCCGGACAAGGCTATGGCACACTGGCCGCGAATTCATTCTATTCCTATCCCCAGACGCTGATCGATGGCGCGTGCTACTCCTTCATCATATCAACAATGACACAGACTGGGCTTAACGCGCCGGGCTACTTCGACATCAAGGTGAACAACGCTTCGATCACCGGCGGTGCGACGTTGCGCTTCCAATCACAGGTCATTCAATTCCGCGCTGATTACGAAGCGGGGATCGGCGATGACCCAATGCCGTCGCGTTTGTCGCTTCAACCCAATCCGATGAATGCCAGCTCCCAGCTGAACCTGCATGGCGTGCGCATGCCTGCCGAGCTTCATGTGCGCGATGCCTCCGGGCGTGCAGTCCACACGGAAACGCTGCGCAACACAGAATCAATCACCTTGCGGCGCGGCCAAATGGCTCCGGGCCTTTACCTCGTTTCGGTGCGCGATGCGGTGGGCGCGATGCACACCGTGCGCTTGGCAGTGGAATAAGTCCTTCGTAAGTGCAACCATCGGGTATGCTGGCGGTCTTAGCTCTATCAAGCGTCCGTCCACACCCGCCTGTTGGCCGCGCGCCGCTACCGCCCTGCACCTAGCGCGTTCGCCTTCGCTCCTTTGCACGCATGGCGCTCAGTCGTTTCTGGACCTTCATCCTACTGCTCAGCATCGGCTACGTGCTGGTGATGCTGGGCACCGGCAAGCAATACAGCTTAGGGACACTGGTGAATGGCAAGCAGGGCGATCCGCTCGTGGTAAACTAACTGGATACCGTTGCGCTGAGCGGCACTGAATTGCTCGTGCGAATCCGTCAAGCTGGTGATGCTGGCGTTGAAGTGGGCAGCGACCGGTACGTGCTCAACGGCACGGGCATCGTCAAGGTGACCAAAGGCCAACAGCCGGCCGATGGACTCTTCGCCACCTGCCGCAACACCATCATGGACCTCTGGTTGCCGCTCATCGGCTACCTCACCTTCTTCTGCGGATTGCTCAACCTCTTGATCGATTCGCGCGCCATGGAGAAGGTGGCGCGTGTGCTATCGCCAGTATTCCATCGCGTATTCCCCGATCTGCGGAAGGACCACCCGGCCTACGGATTCATGACGCTCAACTTCGCTGCGAACTTCCTCGGCCTCGATAGCGCAGCCACGCCCTTCGGCCTGAAAGCCATGGAGAGCATGCAAGCGGACAACACCGACAAGGACCGCGCGACCAACCCCCAGATCATGTTCCTGTGCCTGCACGCCGCGGGCCTCACGCTATTGCCAACGAGCATCATCGGTTACCGCGCGGCCATGGGCGCTGCCAACCCCGCCGATGTGATGGTGCCCTTGATCATCACCAGCTTCATAGGGACACTCGCCGCATTGATCATGGTGGCGGTGAAGCAGCGCATCAACCTCTTCAACCTGCCGGTGATGGGCGGCGTGCTGCTGGTCACCTCGATCATCGGGGGACTCATGGCCTACATCGGATCATTGGCGGGCGCGGCCAAATTCCATTTCACCGATAACCTCAGCAACGGTATGCTGCTGGTGATCATCGGGCTCATCGTGGGCTATGCCTTCCTCATGGAGCGCTATTTCCGCGAGAAAGGCACCAACCTCTTCGAGAGCTTCGTGCATGGCGCCAAGGATGGCTTCACCACGGGGCTGCGCGTGCTGCCCTACATGCTGGCCATGCTCGCGGCCCTGAGCATCTTCCGCAACAGCGGCCTCATGGGCCTGGTGATGGATGGCCTCTCGTGGATGATGGCACAGGTGGGCGTGAGCAAGGAGATCATCGATGCGATCCCCGTGGCGCTCATGCGTCCGTTCAGTGCAGGCGGCTCGCGCGGCTTCTTGCTGGATGCGATGAAGACCTACGGGCCGGATAGCGTCACCGGCCAGCTCGTGAGCCTGTTCCAGGGCGCGGCAGAGACCACCTTCTATGTGGTAGCGCTCTACTTCGGCAGTGTTGGCGTGAAGGACAGCCGCTACACACTGGGCATTATGCTGCTGGCCGATCTGGTGTGCGTGATCGCGGGCATCGTGCTGGTGGGCGTTATTTCTGAGCATTGCACAAGACAGTTGGTTACTGATGCGCGCGGCTCATCGGTTCTAATCCAACTGCTTGCCTTTCTTTGCCGCCCGAAAAACGGAACCAGGGCCACATGGCAGAGAAGAAATTGAAGGTCGCGCGCAAGCGATCGAAGATCCACGGGAACGGCGTGTTCGCGATCGCTCCCATCCGCAAGGGTGAACGCATCATGCAGTACGTGGGCAAACTGATCACCCACGAGGAGGCGGACGAGCAGTACTACGGCGACGTGGAGACAGGGCACACCTTCCTTTTCACCCTGAACAAGGACTGGGTGGTTGATGCCAACCAGAAAGGCGCGAACGAGGCCAAGTGGATCAATACCTCATGCGAGCCCAACGCGGTGGCCTATGCACAGCGAGCGCAAGAAGAAACCCGATCCGAAGAAAGACACCGTGTGGATCGAAGCGCTGCGATCGATCAAGGCCGGCGAGGAGATCACCTACGATTACGGCTTCGATTTCGAGATGCCATACACCCAGAAGCTCCTGCGCACCTGGGCCTGCAAATGCGGGTCGCCGAAGTGCCGCAAGACCATGCTCAAGGGCAAGAAGGCGCGCGAGGTGATGCGCAAGCATCCCAACTGGAGCAAAGGATCAGAGCCGATGGCACGGCCTTTGGCTGCCGCGCCCCGATACTTTTGACCCCATGCTCAAGCACATCCTCCTCTTCGTTCTCGGCTCCATGCTGCTCGTTGCCAACGCATCGGCGCAGGACGACCCCAAGGCCAAGGCCATCGTTGATCGCTTGATGACCCAGGCCAAAGGCTGGAGCAGCTTCGAGGCCGACTTCAGCAGCCGCCTGCAGAGCACCAAGGACAAGCTGGACCTGAAGCAGGAAGGCAACATGAAGGTGAAAGGGAAGCGCTTCCGCCTGATGCTGGATAAGAACACCATCATCAACGACGGCACCACGCTTTTCACCTACAGCAAGGAGACCAACGAGGTAACGCTGCGCGATCCCGCCGAGGTGGATCAGGAACTGGACCCGAGCAAGGTGTTCACCCAGTACGAGAAGGGCTTCAAGAGCCAATTCGTTGAAGAGAAGGCCGATGCCAGCGGCGCGATGACGCAAGTGGTGAAGCTCTTCCCCACCGAACCCGCGAAGAAGCCGTTCCACACCGTGGTGCTCACCGTGGACAAGGCCAAGGGCGACCCGCGCAGCGTGCAAGTGCAATACAAGGATGGCAACGTGGTCACCTACACCGTGAAGAAGTTCACCGCCAATACCGAGTTCGCCGATGCGCTCTTCACCTTCGATAAGAGCAAATACCCCGGCGTGGAAGTGAACGACATGCGCTAGCCACTTGATGAAGCAGTATTCGCGAAGGCCGTCCGTGTGACGGCCTTCGTGTTACCAACGCCAGCCTCTCGCATTCCCCGCACATGCGAACTCTGATCCTCCTTTCCTTTCTCGCGATCGCGCTGGCAGGCAAATGCCAACGCGTGGTGCATGTGCTTGTGGCCCTGTGCGACAATGAGCACCAAGGCATCGTGAAGGTCCCGCCGGGGATCGGCAATGGGCAGAACGCGCGCACCAATCTTTACTGGGGCGCTGGCTACGGCGTGAAGACGCATTTCGACAAGGCCGAGGAATGGAAGCGCGTAACATGCGCAACTCCTAACGAGGCGCACATCCTCGATCGCGCCATCTGGAAGCATCGCGACAGCGCTGTGTACATCGTGGCTGATGCATACGATGGACGGAATATCCGGGAGGCCACGATCGACCTGTTGCGCTATTCGAGCGGTAAAGAACCATTGACCATCGCAGCAGGCGGCGCCATCGTGCGAGCAGGCGGCAGCGCGGACTTGATCGCCTATGTGGGCCACGACGGCCTCATGGACTTCAGCCTCGAAGATCGCTTCCCCGGACCGGCACGCAACACGCGCGAAGCCATCATCCTCGCATGCATCAGCAAGCGCTACTTCGCCGAGCACCTCAAGGCCACCGGTGCATCGCCTTTGGTTTGGACCACCGGCTTGATGGCGCCCGAAGCCTATACCCTGAAGGCCGCTCTTGCTGGTTGGGTGCTGCGCGAAAGCCCTGAAGCCATCCGCGAGCGGGCAGCGCAAGCCTATAACACTTACCAGAAGTGCGGGATCAACGGGGCGCGCCGTCTCCTGGTGACGGGCTGGTAGGGCGCTGACCCTTGAAGTGGCCGGTGCCCTCGCCCTGCTGTCCGGTGATGTGCACGTAATCCTCGAGCACGGCGCGCAGGAACTCCATCGGTTTCAGATCGCCGCCTGTAACACCGATCGCCTTGCGCACACGTTCGGCCATCTCATCCATTAGGACCCAGCGATTATCGGTACGCGTGTTATTCAGCACCTCCTTGATCAGGGTGGCTTGCGCATCGGTGAGGCGAACGGCTTCCGGGAAGCGCACCTGGTGGGCTTCCTGCACGGGCGTCATCAGCGTGTCCTTGAGTTGCGTGCGCTGCTTCAGGGTTGCAGCCAGATCGCCGAGCCGCTGGCCCTTGCCATTGATGAGCACCACGATCAATCCGAGCCCGTTGAACTGATCGACGGGCCGCAGCAGCCAGCGCAGCAGGTAGGCCCCGAGACCAGGCTGGCCGCCATCCTTGCGCGCCACCTTCACCTTCATGGCGGCTTTGCCGATGCTCTGGCCATCCATGAAGAGCTCGCAGACGAGATGATAGAACGTGATGGGCAGGAAAAGCACGATGACGAGGATCACGAACATGGCCGAATCCCCTGGCTTAACCGCCACCAGAACCAAAGCCCAGACGATGATCCATGCGAAGATCACCAGCCGATCGATGATGTACGCGACTATGCGGTCGCCGAGGCTAGCCACCTCGTGATGCAGAACAACATTCTGGGCGGTCTCGATGCTCACTTGGCTCATGGGCGGCAAAATAGCTGCGCCGCTCCGGTAAGGCCATTGCCGCCCGACACGATCGCCCTTTCTTGTAGAAGGCCCATGGCTATGTTTGGGACCCCGCCATGCGCGAAGCCGCCTTCATCAAACGCAATCAGGACCGCTGGAAGCGGCTGGAGCAAGTCGTCGGCGGCATGGATCGGATCTCGGGCGATGATGCATCCGACCTGTACATCCAGCTGAACGACGACCTCAGCTACGCCCGCACCTTCTACCCGAAGAGCCCTATCACCAGCTACCTGAATGGCATCGCGGTGCGCCTGCATCAGCACATCTACCGCAACAAGCGCACGCCCAAAGGCCGCTTCATCACCTTCTGGAAGCACGAGGTGCCGCTGGCGGTCGCCTCGGCGCGCAACAGCCTGCTGCTCGCGCTGGCCGTATTCATCTGCGCTGCGGCCATCGGCGCTGTAAGCGTTGCGCATGATCAGACCTTCGTGCGGCTGATCCTCGGCGACGGCTATGTGGACCAGACGCTCGAGAACATCCGCACGGGCAAGCCCATGGCCATTTATGCCAGCCACGGCGAAGGCGAGATGTTCCTTTTCATCACCATCAACAACATCAAGGTCGCGCTCACCGCATTCGCGTCGGGAATCAGTGCGGGTTTCATCACCCTGCTCATCATGCTGTCGAACGGCATCATGTTGGGCGCCTTTCAGTACTTCTTCCACGAGCATGGCGTGCTCACCGAGAGCCTGCTCACCGTTTGGGTGCATGGCACCTTGGAGATCTCGGCCATCATCGTCGCGGGCGGCGCGGGCTTCTGCATCGGCAATGGCTGGCTCTTCCCCGGCACCTACACGCGCGGCGAGAGCTTGCGCCGTGGCGCCAAGACCGGCCTGAAGGTGGTCATGGGCTTGGTGCCCGTCTTCATCATCGCTGGTTTCCTCGAGAGCTTCGTCACGCGCCACGCGCTCACGCTGCGGCCGTGGGTGGCGCTCACCATCATCTTCGGATCACTCGCCTGGGTGATCTGGTACTTCATCATCCTCCCCTACCATGCAACACGCAGAACCCATCCAGTTGCGCCAAGCGCGTGATTTCGGACAGATCATCACCACAACGTTCGCTTTCCTCCGGCACGAGTGGAAGCCCTTGGCGCGCGCCATCCTCGCGATCGGATTGCCTGCCGCCATCGCCGGCGGTTTCCTGGCAGGCGGCACCGTGGCCCAATTCCAGGGCTTCCAGATGTCATCTGAGAATGACCCATCGGAGCTCTTCAACGCATTGAGCACGGGCCTGCCCATGATGCTGCTCGGCTTCCTGCTGCTCATTGTGGCCTGGCTCTTCGTGGTGAGCATGGTGCACGAGTACGTGCGCGCCTATCACCTCGGGGAGCATCATGGGCTCACCACCGGCGATCTGTTCAAGCGCGGCGCCTCGCAGATCGGCCCCTACCTGGGCGCCTCCTTGCTTACAGGCCTGCTCTGCTTCCTGGGCTTCATCCTGTGCATCATCCCTTTCTTCTATGTGTGGGCCGTGCTCGCATTGGTGCTCCCTGTGCATGCCATCGAGCGCACGGGTGGCGCTGGAGCGCTGGGCCGATCCAACCAGCTCGTCAGTGGCGATTTCTGGCCCACGCTCGGCCTACTCTTCGTCATGGCGATCATCAACGGCTTCATCAACGGGATCATCCAGTTGCCCTTCACCATCGTTGGGACGCGATCGGATCAACACCGGCATCGAAGGCCTGAACAGCGGCTCCGCTGAGCTGCCCGTGTGGTGGGGCCTGTTCAACTCGATCAGCACCGCCGTGCAATGGTGCGTGCAGATGCTCACTTATCCGATTATCGCGGTGGCCATGGCCATCAAATACTTCAGCCGGGTCGAAGAGACCGAAGGCATCGGGCTGAAGGAGAAGATGGCCGGCTTCGATCAGGCCTGAGTCTTATGCGGCGTTTGTGGTTCGCGTGGTGCGCTCTGGTGCTCTTGCTGCCGCTGCACGTGCGCGCGCAGGCTGATAGCCTCGCGCCCGCCGCTGACGAAACGGTGCTGCGCGGATTCGATGCCGAACGGATCGCCGCGTACAAGGCAGACCCTGATCTCGACTACGACCGCGACCTGCGCCGCGAGCCATCGCTCTGGGACCGCTTCAAGGAATGGTTCTGGTGGTGGCTGGAGAAAGTGCTCGGCAATCGTGCCGCTGGCTTCATCGTCAACAACCTCATGTACATCATCACCGTGGTGGTGCTCGTTGCCGCGATCGTGATCCTTAGCAGGCATGGCTTGCGGCGCGCATTCCATGGTGCTCCGCGTTCAGCAGGACAGGTGATCACGGTTGAAGAGGACATCAGGCAATTGGATCTGTCCGCGCTCATAGGTGAGGCTGAACGCACCGGTGATTTCCGACGCGCCATACGCCTGCACTACCTGCTGGTGCTGCGCCGCCTTGTTGATGATGGCGTGCTGGAGTGGAGCCCCGACCGCACCGACCGCGACTACATGGCGCAGATCAAGGACCCGGCATTGCGCTCGCGTTTCGCCCATGCGGCACTGGTGTTCCAGTGGGTGTGGTACGGACATGCCGAAGTGGATCGCGATCGCTACGAGAGCATCCGCAGGCCCTTCATCGAATTCGAAACCGCTCCTGCCCGATGAGCCGGTTCGAGAAATGGATGCTGGCCTTGGTGGCGGTGCTGATCGTGGGTTTCGCGGCACTGGAAGCCACCGCTCCGCAGCCTACCGATTGGAGCCCCTCCTTCTCGCGCTACCACCACAAGCCTTATGGCGGCAAGCTGGTGTTCGAGCGCATCAAGGACATCTTCCCCGAAGCGCGCACAATGCATGACCCCGTGGAGGTGATCGGCGCATCGCGCGCTTGGGGCGATGAGATCGCGGCCGCACCGGTGAACCATGCATTCATCAATACCTTGTTCGGGCTCGATCGGCTCGGCACCGATTACCTGCTGCGCATGGTGGAACAGGGCGACCACGCGCTGATCGCCGCTGAGCGTTTCGGCGATGTGCTGGCCGATACGCTGAACATCGTCACCGATATCGCCTATTGGGACAACGAATCCGTATCAGACATCCGGTTCGTGGGCGAGCGGCGCCTGCTGCCCGGCGTGTTCCGATTCGGTCGCGGATTCCCCGGCGCGCATTTCACGCGGTACGATACGGCGCGCACCCGCGTGCTGGCGGTTGATGGCGCCTCGCGTCCGGTGCTGCTGCATATGGCTTGGGGCGAAGGCCGCATCGTGCTCTGCTCCGCCGCGCGCGCTCAGCAACTACAACCTGGTGAAGGACAGGAACGCGGAGTTCGCCGCCGCCGCGATGAGCATCCTGCCACCACGCCCTTTGCTGTGGGACGAGTACTACAAGATCGGCCGCATGGAGAACAGCTCCCTCTTGCGCTATCTCTTGCACGAACGGGCCTTGCGCTGGGCCTTGTTCCTCGCGCAGATCCTGCTGGTGCTCTTCGTGCTGGTATTCGCCCGCCGGCAGCAGCGCGCCATCCCCATCGTGCAACCGCCGAAGAATGCGAGCCGCGAGCTCGCCCGAACCGTTGGCCGCCTCTATTGGCACAAAGCCGATCACGCCGACCTTGCGCGCGCAAGATGATCGCGCATTTCAAGGAAGAAGCGCGCGCACGCAGCTACCTCCGCTCCTTCGCCTTCGATGAAGCGACCACAAGCCACCTGGCCGCCAAGACCGGCCTGACGCGCGACGAGATGCACGCACGCCTGCAATCCATCGCGCGCATGGAAGCAGCCGAGCGCGTCTCCGAGAAAGACCTGCTCGACCTGAGCAACGCATTGCACGAACTCCGCCAACGCATACCCTGAACCATGACCGACGAGCAATTCCCTTACACACCATCCGAAGGCGCGGCACCGATCCAGCCCGACCCTATGCGCCGTACCGGCCGCGAGCGAAGGCGCCGTATTCCAACCTGCAGTGCCATTGAGCGAACTGCAATTGGCGGTTGAGCGGCTGCGCGGCGAAGTGCGCAAGGTGATCGTGGGGCAGGAAGGCACCATCGACCTATTGCTGGTCGCCTTGCTCAGCGACGGGCACGTGCTCATCGAAGGCGCGCCAGGCCTGGCCAAAACGCTCACGGCGAAACTGCTCTCGCGCTGCATCCGCACAGGCTTCTCGCGCGTGCAGTTCACGCCCGACCTGATGCCCAGCGACCTCATCGGCACCAGCGTGTTCGACCCGCGCACCACGGCATTCGAGTTCCGCGCGGGCCCCATCTTCAGCAACATCGTGCTGATCGACGAGATCAACCGCGCGCCGGCCAAGACGCAGAGCGCGCTGTTCGAGGCCATGGAAGAGCGCCAAGTGACCGTTGATGGACGGACCTATCCGCTGGCACCGCCATTCATGATCGTGGCCACGCAGAACCCCATCGAGCAGGAAGGCACTTACCGCTTGCCAGAGGCGCAATTGGACCGCTTCTTCTTCAAGCTGAATGTCGATTACCCCACACTGGAAGAAGAGGTCACTATCCTCAGCCGCGCGCAACAGGGCCGCGAGCTGCTCAGCGCCGACGCGATCATCCCGGTGATCGGTCCCGATGAATTGGAGCGCGCGCGCTGGCTGGCCCGGCAGGTGCGCTGCGAAGAGAAGCTCGTGCGCTACATCGCCTCGATCGTTGATCGCACACGGCACGATGGATCGCTCATGCTCGGTGCCTCGCCGCGCGCCTCGCTCGCGATCCTTTCCGGCGCGCGCGCGATGGCCGCCATGCAGGGCCGCGATTTCGTGACGCCCGAGGATGTGCAGTCCATCGCCCCGCATGTGCTGCGCCACCGCATCCAGCTCACCCCTGAGCGCGAGATGGAGGGCCTCACGCCCGACCAAGTGCTGCAGCTGCTCATCAAGCAGATCGAAGTTCCGCGCTGATGCTGCGATCGGTGTTCCTCACGAGGCGCGCCTTCCTCATCGGCTGGGGCCTGGTGGTGGCGTTCGTGCTCGCGTGGGCTTGGCCGCCGCTGCTGCCATTGGCCAAGCTGGCCTTGCTGCTGCTCGTGCTGGCCATCGCCGCCGACCTGTTCCTGCTTTACGGCCGCCGCACCGGGCTCACCGGCGAGCGCCGCACCATGGAGCGCTGGAGCAATGGCGATGAGAACCCCGTGACCATCGTTCTGCGCAGCGGCTACGGCATGGATATGCGCGTTCGTGTGCTGGATGAGCTGCCCTTCCAATTCCAGAAGCGCGACCTGAGCTTCAACGGCGCCTTGCCCGCATGGGGGCCGCGTGAATTCGAGTACCGCGTGCGTCCCGTAGCGCGTGGTGTGTACCGCTTCGGCTCCATCAATGCGATGGTGAGCAGCGCCCTCGGCTTGGCGGAGCGCCGCTTCAAGCTGGATGCCGACAAGGAAGTGGCCGTTTACCCGAGCTACATCCAGTTGCGCCGCTACGAACTGCTCGCGATAAGCAACCGCTTGACGCTGGCCGGCGTGAAGCGGATCCGCCGTATTTCGCATCAGAGCGAGTTCGAGCGCATCAAGGACTATGTGCCCGGCGATGATCGCCGAACGGTGAACTGGAAAGCCACAGCAAGGCGCGGCCGCTTGATGGTGAATCAGTATCAGGACGAGAAGGCGCAACAGGTGTTCTCGCTGATTGATTGCGGCCGCGTGATGAAGATGCCCTTCGAGGGCCTGAGCCTATTGGACTATGCGATCAACGCATCGCTCGTGATCAGCAGCATCGCCATGCGCAAAGAGGACCGCGCCGGGCTGATCACCTTCAGCAACAAGCCGCACGCCGTGGTGCGCGCCGGAAGGCAGCACAACCACATGCAGGCCATCCAGCAAGCGTTGTATGCGCAAGGCACCGAGCATCAGGAAACGGACTTCGAAGCGCTCTATGGCATGGTCCGGCGCGAGATCAACCAGCGCAGCTTGCTGCTGCTCTTCTCGAACTACGAGAGCGCGCAGGCCATGCGGAGGCAGCTGCCTTACCTGCAGCGCCTGGCCCGGCAGCACTTGGTGGTGCCCATCTTCTTCCTGAACACCGAACTGGAGGCGGACCTCGGGCTGCGCCCAGCCGATACGGAAGAAGTGTACGTGCGAACGATAACCGAGCGCATGGCCATGGAGAAGCGATTGATCAAGATGGAGCTCGAGCGAAATGGCCTCCCCTGCATCCTTTGCAAGCCTCAGGACCTCACGGTGAACGTGATCAACCGCTACTTGGAGATCAAGGCGCGGGGCGCGCTCTGATAGCCCGACCTTCGTGCCATGGAGACCACGCAGCGCCGCATCGCGGCAACACTTGACGGAGCGCCTTACCGGACCGAGATCACCGCGCGCGGCATCACGGCCATTGCCGATGAGCCCGCGGACCACGGCGGGCAGGACCTGGGCCTTCGTCCGCACGAGCTGCTTCTGGGCGCCTTGGCGAGCTGCACGGCCATCACCTTGCGCATGTATGCCGCACGTAAAGGCTGGGACACGGGCGGCATCCATGTGGAAGCCGTACTCGATCGCACGCAAGAAGGCCGGGCGGTCGAGAGCCGCATCCATCTGGAAGTGAGCTTCAGCGCGGAACTGCCCAGCGATCAGCGCGAGCGGCTCCTGCAGATCGCTGGTGCCTGTCCGGTGCACCGCACATTGGAAAGCCCCATTCACCTCACCCGATCGCTGAAGCCATGAGCAAGGAGCACACCTACACCAACGGCGAGGTCACCATCGTATGGAAGAAGGAACTCTGCGTGCATAGCACCAAATGCTGGCGCGGCCTGAGCAGTGTATTCAAACCAGGCCAACGTCCGTGGATCAATGCCGAAGGCGCAACCACCGATGCGATCAAGGCCCAGATAGACCTGTGCCCTAGCGGTGCGCTGAGCTACCGTTTGCCGAACGATGTTGCCCCAGATCCGGAGGCTGAGCCGGAAAGCCTTCGGATTGAAGCCAGCCCGAACGGCCCCTTGCTGGTAAAGGGTGCATGCACGATTGTCCACTACGATGGGCGCGAGGAGAAGCGCGAGAAGATCACGGCCCTTTGCCGCTGCGGAGCCTCGGCCAACAAGCCCTTCTGCGATGGCTCGCACAGGCAAACGGGCTTCAGCGATGGACCGAAGCCGTGATCAAGCAGCCTCTTCGCTGATCGTTGCTAGGAGCCGCTGCGCATGCAGGGCTATTTTTGCCCCACTGAATCGCTTATGCTAGCCCAAGACCCGAAGCACGTGACGTTGACCCCCGCCCAGAAAGCGCGGCGGATCAACCTGAATCCCGACCTGTATGGCACCTTCGCCGAGATCGGAGCAGGACAAGAGACCGTGCGTCACTTCTTCCGCGCTGGCGGCGCCTCGCAGACCATCGCGAAGGCGATGAGCGCCTACGACAAGGACTTCAGCAACGCCATCTATGGCCCTGAGCCGGGCAACCGTTTCGTATGCGAGAGCCGCCTGAAGAACATGCTTCGGCACGAGTACGGCCTGATCATCGACCGTCTTGACCGGCACGAGCATCCGACCAAGCGCTTCTTCACCTTCGCCAACACCGTTACCACCAGCACTTTCGAGCGGCCGCATGCGGGCCATGGCTGGATGGGCGTGCGTTTCCAGACGGCACCGGACCAGCCCACCAGCGATGTGATCATCCACTTCAGGCTGCACGACCCCGACATCAGCATGCAGCAGGAGTGCATTGGCGTGCTGGGCGTGAACCTGCTCTATGCCGCGCTGACCGATTGGAACACCCCAGGCCAGATCCTGGATTCGCTTTACGACAACGTGAGCCGGCATGTGGTGGAGATCGACCTGATCCAGATGAACGGTCCCGCGTTCCGCAGTGTCGATAACCGACTGCTCAGCCTGCAGCTGGTCAAGCGCGGCTTCACCGATGCGGTGCTCTTCGGCCCCGATGGGCAGAACCTCCAGGCCAGCGAGACCCTGTACAAGAAGAACATCCTCGCCATCCGCGGCTCCTTCCGCCCCGTCACCAAGGTCAACATCGACATGATCATGAACGGGTACAACATGTTCATCAAGGAGCAGCGCGTCGATCGCCAGAGCCTGCAAGTGCTATTCGAGATCACGCTAAGCAACCTCAAGAGCGATACCGGCGATGTGGACGAGAAGGACTTCATTGACCGCGCCGACATCCTCTGCTCGCTTGGTCAGACCGTGCTCATCAGCAACTACCAGGAGTACTACAAGCTGGTCGAGTATTTCAGCCGCTACACCAAGGCGCGCATGGGCCTGCTCATTGGGCTGACCAACCTGCAGCAAGTATTCGATGAGAAGTACTACCGCCATCTGAACGGCGGCGTGCTCGAGGCATTCGGCATCCTCTTCCACCGCGACCTGAAGATCTACGTGTACCCGAGCCGTCCTTCGCCGCAAGCGGAGATCATGACCACGGCGAACATGACGGTGCATCCGCGCATGCGCCCGCTGTACGACTACCTGCTCTTCAACAAGCGGCTGGTGGACATCGAGAACTACGACCCGCAGGTGCTGCACATCTTCAGCAAGCAGGTACTGGACATGATCCGCGCCGGTGCGCCGGGCTGGGAGGGTCTGGTGCCCCCCTATGTGGACAACATGATCAAGGACAATCGCCTCTTCGGCTTCAAGCCCGTTCAGGAAGGAGCCCAAGCGTGACCTGAAGCAGCCTCGCGCATTCGGTTGCCATGCGCGCCTCTTCCATCCTAGCCCATTTCCTGATCGCTTGCACCGCAATCGCGCAATCAAGCAGCATCGCACAGCGCTTCCCCACGCCGCCGGGAGCCACACGTTCCGTTGTTGAACCCGGCAGTTTCGCGCATTACCTGCGCCACCTTCCGCTGAAGCCGCTCGGCAGCCCCGTGCTGCTATACGACGGCAGCCCCAAGCCGCGACAGGACGTTCATGCGGCGGTGATCGACGTGAGCGTTGGAAAGCGCGACCTGCAGCAATGCGCCGATGCCGTGATGCGCCTGCGCGCCGAGCACCTCTTCGCTTCGGGCCGTTCGAACGAGATCGCCTTTAAGCTCACCAATGGATTCAAAGCGGAATGGAAGCGATGGCGAAACGGTGAGCGCGTGGTAGTGAATGGGAATGAGTGCCGATGGGTGCGGACCGCCGTTCCCGACTCCTCCCACCAGCAGCTGCTGGCATTCATGGACCTGGTGTTCACCTATGCCGGTACCTTGAGCCTGAGCCGCGAGCTGACCGATGCATCGGAACTGCCGATCGAGCCGGGCGATATTTTCATTAAGGGAGGCAGCCCTGGACATGCCATGCTGGTGGTCGATGTGGCGCGCGGCAGGACGGAAAAGTGCATTTCCTCCTCGCCCAGAGCTACATGCCCGCGCAGGATATGCATATCGTTCGCAACCCCGATTCACGCGAGGGAGCATGGTATGTGCTCGAAGGCGATGCATTGCGCACGCCGGAATGGACCTTCACTTGGGGCGATCGGAAGCGTTGGCCCTGAGCGCCCGGTTATCTTGCCCGCGATGGGCCTTTCGCCGACGATCCTTTCCACTCCCATGCTGCCGCGCGCGCGATCAGCGCGTGCATGCCTACCCGCATGGCGCGAAGGCCTGGCTTGCGCTCAGCAGCGACCCGGACAATACCGTGAAGCGCGATTGGGACGATTTGCACCGTGCGATCTGGGAGCAGCTGGGCCTACCCTTCGGCGATACGGCCTTCATTGACTCGTTCAACCAGAACCTGCCCGACCAAGTGAGCTTGCGGCAGCATCCGGAGATCCTGAAAGCCCATCTGTTCGATGGCATCCATACCTGGGGCGATTACATGTGGGCAGGTAACAAAGGCTACCACCGGCCCGATGCCGAAGCGGCGCTCGCTCGCTTGCGCGAACTGGACTTCAAGCCGCGCGTGTGGGTCGATCACAGCTATTTCCAAGGCAACATGCTGCACAATTCGCGGTATGGATCGATGCCGGTGATCCAGGATCGGTCCGGGCATGCCTATCCGAACCCGGCTTACACACTCGACCTCGTGCATGCTGCCGGTGTGCGGTACTTGTGGGATGGCAGCATCACACCTGTGCTTGGGCAAGACCGCCCTTTGAGCGATTGGTCGCAGCAGCGCGCGCGCGAATCATCGTCACTGGATACCTCATTGCGTTTGGCAGCCCGTCGCATGCGGGCCATGACCGGTGCCGAGGTGCGCCACCATGATAACCTGGCCTATCGCCCGCACCGTTTCCCCGATGGCCAAACGCTCTATACCTTCCAGCGGCATGGCGTGTGGGAGTGGGCCGACATCGATGGCCTAGGGGCATTGCTCGCGCCGGACCGGATCGAGAAACTCATCCGGACCGGTGGTACCTGCATCGCCTACACGCACTTAGGCAAACGCCACGCACGGCGCACGAATAGCGACCGGCATATCACGGACGGAACGATGCGTTCGCTCGAGAACCTACGCGCTACCTGGCAATCCGGCGCTTTGATGCTCTCATCGGTGTCGCGGATGCTCGACTACTTGGTGCTTCGTGATCACCTGGAGATCGATTCCACCGAGAATGCCGTGCGGCTGGTACCGGACGGTATCGCATTCACTCGAATTACGCCGGATCTGTTGCAGGGCCATCGATTCACCATCACCGGGCTGCGGACATCAGGCCTTCGTGTCCTTGGTGATTCCGGAGCGCTCGCCTTCACGACGGAACCATTCGGCGATAACGCCATCACCATCGCTTTCCAATGACCATGGCAAGCATCGTGATCCTATCTCATCGCAGCCTCGCAACGGATCTGCTCGTGCGCCGTTTCGCGCAGGAAGGCATGGCGCCGTCGCTCGTGGTGCTCGAAGAGGCAGCGACAATGGTGCCTTACCGCCGCTCATCGCGCATCGCACGGCGCTGGCTGGGCGATGACACGATCAACCGGATCCTGCGCTTGAGGCTATCACTTGCCGCTCGAGCCGCCTTGCGTTGGGAACAAGTGGCCAAGACTGAGGCGGATGCATTCCTGCTGAAAGAGGCCGAAGACCGGAACTTGATCGGCGAGCCAGTCGATTGCCCGGTGATCATCACGGAGTCGATCAATGCGCCAAGCACCGTGCAGCGCATCCGTTTGGCCAAGCCAGACCTGCTGATCGTATTCGGGACACGATTGCTCAGGAGCAAGTTGATCTCGTTGCCAAGGCACGGTGCCATCAACATGCACTCTTCGCTCCTGCCCTTCAATCGGGGCAGCATGCCCGAGTTCTGGCAGTGCATGCATGGCGATCTCACGCATGCGGGTGTCACCTTCCATCTGATCAATGCGGCTGTCGATGCCGGCGATATCCTGCAACAGCTGCCCGCAAGGCAGCAATGGCCGGTAACGCCGCAGCAGCTCCGCGCGGTGAATGTGCTCATGACCCTGAAAGCCTATCCGGAGGTGGCTGGACGCTGGCTGCAAGGCCTGATCACGCCGCAGCCGCAACCCGCGAACAGCACGCCTCCGCACCGTCTTCGCGACCTTACCGTTGAGCGGCGCATCGAAATCTGGCACAAATGCAGATCGGCAACCAGTGGACCATGAGATCTGTGGAGCTCCATCGCACCGCGGCTCCGATTTATGCGCTCTGCTGCGATGACGCCGAAGTGCTGGTCGGCTGCGGCGATGGACATCTGCTCGCTTGGTCGCCTGCTGATCCCGGATCCATCAGGCTGGCTGCCACCGCGCCTTCGTCCATCTTCTCCTTGGCCATGCTCGCCGATGGGCGCATCGGCATGGGCACGAGCGCTGGCGAGTTGATCCTGGTCGATCGGGCCGCTGGGAAGGCTGTGCAGCGGGTCCAAGCTCACACGAGCGCCATACATGCCGTATTGCAGCTCGGTACGGAGCGCTTGGCCACTGCGGGCGCCGACGGAATCCTGCGCATCTGGGCAAAGGGACCCGCCGGATACGCACCGCTGCGCAGCATCACCTTGTGCGATTCCAAGCTGCGTGGTTTGGCGCTTTCGCTGAACGGAGAACTGATGGCTGTTGCCTGCGGCGATGGCCCAGTGCGCGTGCTCGACACCGTGCTCTTCAACGAAGCGCTCACCTTCACCGGCCACGTAGGCGGCACGCTCTCGGTGGCCTTCCATCCGAGCAAGCCCGCGATCTTGAGCGGTGGCAAGGACGGCCTCTTGCGCGCATGGCCCATATCCGGCAACAGCGACACATCACCGGCGATCGAAGCGCATCGCGGCGCGATCTATGGCATCGCTTTCTCGCCAGAGGGCGAGGGCTTGGCCACAGCCTCGCGCGATAAGCATGTGAAGCTCTGGGATGCGAATGCCTTGGAGCATAAGGCACGATTGGACCACCGTTCAGCTGGCCACCGGTACAGTGTGAACGCGGTCGCTTGGGGCGTGCACGGCCTCTACAGCGCAGGCGATGATCGCAGGCTATTGCGCTGGACGAACGCTGACTAGCATCGCCTACGGCTTCGCTGGCTCCCAATGAGCCAAGTACCATGGCACGGCTCGACCCAATCCTTCGCGCAAACTCACCGCCGGGGAATAGCCGAGGATGTCACGGGCCTTGCTCACGTCGGCGTGGGAGTCACGGATGTCGCCCACACGCTCGGGTGCATGCTGCACCTTGACCACTCCGAACGCGGGATCATGCTTCGCCATCGTCTCGCGCAACGCGTCGAGCAGGTCCATGAGGAAGGTGCGCGATCCATAAGCCACATTGAACACCTCGCCGAAAGCGCGCCGGTCCGTGCAGCGAATGGCCGCGATCAGCGCACTGGTCACATTGCCCACGTAGGTGAAGTCGCGCGATTGGCGGCCATCGCCGAAGACAACGGGCGACTGGTGCGCCTGCAGGGCCTTGATGAAGCGCGGGATGGCAGCGGCGTATGGACCTTCCGGATCCTGGCGCTCACCGAACACATTGAAGAAGCGCAACCCGATGGTCTCCATGCCATGGGTTCCATGATAGATGCGCGCGTACAACTCGTTGCCATGCTTGGTCACGGCGTAGGGCGAAAGCGGCGAGCCGATGCGCTCCTCGCGTTTGGGCAGATCCGGTGAATCGCCATAGACGCTGGAACTCGATGCGTAAACGAAGCGGATGATACCGGCGCGCCTGGCCTGCTCAAGCACCTGCAAGAAGCCCTCGAGGTTCACCTGATGCGTGGTGAGCGGATCGGCGATGGAGCGCGGAACGGAGCCGAGCGCCGCGAGATGCACAACCGCATTGACGCCTTGCATGGCGGCCGCCACGGACGCCTCGTCGCGGATATCTCCTTCGTTCAGTTCGAAGCGCGGATCGCTCAGCAGGTGCGCGATGTTCTCACGCTTGCCCGTGGCGAAACTGTCGAAGCAGCGCACCCGCCATCCGTCAGCGAGGAAGGCGTCGCACGCATGACTGCCAATGAAACCGGCACCGCCGGTGATGAGGATGAGTGGTTCATGCATGCGAGGCGAAGTTATCCGTGCTCTCACTCGCGGCCGCGAGTCAAGTACATCTTGATTAACGCCTGCCTGTCGGTCTTGTGGCTGCTGTTCACCGGGAAGGCATCAACGAGCATGAGGTCCGCAGGCACCATGTATGCCGGAAGCCCGCGCTGCATGTGCTCGCGCAAGGCGATGATCAAGGCGCTTTCATCGGTTCCGGGCACGGGCCGCGCGAATGCGACGATGCGCTTCACGGCATCGCCGCTTTTCAGCGGCACCGCGATCGCATCAGCCACGCCGGGGGCCGTCAGCATGCACGCGGCAATATCGCCAAGTTCGATGCGGAAGCCGTTCAGCTTAACCTGCTCATCGCGTCGGCCGGTGAAGAAGAGGATGCCATCCTGGAACCAGCCGTAGTCGCCGGTGCGGAAGCCGCGCCAGCCATCAGCCTCGAAGAACTTCTCGGCGTTCAGCGCATCGTTGTTGAGATAACCGATGCTCACGTGCTTGCCCACGATCTCAATCTCGCCGGGCGCATCCTTGGTGGCGATGGCCCCATCGGGAGTGGTGCATCGGATCACGCTGTCGCGCTTCGGGAATCCCACGGGCATGTCGGCGTAGCGTGCAAGCACATCAAGCGATACATCGATGAGCGTGGTGGCCACCGTGGCTTCGGTTGGGCCGTAGGTGTTGAGCACGCGCGCTTGCGGGAATCGCTCCAACAGCCGCTGGACCGTGGCCTTGGGCAAGGCTTCGCCACAGAACAGGAAATTGCGGATGCTGGGCACCAGCGCACCCGTGAAGCCGGGATCGGTGAGGTAGAGGTAGGCGAAGGTGGGCGTGCTCACCCACACGCTGCCGCCAAACGCGCGCACGCGTTCGAGGAAGCGCGGGGCGTCCTTCGCGGTCTCGGCATCGTTGAGCAACAGCGTTGCGCCCATGTGCAGGCTAGTGAAGAGCTCATACACGCTGAGGTCGAAGCTGAAGGGCGCTTGATTCACGAAGACATCATCGGCCGTGAAGCCGAAGTCGTTGGTCATCCATTGCAGGAAGGCCTCTGCTGCCTCACGCGTGATGCGCACGCCCTTCGGTTCGCCGGTGCTGCCACTAGTGAAGATGATGTAGCGGATCGGGTCGTGCGGCCGATGGGGCACCAGTCCGCTGAGCATCGGCTGATCGCTTCGGCTCTCCCCTGCCCTGCTCCAGGTGATCGGCGCAAGATCCGCGGGCGCTTCCGGCGAATGATCGATGAGCAAGCTCGCTCCAGTTGCTGATCGAATCCGGCGCACGCGCTCCAGCGGCACCACCACATCCAGCGGCACGTATGGCCGATTCAAGCTGATGCATGCGCAGATCGCCGCCACCATGTCCGCTTCCTTGTGACCGCGGATCAGCACTGGTTCTCCAAGTGGCAGATTGAGTCTGGTGATCCGCGCAGCAAGAGCTTCCGCTTCAACCTGCAACTGCGCCCACGTGAGCACACGATCGCTGCCGATCACCGCAGGCTTATGCGCGTGCGATCCCACTTCCTCGAATCCACCGGTGACGATGTTGAAGCGCATGCGCTAGTGCAGGTATGGGAAGCGACCGCTGAACAAGTAGAGCGCGAAGCTCGCCAAGTTGATCATGATGAGGATCGAGAGGCCCTTCGCCACAGGCGATGGCCAGCCTGCCCACAGCTCGCGACGCTGCTTGCGCGCACGGTGCAGCACGCTGTTGTAGGCCACTGAGTACAGGCCGAAGAGCGCGCCGCTGGCGATGTAGTGCGCCTGCAGGCCGTTCCAGCAGCCCATGAGCAGGAAGGTGCTGAAGAGCGCGATATTCTGCCGAAGTAAGGGCCATGCGCGCAACGCCGCCGTGCTGCTCAGTTGCTTGTAGATGGGCCGGAAGAAGTAATCGCGCAGCCAATCGCCGAGGGAGATGTGCCAGCGGCGCCAGAACTCAGGCGCGTTCTGCGTGAGCCACGGCCTATCGAAGTTGGCAGGTAACGCGATGCCCATCATGCGCCCAAGGCCGATGGCGAGCAAGGAGTAGCCCGCGAAGTCGAAGTAGAGATAGACCGCATAGCCGTACATGTTCGCAGCCATGTCGCTTGTCATGGTGCTCGCGGCATCGAAGCGCTGGAGCCAGTAGCGATCCACCAATTCAGCCAGAACGAACTTGTGCAGCGCGCCCAGCAGGATGAGTTCCCAGCCCGCGATCAAGGCCGCGCCATTCAGCCGCGACCATCCGGCGTCGAGGTCGCCCTTGAAGCGCTCGTAGCGATCGATTGGCCCCGCGAGCAAACTGGGCGTGAAGAGCAGGAAGCCGATGAAATCGACGAAGCGGAAGCGCTCGCGCAATTGCTCGCCATCGAGATAGACCTGGATCGCGCGGAAGGTGATGTAGCTGATGCCCGCGAAGCCCAGCAGATCAACCTCCACATTGAGCTTCACGAGCACCATGGGAAGCGCCAGCAGCAAGCTGCCGACGAGCCCATGCAGCTTGCGCCAGCGGAAGAGCAGCAACCAGGTGAGCCCGCATTGATAGACCGTGAAGAGCAGCAGTTGCAGCGGCTTGGGGTAATAGAGCGCCGTGTAGAGCAGGCTGATGCCCGCGATGGCCTGCGCGAGCGTGATCCTCTTGCCAGCAATTGCCTTCAGTGCGTACATGGCCGCCACCAGCACCGCGAAGAGCAGGTAGAACTCGATGTCGGCGAAGGGCAGCATGGATCAGAACTGCTGATAGACGAATTTCACCGCGCTGGCAGCGGCATCCATGCTCACGCTGCGCGGATCGTGCAGCCAGAGCATGCCCAGGCCCAGCGCCGTGTAGATCACGGTCCATTTCGCGATGCGCAGGATCCGCTGTTTCATGGTGCCTTGAAATGAGCCATGAGCGCACTATCAACCTGGTACCAGCCCAAAGCGCCGAGGTGCATCACATCGGTGAGCACGCCGGGCGTGAAGCGCTCGGGATCGCTGCTCCATTGATCCAGCAAGGTGAAGCCATGCCCTTCGACCAAGGAGCGCACTTCGTCCATGGTGGCATCGGCGTCGTGGAGGTTGGTGTACACGTAGGGGTTCAGCGGTTGCAGCACGAAGAGCGGATCAGCGCCCTCTTGCTTCAAGTAGCCCAGCAGCCGTTTCAGGTCGCGCAGTTCGCGGCTCTTCTCCATCGCTACGGCATCAATGGTCTTTGTTCCGCCCTGTACATAGGTGGCGTAGTAGTGGTCGTTCACGAAGACGCTGTTGTTGGTGCAAGCGGTGAGGTGCTCCTCACGTGAGCGCTTGAACAGAACCTGCCAAGGCACAGAATCCATTTCGGGCATGGCCCATTCGACCAAATGCGATCGTATAGGCGGATCGCTCACCATGGGCGCGGCACTGGCCTCGATGCGCCAGCGGTCCCAAGGCTGCGCGAAGAAGTAGCGCAAGCGGCCAGCGGCTGTGGCATCGCGCAAGAGCCACTTCACCACGGGCTGCGCGGCTCCTAATTCGTGCGCATGCTCCAGCAGGTAATCGGTCACCGGAGCGATGCCGGTATCGCCATTTGCCGCGCGCGCCGCGATGCGGTAGAGCGATGGCGACGGTTGGTATTCAAGGAAAGCCTCTAGCTCGGTGCCGCGTTCGGCGCTTCGCCCCAGGAACCAGCCCGGCGAGAGCAGGATGGCGATGCGCGCATGCTGGAGCGGCGCATCGGCGGCGATGAGTTGCGCGTGGATGCTGCGGCATTGGTTGCCGGCATGACCGAGCGCGAGCAGCGGAACGCGCAACTCGTTGTTGAAGAAGTTGACGGGCTTCGCCGGGTGATCCTCCGAAGTGAGTTCCGATGATCCGAACAGGATGATGCTGCCGCCATCGCGCAAGCTCTGGCCTAACAGCGCGCACAGCCATGGCTCAGCACGGTGATTCTCCAAGTAGCCGCTGAGCGGATGCGCGAGGCGTGTTGCTGACTCGGGCGTTTCCGCAGTCGGCAGCTTGGGCACGGCGGCCCATAGCAGCACTGCTGCGAGCATCAGGGCCGTCGCATGCTCCAGCAGCAGCGATCGACCCGATGGCTTCATCCGCGCTTGAGTTGGATGTAGGCCGCGATGGACTCCACGCTGGCGAAATGCTGCGCGTTGATGTCCACGAATGGAACAGAGACGCCGAATGCGCCCTCCAAGGCCACAGCCAGATCCACTGCGCCCACGCTATCGAGTATGCGGTCATCCAACAGCCGGTCGGCATCGCCCACCTCACGGAAGGCCACGTTCGATACCTCCTGCCGGATGATCGCCTTGATCTCGTCGGGCGTCATGATCACTTCGCTACGGCAACAGAGCGCTTCTCGCGGATCACGGTGATCTTCACCTGTCCAGGGTAGGTCATCTCTTTCATGATCCGATCAGCTATGCTCATGCTGATCTCGTCGCTCTGCTGATCGGTGATCTTCTCGCTCTCCACCATCACGCGAAGCTCACGACCGGCTTGGATCGCGAACGCCTTGGTGACGCCTTGGTAACTCATGGCCAAGCCTTCCAGATCCTTAAGGCGCTGGATGTAAGCTTCCACCTGCTCGCGGCGCGCGCCGGGCCTTGCCCCGCTAATCGCGTCGCACGCTTGGATGATGGGCGAGAGCAAGGTGGTCATCTCGATCTCGTCGTGGTGCGCGCCGATGGCGTTGCACACATCGGGCTTCTCGCCATACTTCTCGGCGAGCTTCATGCCCAGGAGCGCGTGCGGCAATTCGGGTTCTTCGTCGGGCACCTTGCCGATGTCGTGAAGAAGACCAGCGCGCTTCGCGGCCTTGGGATTCAGGCCCAGTTCGGCGGCCATGATGGCGCTGAGGTTCGCGGTCTCGCGGCTGTGCATGAGTAGGTTCTGGCCGTAGCTGCTGCGGTACTTCATGCGGCCCACCATGCGGATGAGCTCGTTGTGCAGCCCATGGATGCCGAGGTCGATGCAGGTGCGTTTGCCCGTTTCCATGATCTCCTCTTCCAAGTGCTTCTTGGTCTTGGCCACGATCTCTTCGATGCGACCAGGGTGGATTCGGCCATCCTTCACCAATTGGTGCAAGGCCAAACGGGCCACTTCTCGGCGCACGGCATCGAAGCAGCTGAGCACGATGGCGCCCGGGGTATCGTCAACGATCACCTCCACGCCGGTCAGTTCCTCCAGCGTCCTGATGTTCCTGCCTTCGCGTCCGATCACGCGGCCTTTCACATCGTCGTTGTCGATGTGGAATACGCTCACGCTATTCTCGATCGCGTGCTCCGTCGCCACCCGCTGGATGGTCTGAATCACGATCCGCTTGGCCTCCTTGTTCGCATTCACCTTGGCCTCTTCCTGCGCCTCCTTGATGTGGGCCATCGCGGCGGTGCGGGCCTCGTCCTTCAGGCTATCGACCAATTGCTTCTTGGCCTCCTCGGCATTCAGCCCGCTGATGTTCTCCAGCAAAGCCACCTGCTTGGCATGCATCTTCTCGCCTTCCTCACGCCTGCGCTCAACCCCTGCGAGCTTCTGCTCCAGTTCGCCTTTCAGCCGGTCAACGTTCTTTTCCTTATTGGCCAGATCCTGCTGCTGGCGGCTAAGCTGCTGCTCACGCTGCTTCGCCTTCTCCTGTGCTTGCGCCACGTGGCGCTCACGCTCGCGAACTTCTTTCTCGTGCTCCTCCTTCAGTTGCAGGAATTTCTCCTTGGCCTGCAGGATCTTGTCTTTCTTCAGGGCTTCGGCCTCGGCTGTGGCTTCCTTCAGGATCACCTCGCGGCGCTTCTTCAGGAGGCTGTTGAGGGCGAGGAAAACAATGAAGCCGCGGACCACGAGGCCGGCCATTGCTCCGGTGAGTATGCTTACGATGTCGATCTCGTTTCCATGGGTCCGTTTTGTTTTTCACGGACCGCGGGCCTCCTTCGGCGCGGGAGCAGGGTCAGGTTCGGATCTCGCCGAGCATCTTCTCGATCTCCTCCAGCACGGCGGCGGCTTGCGCCTCGTGCTTTGGAGCAGCGCTGTTCAGGACACGCACGGTGACTTCCAGTGCGGCCATCGCCAGCAGGTCCTGCTTGTCGGTAAGGGGGTAACCCGCCTTCAAGCGGTCGATGCTCTCATTGATCTCGCTCACAGCTCGCCGCACATGCGCCTCCTCCGTTCGGCTGATCACCAAAGGGTAGGCCCGTCCGGCTAACTCGACGCTGATGGAATGCTCTTCCATGTGGGTCGCTTGTCCGCTAGTTCTGGATCAGCTCCAGGCAGCGGTCAATTTCTTGAACGAGTTCGTCGATCCTGTCCTTCGCTCCCGGAACAGCCGCGTCATGGGCGGCCTTCGCATTCCGGAGGACCTCATTCTCCTTCTCCAACTCACTCACACGCGCCTTCAGGACCTCCTCGGTGCGCTGATGCTCGCGGATGCCATGCTCCAGCTCGGTCGTCTTGGCTTGCAGGCCCTTGTGCTCCTTCAACAAGGAGTTCAAGCGTTCCTTCAGGTGCTCAAGGCGATCGATGATGGGCTGCATGGCGTGTGACTGGTGAATTCGTTTCGCGGTCCGGGCCGAAGATAGCCGGAGCATATTACCAGGCAGGCATATTGTTTGAACCTCACGGTGTTAGCTCTTGGCTACGGGGCTATCCCAGATTCGAACCGCGCCACAAGAACATTCGCGATTCAATCTTTTCACGAGCACAGGATCTTCTCAAGCATGACATCAGCGATCGAGCGCATCATCCTAGGCATCAGCCTCTTGTCGGCATACATCGGAACAGTCGCGGTAACGAATGGCCAATCGGGCTACATCACACCGATGAGCATCCCGATGGAACTGAGCGGCAACTTCATGGAACCCCGTTCAGATCATTTCCATTCGGGACTCGACCTCCGCACGCAAGGCCAAGAAGGCATTCCTGTGCGGTCCGTAGCCGACGGCTGGGTGAGCCGGATCAAGATCAGCCCGTACGGTTATGGCAAGGCGGTGTATATCGACCATGCCGATGGCCACACCACCGTTTACGGCCACTTGCAGCAACTCACGGGCAAGGTGGGCGAAGCCTGCCTCGATCAGCATTACCGCCAGAAAGACTTCAGCATCGATTGGACCTTGGAGAAAGGTGCGCTTCCCTTGAAGCAAGGCGAGGTATTCGCGCTCAGCGGCAATACCGGCGGGAGCGGCGGCCCGCACCTGCACTTCGAGGTGCGCCGCACGGGCGATCAAGTAGCTCTGGATCCCGAGTCGCATGGAATAAAACTGAGCGACCGGGTGCCGCCCGAGATCCACGGCGTGCGCTTGTACCCGCTCACCGATAGCTCGAAGGTGGCGCCTTATCCGGAGAAAGCCGTGGGTTATGCCGCGCAGGGCAGCACAGGCAAATACACCTTGAAGAGCACGGCATCGGCTTATGGCACGGTGGGCATCGCGGTGAACACCTTCGACCGCTACGATAGCGGCAGCGCCAAATGCGGCGTGCGCATGATCGAGGTGATCGTTGACAGCGTGCCGCACTTCAGCACCAAGCTGGATCACGTTGATTTCAACCACAACCGTTACTGCAACGCCCACGTTGATTACGCCCTGTTCAAGAGCCGGAAGATGGAATACCACCGGTGCTACCGGCAGCCCAACAACAAGCTGCGCATCTATGGCAAGGAGGCCCCGCAAGGACGCATCGCCTTGGCACCGGGCCAGGAGCGCCAGGTGCTGGTGATCGCCACCGATGCCAATGGCAACAAGAGCGAATTGCGCTTCACCCTGAAAGGCGCCACCGCCGATGAAGCCGCCAAATGGCCCAGCGCCGAGCCTCAAGGCAGCTTGTTCCGCTACGACGCGGTCAGCCGGATAGAAGAAGACGGCGTGCGTTTCAACCTGCCAGCCCATGCGCTTTACGACGATGCCTACATCACCTACGCGCGGAAACCCGCCGTGGGCAGGGCGCTCTCCCCTATCCATGTGATCGGCGATCCGCTCACGCCGCTGCATACCACAGGTGATCTCAGCATCGCCGTGGAGACACCGAAACCCGCCAAGGCCACCATCGTGAGGCTCGATGCTGATGGAACAGTAGCCGGCGCCGTTGGTGGCAAGCATGCCGATGGATGGATCACGGCACCCGTGAAGATGCTCGGCTCTACACGGTGATGCTCGATACCGTTCCGCCCCTGAATCACCAACATTGACCTGCGCGCCGACATGAAAGGCCGCAGGGGCTTCACGCTGAAGATCGCCGACAACCTGAGCGGAATCGGGTCGTGGCGCGGCACGCTGAACGGCGAATGGATCCTGATGGAATACGATCCGGAAGACCAAGACCCTTGTTCACAGCTTCGACAAGCACAGCAAGGCACCGGGCAAGAAAGAGTTCAAGCTCACGGTAACCGATGATCGCGGCAACACGAGCAGTTACCAATTGAGCTTCACGCATTGAAGCAGCATGCTGAAGGCTTCAACCTGCATGCGTCGCTCACGGCCTATCGCCGCTCTATTCCTCGTTTGCCTCGCGATAGCTGGCAACGCGCAAACGAAGTCGATGGGCCAACTCGAACGCACGCTGCGCGATGGCGACCTGATCTTCCAGCATATCGGAGGGGTGCAGGGCGAAGCGCTCCAGCTCGCCACGCAAAGCCCATGGACCCACGTGGGCATCGCCTTCAAGGAGCACGGCGCATGGATGGTGCTCGAAGCCGTGGGTCCGGTGAAGCGCACGCCGCTGGCCGAATGGGTGGAGCAAGGTGACGGCGCTTATGCGATCCGGCGGCTGAAGGAGAAGCCGCTGACCCCAGCGGATATCGAACGGCTGCGGAATGCCGCCGAACCATATATCGGCCTGCCCTACGACCTCCGCTTCCTGTGGAGCAACAACGAGATTTACTGCTCCGAGCTCGTGTGGAAGATCTACAACGAAGGATTGGGCATCGCGCTCTGCACGCCGAAACCGATGCGCGACTACAACCTCGGGAGCAAGCAGGTGCGCGCCGTGATGCACGAGCGCTACGGCAGCGCCCCTCCGCTCGATGAGCCCATGGTAGCGCCCTCGACCCTGCTCCATTGCCCAATGCTCGTGCCCGTGGGCGAGTAGCTTCGGCGCCTCGGTTCCGTGGAATCATGCACATGCGCGCTTGCTTCATCGCTGTTGTCCTGCTGGCGGCCTGCTCGCCACCGGAACGCGGGCATACGCGCATCATCGGGCACGGCGGCTCAGGCAACGAGGGATCATTCCCCATGAACACCGGGCCATCGCTGCTCGCGGCCTTGCGCGTGACCGATGGGATCGAGATGGACGTGCAGCTCACCGCCGACCATGTGCTGGTGGCCTATCACGACGACGACTTGAGCGTGAGCACCCGATGCGCTGGCAGGATCAACGCCTACACTTGGGCGCAATTGGCCGAATGCCCGTTGTTGTCGCGCGCTGACGCCTACCCCATCGTTCGGCTCGATAGCCTGCTCATGGAAGCCGCGACCATGAATCCCGACGCGGACTTCACGCTCGATTGCAAGCTCTTCGCGGAGAAGGAATGGTGGCCCTACCTCGAGCGCTTCGCCGAGCGGATCGATGCCTTGCATGCCTTGCCGGGATTGCAGGGCAAGCTCCTGGTTGAATGCCAGGTGATCGATTTCCTGCAACTCGTTCGCGATCGGAGCCCGGCCATTCCTGTCTTCCTGTACGCCACCGATGCTCAAGCGCATGCCGACAGCGCCGCGCGACGGGGCTTCACGGGCATCAGCATCGACAACGACCTGATCTCCGCAGCGCAGGTGGCCGATGCGCGCTCGCGCGGCTTGGCCGTTACCCTGTTCGATGTGGGCGCCTTCGGCCGTGCGGCAGCGCTAGCGAAGCAACCGGACCGCATTCAAACGGACGCTCCTTCTGGATTCGTGCGCTAGTGGGCGAGCGATCACATTGCTCCACCCTGACCCATGCAGTTCATGGGAACCAGTGGGCGGTATGGCCACTGTGGGCGACCTTCGCCAGCGCCGAGCCGTCAACACGGACAACGGCCACAAGTGATGAGAATACTGCAACGAATCACGCTAGCACCGGCATTGCTCTCGTTGCTTGCTGCGCATGCCCAACCCTGTGCAAGCGGAATCGACCTCGGGCAGGACCTGACACTTTGCGATGGCCAAACCGTTGTGCTCACGCCCGCACGGGCTACCTCAGCTACTTGTGGACCGGCGGCACCACCGGCAACTCGCTCCATGGTTGGATCGCCCGGCGTGTACTACTGCACGGTTCAGGAACTCGATGCTGGTTCGAACCTGGTGGTGAACGGCGATTTCTCAGCAGGGGCGACCGGCTTCACCAGCGGCTACGTCCCCGGTACAGGCGGCACTTGGGGCCTGCTATCGAATGAAGGCCAATACGCTGTTGCCAGCAACGCCAGCGCAACGCACAACAATTTCCCGCCTTGCACCGATCATACCGGTGGCGGCAACATGATGGTGGTGAATGGCGCGGCCACGGCGGGCATCCCGGTTTGGTGCCAGTCGATCACGGTGGCGCCTAACACCAGCTATGCGTTCTCGGCGTGGCTCTCGACCATGGTGGCGCAGAACCCGGCGGTGCTCCAATTCACGATCAACGGGCAGCCTTTGGGCAGCACTTTCACGGCGGCTTCCCGCTACTTGCCAATGGAACCAGTTCTACCGCATCTGGGCATCGGGCAGCAACACCACCGCGCAGATCTGCATCACGAATCAGAACACTTCGCCAGCGGCAACGATTTCGCCCTCGACGATATCTCATTCACGCCCTTCTGCAACTACACCGACAGCGTTGCGGTGACCGTGAATCCCTATCCTGAGCCGGACCTCGGCCCAAACCAGCTCATCTGCGGCCCCGGCACGGTGGTGCTCGATGCCACCACGCCCTTGGTTGATACCTACACATGGAATGATGGCTTGGCCACCGGACCGCAGCTTTCCGTTACCACAAGCGGCACCTACTGGGTGAATGTGCTCAATGGCGCGTGCTTCGGTCGTGATTCGGTGGATGTGACCTTCCTTTCGCAACCCAGCGTTGACCTTGGGCCTGATCGAGCAGCGTGCGTCGGGGATAGCGTGGTCCTCTTCGCTGGCGCGCTCGATGCCGATTACCTGTGGCACGATGGATCCACCTTGAACTCCTGGACCGGCTACACGAGCGGCGAAGCTTGGGTGCAGGTCACACAAGGTCCGTGCATCGCCGCGGACACGGTGATGATCGCGATCAACGTGTGCGATGTGGTGGTGGTGATCCCGAATGTGTTCAGCCCGAATGGCGACGATCAGAACGCGCAATTCAGGCCCATCGCGCTCGATGGCGTGTACAGCCTGGAACTGAAAGTCTTCAACGCTGGGGCGCGGTGGTA